>CAYTWH010000010.1:0-100559 GCA_964442075.1 uncultured Bacteroidales bacterium
CCAAAAACAATTGATCCTACATTTGAATAATTATCTTTATTAAATTTAATAATAGTCTGAGAAGCTTTATCTAGCATGTTCCCATTTGTATTGGTTATTCCGTATGTATTTGTAGGTCCAAATTCAAATCTAATTTGTTTATCATTAGAAATTGATTCGTTATACGCATAATATGCCGTATCTGAATATGTGCTGTATTTTGACTTATTTGAATTTAAAGCATAAGGAACTGATAAAATTTGCGAAGTACCAAGTTCTACAAAGTTTCCTGTATTCTCAATATCAAGCTCAATTTTACAAAACATATTATTATCCCAAATAATTTGCTCAAAATTACCCAATAATAAATTTCCTTGACCTATAACTATATTTACCAAACCAAAGTCATTTGTAACAATATTGTGAACTTCCTGATATTCAATATTTCCATTAATTGAATTTGAAATTAAACTAATTTTAATACCAATATCATTATTCGCAATTATATTGCCTTGTACATTTCTGACAACAGCTTGGTATTTTATTCCCTGCGGAACTTGAGAAAAAGTAGTATTACTAATATAAAAAGAAAAAATAATAAAAATTGAAAATAATAAATTTCTCATAAGACAATTAAATTTAACGCTTTAACAAAATGTTGATTATATAATATAATAATTAACTAAATTACACAAAAAAAATTAAAAATACAGACAAATACTGTTTTTTTATTTATTTATAGCAAACTTTTTATATTTTGTTAACATAATTCAAAATAAACTTAATGTATTATTTGAAAAAATACATATTAATAATATATTTGTATTCCTATTTTGAAATTTTTAAGAAAAATATTGATATGAAATTTTTATTATTATACCCGATTCTCGCTTTAATATTATTAGTTAATAATATCAGTTATTCTCAATCATGGCTATGGTCAAGCCATGTGTCTGGAGTCGAAGATGTTGAATCGAAGGCAATAGCAGTTGATTCGTTAAGCAATGTTTATACATTAATTGAGTTATATGGTTCAGTTGATATAGCAGGAAATAATAAAACGTCTTATGGAGATAAAGATGTTTTACTTGCAAAATTTAATGAAAATGGTGTTTATAAATGGTCAAAAGTAGCCGGAAATATTAATATTGACGACCCAAAAGGATTGTTTGTTGACCAAGGCGGAAATTCTTATTTAACAGGAAGTTTTGAAGGAGATGCAAAATTTGATAATGATTCAATTACTGCATATAGTAGTAAAGATGCATTCCTCGCAAAGTATATGCCAAGTGGTGGTTTAGACTGGGTAATTAATGCAGGATGGGGAACAAACACACAGAAAGGTATTGATTTAACAGTTGATGTTAATGGCTTTATTTCTGTTATTGGTCAATTTAAGGATTCAGTAATTTTTGGAGATTCTATTGGTGCAGCAAATTGTGATACCTTAGTTGCTAACGGCAAAAAAAATTATTTTTATGCAAAATTTGATAACTCAGGTAAATATGTTTTATCATCTGCAAAGCATTTTATAAGTTCAGGAGGCAAAATTGTTTTACCATCAATTGATGTTTGTAGTAATAATGAATATTACATTATCGGACATTTTGAAGATACAATATTTTATGAAACAGGTCCTCTACAAGATACAATTGTAAGTAATGGAGGAAATGATATTGCTGTATATAAAATTGATAATTCGGGAAATTTAATTTGGTCCAAAAGCTATGGGGACAATAATGATGATTTTTGTTGGGGTTTAGCAATTGATGAAAACGATAATGGATACATTACAGGATATATAGAAGACACACTTCAGATGGATTTGACAATGATTATAAGTAATGGGTATTCTGATTTTTTTACAGCAAAATTTGAAACTTTAAACGGAGATATTCAATGGTTAAAAGGAGGTGGCTCTATTGGATATGATAACTCATCTGGAATATATGTGAAAAATAATATGGTTCAAATTTCAGGTGCATTTTCTGATACAATTTATTGGTCAAATGATACTTTGTCAAGTTCTTCATTAACAAATAAAGAAGCATTTTTTGGTGTTTATGACTATTTTGGCAATGAAATAAAGGCAGTACAAATTGGTACAGCAGTTGACGAATTTATAGATAACGCCTCAGATATTGTTATTGATGATTATAGCAATACATATTTAACAGGTTACTTTAATTCAGATTCATTATTTATTGGAAATGATACATTAGAAAATGCATTCTCCGGTAAAAAAGATGTTTTTATTGCAAAATATGGTTGTAGAGAGATTACTTTTTCATATATTATTGATACAGTTACTTGTTCAGGTGGGAATGATGGAGAAATAATTATACAACCTTCAATTGCAGAAAATTTTAATTATGCATGGTCAACTGGTGATAATAATGATTCTATTTCAAATATTTCAGAAGGATGGCATACTGTAACAGTAACAAATGATTATGGTTGTTCTTATGTCGATTCTGTTGAAATGATATCTTTACCACCATTACAAACAATAATGAATGCGGACAGCATTATAATTAATTGTTTATACGGCAATGATGGGCTTGGAATTGTAACACCTATTGATGGCGTTTCACCTTATACTTATTCTTGGTCATCTTCAACGAGTGTTGATTCTACTGCTTCCGATCTTACAGTAGGGACACATTATGTTAGCGTTATGGATCAATGTGGTACTGTTGTCGATGAAATTAATGTAGATTATATGCCAACTCTCACAATTACATTGAATTCTCACAGCATAATTGTATTGTGTGAAACAAGTACTGATGGAGAATCAATAGTTACAGCAAATGATGGTGTCGGGCCATTTGATTATCAATGGTCAACACATGTTAATGACACTTTCCCAATAAATAATACATTGCCTATAGGAATGCATTATGTTATAGTAACAGATTATTGCAATGTTCCATTAATTGACTCTGTTAGAGTGAATTATTTCCCAACAATGAATGCATCTATTACTGAAAGTGAATCAACCCCATGTATTGATTTTAGTGAAGGAGAAGCTTTTATTTTTACTACTAGTGGAGTTCCGCCTTATGAATATTTTTGGGATAATGGAGATACTACAGCATTAACAACTGCTCTTGATACAGGATGGCATTATGTAACAGTTACAGATTTTTGTATATCTATTATTGATTCTGTTGAGATTGATGCCGAAACAGCTATGTCAATTGTTATTTCGTCTTCTTCTGATGTTAGTTGTGTCGGACTCGCTGATGGACAGGCAAGTGTTACGGTAACTAATGGGAAACCGACCATTTATTATGCATGGTCAGGTTCTTCAAATACTGGTTCATCTGTTAATGACCTGGTTGCTGGTTGGCAATATGTTACTGTTACAGATTATTGTAATGCTTCTCAAATTGATAACGTATATATTGGCACAATGTCAGGATTAAATATTTCATTAGATATTACAACCGAAGCAACTTGCTCAAATACTAATGACGGATTAGTAACAATTACTACTTATAACGGTGTATCTCCTTTCATATATATTTGGTCTGGTTCAGCTAGCATAGATTCAATTGCAAATGACCTTAATGTTGGTTGGCAATATGTTACTGTTACTGATGTCTGTGGTTCTGTATCAGATTCTATAGAAGTAACATATATAACACCATTAGGGGTATCTTATTTAACTGAAGATTTATTATGTTATGGTGATACAACCGGAGAAATTGTTTTACTTCCTGCTAATGGTGTATATCCATTTACATATACTTGGTCAGGAATATTAGATACTGATTCTATAGTTTCGAATTTATCTGCCGGTGTATATTATTTTACCGTTACAGATATTTGTGGATCAGTTGTTGACTCAGCAGAAGTTGCATCTACTTCTCCATTATCTGTATCAATTATTGTTACAAACGAAAGTTTTTCAGGAATGCTTGATGGGGAAGTTGATATAATGGTTTCAGGCGGAACACCACTTTATTCATATATTTGGGATAATGGATATATATCAGAAGATATTCAAGGTGTAACAGAAGGAACTTATTATTTTACAGTTACGGATATAAGTAATTGTGAATTAGTTGATTCTGCCATTATTGAGTCTGATAAAAAGTATATTGAAATACACAATGCATTTACACCAAATGCTGATGGTAAAAATGATACATGGACAATCAAATATATAGAAACTTATGAAGATTGTCAAGTAGATATTTTTAATCAATGGGGAATGATAATTTTTAGCTCTCAGGGATATTTGGAAAAATGGAATGGAAAACGTGATAATACTGGTAATGAGTTGCCGGCAGCAACATATTATTATATAATTGATTTAAAAGATGGAAATAAACCTTACACAGGTTCAGTCTCAATTATTAAGTAAGCTTTCAAGATAATTATTAAAAAATATATTATGAAAAAAATATTACTTATATCAATTTCTTTATTAATATTTTCCATGATTTATGGGCAACAAATTGTACCATATAGTCAATATATGGAAAATAAATATGCCTTAAATCCTGCTGTTGCCGGGAGTTTGCCATATAATCCAATTGCGATGTCGTATAAAAGATTATGGTCGGGAATTGATGATGCTCCATCGTTTCAAATGATTAATTCACATTTGTCAATATCTGATAGAGTTGGAATAGGAGGTAAAATATTTAATATTACTTATGGACAATATTCTAAAATGGGACTTGAAGCAACTTATGCTTATCACATTCCTATAGGAGCTTCAGGAGATAAATTATCAATTGGCTTATCAGGTATATTATATCAATATGCATTGGATAAATCAGCATTAAATCTTGAAGATCCTGATGATGAGGCAATAATTTTTGGATCAGAAAAACTTATTGTTCCTGATGCAAATTTTGGAGTATATTATTATGGGAGCAATTATTATGGAGGTATTGCTGTACAACAATTATTAGGAAGAAAAGTAAATCTTATGAATGAAGATTATCTTGAACAAAGACAAGTTAGACATTATTTTCTTCATGGAGGATATATTTATGATGTTAATGCAAATTTTTCTCTAGAACCATCACTATTAGTTAAAGCAATTGAAGCAGGAATTTTTCAAGTTGATATAAATGTAAAAGGAACTTATAAGCAACTTGTTTGGCTTGGTGTATCATACAGAACACAGGAAGCTGTTGCTATTATGATGGGATTTAGAAAAGACAGAATATTATTTGGATACGCCTACGATATAGCTATTTCTGACATTAGAAAATATAATGTTGGAACACATGAAATTTTATTTATGTTTAAATTTAACAGGTCAAAACCAAAATTGTAAAATTTTACAGATTATTTTAATAGCTGTCGGAAGACAGCTTTTTTTTTAAATTTTAATAAAATGAATGTATTAATTCTTGGTTCAGGTGGCAGAGAACATGCTTTTGCATGGAAAATATCACAAAGCGAAAAAATTGATGATTTATATATAGCTCCCGGTAATGCAGGAACAGAAAAAATAGGTAAAAACATTGATTTAAACCTAACAAACTTTGAGAATATTAAACAGTTTGTGATTACTAATAATATAAATATTGTTGTGGTTGGACCTGAGGGGCCTTTGGTGGAAGGTATTAGTGATTTTTTCAAAAAAAATAACGAATTAAAAGATGTTGGAATTATAGGCCCATGTGCAAAAGGTGCAATACTTGAGGGAAGTAAAGAATTTGCAAAAAATTTTATGTTAAAATATGAAATTCCAACAGCAGCATTTAAAAGTTTTAATAAAGAGCAGTTAAATGAAGGCGCAAGTTTTATAGATTCATTGCAATCACCTTATGTGTTGAAAGCTGACGGTCTGGCTGCAGGAAAAGGAGTATTAATAATAGATGATAAAGAAAAAGCAAAAGAAGAATTATCTGAAATGCTAGAAGGAAAATTTGGAGATGCAAGCAAAACAGTTGTTATTGAGGAGTTTCTAAAAGGGATTGAATTATCGGTGTTTGTGTTAACAGATGGTAAGTCATATAAAATATTACCTGAAGCAAAAGATTATAAAAGAATTGGAGAGGGTGATAAAGGATTGAATACGGGTGGAATGGGGGCAATATCACCTGTCCCGTTTGCAAATAAAACATTTATGCAAAAAGTAGAAGAACGTATTGTTAAGCCAACAGTTAGAGGCTTAATTAATGAAGGGGTTGACTATAAGGGATTTATTTTCATTGGGTTAATGAAAGTAAATGAGGATCCTTATGTTATTGAATATAATGTTAGAATGGGTGATCCCGAAGCAGAAGTTGTTATTCCAAGAATAAAAAGTGACATTATTGATTTATTTAATGGAGTTATAAATGAAAATTTAAATGATAAAAACATAGAGATTGAATCCCGAACAGTGTCAACCGTTATGTTGGTTTCAGGTGGATATCCTGAAGATTATGAGAAAGGAAAAATAATTTCGAACATTGATAAAACAGAAGGTAGTATTTTATTTCATGCAGGAACAAAAAATCTCGAAGAAAATATTATTACCAACGGAGGAAGAGTAATAGCAGTAAGCTCTTATGGAAATAATATTAATGAAGCATTAGGAAAATCATATGCTAATGCATCTGTTATTGATTTTGAGAAAAAATATTTCAGAAAAGATATTGGTTTCGATTTAAAAGATTAAAAAACTGTTTAAATTTTAATTGTAAATTCAAATGATATTAAAGTTATTTAAGAGTCAACACCCATTTGTATTATTTGTAGCTTTAATATTATTGATATTATTATGGACGGGCAGTATATTAGATTATTCAATTGTTGAGCATGAGGATTTTTACGGGCAAACAATATTATTTATCAGATTATTTAATTTAATAAACCCATCATCATTTCTATTATACCTTATCCCAATATTGTCAATTATATTACAAGCTATTGTAATTGTTAGACTAAATTTTAAATATACTCTTATTGGAAAAAGAACTTATTTACCTGCATTTATTTTTATTATACTTTCAAGTGCATTTGTTATTTTACAAAAAATTTATCCGGTATATTTGGCTGGGCCTTTTATTGTTTTTTCAATTTCAATTTTATTTTCTACACATAAAAAAGTAAATCCTTTTTCCGAAATTTTTGCAGCATCATTTTTAATAGCAATTAGCAGTTTCTTTTTTCATTATGCAATATACCTTATTGTATTTGTTTGGATATGTTTAATAATAATAAGATCATTTAATTTAAGAGAAATTTTTATTTCAATAATAGGGCTTATTGTTCCATATTTGTTTTTAATATCATATTTCTTTATTTTTGATAACATTAACTACTTGTTTGAAAATTTCATTTTAATTTATTCATCTCAATTTGAATTCCCTTGTTTACATTATGCAAATTATATTTTTTTATTTTTTGTGTTTATATTATTAATTTTTTCAATATTCTTTTCTTTCAATGATGTTTATATAAGAAAAATTGAGGCAAGAAAAATATATACATGTTTTATAGCTTTTTTACTAATTACATGTTTTATATACACTATATTTCCATCATTTACATTTTTTATTTTATTGTCAATTCCATTATCATTTTTGTTGTCAATTTTTCTAATTACATGGAAAAATAAAATATTACTGGAAATTTTATTTTCATTATTATTCTTAAGTATAATTTTTATTCAATTTATCAGTTTTTTTTATTAGTGTAAAATAAAAGCATATTCAAAACATAATATATGTATTTTGTCAAAGACGTAAACCATTTTTTATTATTTTTCATAGAAAGTAAGTATATTTACTTGTTTTTACAGGTATTTTTACCTGCTTTTTAAAACAATATATGAAGCAAATATTCTTAATATTATTTATACTAATAATATCACAAATAACCGCATATTCGCAAGGATGGCTGTGGACATCTCAAATCAAAGGAAATGAGAATGTTGATGTTGAAGCTATTTGTACAGATAACGATAATTCTGTTTATGCCTTAACAGAATTTTATGGAACAATTGATGTTTTAGGTCAAAATATTATTTCATACGGAAGTAAGGATATATTACTATCAAAATTATCTAAAAACAATAAATTACTATGGGTAAGACAAGCTGGAGATGTTGACATTGATGATCCAAAGGCTCTTTTCATTGATGACAGTGGGAACACATATATTACAGGCAGTTTTCAATCTAATTCATATTTCGATTCTAAAATAATATTCGATTCCAAAACTCTTATTTGCACCGATAATAAAGATGCTTTTTTAGCAAAGTATGATATTGATGGAAATTTAATTTGGTCAAATAATATTGGAAGCGGAAATAATATTCAAAAAGGTAGATCAATAGCTCTACATACTAATGGAGATATTTCATTAATAGGTCTTTTTAAAGAAGAAATTAATTTTGGAGATCCAAGTTCTCCTACAGAAACGTTATTGTCCAATGGTTTCAAGAATTTTTGGTATGCTAAATTTGATGATGCAGGAAATTATCTTAATTCAGTACATTTTAAATGCTCATCAAATTTATCTGATATTAACAGTATAAACGTTGACAATTCAAATAATATTTATATTTCAGGTTTTTTCACTGATACAATTATTGTTGAAACTGACACACTTGTTTCTAAAGGACAAAGAGATGTTGTAATAATCAAATTAGACAATTCAGGAAATGTTGTTTGGGCTAAAAATTTTGGAGGTAAATTGGATGACAGAACTTATAATTCAACAATTGATGTTAATGGCAATTTATATTTAGCAGGATATTTTCAGGATACCTTGCTTTTTGATGCAGAAATGCTAACAAGCAATGGAGGATATGATATTTTTATTTCAAAACTTAATGCAAACGGAAATGTTTTGTGGGCTACAAATTCAGGGGGTTCAAGCAATGATTACGCCTTAGATATTTTTGTTAGTAATAATGATGTTTTACTTTCCGGTTCTTTTTCCGGAACACTTCAAATAAATGCTGATATTTTAACGTCTTCATCAATTACAAATCAAGATGCATTTTTTGGATTTTATGATGGATTTTCAGGAGTTGAACAATCTGCAGTACAAATTTTATCAACAAGTTATGAAGCAGAAGACAGAGCTTCAGATATTGCTGTTGATAATCTTGGTAATGTATATATAGCAGGATATTTTAAATCAGATTTTATATATATTGGTTCTGAAACAATTGTTAATACAAATACTGGGAATATGGATTCTTTTATTGCAAAATATGGTTGTTTTGATGAATTATCTTTTACATCTAAACCGGTAAGTTGTGTTGATGGTTCAGGAATTCCAATATCTATGGATGGAGAAGCTGCTGTTACGCCAACTGGTGGACTCGGACCTTATACATACAATTGGTCAAATGGAGGAACAACGCAAACTATTACAGGACTTGATATTGGCACATATACTGTAACAGTTACTGATAATTATGCTTGTTCTGTAATAGGTAGTACTACTGTGAGTTATTTACCTCATGTATCTTCAGTTATTACATTTGTAAGTCATATTTCCTGTACTGGTTGGGATGATGGCGTAGCTATTGTAACACCAAGTAATGGTAATCCACCATATTCATACGCATGGTCAAGCGGGCATACAGACTCAACAGCTACTAATTTAGCAATTGGTACATATTATGTTACCGTAACAGATCAATGTTTAAATACTTATACAAGCACTGTTTTAATTGAAATGAATACTATTGAAATTATAGGTACATTTGTAGCTTGTACTCAAAAATTTCAATGTACAGGAGCCATAACCGTGAATGCAACAGGAGGAGCTCTGCCATATACATATATATGGAATAACGGAGAAACTACACAAACTATTACAAATTTATGTAAAGCTCCCTATAAAGTTACGGTAACTGATGCAAATGGTTGTCAAACAGCAAATGATAATATTGTTGTGCCATTTTGTAAATCTTCTGTTCTTGTAAAAGAATATTCTTCAGAAGTTATTTCAATTTACCCTAACCCTGCATCAACAGAAATAAAAGTTAATATTAATGATATCATTGACGGAAGATTTGAGGTGAGTATAATTAATGTTGTAGGTAAAACAGTAAGCCAACTATTAAGTAGTGATTTAAACTCAAATAATATTAAAATTGATGTTTCAAATTTTGAAGAAGGAATATATTATACTCGGATTAAATATAAAGAATCTATAATCTTAAAAAAAGTAATAATAATGAGATGAATTTAATCTACCGGATAACTAATATGTTCAAAAGGTAATTTTATTACATCTGCAAATTCTTCTCCCACATCTTGCATGTCTTCATCATCATCAGCAAAATGCCATTTAATTAAAACGTTCTCATTAGACTCATGTAATTTTTCTAATTTTAAGAAAAAAGTAAAAAGAAATTTTGAAGAAGCAGTATTTAGATAATCAAATTTTATATCAATAACTGTTTTTTCATTTGGAGATTTAGAATATTCATCTAACCACTCTATAATTGGAGAATAAAATGCATTAACATCTTCCGGAAGTGATTTCCCTGAAATTTCAAAAATACCATTTTCTGCATCCAAAATTATATTTGGTGTATCATGTGTTGCAACAATTTTAATTACTTCCATAATCTATTTTTTTTTAATTTTAAAAGAAATAATAAAAAATGACAATTTACTATCAATTTTAATAAAATCAAAATCTATTTTTTGTCCTGATTTTCTTGCCATGTCAATAAATCCTAAACCAGCACCACCTTTAGCAGAAATTCTGCCTTCAGCTAATTGTTTTTTATATAATCCTCTTATTGATTTTTCATTACAAGTATTAATTTTAAAAAATAACGGTTTAATTACATCAATAATATCATTTTTTATAATATTTCCTGAGGTTATTTTGTAAAATGTTTTATTATTATTTACCATTACAACACCTTTCCCCGATTCAGTATTTTCTGAGTTGTTTAAATAATTGCCATGATTATATATGTTTTGAAGAACTTCAATCAAGATATTAAATACTTTCTTTTTAACTATGTTTTTTTCTCCATTTTTTATAAGTTGGGCTTCAATTAGTGTGGTAAATGCCAATATTGTTTGATGATTGATTTCACCTTCATAAATAAAATTGATTTCATTTTCAGGAATATCTTTTGAATAATTGTAAATGAAATTAATAAATGATTTTATTTCAGTTTTAGCTGCAGACATATTAAAAATAATTGCATAAAAGTACCAAAATTTATTTTACATTACAAAATTATACTATTATTATGTGTTTTTCGTTTTATTTTTGTATTATTGCAAAAAAAATTTTTTTATTATGAAAAAGATAAATTTAATAATCTTAATTTTTACAATAGGTTTATTTATTTTTTCTTGCAAACCTAAAGATGAAACTGGTCCTAAAATTTTTTTAAATGGAGATAATCCAAAAAGAGTAATTTTACAAAGCTATTATGATGATGATGGTGCCTATGCCGACGATAATTTTGACGGATCTGATATTTCATCAACAATGTCAGTAGAATATGATATGCCGGGAATGCCAGATGGAATAACAGATTGGAAAAATTTAGAAGGTATGACAACTACCATGGGAACTTATACTGTTACTTATAGTGTTACAGATAAAGCTGAAAACACAACTACTATTGATAGAACTGTTACCGTATATAATCAATCAGAAAGATTTGCTGTAGATTATTATGTTGATAAATCTAGTGACGATGAGTTAAATGGAGCAAGTCTTGATTATACAGGTGTTTCTATGACCGTTAGCCCTGATTCAAAAGTAAATAATAGAATTTTATTACCCAAATTGTCACAGATTACAGGATTGAAAGTGTATGGAAATCTTAGAGACACAATTATTCAAACAATACCTGATACTGTTTGGAGAAAATATATTGATATTCCTTACCAAACTATGGAGGGAGTTATGACAAATGGAAATACTTATGATTTTAATATACAGGGTGTTCAGGGGCAAAGTTATTTCATTGATACTGTATTCTTTTATAAGTTTAGAATAAATTATACTATCGACAGAACTGGAGGAGGAGGACAAAATCTAAGCGATCAGGTTGTTGAAGTATATGCAAAAATTTAAAATAGTAATCTAATAAAAAATATAGAGCTGCTTTTCATTCGAAATAGTAGCTCTTTTTTTATGAAAAATTATTTTCAACATATAATCATTTTATTTAAAAGATTATTCCTGCTTATTTTGGCTTATCAACTAAGCAGATTGATCTTCCTTATTTTTAATCATGAATATTTTGATGTTGATTTTATTGAAACAATAAAAATATTCTTTTTTGGAATTCGTTTCGATTGGTTTACAATTGTAATTTGTAACTCAATATTTATAATTCTTCATCTTATTCCCGGAAATTTTAAAAATCGTAAAGGATATCAAAAAGCATTATACATTTATTTTATTATAATTAACTCCGCAGTTCTTCTTTTTAACTTCATTGATATAGAATATTTTAAATTTACTAATAAGAGAACAACTGCTGATTTTTTTCAATTAATTAGTACTGGCGATGATACTTGGGTTTTATTACCTCAATTTTTTAAAGATTTCTGGTATATTTTAATTTTATGGATTGTTGTAATATTTAAGCTCTATTTTGTTTATAAAAAGATTTTTAAAACTAATTTCACTAGGCTTAAAGCAAATTATAAACAAATAATTCTTCAATCTTTTATTTCGTTTTCAATAATAACATTAATGGTTTTTACTGTAAGAGGTTTTTCTTATAGACCAACAGGAATAATTACTGCGGCAAAATATACCTCATCTCAGAATTTACCACTTATATTAAATACTCCGTTTACTATCTTAAAAACTTTTTACAAAGATGATATTCATGTTGTTAATTATTTGTCAGAAGAGGAAATAAAGGATATATATTCTCCTGTTGTCAAATTAAATTCTAAAGAAAAAAATAATTCAAATGTTGTTATAATAATACTTGAGAGTTTTTCAAAAGAATATATAGGTGCTTACAATAATGGGAAAACATATACTCCATTTTTAGATAGCCTTATTGAACATAGCTTAAGTTTTGAAAATAGTTTTGCAAACGGAAAAAAATCAATGGAGGCTGTGCCTGCAATAATTTCAGGATTACCATCATTAATGGATAATCCTTTTATTACATCATCATACACTTCTAATAATATTAATAGTATTGCATTAACATTAAAAAAGTATAATTACAATACATCATTTTTTCATGGAGGAACAAATGGCACTATGGGATTCGATAACTTTGCCAAACTTGCAGGAATAGAGAAATATTATGGAAAAAGTGAATATCCTGATATGAAAGATTACGATGGCAAATGGGGAATTTTTGATGAACCGTTTTTACAGTTTTTTGCAAAACACTTGAATAATTTCTCGCAACCATTCTTTTCTACTGTTTTTACACTTTCTTCTCATCATCCTTATAAAGTCCCTAATAAATATCAAAATAAATTTAATGGAGGTAATTATGAAATATTAAAAAGCATTGAATATGCCGATTTTTCATTAAGAAAGTTTTTCGAAACTGCTTTAACAATGCCATGGTATAATAATACTCTGTTTATTATTACTGCCGACCATACTTCTGCAGGAATGAGTAGTTATTATCATAATAATTTAGGTATGTATTCTGTACCTGTTATATATTATCATCCGGGTGACAGCTTGCTTATTGGGAAAAATAACACAATTACCCAGCATACAGATATATTTCCTTCAATTATTGATTATATGGGTCTTGATGAAGAAATTGTTGCTTTTGGAAATAGTGTTTTTGATTCAAATTCCAAGCATTTTGCCATAAATTATATTAATGGAATTTATCAATTAATAGAAGGAGATTACACATTATTTTTTGATGGCAATAAAGTGATTAGCTCTTATAATTTTAAAATTGATAGTTTATTGAAAAACAACTTGATTAAAGAGGGAAAAAGCAATATTCCAAAAGTAAATGAAATGGAAAAGAAAATTAAAGCAATAATTCAACAATATAATAACAGATTATTAAAAAACGATTTAGTTGTTCATTGATGAATAAAACAAAGATTATATTTATAATAAATCCAAAATCGGGAACGGGAAAATTTGAACGCGTAAGTAATTTAATTACTCAACATCTTGATGAAACTCAATTCGAAATTTTTATTGAATTTACAAAATATGCAGGACATGCTTTTGAAATGGCTAACGAATTTAAAGACAGATACGATATTATTGGCGTAGTTGGTGGTGATGGAACAATAAACGAAGTAGTAAGAGCAGTTGTAAATCATAATGTAAAATTAGCTTTATTGCCTGCCGGCTCCGGTAATGGATTGGCGAGAACATTAAATATTCCATTAAAACCCGATAAAGCAATTAAAATAATAAATGCTCAAAAATTTTTGAATATTGACACTGTAAAAATAAACGATAAGCATTTTGTTAATGTTGCAGGAATGGGTTTCGATGCACATATTGGCTATATGTTTGACAATGCCAAAACACGAGGTTTCTTATCATACATTAAAATTACATTTAAGGAATTTAAAAAATACAAGGCTGTAAATTACAATTTTACAATTGATGGAGTTGAATATAATAAAAAAGCTTTTTCAATAAGCTTTGCAAATTCCACACAATTTGGAAATAATGCACATATAGCTCCACTTGCAAAAATCGATGATGGAATAATTGATATTGCAATTTTAAACAAATTCCCACTTATTGCTTCTGTTTCATTAGGCGTTCGTTTGTTTAACAAGAAACTGCATAAATCAAAATACTATGAACGTTTGCAAGGAAAGAACATTGAAGTAATATCTGAAAAAAAATTGCTTATGCATATTGATGGTGAACCATGTTTTTTAGATCAAAACATAAATATGCAAATTAATCCTAAATCGCTGAATGTTATTGTTCCATAATCTGAATTATTTGGGTTAAAATTAAAATTAAACGACCCTGAGTTTAAAAACACAATAAATTATTGCAAATACAATTTAACAAATTATAACTTTGCGGTAATTAAAGAAAGTGTAAAATTATGACAAAAAAAAATGCTATTAAACTCAATACAATAGAAGAAGCTATTGAAGAGATAAGACAGGGTAAAGTAATAATTGTTGTTGATGATGAAGACAGGGAAAATGAAGGAGATTTTATTACGGCAGCTGAAACTATTACTCCTGAAATTGTAAATTTTATGGCAACACACGGGAGAGGTTTGATTTGTGCAGCAATACCTGAAAACAGGTGCGAAGAACTTGAGCTTGAATTGATGGTAGGAAAAAATACTGCTACTCATGAAACTCCTTTTACTGTTTCAGTTGATCTTGTTGGACAAGGATGTACAACAGGTATTTCTGCAAGCGATAGAGCTAAAACAATTAAAGCTCTTGTTGACCCAAAAACCAAACCAGAAGAACTTGGAAGACCAGGACATATATTTCCACTTAAAGCAAAAACAAAAGGTGTTCTCAGAAGGGCAGGGCACACCGAGGCAACTGTTGAACTTGCAAGTTTATCAGGATTAAAACCTGGCGGTGCTTTGGTTGAAATTATGAATGAAGATGGTACAATGGCACGCTTACCAAATCTTATTAAAATTGCTAAAAAATTTAATCTCAAGATTATATCAATTGAAGACCTTATTAAATATAAACTCAATCAGGAAACATTAATTAAAAGAGGAACAAGTGTAAAATTACCAACTAATCATGGAAATTTTGATTTAATACCTTTTAAACAACTTTCAAACGGACTTGAGCATATTGCATTAATAAAGGGAACATGGAAAAAAGATGAGCCGGTTCTTGTTCGTGTTCACTCATCGTGTATTACAGGCGATATTTTTGGTTCCCTACGCTGCGATTGCGGACCACAATTGTATCAGGCAATGGAAATGGTTGAAAAAGAAGGTAAAGGTGTTGTTTTATATATGAATCAGGAGGGTAGAGGTATTGGATTATTTGGTAAAATTGAAGCATATAAATTACAAGAGGAAGGTTTTGATACAGTTGAGGCAAATATTAAACTCGGATATAAAGATGATGAACGAGACTATGGTGTTGGGGCACAAATTCTTCGCGACCTTGGAGTTTCAAAGATTAGGCTTATTACCAATAACCCTGTAAAACGAGCAGGATTAGAGGGCTATGGTTTATCAATAGTTGAAAATGTACAAGATGAAATAACTCCAAATAAGTACAACGAAAAATATCTGCATACAAAAAAATATAAAATGGGGCATTTTCTTGAACTGGTAAAAGAAGACGACGATAAACACAAAGACCCTTTTTGTAGTAATTGTTAATGCTTAATGTCGTAATAATAAAACCAAAATAAAATAAAAAGTAATAAACAAAAAAGGAGAAAACACTCCTTTTTTTGTATTTTTACATCATAAGTTTACAAAAAACAAACATATGAAACTTCAAATTACATTGATAATACTGTTTTTAGTGATTTCAAACTTATTTTCGCAGCAAAACAATTTCAAAACATATTCTATTGAAAGTGGCTTATCGCAATCAATTGTGTATTGTATGATACAAGACAAAAGAGGATATCTTTGGCTTGGAACCGATGGTGGCGGTGTTTGCCGGTTCGACGGAATAAACTTTAGCGTGTTTGGCAAAAAACAGGGAATTAGCAGCAATGTTGTAAGGTCGTTATTTGAAGACAGCAAAGGCAATATATGGATTGGCACCGATAAAGGAATAAGTTTTTACAACGGATATAAATTTACAACTATCGATACAAGTATTGGTTTAACAAGCGGTACTATTCTTAATTTTAGTGAAGATAAAAAAGGCAATATATGGGCAGCCGGCGATAATGGATTAAACAAAATAACGGTATTAAAAAACAAATTGTTTGAAATACAAAATATTACTACAAAAGATGGTTTGGAAACCAATTTTATTTTTGATGTTCATGAAGATAAAAAAGGCAATATATGGCTGGCAATGTATGGCGGCATTAATATTTTAAAGTTTAACGAAACTGGATTTTCTGTTGAAATGCTTAGTAAAGACGATGTTCTTTCAAGTAATATTATAACCTGTATTGAAGAAGATAAAAATGGAGATCTTTGGTTTGGAACTTACGATGCAGGAGCTATTAAAATTTACACCAAAGAAAAAGATAACAGAAAAGTTGAGTTTTATAACAAGCAAAACGGATTGAACGGATTTACCATATGGGATATTATGCAAGATACAAAAGGCAATATTTGGTTTTGCACCGATAAAACAGGTGTGAGCAAATTTGATAATACAAGTTTCACATATTATTCAGAAAAGCAAGGAATGCCAAACAATCAGATACTTTGCATGATTGAAGATAATGAAAATAATATCTGGTTTGGAACAATGGGAAATGGTTTAATAAGATTTTTGGGAAATCATTTTTCGCATTACAACAAAAACGACGGATTATTTAACGAGCAAATAACAAGCATAATAAAAGACAAGAGCAATGATTTTTGGATATCATCGCTTGGTGATGGAGTAATGCAGGTAAAATTCAAAAACAATATTCCCACATTTAAAAAATTAACTACTAAAAACGGATTAATAGATAATAATGTTAATTCTCTTTTTGTTGATGGAGCAGATAATTTATGGATATCTACACAAAAAGGTATAAGCATATTAATTGAAGGTAATTTTATTAGTATAAACGAAGAAAACGGATTAATCGACAATAGGGTAAATTGTGTTTTGGTTGATAAAAAAGAAATTATATGGATAGGAACAGGAGCAGGGTTGAGTATATATAATAATGGTGAATATTTTAATATCACTAAGGATAGTGAGTACGAGATTGCAAACGATCAGATACAAACAATAATAGAAAGCAGAGACAGCAATATCTGGATTGGAACTCTGGGCGGACTTATGAAATTCAGAAAAGGCGAAATGACACAATACGACGAAGCAGAAGGATTAAATTATAAAACAATACATGCACTTGTTGAAGACAGTAAAGGAAATATTTTAATTGGTACTTTTGGCGGAGGCTTGTACCTGTTCGATAATAATACCAGTGATACTGTAATGATAAAAAATATTGCAGACAATAGTATGCTTGGCTCACCAAATATTTATTCACTTGTTTTTCAAGATAAAAATACATTAATAGTTGGAACAGATAAAGGCTTTGACAAAATATTATTTGACGATAATATGAATATTGTTAAAGTAAAAAACTACGACAGAACAGACGGCTTTTTGGGTGTTGAAAATAAACTAAACTCAGTTTATAACGATAATGAGGGGAATGTTTGGTTTGGAACAGTTAACGGATTAACAAAATATACTCCCGAAAATGAAAAAATAAACGAAAAAACACCTGTTATTCACCTTACAGGCATCGACCTTTTTTATGAAAGTATCGACTGGACAACAAAAGCCGATAGTATGTCGCCATGGTTCAATATTCCCTCAAATCTTGAGTTAAAGTATTCCGATAATCATTTAACTTTTAAATTTTCTGCTATTTCGCTAAGTAATCCTAATAAAATAAAGTATAAATATATGCTTCAGGGAGTGGAAACAAATTGGTCGCCTGTTAGAACCGATAATGAAGTTGTATATTCAAGTCTTGCTCCGGGCGATTATGTTTTTAAAATTATTGCAGCAAATGAAAATGGAAAATGGAACGAAAAACCTTATGAGTTTCATTTCTCAATTATGCCTCCATTTTGGAAAACATTGTGGTTTATAATATCAGTTGTTATTCTGGTAATAGTTTTAATATATCTTTTTATAAGATTACGTGAAAAGAAACTTAAGCACGAAAAAGCAGTATTAGAGCAAAAAGTAGTAGAGCGAACACGTGAAATTGCAGAAAAAAACGAAGAACTAAACCAACAAAACGAAGAAATATTGGAGAAAAAAGAAATAATTGAAGAAAAAAATAAAGATATAATGGACAGTATTCGTTATGCAAAAAGAATTCAGGAGGCATTACTACCTCCAAACGATTTTGTAAATAAATTTCTGAAAAATTCCTTTGTTTTATATAAACCAAAAGATATTGTTAGTGGTGATTTTTACTGGATGCATAATACAGAAGACAAGATATTGTTTGCAGCCATTGATTGTACCGGACATGGAGTGCCCGGTGCATTTATGAGTATTGTTGGACATAATGGTTTAAATCAGGCAATTATTGAGCATGGAACAACACAACCTGCAGAAGTATTAAACCACTTAAACCAAATAGTAAGTAATACTTTAGGTCAAAAAAGTAATGATACTACTATTAGGGATGGTATGGATATGGTACTTTGTTGCATTGATTACAAGAAAAAAATATTAGAATTTGCAGGAGCAAATAATCCATTATACATGATCAGAGATGGTGAACTTATTGTAACAAAAGGAGACAAGCATCCAATTGGAGCTTATGATGATGAAACATTAAAACCATTTACCAATCATGTTATACAATTACGAGATGATGATGTTATAATGATATTTTCTGATGGCTATGCAGACCAATTTGGTGGTGCGGCAGGAAAAAAATATAAATACAAAAATTTTAAAGATCTTCTGATCGAACATCATGAAAAACCTATGGAAGAACAAAAAAAGATTTATGATGACACAATAGAAGAATGGAGAGGAGATCTTGAGCAGATTGATGATATTTTATTAATTGGAGTGCGCGTATAAAAAAAGCTGTTTTCTCGAAAACAGCTTCATATCATAAATTCATATATATTCTTATCCCAAATAAGATTTAAGTAATTTGCTTCTTGAAGTATGTCTCAATCTTCTAATTGCTTTTTCTTTAATTTGTCTAACTCTTTCGCGTGTTAAATTAAATTTTTCTCCTATTTCCTCAAGAGTAAATTCCTGACAAGAAATACCAAAGAAAAGTTTAATAATATCTCTTTCTCTTTCTGTTAAAGTTGATATTGCTCTTTCAATTTCTCTGCTTAAAGATTCATTTATCAAACTATTATCAGCTCTTGGGGAATCTCGGTTTACTAAAACATCCAATAAGCTGTTGTCTTCACCATCAACAAAAGGAGCATCAACAGAAATATGTCTACCAGCAACTTTTAATGTATCTGATACTTTTTCTCTTGGAATATCCAAAGCAGTTGCAAGTTCATCAGGAGAAGGTGTTCTTTCATTTTCCTGCTCAAATTTTGAAAATGCTTTATTCAATTTATTTAATGAACCAACTTGATTTAAAGGTAAGCGAACAATTCTTGATTGTTCTGCTAATGCTTGTAAAATAGATTGTCTAATCCACCAAACAGCATAAGAAATAAATTTAAACCCACGAGTTTCATCAAATTTTTCCGCAGCCTTAATTAAACCTAAGTTTCCTTCATTTATTAAATCCGGTAAACTCAAACCTTGATTCTGGTACTGTTTTGCAACAGATACAACAAATCTTAAATTAGCACGAGTCAACTTTTCTAATGCCAGTTTATCTCCTTTTCTAATTCGTTGTGCTAATTCTACTTCCTCTTCAACAGTAATAAGATTTTCTCTTCCAATTTCTTGTAAATATTTATCGAGAGAAGCACTTTCACGATTTGTTATGGATTTGGTTATTTTTAATTGTCTCATTTTTTACTAAAACACTTATGGATTTTCACAAAATTTGAACTTGCAAAGTTAATTCATTTTAATGCGCTTGTCAATATAATTTCCATTTATTTTTAATTATTTTACCAAAGCGCCGTATCTGGCAGAAAAACAGACTAATAGATTTTTTCGCCAACTTGTTTTCACAAGAAAATGTATAATATGTCAAAATTTCATTGGAATAATATACTTTGACAATACTATTTTCTGTTAATTTTACCAATTTTGCATATTACTAAAACGTATAATATCTTTGAAATGTTATTTTAATATGTTTATTTTAACCTTATTTAACAATTTATGCTTATTCCATTTTACAAGTTTCATGGCACGGGTAACGATTTTATTATTATCAGTAAAATCAAATCTCAAAATATTGATTTAAATACTGATATTATTAAACAATTATGCAATCCTAATTTTGGTATTGGTGCCGATGGACTTATGACTATACTTCCTTCTAACAATTATGATTTTGAAATGAAATACTATAATTCTGATGGTAAAGAAGGTTCTATGTGTGGTAATGGGGGTAGGTGTATTGTTGCTTTTGCCAAAATAATGAATATTATTAAGGATGAAACGATATTTTTAGCAACTGATGGCGCACATACTGCAATTGTTGATGAAAATAATATTGTAAAATTAAAAATGATAGATGTTACAGAAATAAAAAAATACGATGATGGATATTTTCTTGATACAGGCTCTCCGCATTTTGTTCAATTTACCAATAATTTAGATAATATTAATATTGAAAAAACAGGTGAAGATCTACGATTTGATAACAGATTTGCTCCATTCGGGACTAATGTGAATTTTGCAGAAATAAGAAATGATTATATTTTATTTAAAACTTATGAAAGAGGGGTTGAAAAAGAAACATTAAGTTGTGGAACAGGAGCTGTTGCAACAGCTATAGCATCTGTTGTTCAATATGAAAATATCCCAAAATCAGTAAATTTACAGGCGAAAGGTGGAAAATTAAATATTTATTTTTCCAAAACAGAGCAAAATTCATTTACAAATATTTGGCTTGAAGGAGAAACTAAATTTGTTTTCAATGGAGAAATAAGTTTATAATTTCTGTTTCATTAATTTGTATATTTTAAAAGTTAAAAAATCATTACCTTTGCATTCTTAAAAATTCATTTTAAAACAATATATGGTAACATCTGAAAAACTATCAAAAGTAATTATTGAAGGAATACAGGATAAAAAAGGAGAAGATATTGTTAAACTTGACTTAAGAAAAATTGAAAATACAATTTGTGATTTTTTTATAATATGTCATGCAGATTCAAAAATGCAGTTGCAAGCTATTTCCGATCATGTTGTTAAAACTGTTAGAAATAAGACAAAGGAACGTGTTTGGCATAAAGAAGGGCATGAAAATGCACATTGGATACTACTTGATTATGCAAATGTTGTGGTTCATGTTTTTGAATCAAAAGCAAGGCAATTTTACGATATTGAAAATCTTTGGGCAGATGCAAAAACCACAAAAGTAAATACAAAATAATATGAGCGAAGATAAAAATAAGAAAACTCAACAGAATAAGTCTGACAACGGTAAACTTTCCAAAAAACCAAAATTTAATATTTATTGGGTATATGGCATTGTTGCATTTATTTTAATAGCTGTTCAGTTTATTGATTTTGGAGGAAGTACCGAAAATATAACTTGGCATAGATTTGAAAACGACATGCTTAAGCCGAAAGATGTTGATAAGGTCGTTATTGTAAACAGAGATTTTGTTGAAATATTTATTAAAAGTGATAGACTAGCTAATGAAAAATATATAAATTTAAAGAAAAGCAGAAGTCTTTTTTCAACTAATGAACCACATTATGTATATACTATATTATCATTAGAAAAATTTGAAGAACGAATAATTTTATACCAAGATGAATATGTTGCGCAGGGTGATAACCTTATTGTAACAACTGACGAGAGAAAAGATGTATTTGGAGATATTTTAAGTTGGATATTCCCAATATTATTTTTTGTTGCAATATATATATTTTTTATTCGTCGTATGGGAAGTGGTGGTGGTGGAAGCCAAATATTTAATATCGGAAAATCAAAAGCACAAATTTTTGACAAAGGAACAAATGTAAAGGTAGATTTTACTCATGTTGCAGGTTTGGAAGAGGCGAAAGTCGAAGTAATGGAAATTGTAGAATTTCTTAAACATCCAAAAAAATATACTCAACTTGGTGGTAAAATTCCAAAAGGAGCCATATTGGTAGGACCTCCCGGTACAGGAAAGACATTACTTGCAAAAGCTGTAGCAGGTGAAGCCAATGTGCCTTTTTTCTCAATTTCAGGTTCAGATTTTGTTGAAATGTTTGTTGGTGTTGGAGCTTCAAGGGTAAGAGATTTATTCAAACAAGCTAAAACAAAAGCACCTTGTATTATTTTTATTGATGAAATTGATGCAATAGGTCGTGCAAGAGGCAGAAACCCTAATTATGGAGCTAACGACGAAAGAGAAAATACACTAAATCAGCTACTTACCGAAATGGACGGTTTTGGAACAAATAGTGGCGTAATTATTATAGCTGCAACAAACAGAGCAGATATTCTTGATAAAGCACTAATGAGAGCCGGCAGATTTGACAGGCAAATACATGTTGAATTACCTGAATTAACAGAAAGGGGGGAAATATTTGAAGTTCATCTTAAACCAATTAAAATTGATAAAACTGTAGATGTAGTATTTTTATCTAAGCAAACACCGGGATTTTCCGGTGCCGATATTGCAAATGTTTGTAATGAAGCTGCATTAATTGCAGCAAGAAAAGGCAATAAGGCGGTCGGCAAACAAGATTTTCTTGATGCAGTTGACAGAATAATTGGTGGATTGGAAAAACGAAGTAAAATAATTACAAAAGGGGAAAAGCTTACAATTGCATATCACGAAGCAGGTCATGCAGCTGTTAGTTGGTTATTAGAACATTCCAGTCCATTGGTAAAAGTTACTATTATTCCAAGGGGCAAAGCACTTGGTGCAGCATGGTATTTACCGGATGAGCGTCAAATAACAACTACTGAACAAATTTTGGATGAAATGTGTGCAACTTTGGGAGGCAGAGCATCAGAAGAAATTAATTTTGGAAAAATTTCAACAGGAGCTTTAAATGACCTTGAAAGAGCAACTCGACAAGCTTCTGCGATGGTTTCATATTTTGGAATGAGCGAAAAAATTGGTAATATAAGTTTTTATGATTCTACCGGACAATCGGAATATTCATTTAATAAACCTTATAGTGAAAAAACAGCAGAAATTATTGATGAAGAAATATCTTTAATTGTTGAAGAACAGTATAAAAGAGCTAAGAAAACTCTTGAAGAAAATAAAGAAAAATTAATAATATTATCTGAAAAATTACTTGAAAAGGAAGTTATATTTAGCGAAGATTTGGAAGAAATTTTTGGCAAAAGACCTTATAAAACAAGAGCAGAAGAAGAGGAAGAGATAAGAAAATCCAATGCCGAAAAAATTAAAAAAGAAAAGAAAAAAGAGAAAGCTAAAAAGAAAATAATAGAGGATGAGAAAATAGCAGAGGATGAGAAGATGATAGAAGATGAGAAGATAAAGAAAACAAAAAACAAATAAATTATGGAGAAAGATTGGGTTTTGGTTTATACCGCTAATAAGAAATATAATGCTGATGTATTAAAAGAAATTTTTAGTGATTACGACATAGAAAGTATTGCTATTAATAAAAAAGATTCTCTTTATGTTACAATTGGAAATATTGAAATGTATGTGCATAAAGACAATGAAGAAAAAGCAAAAGAATTAATTAAAGAATTTGAAAATTGAGTAAAAAACTAAAAGATCTCTCACTAAGAAGCTTTTCAGGAATAGCGTTTGTAATTATATTAATATCAGCGATTGCTTTTAGCAGCCTTACATTTATATTCTTATTTCTTTTGATACTTGTTATAGGAATGATAGAATTTTATGATATGGCATCAAAAGTAAAATCATTTCCACAAAAATTTACAGGTATTGCAATAGGTATCATATTATTTTTGCTATTTTTTCTTCATTCAATAAGTTATATTAGCATAAAAATATTTTTATTATTTATTCCTCTGTTAACTCTTGTTTTTATTAGCGAATTGTATAGAATCAAGAAAAAACCATTTACAAACATTGCATATACGTTTTTGGGAATAATTTATATAGCTCTTCCTATATCAATGCTTAATTATTTTGTTTTTGATACAAATATAGTAACAGCTCCAACAGCCAATTTTCTTAATCTTGAAATTGAACCAATGAATAATTTTTTCAATAATTTTTATTTTTTAAGTACATCTCCTATTCATATCACATATAATCCAAATCTTTTGCTTGGTTTCTTTTTTCTTGTTTGGGCTTTTGATACAGGTGCATATTTAATAGGAACAACTATAGGAAGAACACGTCTTAGCAAAAAAATATCTCCAAAAAAATCTTGGGAAGGAACAATAGGTGGTACAATAGTTACTTTTAGTATTGCTTATATTATTTCATTATTCTATAATAATATTACATTAGTTAATTGGTTCATAATTTCATTTATTATAGTTATCATGGCATCTTTTGGAGATCTTGTTGAATCTCTTTTCAAAAGAAGTATTAATGTTAAAGATTCCGGTAATATCCTTCCCGGACATGGTGGTATCTTAGATCGTTTTGATGGGATATTGCTTTCTGCCCCTATTGTTCTAATATATCTTGAATTATTATAATAATGGAATGGTGAAAAAATCAGAAAAAGAAAATCCGATTGACAATTTTGTCTACTGCTGATTGTCAACTGCCAACTTTTTACTTTTATTATGATTTATATATAAAATCAACAATTGATTGGCATAAACAACTAACAATATTAATAAACTTATGAAATCATACAGAAAAGAACTTTGGTTTGATATTAAAGCAAGAAGAGAACTTATCAATATAACTTCATTTATAGATCAATGTTTGCAAGAAAGTAACATTAAAGAAGGCTTTTGTCTTGTAAACGCTATGCACATAACAGCCAGTGTTTTTATTAATGATGATGAATCCGGCTTACATCGCGATTTTGAAATATGGTTGGAAAAACTCGCTCCTGAAAAACCACACTCACAATATAATCACAACACATTTGAGGACAACGGAGATGCTCATCTTAAGCGCACAATAATGGGCAGAGAAGTTGTTGTTGCAATAACAAACGGAAAATTAGATTTTGGTCCATGGGAACAAATTTTCTACGGAGAATTTGATGGAAAAAGAAGAAAACGTGTTTTGGTTAAGATTATTGGAAAGTAACAAAATCTATAGCAATAAATTTTATTACTCTCAACTCAATCTTATTTAATCGGAACAAATACTCTTTGTTTAAGTTCTCTATCAAGCATAAATAAGCCGGAACCTTTTCCATCTATCATTCTTAATTGGTCTAAAATATCATTTACATTTGATTCTTCTTCTACTTGTTCTGTTACAAACCATTGTAGCTCATTAACGCTTGCGTGGTCTTTTTCCTCATATGATATATTTACCAAATTATTTATTAATGAAGTAACTTTTTGCTCATGTGTTAATGCATCTTCAAAAACTTCAATAACATTCTTCCATTCTATTTTAGGATTATCAATTTTTTCTAAAATAACTTTCCCTCCTCTATCTAAAATATATTGATATAATTTCATAGCATGCGACTGCTCTTCTTCAAATTGAATTTTCATCCAGTTTGCAAAACCTTGCAAATTTTTTGAAGTTAAATAAGCCGACATTGATAAATACAAATACGCTGAATACATTTCAGCATTAATTTGTTTATTTAATTCCTTTTCTAATCTTTTATTTAACATAATTTTTAATTTTATAAGTTATTATTATTTTAATGTTTACTCAAATAATCAGCTACACCATCAGAAGTTGCTTTCAATGCGTCATCGCCTTCGTTCCAGTTAGCTGGACAAACTTCTCCATACTCTTCAAGGTGATGTAGAGCGTCAACCATTCTTAAAGCTTCATTTACGTTTCTACCTAAAGGTAAATCATTAATAACAGAATGACGTACAACACCCTCTTTGTCAATCAAAAATGTTCCTCTGTATGCAACTGGTGCTCCATTGAAAATTGCATTGTCATCATCATCATAATCATATTCTCCTGCAAGTACACCAAAATTCTCAGCTATTGTTTTTGAAAGATCAGATACAATAGGGTATTTTACACCTTTAATTCCACCTTTATTTTTTTCAGTATTCAACCAAGCCCAATGTGAGAATTCAGAATCTACTGAACATCCAATAACTGCAACATTTCTTTTTTCAAATTCTTCAAGTTTATCCTGAAAAGCAAGAAGTTCTGTTGGACAAACGAATGTAAAGTCCAATGGGTAGAAAAAGAAAATAACATCTTTTTTGCCAATATATTGATCAAGCGAAAAGCTCTCTACGATTTCGCTACCATTTATCACTGCATTTGCCTTAAATACAGGAGCTTTTTTACCTATTATTGTTTCCATTTTTTTAATATTTTAAAGATTTATAAATGTTAATTTTTTGCATTAATTTATGCACTTTTCACAAATACCTTTTATATATATGTGTGTTTCTTTTATTTTAAATTTTTTTAAATCAATAGTTAAACCATTGTCATGAACATTAAAATCATAAATATTTCCGCATTTTTCACATTTAAAATGTCCATGTAATGAAGTATCTGCATCATATCTTGTTTCATTATCTTCAATATTTATAATTATCACAACTCCTTTGTCAACAAATAGTTTCAAAGTATTGTACACAGTTGTTTTAGATAAAGTAGGAATTTCGCCTTTCAGCGCTTTATATATTTCATCTACTGTTGGGTGTGTTTTATGCACATATAAATACTCAAATATTTTTAACCTTTGATATGATGGTTTAATATTATTTTCTAATAAAAATTCACTTATGTTATTTGTTTTTTTCATAAATGCAATGATTACATTATTATATTCACTACAAATGTATAACGATAATAATTATCTTGCAAATTTTTTTAAACTTATTTTCTTCTCACCCATGCAGGCAGTTCAATATTAGGGAATTAAATTTATTTGGATTTGAATAAAATTTTTGTTTATGAAAAATTATATTATTAAACATAAAAATAAAAAAGAAGATTTTTTAAAAAAACTGATTTGATTCCTTAAATTTATTGCATAAATTCAAATTATAATCTATAATAACTAAAAATCAACTTAATGGATCAAATAAAATTAAATCTCGACAATTTAGATGACATTTTTCCTGATGATTTTACACAAGAGCAAATTGCAAAAGGTAAAACATTTTTTTTGAAAAAACTTGCAGAAACTTCTCATAAGTATTATGGTGGCAAAATTCAAACAGTTCCCAAAGCACCTGTAATGGGTTTTAATTGGTTTAATGTTTGGTATACACCCGGTGTTTCTAAGGTATCAACAGATATAAGGGACAATAATGATGCTTCTTTTCAACTTTCTAACAGAGGAAATCTTGTAGCGGTAGTAAGTGATTCAACTCGTGTACTGGGTGATGGCGATTGTACTCCTCCCGGAGGATTAGGAGTTATGGAGGGGAAAGCATTTTTGATGAAATATTTAGGCGGAGTTGATGGAGTAGCTCTTTGTATTGACAGTAAAAATGCACAAGGAAAAAACGACCCTGACAAAATAATTGAATTTGTTAAAATGGTTCAGCATAGTTTTGGAGCTATTAATCTTGAGGACATTTCACAACCAAATTGTTATAAAGTTCTTGATGTATTAAGAGAAGAATGTGATATTCCTGTTTGGCATGATGATGCACAAGGAACAGCCTGTGTTACTCTTGCAGGACTAATAAATGCCTTAAAACTAACAAATAGAAAAATTGAAGATTCAAAAATAGTTTTTCATGGTGCAGGTGCATCAAATACAACTATTTCCCGATTGATAATTGCTGATGGTGGAAACCCAAAAAAGATGATAGTTTTTGATTCTAAAGGCTCATTAAATACTGATAGAGAAGACATAAGGGCGGACAAAAGATTTTATAGGAAATGGGAATTATGTGAAAAAACAAATCCAAATAAAATCCAAACAATGGAAGAAGCAATGAAAGGTGCTGATGTTTTAATAACACTTTCAACACCCGGACCTGATGTAATTAAACCAGAATGGATAAGTTCGATGGCAGAAAAATCAATTGTTTTTGCATGTGCAAATCCTGTTCCAGAGATTTACCCTTATGCAGCCAAAGAAGCTGGTGCGTATATTGTTGCAACAGGAAGAGGAGATTTTCCAAATCAGGTTAACAATTCCATTGGATTTCCTGGAATTCTAAAAGGTGCTTTAATGGTAAGAGCTAAAAAGATAACAGATAATATGGCAATTAGAGCTGCTCATTCATTAGCTGATTATGCTGAAAAAAGGGGTATTGATACTGAGAATATTGTACCTACTATGAGCGAGGCAAATGTATTTCCAGTTGAATCAGCTGATGTGGCAATGCAAGCAATAGAGGACGGAGTAGCAAGAATTAAAATGACTTGGGAAGAAGCTTTTGAGTTTGCAAAAAGAGATATTCAGGAATCGAGAGATATGACAGCTGCTTTGGTTGAGCAAGGTTTCATTAAAAATCCACCTCAGGAAATGCTTGATGAAGCTGTAAATTGGGCCATTGAACAAGTAAAATAAATTTCACAACTCATATATTTTAAGGGCTATTCTAATAAAGGATAGCCTTTTTCTTTTTGTTAAATTGACACACTATATTTCCAAGTAGCGTTTCCAAGTAAAATATGTAAAAAGTTGTTCAACCCCGATTATCGCAATAGGAGATTTGAAAAAATCGAACAACCTGCATTAGCGAGGTTTAATTCCAATTTAGACAATTGTAGTTTGGGTTCAAGATAAACAATTGATATAATAAGAGAATAATGCTAAGAGGCTTTCTTCATAATTTCACATTAGTGTTTTATTTATAAAAAAATGGCTACTCATTTGAGCAGCCATTTTTTTATAGTAATAAGTATGATTATTGAATTACTACTTTTTCAATAAAAATATTGCTTTCTGAATTTATTCTTAAATAATAAACTCCCGGAGCAAAATCAGTAACATTTATTTCACTTATATTATTCTCAATCATTAATTCTTTAATTAATTGACCATGAACGCTTATAAGTTCAATTTTAAGGTCTGATATATTATTATTGTTTGAAATTTCAATATTCAATATATTGTTAGTTGGATTAGGATAAATAGAAATTCCCATGTCATTCACAGGAGAATCTACTAATACATCTAATATTACGAATACTGAATCCATACCTTCACAACCATTGTCATCAGAAATAGTTACAGTATACCAACCATCAGCATTAACAACAAGTGTTTGTGCTGTTGAAGCATCTGACCATAGGTAAGAACATGTAAATCCACCTGGACTAGCGCAAGCACCAGCATCAAGAGTAGTTGGATAAGCACCTACACTTATAGTGTCATTTGTAGCTCCTAAATCAACAATTACTTCATAATGTTCCATTGAACCAATTAATGTATCATTTGAAGATATTTCATCATTTGCATAATAGAAATAAATACTAATATTATATATTCCTAAAGCTGAAAAATCGACTGTTTGTGTAAACTGATAACATAAAGTATCAGTTAGTCCTAAATCAGACACTAATGTTATATTCTCACTTACTACATTACCTATGGGATATTCATAATAAACAGTAATTACTTCTCCTGATGAAATAACTGTTTCTCCAACATTTGAAATACAAATTGGTACCTGCTCTGTTGCTGTTAAATCACAAGAATAGTTTAATACATTAGGCATTACAATATCCAAGTCAGTAATTAATGCAGGATCCATAAAGTCAACTACTAAAGCTGCTTGAGTATATCCTGTAACATTAGCTGCTACACCACCTGTAAATGTTGCATCAAGGAATGTAATTTCCATATTTGCAATATCGTCTGCATTCGCATGATTGGTTGCATTTCCTGTAAGCGTCACTGTTGCTGCTGTTGTACTTGTTGTTGTAATTTCAACTGTCAATCCTGCAGGAACATTAGCTATGCTAAAATCTGTAGCAGTTAAAGCACCAACTGTTGCAAAGGTCTCATTATTTAGAGTTAAGTTAACAACCGTTGAGATACTTCCATCATTGGCTACATCTTCTACAAAAGTTGTAGCATCCCAAGAAAGTGTAAGAACTACTGGATCCATAAAGTCTACGACAAGTGCAGTTTGAGTATAACCTGTAACATTAGCTGCAACGCCTCCTGAAAATGCTGCATCAAGGAATGTAATTTCCATATTTGCAATATCATCAACATCTAAATGACTTGTTGCATTACCTGTTAATTCAATAGTTGCGTTATTGGCATCAGTTGCAGTTACAAGAACTGTTAATCCGGCGGGTACGTTAGCAACAGTATAATGAGTTGTTGCTGTCATTACTCCTGAAGTAACAGTAAATGTTTCGCTTACTAATACTAAATTAACTACTGTAGAAATACTACCATCATTAGCAACATCTTCAATAAATGTTGTTGCATCCCATACTAAAGTCATTGGAGCAAGGTCAAAGAAATCAACTATAATAGCTGTTTGAGTATAATCAATAACATTAATTGCTACACCACCCGTAAATGCTGCATCAAGAAATGTAATTTCCATATTTGCAATATCATCAACATCTAAGTGATTTGTTGCATTACCTATTAATTCAACAGTTGCGTTATTAACGTCAATTGCAGTTACAAGAACAGTTAACCCCGTAGGTACATTAGCAACAGTGTAATGAGTTGTTTCAGTCATTGCACCTGAAGTAACAGTAAATGTTTCATCAGATAATACCAAAGTCACTACTGTAACAATACTTCCATCGTTTGTTAGTGTTTCAGTAAATGTTGTTGCATCCCATGCTAATACCGGAACATACATGTTTTCAGCACCGGGAGTTGGAATAGCAGGTTCATAAGTATCTGTATTTAATAACCCACCAGTACCATTAGGCAATCTTGAACAAGAATGTAATGTAGCATCTCCAAGTCCTGCTTCATCAATTTGAGGTTGTCCTGTATTTATTAATGTTAACAATTCGGCATCATCAGGATCATCAGTATCATAGACAAGTGCATCAACAATATTTGTAATTGTAATTGCCGTCCCATTGGGAAAATTTGTAGCATCATCCATATATAAAGCTACTGCGTCTGCACCATTTTGTATCAGATTAGTTACAGCACCCAAATCGTAGGTTACATTTGGAACAGTTGTAGAACCTAGTACAAAATATCCGTTTGCATCAGTACTATAACCATCAAGATCATAGGCATCATAGCTTGCATCTGTAGTTCCTCCATTATAAAATACAATAGTATATCCATCTAATGGTGAATTTCCTACTCCACCATCATAAAGTTCAACAAATTCGTTAGCATCTGTTCCAACTTGATCTGCATCAACCTCATTGATAATTAAAACAATAGGAGCATCTTCGAAATCAACAACTAAAGCTGTTTGAGTATAACCAGCAACATTTGTAGCTGTACCTCCTGTGAATGCAGCATCAAGGAATGTAATTTCCATATTTGCAATATCATCAGAATTTTCGTGAGCAACAGCATTTCCTGTTAAAGCAACTGTTGCAACTGTTGTTGAAGTAGCATTAATTTCTACTGATAAACCTGCAGGTACATTAGCTGTACTATATTCTGTAGTAGTAAGTATGCCAGTAGTTGCAAAAGTTTCATCAGTAAGTGTTAAATTAACTACAGTTACTATACTTCCGTCATTAGCTACATCTTCAACAAATGTTGTTGCATCCCAAGCAACTTCAGGTGCTAGTGGTGTAAATAAAAGATTGAAATCAAAATCAATAGAAAGTGGGGCATCCCAACTTGAAATTACCACATAATATGTTCCTGCAGTTATAGGTTGATCAGTAAAACTTGTAAATGTTCCAGTTGTTGTGTTGGTTACTAAACAATTTGCTCCTGCATCAGGACAACCATCAAGAATAAACATTCCAGGCCATGAATCAGTAGTTGTAATATCACCACTAATAAATCCATCTTGAGTTAAAGTAAATTCATAGACAATATCATCACCTGTCATGTAGTAACTACTACAAGCCATTGTATCGTCATAATTATTTCCAAAACCAGCTGTGTTTCCAGTTTCATTTACAACTGGTAAAGTTAATGGAATAGGATCAGCGCATAATGCACCTTGTGGTGTAGCTCCTAGAGTTACAGTTACTATCCAATCTTGTGTAGTACTACCATCTTCAGCAGTAATAGTATATGTAACATCGCTTGTAAAGTTATTAGCTGTAACTCCACTAACTTGAGCAGTTCCTCCAATATCAGCACTAGCATTATAAGAAAGGGTGAAATCTGCAGTTAAATTTGCTAAATCAGCTTCCCAATTCACTTCAATGTCAACAGTATGATTTACAGCATCAATTGTAGCTGGGCCAGTTTGTTCTGGGAAACTATAAGTGATTATATCCGTTTCATCTAAAAGTGCAGCTGCAACAGTAACATTTACTATCCAGTCTTGAGTTGTAGTTAAATCTTCTGCAGTTATAGTATAAGTAAGTGAACCTGTAGCTGAAAAATCATTAACAGTAGTACCACTATTTTGAGGAGTACCAACGATATCAGCAGTAGCACCTGTTGAAAGTGTATATGTAGCAACTAATCCGGTTAAAGCAGTTCCAAATCCAACTTCAATATCAACAGTATGATTACCAAGGTCAATTGTTGCTGGTCCAGTTTGTTCTGGGAAAGTATAAGTTATAATATCTGTTTCTGTACTTATTATTCCAAAAACAAGTTCTGCGAACATAAATTGTCCAAAATCACCAGCTGCAAGGTCACAAATTTTAATTTTCCAGATTCCATTTAAGTCTGCACCTGTATTGAAATCATCAAAATCTCCTTCTGGGACAAATGAACCAATAAATGGAGCTGTACCACCTGTTATAGGGCCATCTAGGCCATTCATGTCAAATGAAGTATATTCACTACATGAACTTCCAACTGCACCATAATTTTCATCCATACCACCATTTGCTGAAGTAAGTGTAACTGAAATACCTTCAGGTGAAATAAGGGTAACATCCAGGTCAGATACCCAAGTATGAGTCTGAATAAATTTCACTTCTCTTAAAATTTCTGAAACACCCACACCAGAAACAGTTAATGGAATTTCTATACAACCATCGTCAACTATATCAATTCCAAGTTCACAACTAGTTGGATTTGATATAGGAGTCATTGTTGTAGAAAAACTAAATGGTCCAGTCCAAGTACTTTGATTACCACCACAATCAGCTTGAACATAATATTCATAATCTGTTTCAGCTGTTAAACCTGCATATGTGTATGGGTTTGTAACGCCTGTTTGTGTTGCTACCATTGTAGGGGTGAATCCAACAGTATCTAGTTCAATATTCCATGATGTTGCTGTTCCATTTTCAGTCCAAGCTAATTCAGCAGATGTTTCAAAAGCATTAGCTGTTAAGAAAGTAGGAGCTGGACAAGTAGGTACGTCATCAATAATAAATTCATCTACATATAAATAATACTCATAGACAGATTTATATTGAATTGCAACATATTTTGTACCAGCAGGAATAATCATTGAAAATTCAGTCCAGGCAGTATTACTAGCATCAGTAATATCAACACTCCATGTGAAATCAGTAGTATAGTCATTTCCTGTTGTTGATGCTCCTACGCTAAATGTCTCAGCACCAGTAGATTCTCTATATTGGAAAGTAAGCATTTTGCTTACACCATAATTTAATTCAGGTGTTATTAAATACTGTTCATAAGGAGATCCAGTAGCTATAGAAGAAAAACGAAATGATTGAGCTCCATTATAAAACTCAGTAGTTGAATGTGTCATTAGGTTACTGGCAGCTGGTGTAGCATTTGCATAGGCCATTGTCCAGCATATTGGAGGAGCTATAGCTGCTTCGAACCCTTCTGTGAAATTAGTACTAAAAACATCACAAGCAGTAGTAAAAGTAAAAGGTCCTGCCCAAGCGCTGTAGTCTCCAGCTCCACAGTCTGTTCTCACAAAAAGATCGTAAGATGTTGAAGAGGATAATGTATTAGTATTTGAGATAACAATAGGAGCTACAGTAGTTCCAGATGCTTCTGCTGTACCACCAGAACCTGCACCAGATAGAACAACCAACCACTCATAATTTGCAGGAGTTCCTAAAGTAGGAGCTACCCAAGAAAAATCTGCACCAGTTGTTGTTATATTTGTAGCATCTAAAGTAGTAGGAGGGAAGCATGAAGGTATTGGTTCATATGTGAAATCATCAATATATATGTAATCATATGTATAATCACAAGCATGACGGAGTACAATATATGTATCTGTTTCTGTATAGCTAGCATCAAAATCCACAGTGTACTCAGTCCATGTACCAGTATTTTCTGGTATTGCTTGGAAAAGAGTATATGTAGTCTCATCAGTTGGGTCTGTCATAGTTCCAACTTCTAAACCACTACTACTCATATGAGCCATAAATCTTATTCTATTTGCTTGAAATGTCAAATCTGATAATTCAGGTGATATTAACAATATATAGTCAACACTTGTTGCAGATGAATTATATAAACGTGCACTATTAGCACCTGAATTTGCTTGTGATGTTGAAGTTATAACATCAGCAAATGTTGTAGTAGCTACAACTAAATCATTCCAACAACTTGGAAGATCAGGAGTTGTTACAGCATCAAAATCTTCAGTAAAACTTGCTGAAAAAGCATTACAAAGTGTTGTAAAAGTAAATGGACCAACCCATGCACTTAAGTCTCCTACACCACAAGAATCTTGCACATAAAAATCGTAACTAGTATTTGGCGTTAATAAAGGAGGCAAACTAAATGGATTTGAACTTATTGTTGCAAAGTTTCCTGTACCAAGTGCAAAACCAGCTGTATCAATCTCAATATTCCAATCTGAAGCTCCACCTGTTACCCAACCAAGATCTGCAGAAGTAGATAAAATATTTGTTGCGGTTAATGCAGTTGGAGCTGGACATGTAATTTCCTCTATCATAATGTCATCTAAATACCAACCATCTCTTTGTCCAGAACCATCTCCAGTTAATTCAAACATAATAATAACTGTAGATGATGTATTGTATGCACTAAGGTCGAATGTTTCTTTTTTCCACCATGTATTATCCGGTGTTTCATTACCAGTACCCCATCCAGGATATGAATCTTCCCAGAAATTTCCTTCAATACTGTAATTTGTTGAAGCACCTAAATATTCTCCAACAGGAAAAGCAGTATAAGTACTACCTCCGTCAGTAGATATTTTCACATAACACTCATCATAATCACCTTCAGCTTTAGCAATGTGCCAAAAACTAAGTTGTGGGTTTGTTGTTCCTGTTAAATCAAATACAGTTGTTTGTATTAAAGTATCAAAACAACTAGCTGTGTATGTAACATGTGTACTTTGCGTACCTCCATGTATAATAACAGTTTCCAAAGCCCAAGCATCAGAACTATTTGCAGAACTTTGGTAGTTTACAAAACCACTTTCAAAATCCTCCTGATAAATTTGAGCATTTAAATTTGTGACCAATCCTACAAAAAGCAAAATGGTCATTAAAAAAGTTAATTTTTTCATAATAGTTATTTTAAAGAAATTAATAATAAAGTTTGAATACAAAATTAAGAAATTTAATATTATTTATAATACAAAATATTATTTATTTTAAAAATAATTTTTACTAATTGCAGTTATTTTTTGATAAATTAAAAAAAATAGATTCATCAATTATCAATATTAAACTTTCTACTTAAAGAAGACTGCGTTTTTTTAAAAAAGGTTGCATAATAAAAGCTATATTTTTGCTGAAAGATATTTTTCCGCATCAAGAGCAGCCATACACCCTGAACCTGCGGCAGTTATGGCTTGTTTATATTTAGCATCTTGTATGTCGCCACAAGCAAAAACACCAGCAATATTAGTTAATGATGAATCCGGTTTTGTTTTAATGTAACCTTCTTCGTCTACATCAATATATTTTTTAAAAATATCTGAGTTAGGATGATGCCCTACAGCAACAAAAAAACCTGTTATACTAATTTCAACTTCTTCATTATTTTTTTTAATCAATCTGACACCTGAAACACCATTTGCATCTCCTAAAACTTCTTGTGTAACATGTTCATATAAAACTTCAATATTAGAAGTTTTTTCAACTCTTTCAATCATAGCTTTAGAGGCTCTCATATAATTTTTTCTAATAATCAGGTATACTTTTTTGCAAATACCTGAAAGATATGTTGCCTCTTCGGCTGCGGAATCACCACCACCTACAACTGCTACATCTTGTCCTTTATAAAAGAAACCATCGCAAGTTGCACAAGCAGAAACTCCTTGACCTTTATATTTATTTTCAGATTCCAGTCCTAGGTATTTTGCAGTAGCTCCAGTTGCAATTATTACACTTTCTGCTTCAATTTGTTTTTTATTGTCAATAATAATTTTGAATGGTGATTTACTTAAATCAGCATTTGTTGCTAATCCCCAACGAATATCTGTTTCAAATCGTTCAGCTTGTTTTTTAAGATCTTCCATCATTGTTGGACCATCAATACCATTCGGATAACCAGGAAAATTTTCAACTTCTGTTGTTGTTGTAAGTTGTCCACCAGGTTGTAATCCTTCATATAAAACAGGTTTTAAATTAGCTCTTGCAGCATAAATTGCAGCAGTATATCCAGCAGGTCCTGAACCAATAATCAAACATTTTATTTTTTCAATTTCACTATCTAAGTTTATTGAATTTTCATTTTTTTCATTTAAATTATCCATTTTTTTAAATAAATCCATAAAACAATTTTTTAAATTTATTAATTTTCTAAAATTACATTTTCATCAATTTTAATTGTATCAAGATATGTACCATATCCTCCCCAGATACCAATTGCACCGCCTTCAATATTTGTACGAACACTTGTTGGTGAAGCAAAAGGATTTCCGTCAGTCGCCATTTGAATCTCAACTGAATACCAAAAATCATAATGAGTTGCATCTAATGTGCTAAGTTTAACAACAACAGTCTCACCAACAATAAATGACCACCAAGGAAAAGTATTTTCATCGTCAAAATATGCATCACCTTGAGCAGGATCCCAGCCACGATTAAGTGCATAGGAAATTTGTTTATCATTAGCAAAAAGATCATCAGATACCGAGCTATAAGGATGAACAAAAATGTTGTCTTTGCCAAGTGTTTTTGTGTAACCTCTATAAAAATTACCCACAGTAGGTGGATCGTGAAAATAAATCCAAACAAATCCTATACTATCTTCAGGTTCTTTCACAAACTTGAATCTAACACTATCCAACTCAACCGGAGGCGGAATGGTGGTTGTTGAAGTATATGTTTTACCTCCGGTAACAACCTTTAAATTATATGTTTTACCAATTTCTCCTTTAATCTTATTGCCTTTATACATTATAAACGGAAGTTTGAAATAATCAAAACTCAATTGCAGTGTATCAATTTGATTGCCATTAGAAACTGTTACAAAGGCAGATGTGTCAATAACATCCGGAACTTTAATAAGACTTAATGTGTCAATAATACTTTGAGGTAAGATATCTAAAATATCCTGACTGATGTAATTAATAATAGGCTTAACCACAACAGGATCAAAATATGAAGAATTTTTTGTAATAATAACACATGCATATTCGCCTAATTCTATTTCTCCTTCAATTACAGTTTTATCTTCTGATTGCGGCAAATCAAGTGTAATTTCTTTTTCACATGAAACAAAAAACAATACAAGAAAAACAAATATTATTCTATGGTATTTATGTGTTTTATTCATTGAAATTATGCAATGTTTTATTTTAGTTGTATTTATGTTTTTAATATATTTTTTGGCAAACAAAAGTAATTAATAATTTATTCAGTTTGCAAATTTTTGATAAAGACTATTTTTCAATATAATTAACAGTACTTTTTAATTTTCCATCATAAAGTTTAGTTTCAATTACATAGTTTTCTTTAATGTTTTTCGAAGACTTTAATACTTTACCATTGTGAGTTGTAATTGAATATCCTCGTTTTAATATTTTTTGTGGATTTAATGCTTCAATTTTACTATGTATTAGTTCATTTTCGAATTTTTTTTTATGAAAATAATTTTCACTTTTAATTTTAATTTGATTCAAAATATCGTCGCATTCGTTTGAAAGAAATTTTATTCTATATTTTGATATATTGCTTACATTATTTATACTTTGTGATATTATATTTTTATTTTTTGTAAGCTTAATATTACTTTGATTGTAAAGTTCTTTTTTAATTAATTGCAATTTAAAATTCTCCTGACTTATAATGTTCTTAACAAAATTATTTACAGTAAAAGCAATTTTTTCATAATCATGTTTTAAATTATTAATAATATTAAGTGCCTTTTCAATTACCTCATTGTGTACGCTTTTAAGAAGCGAGTCAAACGATTCCATTTTATTAATAATAAATTCTGCAACTGCTGTAGGGGTTTTTAGTTTTAAATTAGCAACTATATCAACAATAGTTTCATCTCTTTCATGCCCTATTCCTGTAATTATCGGGAGAGGAAATTGAGTAATATAATATGCCAACAAATAAGTATTAAAGCAATTAAAATCTGCCTGTGATCCTCCTCCTCTAATTATTACTACAATATCAAAGAAGTCTTCATATTCATATATTTTTTCTAAAGCATTTATAATTGACTGTTCAGCATTTTTACCTTGCATATATGCAGGAAAAAGTTTGTAATAAAACTTATATCCATACTTATTATTATCTAATTGATTTAACCAATCGCCATAACCTGCTGCAGTTTCAGAAGAAATAACAGCAATTTTTTGCGGAACGGATGGTATTTCCAGTTCCTTATTCATGTTAATTACACCCTCTTCTGTTAATTTATTTATTATCTCAATCTTTCTTCTTTCAATATCGCCAATAGTATAGCTTGGATCAATATTAATAATATTCAGACTTATTCCGTAAATCTCGTGATACTCAACTCCAACATTAATCAATATTTTTAATCCTTCACTTAGTTGTTGCCCCGTTGTTGTTTCGAAATATGGCTTTATCATTCGCAAAGCATAAGACCAAATATTTGCTTTTATTCTTGCCAGAATTTTGTCATTATCAGGGTCTTTTTCTACCAATTCCATATAACAATGTCCACTCTGATTGAAATTGATACTGCTTATTTCTGCAACAATCCAAAATGTATCTGTAAAAGATGCTTCAAATACACTTTTTAATTTTTTGGTAAGTTCTAATAATGTCAGGTGATTTTGCATCTTTTTTCAGAAATAAAAAAAAGAATTAATTCTTTAATATTTTATCTTGATATACTTTATTTTCTGTAGTTAATTTAATAATATAAACTCCACTTCCCAAATTACTTAAATTATTTATTCTTATTTTATTATATATTGTATTGCTTTTCATTTCTTTATTAGAATATACTGTTTTTCCTAAGACATTAAAAATCTCAACAGTAACAGCCTGACTATCTGCCAATAAAAACTCTGCATTTATTTCGTCGGTAAAAGGGTTAGGATAAAACCTATAATAATCTTCATTTAAAATATTATCATTTTCAGTATTCTGAAGCAATAAATGTGCAAGAGCAAAGTCGGGTAATCCATGACCTAACAATGAATCAGGTGAATTATATTGGCTTGCACTTTTCTCAATATATTCTATTAATTCCATATTTGTTGCATCAGGATTAGCTTGCCATAAACATGCGGCAAGTCCAGTAATTATTGGAGCAGACAATGAAGTACCATTCCCATATCCTATTGAACCTCCTGCTGTTTGACAAACAGTATTTCCTCCCTGGGCCGTAATATTGGGTTTAATTCGTTCATCTACGGTAGGTCCGGTTGAACTAAAAGAAGAATATACACCACTGGCATCCACTGAGCCAACTGTAAGTACACTGTCTGCATCGGCAGGAACACCAACGTAATGCCATGGTTTATCACCTGAATTTCCCGCACTTACAACAACTAAAATTCCTTTACTCGAAGCAATATCAGCACCTATTGAAATTTTAGCAGTATTCCCATCCATATCATTATATGTATAATCTTGTGATGCATCATCAAATGTTTCGTATCCAAGAGATGTATTAATAATATCTACACCAAGACTGTCAGCATATTCGGCAGCAGAAATCCAGTTGTCTTCTTCAATTGTGAATTCAGAACCGGCATCTTCTGAACGCAATAATAAATAATCAGCTTCAGGAGCTGTTCCGACTAGTTGACCAGGCAAATTACCAGCTATAATTGATAAAACACTCATTCCATGAGAATGTTGATCAAAAATATTGGAACCACTATTTACAAAATCTCTTGTAGTAATAATTTGATTATTTGCCCATAAGCTATCAAAAGCAGGAAAAGAATCTACATTAAAAAACCCAGCATCAATTACAGCAATTAACATCCCTTGTCCGCGATAACCTAAATCATGCAATTCATGGCCATTAAGCATAGTAATTTGATTTGTGGCTGCCCCGTAATCATAAAATAACTTTATAGATTTAGTATTATTAACAATTGGAAAATCAGCCTTAATAAAATCATCGGAAACATTATTAGATTTGAGTATCCCAACTTTAGAGCTATTTGCTATAAAAGAAATATTTTCAATTGTATCAATTAATAAAGTATCTGTAGTATAAACAGTAACAGCATTAATCCATTTCGACACATTTAGTATGGTTAGTCCAAGGCTTTCCAGGCTGTCAATATAAACAGTGTTTACAGGCAGATCATTTTCAACAATAGTAATGTTTTGATTTGTACGTCTGTCAATAGCTTTTTGTGTTAAAAAATCTTGTGGATTACTAATTGAATACGGAGTATTATTTTTATCAGTAAATTGAATCCAATATTTATTAGGTGCAACTTGTCCAAAAATTGTGTTAATAGTAAAAATCAATATTATTGTAATTTTTATTTTTTTCATCATCTCAATTAAATTTTAATTTCCAAAATTTATAACTTTCTGTATATATATATCACCTGTAGTTATCCTTTCTTCTATAGGTATTGATTGAAGAGTTATATCAGATGTTATTTCAATGCTATGCCTGTATACCAATCCTATATTTTTGGCAAATTTTTCGATAGCGTAATTTTTATGAATGAGGCTTGAATCGTTTATCTGAGTAACTGTTAAAACCGAGTCAAAATTAAAACTATTAATAGTTTCATCTTTATCTAATTCTGTAATTTCATAAATTTGGCTATCATAAATATTATAAGCATTTCCATTCCATTCTTTATCAATTTTTGCAGGAAATGCAATTTTAATGTACTTAATATTTTCTTCAGTTTTATGTAAAGAAGCATTTAAAAATTGTGCTGTCCATACATCTTTAATTATCCATGCTGTTGTATCGGAATGTTTTATATATCTTTCAATTCGTATTACTTCATTTCCTGTTGTATCTGTATATTTAGATTCAATTGTTTCTCTTATCTTATATTTAACTGTATCATAAATTGCAGATGGATCATCAATATGGATTTTTGTAATATCATATTCAACCCATGTTCCAATAATATCAGGAAAATAGGAATAATCAATATTATTATCTAAAGACTTATCTTTTTTACAAGAAAAAATAATTAATACAATAACCAGTATAAATAAAACACTATATTTTCTGATATTAAAAAGCATATAATTATTATACGTTTGTTGTTCGTCGTTTTAATTTTCAACGATTTTTGTTGTATAATTACTGTCTCCTATAATTGTTTGAATAATATATGTACCGGATACCATTTCAGAAATATCAATTTCTCTTTTGAATCTTTTATCTGCTTTGTCGTACACAGTAATTAATTTATAAAATTAGGTATTTTTTAAGTTGTTTTAAAATATATTTTGATAAAGAACTTAATATTGATAATTTTAAAGCGAATTATTTATTTAAAAATCGTTATAATGTCTGACATAAACCCCAAAATACATGATGGTTGGAAAAAAGTTTTGGTAAATGAGTTTAATTCTGAATATTTTAAAGAATTAAAGAATTTTTTAATCGAAGAAAAGAAAAAATATACCCTATATCCGCCGGGAGAATACATTTTTTCTGCTTTTAACAGAACACCGCTCGATAATGTTAAGGTAGTAATTATTGGACAAGACCCATATCATGGAAAAGGGCAGGCTCATGGCTTATGTTTTTCTGTGCAAGAAGGAATAAAGCCACCACCTTCTCTTGTAAATATTTTTAAAGAACTAAAAACCGATATTGGTATAGATATACCAACGCATGGTAGCCTTGAAAAATGGGCAGACCAGGGAGTATTGTTGTTAAACGCTACACTAACAGTAAGGGAAAGCAATGCAGGTTCTCACCAAAACAAGGGCTGGGAAACTTTTACCAATGCCGTTATTAAAAAGGTTTCGGAAAATAAAGAGGGAATAGTTTTTCTTTTATGGGGTAGATATGCTCAGAATAAAGAAGTTTTAATTGATACAGGAAAACATCATGTTCTTAAGGCTGCTCATCCTTCTCCTTTTTCTGCCTATAATGGATTTTTTGGATGTAAGCATTTTTCTAAAACTAACCACTTTTTAAAAGAAAAAGAAAAAGTTGAGATTGATTGGGGGATTTGATCAATAGATTCCAAGTACTTCTGGCAAAATGTTAAATAACATTTAAACAATATATATAATAGTATTGAATTTAGATTGACACTAATGCAAGTTTATTTATTTTTGCAAAAAAATATTATTTATGAGAGATATTAAAATGGTTGACTTACAAAGTCAATATTTAAAAATTAAGAACGAAGTAGATAATGCTATTTTAAATGTTATTGATAAAACAGCATTTATTAATGGTGAAGAAGTACAATTATTTCAAAAAGAATTTGAGGAATATCTTGGCGTTAAAAATGTAATTCCTTGTGCCAATGGTACAGATGCCCTTCAAATTGCAATGATGGGATTAGGCTTGCAGCCCGGAGATGAGGTGATTACAACAAATTTTACTTTTGTTGCCACTGTTGAAGTTATTGCATTATTAAAACTAACACCCGTACTTGTAGATGTAGATCCAAAAACTTTCAATATTGACCCCAATGCAATTGAAAGAGCAATTACTTCAAAAACAAAGGCAATTGTTCCTGTTCATTTATTTGGTCAATGTGCTGAAATGGAAAAGATAAATGATATTGCAAAAAAACATAATCTGTTTATTATTGAAGACACAGCACAAGCTGTTGGTGCTGATTATTTTTTCAATGATGGTAGCAAAAAGAAAGCAGGAACAATATCTGATATTGGTTGCACATCTTTTTTCCCTTCAAAAAATTTGGGTTGCTTTGGTGACGGAGGAGCAATTTTTACTAATAATGATAATCTGGCAAAAAAACTTCGTTCAATAGTAAATCATGGAATGACAAAAAGATATTATCATGATGATATTGGTGTTAACTCTAGGTTAGACAGCATTCAGGCTGCTGTTTTAAGAATAAAATTAAAACATCTTGACAAATATAATAAAGCGAGACAATATGCGGCTTCATATTATGATAATGTATTTAAAGATATTCCAAATTTAACTACACCGTTTAAATATGAAAAATCAAGTCATATTTATCATCAATATACATTAGTAATTGAGAATATTGACAGAGACAAACTTCAGGAACATCTTCAATCAAATGGTATTCCTACACCAATTTATTATCCTGTTTCCTTACATTTGCAAAAAGCATATACAGATCCAAGATACAAACAAGGAGACTTCCCTGTAACAGAATATTTAAGTCAAAAAGTTATTTCTTTGCCAATGCATTCAGAATTTGATGATGAACAGTTGAAGTTTATTACAGATAAACTTAAAGAATTTTTTGATTAAATGTTTGTATTTACAAAATATATTGTATTTTTGCACTCCGCAATTCAGTATTATTTATAGATATTTGCGTGTGAATTAGAAACTTAAGAATAATAGAAGTGAATACATTAAGCTACAAAACGATTTCAGCAAATAAGGCAACTGTTAAAAAAGGGTGGATATTATTTGATGCAAGTGATGCAATTTTAGGCCGATTATCATCGCAAACGGCTAAAGTTTTAAGAGGTAAACACAAACCTGATTTTACTCCACACGTTGATTGTGGTGATAATGTAATCATTATAAATGCTGAGAAAATTCAACTCTCAGGTTTAAAATGGGAAAACAAAGAATATATTCATCACACAGGGTATCCGGGTGGACAAAGAACGACATCTGTTAAGCGGCTATTTGAAAAAAATCCTGCTTTACTTATTGAAAAAGCTGTAAGAGGAATGTTGCCTAAAAACAGATTGGGAAGAAAAATATTTCACAATTTATTTATATATGTTGGCGATGAGCATCCACATGAAGCTCAAAATCCAAAACAAATTAATTTAAACGAAACCAAATAATTTATAATGGAAGTTATCAATACAATAGGAAGAAGAAAATCAGCAGTTGCTAGAATTTATATTAAAGAAGGAAAAGGTAGCATTATTGTTAATAATAAAGATTACAAAGTATATTTTCCAACACCGCAACTTCAGTATATTGTAACACAACCATTAAATTTGATTGAAGCAAAAGATAAATACGATATAAAAATAAACATTTTTGGTGGAGGCTTTAAAGGACAAGCAGAATCGGCACGCTTAGCAATAGCAAGAGCATTAGTTAAAGAAAATGAAGAAGTAAAGTCACTACTTAAATCTAAAGGATTACTTACCAGAGATTCACGCATAGTTGAACGGAAAAAACCAGGACAAAAGAAAGCTCGCAAGAAATTTCAATTTAGTAAACGTTAAAAACGCTTGCTTAAGTTTAGTATCTAAATTACTAAGACTGTTAAATAACACTACTTAGTAATTGGTAAAATAATAGAATGTAAATTTAAAATAATAATTCATGTCTAGAACAAATTTCAAAGACCTTTTAAGTGCAGGAGTACATTTTGGTCATCTAAAAAGAAAATGGAATCCGAATATGTCTCCATATATTTTTATGGAGCGTAATGAAATACACATTATTGATTTGTATAAAACTCAAGCTAAACTTGATGAAGCTGCAGATGCAATAAAACAGATTGCAAAATCGGGAAGAAAAATACTGTTTGTTGCAACAAAAAAGCAAGCAAAAGAAATAGTTTCTGAAAAGGTAAAAACTATTAATATGCCTTACGTTACTGAACGTTGGGCAGGTGGTATGTTAACAAATTTCCCAACTATTAGAAAAGCTATTAAAAAAATGTCAATAATTGACAGAATGGCTACAGATGGCACATTTAAAAATATGTCAAAAAGGGAAAGGCTCCAAATTACGCGACAAAGAGCAAAATTAGAGAAAAACCTTGGTAGCATTGCAGATATGAATAGATTGCCTGCAGCTATTTTTGTTGTTGACGTTGCAAGAGAATATATAGCTGTTCGCGAAGCCAAAAGATTAAATATTCTTGTATTTGGTATGGTTGATACAAATTCAAATCCTAATTCAATAGATTTTGTAATTCCTTCTAATGATGATGCATCAAATTCAATTGATTTAATTACAGGTGTAATGGTTGATGCAGTTAAAGAAGGACTTGAGGAAAGAAAAACAGAACGGGAAAAAGATGTAGCACAGCGTGAGAAAAAAGCTCAAAAAGAAAAGCCGGAGGAAAAATCAGATGAAAAGAAAAAGGAAGCAGATAATAAAGAAGAACTAGTAGAAAAAATAGAAGAAAAATCCGAAGAAAAAAAACAAGCTGCAAGAAAAACAGCAGCAAAAAAATAACAGACAAATAAAGTAGAAAAAAAGATAAAGAATAAATTTAATATTTAATTATAATAAAAAATGAGTCAAGTAAAAGCAGCTGAAGTAGCTAAATTAAGAAAAGTAACAGGAGCAGGAATGATGGACTGCAAAAATGCTTTGGTTGAATCAAATGGTAATTTCGATAAAGCTATTGAAACCATAAGAAAACGCGGACAAGCTATTGCTAACAAACGAGCAGATAAAGAAGCAAGTGAAGGAGTTGTAATTGCAAAAGCAAGTGATGATAATAAAAAAGGTATTATTGTTGCGTTGAACTGCGAAACAGATTTTGTTGCTAAAAATGAAGATTTTGTATTATTTGCTAATCAAATAGCAGATACAGCTCTTGCAAATAACCCATCTAATCTTGAAGAGTTATTAAAATTAACAATTAATGATAAGTCAATTGCAGAATTAGTTGTGGAAAAAACAGGTGTTGTAGGAGAAAAAGTTGATTTAACTTATTATGATGTGTTGGAAGCTGAATTTGTTATTCCTTATATACATTTAGGAAGTAAACTTGCAACTATAGTTGGAATGAATAAAAGAATTGAAAATATTCAAGTCGGAAAAGATGTTGCAATGCAAGTTGCTGCAATGAATCCTGTTTCTGTAAGTAAAGATAATGTCCCCGAAGAAGTAATTCAGAAAGAAATTGAAATTGGTAAAGGACAAGCTCGTGAACAAGGTAAACCGGAAGAACTACTTGAGAAAATTGCGATGGGTAAGCTTAATAAATTTTTCAAAGAAAGTACTTTGTTGAGTCAGGATTTTATTAAAGACGGGAAAAAATCAGTACAGCAATATTTACAGGAAGCTGATAACGAATTAACTGTAACAAGATTTTTGAGATATTCATTGACAAATTAAGTTTTTTTATCATATTATTAGAGAAAGAAAGGGAGGTGCATAACCTCCCTTTTTTATTGTTTAAAAACTTAAAAATAACAAGCTAAAACACATATTATGTGAGCTAAAATTGGTTTCTTTGAATAATGAAATCAAAAAAACCTAATTGGGGACCATTACTTTCAACAAGTTTTTTAGGAATACTTAATGATAATTTACTGAAAAAACTCACCGGATTTATATGTATATATTGGGTTGCACAAAATAATGAAAATAAAATAATTGCAATTGCCGGCGGACTATTTATTATTCCATACATCCTTTTATCTCCTTATGCCGGATACTTATCTAAATTATATTTAAAACGCAAAATTGTAATTATTGCTAAAATATCAGAAATTCCAATAATGGCTATTGCATCAATTGGTTTTCTTACAAACTCACTTTATTTTGTATTAATTTCAATATTTTTAATGGGATTGCAAAGTTGTTTGTTTTCTCCTGCAAAATATGGACTAATAAGAGATGTGGGTGGAAAAGAAGGAATTTCATTTGGTATTGGTGCACTTGAAATGATGAATTTTTTGGGAAATTTAATTGGTGCGGTTATAGCAGGTTTAATCTCTGATCTTACAAATAATCGTGAAATATTTATAATATTATTGTTTTTTACATTTTCATTAACAGGCTGGATGACCAGTACTTTAATAAAGGTTCAGGAATCAAAACCCATTGAAAAGAAAAAAGAACATTTGAATCCATTAGTATTTTTAATTCATTCAATTAAATGGTCGAGATCAGTTAAGAGTCTAAATTATATTGTTTTAAGTCTTGGAATGTTTTGGCTGGCTGCTGCAATGATAGAAATGAATCTTATTACTCATTGCCCAAACAAATTAGGATACACATACACTCAAACAGGATGGATAATGGCTGCTATTGCTGTTAGTATTGCTTTTGGAAGCTTTTTGTCAGGCTATTTATCAAATAAAAAAGTACAATTGGGATTTGTTCCAATTGGGGGAATTGGTTTCGCCGTTAATATTTCTATAATTTATATTTTTCAGGTACAAGGTGTAATGTTTATTATTTTAATGGTACTGGCATCTTTCTTTGCAGGATTTTATAAAATACCTTTAAATGCTTTTATGCAAGACAGAGTTGAAGGTAGAAAGCTTGGTGATATTATTGCATTCAATAATTTAGCAGTATTTTTATTTATTTTTGTTGCTTCAGGATTTATATTTTTAATTGAAAACACTAACACCATTTTTTTAGTAATTTCAATAGTTATTTGGATAATGACTATTATCGGTTTTGTATTTATTCCCGAAATGCGAAACAAATTTATTCAGTTTTTTAAAAAGAGTAAAATTTAAAGATGTTTGAGTTCTTTATAAAAATAATATTTAAGTCAATAGGTAGGTCTTTTTATAAAACTGAAATTATTGGAAAAGAAAATGTTCCTAAAAAAGATGGAGCATTATTAATTTCAAACCACAATTCATTCCTCGATTCATTTATTGTAATAATTGGTCAAAACAGAAAAGTTAGATTTGTTATTTACAAAGATGTTATGGAACACCCTCTTTTAAAAGCCTTTCTAAACAAATTAAGAATGATACCTTTAAACCCTGTGGGAAGAAAAGATGATATGGTAAAATTTTACAAGGCTTGTAAAACTGAGATTGGAAGAGGAGAAATAGTTTGCATTTTTGCTGAAGGAGAGATGCCTAGAGGTGGATTTATGCTTGGATTTAAAAAAGGATTTGAAAAAATTGCAAACATCACAAACGCATCAATAATTCCTTTTAATGTTGATAATGCACTTGGTTCACCATTTACTTTTAAAGTAAGTCAAAAAGAATTAATAAAATTCAAATTCAGACCTAAAAGAAAAAAAATAACTATCAACATAGGAGAACTTATGCCTAAAACTTCTACAGCTTTTGAAGTAAGGCAAAAAGTAAAAGAACTTGAAACCGTATCTTTTTTATATAGATTAAAAGATTATCATACATTAAAGTTTTATTTTAAGAAATTTGTTAAAGATAGGGAAATTGTTAAAAATATCTTGTTGATGGCAGATTCTCTAAAAAAAGGAACAGAGAACATAACTACTATTGCTACTTACCTTGAAAATGAAGATAATATTAATGCAAATTTAGCATACACTCTATTGGATAAAACAATCATAAATTTAAATTTATCTGATACTTCAGAACAAATTAATGATGTTTTAAAAATTAGTAATGCCGATTTGCTTATTACAACAAAAGCTTTGAAAAAAACCCTACAATTGTCTGATATTAATATTACGTATTTTGAGAATATACAAGCAAATAACAAACATTCTATTAAAATAAATACGTTCACAAAAAAATCTATCGCTTACAAAACTATTAATAACAAATTAGAAACTTTTAATTTTTCTAATGAAAATATTTTACTAAATATTATAAGTATTAATCAAGTTTTAAAATTTAAAGAAAACGAAATTATATATACTGCATTACCTCAAAATTCGATAAATTATGTGATCTTCAAAATTTGGTATCCAGTATTATATGGAATAAATTCTTATTGCTCAAGCACAATTAATGCAGATAAAATTGTTCAGATTATTCACAATGAAAACATAACAGGATTAATTTGTAATTGCAAAGTTTTTAATGAAATAGTTGAAACTAAAAACTTAGATATCAATAATTCATTAAGGCGAATTTTTATAGTTGACGGAAATATTCCTGTTGATATTAAAAAACAGTTTGAAGACAATTATAAAGTTGAAATATTGGAAGGTTATGGTACAGACCATTTCCCTTTAATTTCATTAAATACATCAAATATAAAAGGTAGAGATATAGCAGGGAAACCGTTCTTACAGAAATGCAAAAAAGATGAAAGTGTTGGAAGAGCATTACCCGGAGCAACAATTAAAATGCTGAATAATAATTCTGATACTTTAAATGAAAATGGCAAATTGCTTGTTAAAGGATTTGGAATAAATAATAATCAATGGCGTGAAACGGAGCTGAAAGGATATGTAGATAATCAGGGCTTTGTTAGTATTGTTGATTGAAATTAATTTTCAAACTCCTCAACAGCTTTAAGAAGTGTTTTATCGATCTTCATGATTATTGGATAGAAACCAATATTATCAATAATATTACGAGCAATATAGGCTTTAATTTGAACCGAAATTACTTTTCTTGAAATTTTAATTTGCTCATTATTTGGTATTACTCCTTCTTTTTGAGCATAATTAACAAATTTTTCAACTAAATTTTTGTTGTTTAAATAATTTTCAATCTCTTTATAATCTTTCAAAGTGAGAAGCTCTTCTCTATGAGCATCTGTAAAATCAAAGGCGAACTTATATATCAATCCCTTATTGGAAACCATTGAATAATAGTAGGAAATACCCACAGTATCAACTGAAACAAAAATATCGGGCATAATACCGCCTCCACCATATACTGTTCTGCCTCCGGGTGTGGTAAATTTCAAAGAATCTACAAACCTGATACTATCCATTTGTTCAAATTCTCCATTTAAATACCTCACTTCAATGTCATTATAGTAATTATCCAAACCGTTTTTATAAGATTTTTGAATACACCTGCCTGTAGGAGTGTAATATCTGGCAATGGTTAATCGCATAGAAGATCCATCTGAAAATATAGTAGGTTCCTGAACAAGAGCTTTTCCAAACGAACGTCTTCCAATAATAATTCCTCTGTCATTATCCTGAATTGCACCTGCAAAAATTTCACTGGCCGAAGCAGACCATTCATCTATTAATACAATTATTTCATCGTCTTTACATAAACCTTTTGAAGTAGAAGTGGTAATAATTTTTGGTCTTGCTCTACCTTTTGTATATACTATAACCTTGTCTTCCTTTAAAAATTCATCTACAATATTTGTTGCAGCATCCATATATCCACCAGTATTGTTTCTTAAATCTACAATAATCTTTTTTAAGCCTTTTGTCTTTAATTTTGCTATTGCATCTTTAAATTCCTGATATGTGGTTTTTGCAAATTTACTTATTTTCACATATCCAATTTTGTTATCAATCATATATGCCACATCAACACTTTCAAGAGGGATTTGCCCTCTTTCAATATCAAAATATAGTAATTCATCTACACCTTTTCTTTTTATCCCAACATTAACAGTTGTTCCTCTTTTACCTTTAAGTTTTTTCATTACCTCCATATTAGAGATGCTAAAACCTACAACAATAGTATCATTGATTTCTACAATTCTATCACCGGGCATTAATCCTTTAATTTCAGACGGACCTCCTGGAATAGTATTTATTACAACAATAGTATCGTACATAATATTAAATTGTACTCCTATTCCATCAAAATTGCCTTCAAGTGGCTCATTCATGCTTTCAAATTCAATAGCTGGTATGTAAATTGAGTGAGGGTCAAGATTCTCAAGTATTCTTGGAATCGTTAATTCTACAAGGTCAATTCTTGAAACAGAATCAACATATTCTTGTTCAATATATTCTAAAACAGCATTTATTTTATCTGTTTGTGGATATATAAAAATATCATTATTCCTATTATTTAATTTATTGCCAATAATAATTCCTATAACCACAGCAACAGATAGAGCAATAGGCATTATTATCACAGATTTTTTATTGTTATAACTCACTTTCTTCCAAATTTTTTTTAACAACTTCTATATTTGCTCTTGTTAGCAATTCAATGCCTTCCGTTTTGCGATATTGATCAGAATATACAACTCTTACAATTCCCGATTGAATAATTAATTTTGCACATTCGATGCAAGGAGATGAGGTAATATATAAAGTTGCTCCTTCACTGCTATTCCCTGACATAGCAACTTTAGTTATTGCATTTGCTTCCGCATGTAAAACATAAGATTTAGTTTTATTGTTTTCATCTTCACAATCATTTTCAAAACCGGATGGTGTTCCGTTGAATCCATCTGATATAATCATTTTATTTTTTACAATTAGCGCCCCTACTTTTCTTCTTTTACAGTATGAGTTTTTTGCCCAGATTTTTGCCATTTGCAAATATCTAAAATCAAATTGTTCTTGTTTTTCCTTACTTGAATATTCTTTTTTCATTACATTTTATAAAAAAACCCTCTTTTGAGGGTCAAAAAGTACCCGGAGCCGGGGTCGAACCGGCACGGTATTGCTACCACTGGTGTTTGAGACCAGCGCGTCTACCAATTCCGCCATCCGGGCTTAAATTTATAGAACTTTAAGTTTGCGAAGATACTCAAATACTAAAACTGAGCAAAATTTTAACAAATTTTAATAGAATTTTCGAATGTTTGACCTGAATAATTGACTTTTACGAAAAATTGGGGAATTTACATTTCATAATTATTTTAAATGTATTATTCAGTAGCTCCGCCCTTCAGGCTGGGGTAACGGATTTTATTATATTAAAGCTGATGAATTAAAAATAATTCTGTATTTTCGCATTTATTAAATTTTAAACTGAAAATATTTTTATGATATATTCTTTGGTTACTGGTGGAGCAGGATTTATTGGCGCTCATGTTGTTAATGAGTTAATATTATTAAAACACAATGTAATTGTACTTGATGATTTGAGTGGAGGATTTGAAGAAAATATTAATCCAAAAGCAGTTTTCATTAAAGGAAATATAACTGATCATTTACTTTTAGAGGAATTGTTTAATAAATATAATTTTGATTATGTATATCATTTAGCTGCTTATGCGGCTGAAGGTTTAAGCCATTTTATTAAAAGGTATAATTATAATAATAATTTAATAGGCAGTATAAATTTAATAAATGAATCTATTAAGCATAAAATAAAATGTTTTGTTTTTACTTCATCAATTGCTGTATATGGAGAAGGACAATTACCAATGAAGGAAGACATGATACCTGTCCCAGAAGATCCTTATGGTATTGCTAAGCTTGCTGTAGAACAAGAGTTAAAAGTTACTAAAAAAATGTTTGGTCTTGATTATATAATATTCAGACCACATAATGTTTATGGAGAATATCAAAATATTGGCGATAAATATCGAAATGTTTTAGGAATTTTCATGAACCAATTATTACAAAACAAACCCTTAACAATTTTTGGAGACGGAAACCAGACTCGTGCATTTAGTTATATTGGAGATGTTGCTCCATATATTGCACAATCAGTTAATGTGAAAAAAGCTTATAATAATATTTTTAATATTGGTGCAGACAAGGAGTTTTCGGTAAATATATTAGCAAAAGTAATTATGAAGACTTTAAAAATTAATGCTGATATTAATTATTTACCAATAAGAAATGAAGTTTTAAATGCTTATTCGGACCATAGCAGAGCAAAAGAAGTTTTTGGTATTACAAAATTAACTTCACTTGAAGAAGGAATAGAAAAAATGGTAACATGGGTTAAAAAACATGGCTCACGTAAAACTGAAAAATTTGCAGAAATCGAAATTTTCGAAAAACTCCCAAGTGTTTGGAAAGAAGATTAAAAAGCAATGGTAAATTATGATAGAAAACCACGACGAATCTTAAAAAGCAATGGATTAGAATCAGAAATTGCGTGCTTTATTGATCTAGACAATAAAGAAGGCAATATTGACTGGAAAACTGTTGATTCTTTCGGCAAGGAGTGGGATAAATTTAATGAGTTTTTGCTTGATGAAATTGCCTTAATAGGAAATGAATATTTTGATATTATGCAAAAGCATATATCAAAAGAATTAGTTGCCCTTGACGTAGGTTGTGGAAATGGAAGGTGGTCTAAATATTTGGCAGATAAAGTGAAATTTATTGAAGCTGTTGACCCGAGCAATTCAGTTTTTGCAGCAAATAAATTATTATCGGACAATTCTAACGTAAGAGTAACCAAAGCTTCTGTTGAAAGCTTACCATTTGCAGATGAATCATTTGATTTTGTTTTTAGTTTAGGTGTTCTTCATCATATTCCAGATACTGAACAAGCAATGAAAAGTTCTGTTAAGAAGTTGAAAAAAGAAGGGTTTTTTCTGGTTTATTTGTATTATAATTTAGATAACAGAGGAGTTTTTTATAAATTTATTTTTTTTCTGTCAAATATAATACGAAAAATCGTTAGTTCTATGCCTTCAATGATAAAAATGATTTTTGCAGATTTTTTTGCTATTGCAATTTATTTCCCATTAATATCGCTTGCTTCTTTTTTCAAATTCATATTTCCTAAATCAAATTTTTATAAAAAAATCCCACTTTCATATTACATAAATAAAAGCTATAAAGTAGTTAGAAACGATGCGCTTGATAGATTTGGAACCCCATTAGAACAGCGATATTCAAAAGAACAAATAAGAAAAATGATGACAAATTGTGGTTTAGAAGATATTAAATTTAGTAACAGAACTCCATATTGGCATGCAATTGGGAAAAAAATTTAATTTTAAAACCGAATAAAACCAAATTATAAACACATGAATAAAAAGAAAATATTGTTTATTGTATTACACAGAAAAAATCGGTCCCCCGGACAGAGATTTAGGTTTGAACAATATATTTCATATTTAGAGGAAAATGGATTTTTATGCAGTATTTCAGCGTTGTTAGATGAAAAAACAGATAAGATATTTTATAGTAAAGGTAATTTTATAAAAAAGATTTTAATATTAATTAAAACAACACGAACAAGAAAGAATGATTTGAAAAAAGCCAATTATGTTGATACTGTTTTCATATTTAGAGAAGCATTATCTTTTTGGTCGGTGTATTATGAGAAAAAGTTTAAAAAATTAAAAAAGAAGATAATTTTTGATTTTGATGATTCTATTTGGTTGAAAAATGTTTCTAATGAAAATAAATATTTTTCATGGATTAAAAATGCTGCAAAAACTTCTAAAATAATAAAACTTTCTGATGTAGTTGTTGCAGGAAATCTTTATTTGGCAAATTATGCATTAAAATATAACAAAAACGTTGTTATTATCCCAACAACAATAAATACTGAAGAATATAAGAGGGTAAAGAATATAAAACCTGAAAAGATAATAATAGGTTGGAGCGGAAGTATAACAACTATTCAGCATTTTAAATATGCAATTCCAATATTGAAGAAAATAAAAGAGAAATATGCAGATACTGTTTCCTTTAAAGTTATTGGTGATGATAATTATTATAATCAGGAATTAAATATTAAAGGAATTGCATGGAACAAAGAAAGTGAAATTTGTGACCTTTCAACTTTCGATATTGGAATTATGCCTTTACCTGATACCGAATGGTCTAAAGGTAAGTGTGGTTTAAAAGGCTTACAGTATATGGCTCTTGAAATACCAACTATTATGTCGCCTGTTGGTGTAAATACTGAAATTATAAATGATGGAGAAAATGGTTTTCTTGCCGATGGTATTGATGAATGGACAGAAAAACTAAGCATATTAATTGAGAATAAAGAATTAAGAGACAAACTTGGAAAAGCCGGAAGAAAAACTGTTGAAGAAAAATATTCTTTAAAAGCAAACTATCAAAAATATCTTGATTTATTCAAATAATCTTCTATCTGCAACATTTTCAGGTATGCTGAAAAACAGAACAGGATTCACAAACTTTAACAAATAATTCAATAATTAATAATTATTTTTTCCTTATCTTTGAAAAAAAGATGTATTTTTATTAAATAACTGATTATGGCAAAAATAAAAGGAGCAATTGTTGTTGATATTGAAAGATGTAAGGGCTGTGAATTATGTATTGGTGCATGCCCAACAGATGTACTAGAAATGGCAACTGAAGTTAATGGAAAAGGATATCACTATGCATATATGAAAAATGAAGATGCATGCACTGGTTGCACAAATTGTGCAATTGTTTGTCCCGATGGCGTGATATCTGTTTACAGAATAAAAGTTGAAGTATAAAAAATAAAACAAAATAAGATGGCAAAAGAATTAAGATTAATGAAAGGAAATGAGGCTGTTGCTGAAGGTGCAATTAGATCAGGAGCTGATGGTTATTTTGGATATCCTATTACTCCACAATCGGAAGTATTAGAACATTTAATGATGGAAAAACCTTATGAGAAGACAGGTATGGTTGTATTGCAAGCTGAAAGTGAACTTGCAGCTATCAATATGGTTTATGGTGGTGGAGCAGCAGGAAAAAAAGTCATGACATCTTCCTCCAGTCCTGGAATAAGTTTAAAACAAGAAGGAATTTCATATATGGCAGGTGCAGAAATACCTGGATTAATTGTAAATGTTGTTAGGGCGGGACCCGGATTAGGAACAATACAACCATCACAAAGTGATTATTTTCAGGCAACAAAAGGAGGAGGACATGGTGATTATAGATTATTTGTGTTAGCTCCTGCTTCTGTTCAGGAAATGTTCGATTTTGTTAAATTAGCTTTTGATTTTGCTTTTAAATACAGAAATCCTGCAATGATTTTATCAGATGGTGTTATTGGACAAATGATGGAAAAAGTTGAACTTTCTGATTATATTCCAAGATGGACAGATGAAGAAATAAGTAAAATGTCATCATCATGGGCAACAATAGGAAAAACACCCGACAGAGAACGTAATATTATTACTTCATTATCTTTGAACCCAAATGATCAGGAAGTAGTAAATATTAGAATTCAGGCCAAATATGAAAAAATGCAAAATGACGTTATGTTTGAGAAAATTAATTGTGATGATGCAGATTATTTATTTATAGCTTTTGGCTTTAGTTCAAGAATATGTCAAAAATCAATTGACCTTGCATGTGCTGAAGGTATAAAAGTTGGTTTATTAAGACCTATTACACTTTACCCTTTCCCTACTAAAGCAATTCAACAAATGCTTGGACAAGTTAAGGGTATTCTTTCAGTTGAGATGAACGCAGGTCAAATGATTGAAGACATAAAACTTGCTGTTGAAGGAAAAGTAAAAGTTGAACATTATGGAAGAATGGGAGGAGTGATACCTTCTCCAGTAGAAGTATTTGATGCATTAAAACAAAAAATAATTGGAGGTTAATTATGGCTATAACTAAAGAAGATATAATAAAAAAAGAAAACCTTGTTTATTCACGTACAAAACTTCTTACTGAAGCACCTTTATCATATTGTCCCGGTTGTGGACATGGTACAGTTCATCGTATGTTGATGGAAGTTGTTGAAGAAATGGGTATTCAATCTGAAACTGTTGGAATTGCTCCTGTTGGATGTTCTGTGTTAGCTTATGATTTTATGGATATTGATATGCAACAAGCTGCACATGGTAGAGCACCCGCTCTTGCTACGGCACTAAAAAGATTAATGCCTAATAAATATATTTTCTCATATCAGGGTGATGGAGATTTAGCAGCAATTGGAACAGCTGAAACTATTCATGCAGCAAATCGTGGAGAGAATATTCTTGTTGTGTTTGTAAATAATGGTATTTACGGTATGACTGGTGGACAAATGGCTCCAACAACACTACCAGGAATGAAATCATCTACTTGTCCTTATGGTCGTGATGTTGAAACTATGGGAAACCCTTTAAAAATAACCGAACTTGTAGCACAATTACCTGGAGCTTATTATGTAACACGACAAGCAGTTCATACACCTGCAAATGTTAGAAAAACTAAAAAGGCTCTAAGAAAAGCATTAGAATATCAAAGAGATAAGAAAAGAGGACTTTCATTTGTTGAGGTTGTTTCTAATTGTAATTCAGGTTGGAAAATGACTCCTGTTGAGGCAAACCAATGGATGGTTGAAAATATGTTCCCATTTTATCCTCTTGGTGATTTGAAAGTACCTGAAGAATAAAAGAAATTAAATAAACTTTAAAAAAATATAAAAATGACTGAAGAAATTATTATAGCAGGTTTTGGCGGACAAGGAGTTTTATCAATGGGTAAGATTATTGCTTATTCCGGCATTATGCAAGAACAAGAAGTTAGCTGGATGCCTGCCTATGGCCCTGAAATGCGTGGAGGAACTGCTAATGTAATTGTAATTATTAGTGATGAAAGAATCAGCTCTCCCGTTATTAACGATTTTGATACTGCAATTATTCTTAACCAGCAATCAATGGATAAGTTTGAAGAGACAGTTAAGCCCGGTGGAACATTAATTTATGATCCTAATGGTATTACAAAACATCCTGTAAGAAAAGATATTAAAATATATCAAATAAAAGGGAATGAAGAAGCTAATAAAATGGGCTCATCAAAAACCTTTAATATGATTGTTCTTGGTGGATTTTTAAAAATTAAACCCATTTTAAAAATGGAAAATGTTATTAAAGGTCTTAAAAAATCATTGCCGGAACGTCATCATCACCTTATTCCACTAAACGAAAAAGCAATATCAAAAGGACTTGAAGTTATAAAAGAGTATAATGTTTAATTCCTTTTAATTTATTTATATTGAAACCTCTTTTTTAGAGGTTTTTTTATGCCAATATTTATGTTTAAGAAATTTATTGAAACATTAGAAGAAAATTTAAAAAAGAAGCTTCCCGGAATTTCTGCACATAAAAAAATGTCCCCATCAAACAGAAATTCACAACTCAAATTTTTAAATAAAGATGTAAATACAGTTGATAGCGGAATTCTGATATTAATTTTTCCAATAAATAATTTACCTCATACAGTTTTTATTAAAAGACCCGAATATAACGGACCTCATAGTGGACAAATTAGTTTTCCGGGTGGAAAAATTGAAAACATTGATAATAATATTACCGAAACCGCATTACGCGAAGCACAAGAAGAAATTGGAATTAAGCCAAATGATGTAAAAATTATTGGACAATTAAGTAAACTCTATATTCCTGTAAGCAATATAAATGTATTTCCTAAGGTGGGATATATTAGCTATAAACCCAATTTTATTCCCGACAAACAAGAAGTAACAGAAATTATTCCTTTTAGTATTAAAGAATTATCTAACAAAAATATTATTGATACAGAACAAGTTTCATTACAAGGAAGAATTATTGATGCACCTTTTTATAATGTAAACGGACACCATGTTTGGGGTGCAACTGCTATGATAATTAATGAGTTTTTGGAAATAGTAGATAGAAGGTGAAAAAACGAAATGTATTTATTAATAGTAACAGTTTTGCAATGAGCATTTACAGTCTCGCAATTGATGTTCACAGTGTAACAATCCTCATTTGGGGTGAAGAAATGCTCGCTTGAAGTAACGCAATCCTCATTTGAAGTGAAAAAATGCTCACTTAAAGTAACGCAATCCTCATTTGAGGTGACGAAATCCTAATTTGAAGTAACACAATCCTCATTTAAAGTGAAACAATCCACATTTGCAGTGTAACAATTCATGTCTACGGTACAGCAATGCTTGACTAATGTGTATAAAGGCTCAATAATATGGTGATTATGTTCAATAAGAGGTAATTTTGTTTGATTTGTGTCGCTTTAATTATTATCTTCACGAAAATTTTAAACCCTAAATATATGACACAAGCAAAAAAAACCAAAGAAGACCCTTTAAAAGATCTCACTTCGTTTCTCGATGTAAAGTTTAAACCAAAGCCAGAGGATATAAAACCCGAAATGATGTCAGATATTGATATGTCAAATTTCTTTGCGCAAAAAATTACTCCTGTTTACAAAAAAATTAAAAACAGGCTTGCCAGTTACAATTTCGAAGTTTTATATTATGATACATACAGGCGTGTTGCATCGTTTAAAATTGCCGACACACTAAGTATTTTTGTTTTTAAAGTTGATATTCACAATGGCGGCAGACAGGTAAGAATATTTTATGAGCTCAAATACCGCCTTTTTAAAAGAAGAAAACTTTCTAAAATAAATACAATCGAATATCTAAATATACCATTTAACAAATTAGATAAAATTAACGATGATATGTTACTTACACTTTTCACAAAATGGTATATGAATAAAGATGAGGTGATACAGAAGGATAAAGAAACGCTTAGTATTTGAAGTGTCTAAAGTTATAAATCTAAATTTTTCATATCTTTAAGCAACCTTTATCCAACATTTTGAGTCTAATATAATGTATAACCTTAAAAAAATAGTTTATGAAAAAACTTTATCTATTAATTATCACAGTACTAATAGTTTTCCTGAATTTCTTTAATCTTAAAGGACAGGCTTATTATAATTTTCCCGATTCTAATACAATTTGGAATATTTATATTCATAACGTATGGACAAACGCAAATGAAGAATCTACAAGATATGCTTTCTTTGAAGATACAGTAGTCATTAACAATAATGTGTATTCAATACTATATGAACTTGACGATGATACAACATTAAACATAAGCAACGCAACATATTTTGCACTTTTCAGAGAAGATAGCACAAAAAAAGTTTATTGTCGATTCGATACTACCGATATTTTATTGTATGACTTTTCTCTTAATGTAGGTGATACCATATACTACAATGCTTTGTTTTATGGAGGTTATATGGAACCTTATACTCATTCTAAAGTATTAGACAGTATCAATTCAATTGAAATTAATGGAGAATATAGAAAAATGTTTTTTCTATCTGGAGGAATTACCGGCAATACATGGATAGAAGGAATTGGTGCAATTGATGGCGAAGGACTTTTTGCTCCAATTGCAGATATTTGTACTTGTGGATTTGAATATTATCTTGCATGTGTAAAAGAAAACGATACAGTTATCTATATTAACAACCCAATGTGCAGTAGTTGTTTTTGTTCATTGTATGCTAATGGTACTGCAGGGTTTAAGGATATAAACAATAAATTGGAAAATGTTTACTTTTACCCCAACCCCACTACAGGAAAAATTTCAATTGAAACAGAGGATGCACAAAGCGTAGATGTAATAAATATACAAGGAGAAGTAGTTTTAAGTCAAAAGACAAATTTATCTGCCGATAGGCATGAAGACAAAAATCAAAAGTATGAGTTTGATTTAAGCAATCAAAATAAAGGCATCTACATTATAAAAGTAACAACCGACAAAGGTGTTGCAGTTGGGAAAGTTGTTTTGGAGTAAAAACTATTAAAACTGGATACCTGCTTTCGCAGGTATGAATAACATTCCTGACGAAGATCAGGAATCTAGTATAATAAAAGCTGGATGCCCTTTTTCAAGGGCATGTTAAGTCAGATAACTACGCTTTTTCCCTTTTAATTCTCTCTAAGTACAAACTCATCGTACTCAAGTTCAAATCTTAGTTTGTGTTTTGCTTCGTCTTGTGCAAGATTAGAGAAGATTTTTTTCAGATCTTCGTTTGGGGCTTTTGCAGAGAGTTTTGTATATAATTTATATGCATTTTTTTCTCTTTCCATTGCCAAAACTAAAGCATCCTGATAACTCATATTCGGAGTAACCTCAACAGAAATAACGTAATCGGAAATATGTAAATCTGCAACTATTTCTGATGCTACATCAAATATTCCCTCTTCTTTAATTTTTGTAAGTCTGGCTTTGTGTCCCATCTCTTCTCTTGCAAACTGTGAAAAAACTTCTTTCATTTCTGCATTTTTGGAATTTTCTGCCAAATTGTTGTAAAAATCTACAGCGCCTTGTTCAAGGTCTATTGCAAAATTTAAAATGTCTTCTATTGAATTAAAGTCTTTCATATTTTTTGTTTTTTGAAATTACATTTTTTAATTTTTGAATGAATTCTGAAAATACTCAGCAAATTTCTTATTTATAATATCACAACCATGATTAAAGTGTCGATTATTATTATCTTCATTTGTATATTCAAAACTAAGTTTTTCTTCTGCCTCAGTTGGCAATAATGAGAAAATTTCTTGCTGAACTTCTTTCACACTTGGGTTTCCGTTTATTCCAAATCGTGAAAGTAAATCTACTAATTGCTCAAAGTTTGTACGTTCAACTTTAGCTTTCATTTGTTGGCTAAATTCGCCCAATACTTTCTGAGTATTTGTAAAACTACCATCAGATTCCAGATGATTAGATGCAGGAAGTATTAAATCTGCTTTCTTGCAAGTATCTGTCATAAACATATCACTAACTACAACAAATTCTGTATTTTTAAACCAAGATTCAACTTTAGCTTTATCATTAGCACAGCCAATTGGGTCTTCGCCAAAAATAAACATATTTTTATGTTTGCTTTGCTTAATTTCATCGCACTGACAAGATGCCTCTTTTGGTAAATCATTAATACCCCAAGTAGTTTTTACTTTGCTTAAATAATCATCTGTCAATTCTTGCAATCCAATTCCACTAATAGGTCTAATACCCATATCAAATATTCCCTGAGAATTGTTTTTCTCCTTTAATGAGATTAATCCGCTGGCTGTTTTACCTTTTTTTCCGGTAATCATTGCAAGATTATGCAATTCGTAAGATGCATTAGATGAAATTTCTTTTTCAGAATAAATAAGTATTGCATTAATCTCTAAATTATAATTATCGGCAAAATCTTCTACACAAGTACCTGGATCTTTACAATTGCAAGATTGCTTAAGCAGTTCATTATAATCTTCTGATAGCAAGTTTTTCTTATATTCTTCAAAGTCTTTGCAATTGTCCTTAATAAACATTGGATTCTCTTTTCCATTAGAAAGCAGATAATGGTTTGCAGCTTTAATAAAATGGTAATATGAATTTATTTTTACTGATTTAGAAACCTTATTATTCATTTTACTATCAGATTCTGTAGATATATAATCAAGCTCAATTTGATTTAGATGCTTAGCATTAAACACCATAAAATTGACAAGTGAATTGTTTATTGTCAAATCAGCACCCATTACAAAAATCTTGCTTGCATCTTTAATTTGCTCAAAAGGAACATTCTTTTCACTGTTTTTTGAATATCCAAAACCTCTATCTAAGTAATGAAAACTATTTATGTTATTAGTTTTTACACCAGCTCTGGCAAATTTCTGAGCAAGATACATTTCTTCGTTGCTTAGTCTTGCACCAGCAAAAAACATATTATCATCTGGATTTACTTTCTTTATTTTCTCTTCGATAATATCATATGCTTCTTTAAACGAAATTTCTTCGAATTTTCCGTTTTTCTTCAACATTGGTTTTGTAATTCTCGAATTATCGTTAAGGTAATTATATCCAAATTTAGCTTTCCGGCTAATATTACCGCTTTTGTTTACATTTCCTTTTACACCTAATGCTTTCATAAAGAAACCACCACGATGCTTAAGTTCTATTTCAAAACCTTCAGAGTTGTATGGGTCTATTGTTTCAATAGTATCCAATTCAACAGGACCTGGTTTGAAATCTACATTTTCTGTAATTGCTCCTGTAGGACATGCTGAAATACATAGCCCACAAGATTCACAATTTGTGTCAATTAATGAATTTTTCATTGCAGGAGCTACATAAGTATTAAAGCCTCTTTCAACTAATCCTAGAGCATTTGCCCCAACTACTTCACTACAGATTCTTACACAACGAGAACAAAGAATACATTTATTGCAATCTATCTCAACAAATGGATGAGAGAAATCAACACTGTGTTCGCAGAAGTCGCCTTCAAATTTTTTCTGCTCTACATTATATTCGGTAGAATATCTCTTCAAATCGCAAGTGAAATACTCAGTACATCCGCATTCCAGACAACGTTGAGCTTCGCCCTGAGCTATACTTTCGTCAGCATATCCAAGCTCAACTTCTTTAAAATTAACCCTGTCTTTAGGATCCATTGTTGGCATTTCTTCTCGCATTTGTTTCTGATAACGCACTACATACTCGTCGTGAGTCTGTTCTTTAAAATTGTCTTTTTTGCTTATAAATTCTTTTTTCTCAGGTATTAATTCTTCTCCAGATAGAAATTGGTTACAACTATGTGCTGCAATTTTGGCTTGAGCAATTGCTTCAATTATTGTTGCAGGACCGGTTACACCATCACCTGCACCAAATACATTAGGTATTCCTGTTTGCAATGTTTTTGAATTACAGTCAAGATTACCCCATTTATTAGGTGCTAATTTGCCATTTTTTGCATATTTATTAACATCCTCAAGAAAATTAATTTCTGTTTTTTGTCCAATAGCCGCCAATATATAATCAACCTTAATATCAAATTCAGAACCTTCGATTGGAACAGGTCTTCTTCTACCAGAAGCATCTGGTTCACCCAATTTCATTTTTATAAGAGTAACAGATTTTAATTTTCCGTTTTCATCTTTATTAACTAGAACCGGATTATGCAATAAAAGATATTCAACTCCTTCAAGTTTTGATTCGTGAATCTCAATTGGATTTGCAGGCATTTCTTTTTCAGTTCTTCTGTAAACTACTTTTACGTCCGTACTTTTGCAACGCAATGAAGTACGACAGCAATCCATAGCAGTATTACCACCACCAACAATTATTACCTTCTTTCCAGTGAAATCATATCTTTGACCAGTCATTTCCATATTTCTAAGGAAATCTATTCCGGAAAATACACCATCAGCATCTTCGCCATCGCAACCTAGTAATGTTCCTCTTTGAGAACCAATGGTAAGAATAGTTGCATCATATTTCTTTTCAAGTTCTTCGTAAGAAAGATTATCTCCAAGTTTTTGATTAAAATAAATATTTGCACCCAATTCTGTAATTGTAGATATTTCTTTATCTATAATATCGTTTGGTAAACGATATTCAGGAATACCATATCTCAACCAGCCACCACCATGAGGTGTAGCTTCGTAAATATCACACTGATGTCCTTCACGTTGTAAGAAATACGCGGCAGACAATCCACCAGGACCAGCACCAATAATCGCAATTTTTTTACCAGTTGATGGTTTTACTTTGGGAACAAAATGATATTCTGAAGCAAGATCAGCATCGGCTGCAAATCTTTTCATATAATCAATACCAACTCCTGCATTTTCATCAAGAAGATTTCTTCTGCATGCTGCTTCACAAGGTCGTACACAAACACGACCACAAATAGACGGAAGTGGATTTACTTCTTTAATTAAAGCAATAGCTTCATTGTATAAACCTTTTTCAATAAGTGAAATATATCCTTGAACATCAACTCCGGCAGGACAAGCTTCTTTACAGGGAGCTACACAATCTGCATAGTGATTACTTAATAATAAATCAAGAGCCATTTTTCTCGATGTAGAAATTTTGTCGTTGTGAGTTTGAACGTTCATTCCTTCGGTAATTCTTGTAGAACAAGAAGGCTGAAGACCTCTCATTCCTTCAACTTCAACTACACATACAAAACAAGAAGAATAAGGTTCTAGTCTTGGATCATTACATAAAGTAGGGATTTCAATACCATTTCTTTTGGCGACATTTAAAATATATTCACCTTTTTCGCCAGTAACGTTTTTTCCGTTTAATGTTATATTTATTTTTTCACTCATAGTCTTTGTTTTTTACTTTAATCTGAAATCTTACGAAAGTTTAATTGCATCAAATTTACATCTACTGTAACAATCACCACATTTTATACAATCATCTTGTCTGATAAAATGAGCTTCTTTTCTTACACCGTCAATAGCTTTAACAGGACATTTAATAGCACATACTGTACATCCTGTACATTTATCAGGATCTATTTCATAAGTAAGCAATTTTTTGCAACTTAATGCTGGACATTTTTTATCTCGAATATGAGCTTCGTACTCATGTCTAAAATATTTTATTGTAGTTAAAACAGGGTTAGGAGCAGTTTGTCCTAATCCACAAAGCGAACTATCTTTAATCTGATATGCCAGCTCTTCTAGTTTTTCAATATCACCTTCTTTTCCTTCGCCTTCAGTAATTCTTGTTAGAATTTCAAGCATTCTCTTTGTTCCTATTCTGCAGAATGTGCATTTACCACAAGATTCTTTTTGAGTAAAATCAAGAAAAAATCTGGCTATATCAACCATACAAGTTGTTTCGTCCATTACAACCATACCACCAGAACCCATAATAGCCCCAGTTGCATTTATTTTTTCGTAATCAACTTCTGTATCAATTAAATGTTTTGGGATACATCCTCCAGATGGTCCACCAAGCTGAACAGCTTTAAATTCTTTGTCGTCCTGTATTCCACCACCAAGATTGTAAATAATATCTCTAATAGTTGTTCCCATAGGAACTTCAACAAGACCACCATTTTTAATTTTCCCTGTTAATGCAAAAACTTTAGTCCCTTTACTTTTTTCAGTGCCATATTTATTATACGAATCAGCACCATGAAATATTATATAAGGAATGTTTGCAAGTGTTTCAACATTATTAATGTTTGAAGGTTTTTGCCATAATCCTTTTTCTGCAGGGAAAGGAGGTCTTTTTCTTGGCATTCCTCTTTCACCTTCTATAGATGCTATTAATGCCGTTTCTTCACCACAAACAAATGCACCTGCACCTTCTTTTACATATATATCAAGATTAAATCCTTTTATTCCACAAATATCGTTTCCGATATATCCTTTTTCTTTTGCCTGAGCTATAGCTGTATTCATACGTTTAATAGCCAATGGGTATTCTGCTCTACAATAAATAACTCCGCTAGTTGCACCAATAGCATAAGCTCCGATAATCATCCCCTCAAGAATTGCATGTGGATCACCCTCTAATAATGACCTGTCCATAAATGCACCTGGATCACCTTCGTCGGCATTACAAATAATGTACTTTTCGTCAGCTTTATTATTATTTGCAAATTTCCATTTCAATCCAGTAGGGAATCCACCACCACCACGGCCTCTGAGACCTGAATCCAAAATTGTTTGGATAACCTGCTCCTGACTTGTTTTATTATCGGCAATTTGTTTAATTGCTTTATAGCCATCATGAGCTTCATATTCTTCAATATTATCAGGATCAATGTAACCACAATGTCTAAGAGCGATTTTATTTTGCCCTTCAAAATATGGTTTGTGAATTGTTTCAAACTGATCTGACTTAACTATGAAATCCTTAACAGGATTCGTATTTGTAATATGTTCCTCAAGAATTTCAACAGCTCTTTTTTCATCAATCTCACCATATAAATATGAACCATTCTCATCAATAATTTCAACCAATGGTTCTTTAAAGCACATACCCACACAACTGGTTTTTTTCAATTCAAAATCAAGATTCTCAGCTTTTTTAAGAGCTTCTATCTTTTTATAAACTTTGTTGGCTCCAGCTGCTATTCCACAACTACCTAATCCAACTATTACTTGAGTTTTACCCATAATATATTTTCTTTTTGAAATAACTATAATGTACTATTTCTAATTACTTTCACTAATTCTAATTTCTTTAATAACCTTTACCGCATCGGCTTTTTTAAGTTTGCTGAATGTATCATCACCAATCATCATAACAGGAGCTAGAGAACAACATCCCAGACATGCAACAGATTCTAAAGTAAATAAATTATCATCTGTTGTACCACCATCTTCAACGTTCAAAGCTTCTCTCAATGCTTCTGTAATTGCAGTTGCATTCTGAACATGACATGCAGTACCATGACAAACTTTAATGATGTGCTTGCCAACAGGATTTAACCTGAATTGAGCATAAAAAGTAGCAACACCATACATATCACTAAGCTTAAGTCCTGTTTCATCCGATATCTTAATAAATGCTTCGTAAGGAATATACCCAAAAGTAGTTTGAGCACCTTGTAAAATAGGGATCATATTTCCTTTTTTAGTTTTGTATTTATTAATTATAGGATCTAATAATCCTAAATCAACAGAAACTTGTTTTTCCTCTTCTTTATTTTTCTGAGCAATTCTATTTATTCTCATAATTTGATAAAATTAAATTTATGATATCTTGTTATTTAAATAACTCCTAATTTTTTGCCAACTTTAGTAAATGCTGCAACAGCTTTATCAAGATGCTCAGTTTCATGAGCAGCTGATAATTGAACTCTGATTCTTGCTTGTCCTTTTGCAACAACAGGATAATAGAATCCAATAACGTAGATACCTTCTTTTAATAATTCTGCAGCAAAATCCTGCGAAAGTTTAGCATCATATAACATAACTGCACAGATAGCAGATTTTGTAGGTTTAAGGTCAAATCCTATTGCCGACATTTTTTTCATAAAGTAATCAGTATTTGAATGAAGCTTTTCTTGTAATGCAGAAGTTTCAGCCATCATTTCAAACATTCTAATTCCTGCATTAGCTACTAAAGGAGGAATAGAGTTCGAAAATAAATATGGGCGTGAACGTTGACGTAAAATTTCAATAATTTCTTTTTTACCAGTTGTAAAACCACCAATAGCTCCACCAAATGCTTTACCCAATGTTCCTGTAATAATTTCAACTTTTCCTCTAACATCAAATAATTCTGTAACTCCTCTACCTGTTTTTCCAACTACACCAGCTGAATGGCATTCGTCAACCATAACAATTGCATCATATTTTTGAGCTAGTTCAACAATTTTATCTATAGGAGCTACATTTCCGTCCATTGAAAATACACCATCTGTTACAATAATCCTATAACGCTGTGCTTGAGCTTTTTTAAGTTGAATTTCTAAATCTTCAATGTTTGCATTTTCGTAGCGATATCTTTGTGCTTTACAAAGACGAACTCCGTCAATAATTGAAGCATGATTTAATGAATCTGAGATAATTGCATCATTTTCGTTAAATAATGGTTCGAAAACACCTCCGTTTGCATCGAAACATGCAGCATAAAGAATAGTGTCTTCGGTTCCAAAAAATTCAGCAACTTTTGCTTCTAATTTTTTATGAAGATCTTGTGTTCCGCAAATGAATCTAACAGACGACATTCCGTAACCATGAGAATCAAGTCCTTCATGTGCTGCTTTTACAAGTTCTGGATTGTTAGATAATCCTAAGTAATTATTTGCGCAGAAGTTTAATACATCTTCTCCGGTACTAACTTTAATGTCTGCACCCTGAGGAGTAGTTATTATTCTTTCACCTTTAAATAGTCCGGCTTCTTTAATGTCTGTTATTTCTTTTTGAAGATGTTTTTGTAAGTTTTCGTACATTTTTAGATATATTTAAAAAATTAATAATTAAATGTTTAATAATTTCCTCCAAATGTATTAAAATTTGTGTGAATTTTAAACTTTAAACTTTACAATTATATAACTAATATTATTTACTTTGCGTAAATCTTTATAAATAAACAAATACGCTTTTTTATTATTTAATGAACTTGTTGAAAAACATATTATTTTGTATTTTCTTTTTGTTTTTATTTACTGTGAAATCACAAACAGATACTACAAATTCAGTTAATAATAAACGACTGATTTTGCTTTTATCAAGCGAAACTATCGCATATTCTTCAACAATTGTTGGTTTAAACATTTTGTGGTATAAAGATTATGACCATTCTTCGTTTCATTTTTTTAACGATAACAAAGAATGGTTGCAAATAGATAAGGTGGGGCATTTTTATACTTCTTATTATCTAAATAATATACTAAGCTCGGGATTTGAATGGAGTGGAATTGAAAAAAACAAATCAGTGTTGTATGGTGGAGGGTTGAGTTTTATTTTTATTTCTACTATTGAGATTTTTGACGGCTTTTCTGAAAAGTGGGGAGCATCGTGGAGCGATATGATTGCAAATACAGGTGGAATTATTTTATATGCAGGACAGGAAAAGTTATGGAGTGAGCAGAGAATAATTCCTAAATTTTCTTTTACTAGATCTACTATATATAGTTGTAGACCGGATGCACTCGGTGTGAATTTGATTGAAAATATTTTTAAAGATTATAATGGTCAAACATATTGGTTGTCAGGAAATATTAATTCATTTTTGAAAATTGATGGTTTTCCGAATTGGCTAAATATTGCTTTTGGATATGGAGCAGAAAATATGCTTGGAGGAATGGATAATAGTAATTTAGGGTGTTGTGATTTTGTAATTCCATTAGAGAGATACAGACAGTATTATTTTAGTTTAGATATTGACTTAAGAAAAATTAAAACGAATTCTAAAATACTTGGCACTTGTTTTCAGATATTTAATTCTGTTAAAGTCCCATTTCCAACTATTGAGATTAATAAGTATAGAATTCGTTTTCATCCTTTGTTTTTTTAGTTTATATTCAAAAAAATCATCTTTTTCTATTAAAATTAATAAATATAGAGTTCTATTTCAGGCTTTATTTTTATAATACTTGTTAATATCTATAAAATATTTAAATATAAGATTTGTTGATAAACATTTAAAAAGAGCATATTTTAGTTGTTGGGTTTTTATAAAGCATTGGTTTAATAAGGGATTTTTGTCAAGCTTAAAATATTAACATTTTGTTAATTACTTATGTGTACAATATGTTGGTTTCTAAACATCAAAATATTTGTCTGACAAGCCTTTCTGTATTATATTTGTTCCATCAAACTGCTGAAGTTTTTTGAAGTTCAATTAGCAGGAGTTTGAAAAAGATTAGCATTAATTTGCTAAAAACTAATCAGGTTCTTTTTTTTAATGAAAACAAATTGAAAAGTTGTAGAATAGAGTCTAACTCTATTGACGGAAAACGCTAATCTGTGCTTCGGCACTAAAAGGAGTTTTCAATACATAGCTAATGCTTCGGCAAAAGCGAAAGTACAGTCTTTAGGGCGAAAAAAGTGTAGATCTTGTTCTTCGGAGCAGAACTAATTACAAAGCGGTTCATATTATTTTATAGCAATTGCAAACTGAACAGACAAGGAAAATGTTTCGGCAGGTTCCGAGTTTGCAAAATGAGCAATTTTGATTTGTGGAAATTAATAGGGTTGATGAATATGCAAGCCAATTAACACAACTCACTTGTGGGGAATGTTAAGAAGCACATTCGATAGATAATATCTCTCGGAGTGCATACAAGTTATCGGCAAGTTGAATGAAAATCGGGGGAAGGGTCGCAAGATCGCAACCGGATGGCAAATTCAAAGACATCTAAAGTTTGTCGCTAAGGCGATGCAAATTGTTTTAGTGGAAGGGGGTTTTTTCGAACAGAAAAAGCCCCCTTTGTTTTTAGGAATAACCTAAATTCAATTATTTCGATTATAAATATTTGATTAAATAATTCAGTCACATCAAGATTGAGGCAAATTGAAAAATTAAAAGATTTTGGAGATACGTTTCAACCACCCTTCGACTCCGCTCAGGGTAAACGCTCGGCATGACTCAAGGAGATAATATTATAAGAAGCTGTTTCACAATGCTGAAACAGCTTCTTTTTTTGAAAATTATTAAATATTCACTTGCAGGCAAAGTTTTCCTTCTTTAAAACCATCCTGATCAAAGTTTCCAACTAACTTATATGTTTTGTCATCAAACATGCCTTTTTTATAAAACTCAAAACTTTCAACTGTACATTTGAATGTTTTTTCGGCATCAAAATCTTCAGCACTCCAAATAATGGATTTTTCTGTTTCCCAAATCATTACATCTATAGTTTTTCCAACCATTTCTTCAGGAGTATATTCACCGTCAAACTGAAATTGTACAACTTGTGATGGTGTACCACTAAAACTATTTATATAAATTCCATTGGTAAAGGTGTAAGTAACATTTTCATCACCTAATGATACTTTATTCCCATCATTGTCTGTGTAATTAACATAATACGATTTTCCACTAAATCCACCACAAGATGCTAATATTAGCATAATTAATACAGGTAATAATAAATTTTTTAATTTTCTCATAATTATAATTTTAAATGATAATAAATATATTGATTTTGTTTTGCAAACTTAATGAAATTTTTTAATATTCTTTTTTAGTCTAACACTAATGTTTATGCTTATCTAATTTTACATTAATATCATTTATTTTATTGTCAAGATCTTTCTTATTATCTGCAACTTTTTGCTCTAATAATTTACTGCTATCTTTTAGTAGTTTAGAATATTCTTTATCAGCTAATGATTTTGCTTTACTCATTTGCACTTCAAAAGTCTTGTTTATTTCATCAATTTTAGTATTAGATTCTTTCAATATTTTATCAATTTCCTTTTCAAATATTGTTTTGGTTTCGGTTATTTTATTATTGATCAAATCATTTGTTTGAGAATGTTTTTCATTAATTTGTTCAACAAGATTACTTGTCTTTTTATCTATCGTATTATTTGTTTCTTTTATCTTTTCTTCAAAACCTAGATTTGTCTTTTTTATATTTTCGCTGATAGCATTTATTTGGGTTTCAATTGATTTTTCTAATTTGTTGGTTTTGTTATTAAGTGTTTCGTTAATATTCTCAATACTGGTATCTACTTTATCGCCTGTATGTGCTATCTCTTTGCTTAATTTTTTGAGATTTTTTTTATTTTTAATTATGAAATACACAAAAACAATAATAATCAAAACCAATATCCCTGCAAGTGAATAAATTAAATAAAGTTTTATCTCATCTGTTGTTGTTGAAATATCTGTTGATCTTGTGTCTAATGATTGAATGTCTTCTTTTGTTGAACTTAAGGAAGTTACATTTTCATTAACTTTTTCATCAGATAATTGTAAAGATGATAAGATGCTATCCATTAAATTGTTTTGATTAGATGTAAAAGCATCAAATTCACTCATTTTCCCTTTTAATAATGCATTGGAATTTTGTAATGTAGAAATTTTTAGCTGAAGACCTTCAATGTCTTTTTTATAATCCTCAGTTGTTTCTTGTCCATATATGTGTAAACACACACATATTGAAATAGTTAATAAGATAATTGTTTTCATTTTAAATATATTTTTGAGAGTTAAAAAATAAAATATTTGTAAACGATAAATATACTAAATAAAATAATGTAAGTCAAGTATTTTTGCAAAATAAATAAATAAAGCGATTTTTAAAACTTGGCAATAAGTTTTAAATTAATTTTGCGATTCGATAAATAATTAGGTACAGCCCATTGTCTATTGTATATGTCATTTATCCAGAGGTAAGAAACAGTATTTTTAATGCCAAGCAAATTAAATATTTCAAGTGTTAGCCAAACACTTTTAAAATGTTTAAACGGATTGCCTGGTTTTAATTCTTTTCCTTCGCTTTTTAATACTTTTCCAAAACCAATATCAACTCTTCGGTAAGGTGGCATTTTTAAAGTGTGCAGGTATCTTTCAGAATTTGGAGGACCAAAGGGCAAGCGCGAACCAAATAACAAACTAAGTTGCATTTTATATGAAGGATTTCTTGGTAAGTAATCTTGAAAAAATAAACCAAAATTTACCATTTGGTCTGATGGACGAGGAATAAACCCCGGTTCAACGCGAATAGTTGATGCAATGGAATCGTTATCATAATCGGGATATATTTGTTCGCCATTGGCATTAAAATAATCGTAATAAAAATCATCAGTAATATCTTCGCGGGTTTGCATTACCGATAAACTCGCCCAGGAATCAACTCCGGGAACAAACTCTCCATTTAGTTTCATATCAATACCCATGGCATATCCGTTTGCATTATTTGAACCGTAGTATCTTATTCTAACATTATCTATTTGATATGGAATTAAGTTGTTAAGGTCCTTATAATATACCTCTGTTATAAATTTAAATGGTCTTTTCCATATCTTGAAATTATAATCGCTTCCCAAAACAAGATGAATTGATTGCTGTGCTTTAACATCATTATGAATATTGCCTTCCAAATCGCGCAATTCTTTATAAAACGGGGGCTGGTAATAATATCCTGCAGAAAATTTAAACAAAATATCGGTATCCCAGTTTGGCTTTAAAGCAAAAGATACTCTTGGGCTAATTAAAAGCTGTTTATTAAAATCCCAGTAATGTGCTCGTAAACCTCCCGTAATACTCAATATAGCACTGTCAATATCGAAAGATAACGTATTTTGAATGTATGAGGTTACACGATTCGATTCTATATTATGATTTGAAATAATAGTTTCTGAAAGATTAACTGCACCGGGATAATATCCGGAAGTATCAGGAAAAGGCAATGAATGTCCGGCAGAATCTCTCATTGTCCACTCGTTAATTGCATCATTAATTATTTCGTGTTGTAACTTTATTCCCCAAAAAATATCGTTTCTTTTATTCTCGTAATGTCCTTTGTGATAGGCATTAATTACTGTGGCATCCAAATAATTTCTTGCATGTTCAAGAAAAGTTCCTATTCCAATATTCATAAGACTGTCACCTAGATTATCTGAACCCATTTGTTTATCAAGTTCATTTAAATAATATTGTCCCTGAATATCAAATGTTTCTGCTTCAATAGTTCTAAATCCTGAAGTAATAAATTTTAGATTTAATTTTTTATTGGGATGATATTCTGTTGCAAAAGCTCCAAAATATGTGTTGAATTCTGTAAGTTCTTGTCCATCGAAATATATCATTAATCCCAGTGCTTCCTGAATACCTCCAAATGTAGTTTCTCTGTTTTCCGGTACAAAGTGATATTTATTTTTTGCATAATTTCCCAAAAAACTTATTTCCCAAATATCTGAAATATCATAAGTTAAATATGTTTGGAAATCGATAAACGAAGGGCGATACTCTCCTTTGGTGTCTAAACTGCCCAATACATACTGATTGGTTTTATACCTTAAGCCTGAAATATGAGTAAAACGATAATCTTTAGAGCAGCCCTCAAAATGTGCAGAGCCACCCAATAAACTTGCCGCAATAGTACCACCTCTTTTATGAGGTTTTTTATATTTAATATCCAAAACAGATGACATCTTATCACCGTATTTTGCATTAAATCCACCTGATGAAAATAATACCGAAGAAACCATATCGGCATTAATAAAACTCAAACCTTCCTGTTGACCCGACCTGGTTAAAAACGGACGATAAACTTCAATATCATTAACGTAAACAAGGTTTTCATCAAAATTGCCTCCACGCACTGAATATTGAGAACTTAATTCTGTTCTTGAAACTACACCTAAACCAATAGTTTTTATAACTGCCTCAATACCACCTGAAACACTTGGTATTATTTCTACTGTTTTAGGATCTATCCTTATTAAATTATTAATTCTGTCTTTTTGATCTTCTATCCATACCTCATTTAAATTATAAAACATAATTTCGAGTTTAGTATTCAACTCTATTGTTTCATTTGGTTTCCCTTTAACTTTTTTAACTATCTGAAAATACTCTAAATGAGAAAAAATTATCTTAACTTCTTTATTAGAAGGTATCTTAAATTTAAAATTGCCTGCATTATTCGACGTTGAACCATAAGCAGTATCAGAAGTAAAAACATTTACATTTGCAATTGGAAGATTATTTTCATCTGTAATTTTACCCTGAATAAAAGTAAAATCCTGGGAATATGCACATAACCCAATAAATAGAAGAAGTAATAATATTTTAAATCTTATATACACTACACAAATTTGTTCGGCTCAAAAATAGTTAAGAAAATTTTAAACTTAACGCTAAAGTTAATCTTATGTTGTTTTAAAACTTGATTTATTGATAAAATAGGAAGAGAAACAAAATAAAATAAAACAAACATGAATTATCAATTACACCAACTGCCTCTTTCTTGAAAAACTTTTATGAAATTTTCTATAGAACGGTCGTAGCCTTTTTCAATATCATTTGGAAAATAACAAGCCGGCAATTGTCCTAAATTTCTATGATAAGTAATGCAGTCACAACAAATTCCTTTTTTACTGCAAGGATAAGTGCAATTACAATTATTCAAATTTTTATCTTTTTTACATTCCATTGTTCCATTATTTAATTTCTTGCAAATTTATTTTTTTACAATATTCAATTTATCTTTACATTTTATAGAAATTGTAATTATATGAAAATAACTATATCAATTATCATTTTTCTAGTGTCACTTCAATGCTTTGCACAGGAAAATTCAATTAAAATTTATAATCCCGATGCTGACGCAGAAACAGAACTTATTAAAGCTATTGAACAAGCCCAAAAATACAATAAACATGTTTTTATTCAACTTGGAGGAAACTGGTGTTCGTGGTGTATCAAATTCCATAAATTTGTAAAAGAAAACCATGACTTGGATTCAATAATAAACGCAAATTATATTGTTTTAAAAATAAACTATAGCAGAGAAAAGCAAAATACTGAAATTTTTGAAAAATTTGAATATCCACAACGTTTTGGATTCCCTGTTTTTGTTATTCTTGACAGTACTGGTAAACGCATTCATACTCAAAATAGCGGACTTCTTGAAAAAGATAAAAGCTATGATATAAAGAAAGTTAAATACTTTTTTCTTAATTGGACAGCTAAAGCAATAGATCCTGAACAATATTAAGTAACACCAATTCAATAAGTATTGATTTCATAAATTAACATTTAAAGGCTACAACAATTTTATCCGTTGATTATCTATGGATTAAAACTGCTAATTTGTTTAGTCAAATTATTCTCACATAAATAATTAACAAACACTTATTCGCCACACCAACTCCAATTCGCATACAGTGCTTATTTACAGAGAATAACGGCAGGGAGAGTTATTAACATTGGCAAAAGTTATTAACAAAAGTGGGAGAAAGTGTTTGTAAGTGGGATTATGTGGGATTTTTTTGCTTATTTTACATTGTTTTTAAAACAGAATTCAAAATGACAACATTTATTGGCGATTATCCTTGTAAAGTAGATGCTAAAAGCAGAATATTGCTGCCTATAGCATTTAAGAAGCAGATGGATACATCGGCACCAGATAAATTTGTTGTTAAAAAGGATATATACGAAAAATGCCTTGTGCTTTACCCGATTACTGAATGGGAAGGCAAAATGAAATCTCTTAGAAGCCAGTTAAATCCATATAATAAAGAACATAACAGATTTTTGCGAGAGTATTTAAAAGGTATGGTTGAGGTTGCTCTTGATGCAAGCAGTAGAATTCTTGTGCCAAAGAGATTGCTCGAATTTGTTAGCATTAAAAAAGATGTAATTCTTGCAGGTCAGAACAGCAAAATTGAGATTTGGAGTAATGAAAATTACGAACAAATTGGCGCTAATGAAACAGAGTTTGAAGCGTTGGCAGAAAAACTCTTAGGTAATAACTTCACTGAAAGTCCTGAATGATGAATTATCATGAGCCGGTTCTGTTAGAAGAGAGCATTAATGGCTTAAACATTAACCCCGACGGCGTTTATCTGGATTTAACTTTTGGCGGAGGAGGACATTCAAAAATCATTTTGGAGCATTTAAAGAATGGAAAATTGATTGCCTTTGATCAGGATATTGATGCAGAAGCAAATCTTATAAATGATAAGAACTTTGTTTTTTATAAAAGCAATTACAGATTTTTCAACAATTTTTTAAGATTCCTGAAAATTGAAAAAGTTGATGGAATATTAGCAGACCTTGGTGTTTCCAGTCATCATTTCGATACCGAAGAAAGAGGATTCTCTTTTAGATTTGATAGTCCATTGGATATGAGAATGAACAATAATCAAAAATTAAATGCTGAAGTTATTCTTAATGACTATGAGGAAAATCGGCTACGAAAAATATTTTTTGATTATGGCGAATTAAGAAACTCATATCAGATAACAAAAAAAATCCTGGCATACAGGAAAAACAAAAGAATACAAAAAACCGAAGATCTAAAAAAAGCCATACAGGATATTATTCCAAAAACAAAGGAGAACAAGTTCTTAGCAAAAATATATCAGGCAATAAGGATTGAAGTAAATGATGAAATAGGAGCATTAAAAGAAATGCTGGAAAAGACTCCGGAATTTATGAATGATAATGCAAGGCTTGTAATCATCTCCTATCATTCGCTTGAAGATAAGCCGGTTAAAAATTTTCTAAAAACAGGGAGATTTGACGGGAAAATTGAAAAGGATATTTATGGTAATTATTATCGCCCTTTTAAGCCTGTGTACAATAAGGCAATAGTTCCTAGTGAGGAAGAACTTAAATTAAATAACAGAGCAAGAAGTGCAAAACTAAGAATTGCAGAAAGAATATATGAATGAGGATATAAAAAATATGGTGGAAAATGTTCTTGAGGAAGAAAAGAAAGAAAAAGAGCATAAAGAACAAAAAGTAAAGAAGGAAAATATTTCAAAAGGTATTGGTTCTGTGAAAAATGTTATTGACGGAACAATGCTTACGAGCAACAAAACCGTAAAACAACTTCCTTTCATATTCTTTCTCGGCGTATTAGGTCTGTTTTATATAGGTAACAGATATAATGCGGAAAAAATTGTAAGAAAAACTAATAAAGTGCAATCGGAGTTAAAGGAACTTAGATCAGAACAAATTGCGGTAGCATCAGAATTAATGCAAATAAGCAAACAATCGGTGGTTTTAAAGTTAATTGAAAATTACGAACTCGATTTAATTGAATCAACAGAACCACCTAAAATTATAAAATTCGAAAAGTAACAATGGATAAAAGTAACAGAAACATACGCAAAGATATATTGAGAAGAGTATTTCTTGTATATGGTATAATGTTGTTATTTGCCATTGTTATTATAGCTCGCACAATATATATACAGGTTGCTGAGGGAGATATTTGGAGAGAAAAAGCTAATAATTATGCACTAAAGAATATAATCATTGAACCAAATAGGGGTGATATTTGTTCAATTGATGGGCGAATTTTGGCATGCTCTGTTCCGTATTATGATATTAGAATGGATCTTAACAGTGATGCGCTGGATGCTGAAACATTTAGTAACAATATTGATTCTTTATCTTTTTCTTTATCACGTTTATTTAAAGACAAAACAAAATCTCAGTATAAAAAAGAACTTGTTAATGCGAGAAAAAAGAAATCCAGATATCACTTAATTCAAAAACGTGTAACATATCTCAAGTTAAAAGAACTTAAAACATTTCCCTTATTCCGCTTAGGTCAATTTAAAGGAGGGTTAATTGTAGAACAGGATAATAGAAGAATAAAACCGTTTTTAAATCTTGCATCTCGCACACTTGGTTATTTAAGTAAAGATGAAACCATGTCAATAGTAGGGTTAGAAGGAGCTTACGATAAATATTTAAGAGGAATACAGGGTGTGAAATTAATGCAAAAAATATCAGGGAATGTCTGGAAAGAAATTAATGATGGCAATGAAGTTGAGCCTGTACACGGAGATAATCTGATTACTGCTATTGATATAAATTATCAGGATGTAGCAGAAAATGCCTTAATGAAAAACCTGCAACTGCATGAGGCAGACCATGGTTGTGCTATATTAATGGAGGTTAAAACAGGAGAAATTAAAGCAATTGCAAATCTAAAACGAAATGAGAACGGCAATTATTATGAAACGTATAATTATGCAATTGGAGAAAGTACAGAACCCGGTTCTACTTTCAAGCTGGCGTCTTTAATGGTTGCTCTTGATGAAGGACGGATTAATTTAAAAGATAGTGTTGAAACAGGAAATGGCATAATAAAATATTATGATCTTACAATGAGGGATACAAAACCTCATGGAAAAATTACGGTTCAGGAAGCTTTTGAAATTTCATCTAATGTTGGAGTTTCAAAAATTATTGTAAAAACATACAGCGAGAATCCATTAAATTTTGTTGATAAGCTTTACAGAATGAACCTCAATGATAAACTAAATCTTGAAATAAAAGGAGAAGGAAAACCTTTAATAAAATATCCGGGAGATTCATTATGGTCAGGGGTTACTCTTCCGCAAATGTCAATAGGATATGAGGTTAGTCTAACTCCTCTGCAAATACTTACTTTCTATAATGCCGTGGCAAATGACGGGAAAATGGTAAGACCACTATTTGTTAAATATTTGTGTCATCATGGAGATACTACTAAAGTGTTTGAAACTGAAATCATTAATCCTTCTATTTGCTCGTATGAAACCATTAAGAAAGTGAAAATAATGCTTGAAGGTGTTGTTGAAAGAGGGACTGCAAAAAATTTAAAAAATAACAATTATAAAGTTGCAGGAAAAACCGGTACAGCACAAATTGCAAAAACAAAACATGGCTATGGCATTAAGAAAAGTTATCTGGCTTCTTTTGTTGGATATTTTCCTGCAGATAATCCTAAATATTCTTGTATTGTGGTTGTCCATTCACCGGCTAAAGATGTTTATTATGGCAGTTCAGTTGCCGGTCCCATATTCAAAGAAATTGCAGATAAAGTATATGCTACATCATTAGATATACATCCCGACATTATATACACAGACAATTATATAGATATTCCCAAATGTAAAGACGGATTTAAGTTTGATATACTTGAAGTTCTAAATAATTTAAAAATAAATTCAATTAATAAAAGCACAGAAAAATCACAATGGATAAGCATTTTAAATAATGATACTCTTTTAACAATTAATAATAAAAATATAGCCGATGCTTGTGTGCCAAATGTTAAAGGAATGAGCATTAAAGATGCAATTTTCTTGCTTGAAAATATAGGATTAAAAGTTGATGTTTATGGGAAGGGAGCAGTTAGAAATCAATCATTAGAGCCTGGCCAAGAATATAATACCGGTGATTTAATAATTATTGAATTAGGATGATAAATTTAAAAGACATATTATCAGGTGCAGATATTATTAGCATAAAAGGCTCTGTTGGAAAATTGGTAGGAAAGATTTCTTTTGATTCCAGAAATATTGATGATACAAGCCTGTTTATTGCAGTTAAAGGAACAGTAGCAGATGGTCATGATTATATTAATTCAGCTATTGAAAAAGGTGCGGTGGCAATTGTTTGCGAATTAATACCCGAAAATATAATTGATGATATTGCTTATATTCAAGTTAATAATTCAGCTGTTGCACTCGGTATTATTGCTTCAAATTTTTATGATAACCCAACAAAAAAATTAAAACTTATTGGGGTAACCGGAACAAACGGAAAAACAACAATTGCAACATTATTATACAGGACTTTCAAAAAATTAGGATATAAAACAGGTTTACTGTCAACTATTGAAAATTACATTGATAATGAAAAAATTGATGCTACACATACAACCCCCGATGCAATACAATTAAATAAACTAATGCATGAAATGCTTGAATGTGGTTGTGATTACTGCTTTATGGAAGTAAGTTCACATTCAATTCATCAACATAGGATTTCCGGATTGAAATTTACAGGAGGAATTTTCACAAATATAACACACGATCATCTTGATTATCATAAAACTTTTAAAGAATATATAAATGCGAAAAAAATGTTTTTTGATAATCTTACTGACGATGCTTTTGCCTTGACTAATAATGACGATAAAAATGGCAAAATAATGATGCAAAACACAATAGCATCAAAATACACATATTCTTTAAAATCTATGTCCGATTTTAAATGTAAAATTCTTGAAAGTCATTTTAATGGCATGTTATCAGTTATAGATGATAAGGAAATATGGTTAAACTTCATCGGAAAATTCAATGCTTACAACATTCTTGCAGTTTATTCTACAGCAATATTATTAAAGCAAAATAATGATGAGGTTTTGACGGTAATGAGCGAATTAAAACCAATAACCGGAAGATTTGAGTTCATTAGTTCAAAAAACAATATTACTGCAATAATTGATTATGCACATACTCCCGATGCTCTTTTAAATGTGTTGAATACTATACGCGAACTAAATACTGACAATAAACAGATTATAACAATAATTGGAGCGGGTGGTAACAGAGACAAAACCAAACGACCGAAAATGGGAAAAATTGCAGCAGAAATGAGTAGCAAAGTAATACTGACTTCTGATAATCCCAGAAACGAAAACCCCGAAACAATTATAGATGAAATGTATAAGGGGATTGATAGCAAAAACTTAAAAAAGATATTAAAAATTACGGATAGAAAAGAAGCTATAAAAACATCATTTATGCTAACAAATTATGGCGACATAATATTATTAGCAGGTAAAGGGCATGAAAACTATCAGGAAATAAATGGAGTAAAACACCATTTTGATGATAAAGAAGAAATTATGAAACTTTTTAATGAAAATTAAATTATGCTTTACTATTTATTTGATTATTTAAACGACTTGAATTTTCCCGGAGCAGGAATGTTTCAATATATCACATTCAGGTCGGCAATGGCAATAATTATTTCTCTAATAATATCTCTGTTTTTTGGTAAAAAACTTATTGGATTTCTTCAAAAAAAGCAGATTGGTGAAACAATTAGAGATCTTGGATTAGAAGGTCAGCTACAAAAAAAAGGAACTCCAACAATGGGAGGAATAATTATACTTACATCAATTTTAATTCCTGTAATATTATTAGGCGATATTTTAAACTCTTATGTAATCTTGATGATAATCACAACAATATGGCTTGGACTTATTGGCTTTGTTGATGATTATATAAAAGTATTTAAAAAAAATAAAAAAGGTCTTTCAGGTAAATTTAAGATTTTAGGTCAAATTGTTCTCGGTATAATTATAGGTCTTGTTTTTTATTTTAGCGATGATATTAAAATACGCGAAAATATCACTGATCAACAGGGAAATTCAAAGACTGAGTTCATAGAAAAAGATGATTGTGTTGTTGAAGTAAATGTTACCCAGGATGTTAAATCTACAAAAACTACAATACCATTTTTTAAAAATAATGAATTTGATTATGAATCATTAGTGCTGTTTTTAGGTGAAAACAGTAGTAAATGGGTTTGGATAGTTTTTGTTCTTGCAGTTATATTAATTGTTACAGCGGTATCAAATGGAGCAAATATGACAGACGGTTTAGATGGTCTCGCTGCCGGTTCGTCAGCTGTAATTGGCGCAACGTTAGGTATTTTGGCTTATGTTTCCGGTAACACAATTTTTGCAAACTACCTTAATATAATGTATATCCCGAATTCCGGTGAATTGGTAATATTTGCCAGTGCTTTTATTGGTGCAATGATCGGTTTTTTGTGGTACAACTCTTACCCTGCTCAGGTTTTTATGGGCGATACAGGAAGTTTGGCATTAGGAGGCATTATAGCCGTTTTTGCAATTCTGATAAGAAAAGAGCTCCTTATTCCTATTCTATGCGGGATATTTTTTGTAGAAAATTTATCGGTGGTTTTACAAGTTACATATTTCAAATATACTAAACGTAAATATGGTGAAGGAAAACGAATATTTAAAATGGCTCCCTTGCATCATCATTATCAGAAAAAGGGGTATGTAGAACCAAAAATTGTAACAAGATTTTGGATTGTAGCTATTATGCTTGCTGTTTTAACAATAATAACTCTTAAAGTTAGATAATAAGTTGAATAAGAGAATTGTCATATTGGGTGGTGGAGAAAGCGGAGTAGGTTCTGCTGTATTAGCGATAAAAAAAGGATTTGAAGTCTTTTTATCAGACAATTCTATTATACAGGACAAATATAAACAGATATTAAATAAATATAAAATAGACTGGGAAGAAGAAACTCACACTTTTGATAAGATATTAAACGCTGATGAAGTAATTAAAAGTCCCGGAATCCCTGACAATATTCCTGTTATTAAATCAATAATAAAGAAAAACATAAAAATAATATCAGAAATTGAATTTGCCGGAAGATATACAAATGCAACAAAAATCTGCATAACAGGAAGCAATGGAAAAACAACAACAGCATTTTTAATATATCACATACTGAAAAAAGCAGGATTAAATGTTGGACTTGCAGGAAATATTGGCGATAGCTTTGCTTTACAACTTGCAGAAAAAGATTATGAATATTATGTGCTTGAATTAAGCAGTTTCCAACTTGATGGCATGACTGATTTTAAAGCAGAAATTGCAATATTGCTCAATATTACACCAGACCATCTTGACAGATACGATTATGATTTTCAGAAATATACAGATTCCAAATTTCGCATTATTCAAAACCAGACAAATAAAGACTTTTTTATTTACTGGGCTGATGACCCTGTTCTTATAAAGGAGTTGAAAAACAAAAAAATGCAAATGCAAACATTTCCGTTTTCATCAGATCATAAACTTGAAAACGGAGCTTATTGTTCTAATAATAACTTAATAATAGAAACCAATTTTATTGAAATTACTATGTCAATACAAGAATTAGTTTTACAGGGAAGACACAATACTCATAACTCAATGGCTGCGGGTATTGCTGCTTCAATTTTAGAAATTAGAAAACCCATAATCAGAGAAAGTCTGATGGATTTTCAAAGTGTCGAACATCGTTTAGAGCCTTTTATTAAGGTTCACGGAATTCAATTTGTCAACGACTCTAAAGCAACCAATGTAAATTCTACCTGGTATGCATTAGAAAGTACTGCGGCAGATATTGTCTGGATTGTTGGTGGAATTGATAAGGGCAATGATTACAGCCAGTTAAAATCATTAGCTCAAAACAAAGTAAAAGCAATAATTTGTCTTGGCGTAGATAATGCAAAAATTCACAAAGCATTTAAGAAAGTTGTCGACACAATTATTGATACTACTTCAATGGAAGAAGCTGTTAAAACTGCGTATTATCTGTCAAAAAAAGGAGATACTATATTATTGTCCCCTGCATGTGCAAGTTTTGATTTGTTTAAAAATTTTGAAGACAGAGGTTGGCAGTTTAAAAATTCAGTTAGAGAATTATAATTTGTAAGATTGATGAAAGAACGCTTGTCAAAATATTTTAAAGGGGATGCTGTTGTCTGGATAGTAATATTTTTACTATCTATAATTTCCATTCTTGCAGTTTACAGTTCAACAGGAACTCTTGCATACAAAAAAATGGGTGGAGATACAACATACTATCTTTTTAAACATGGCTCATTACTAATATTTGGACTTATTGTTATATTCATTATTCACAGGATTCCATATAAATATTATTCTCGCCTGTCTGTAATATTCCTGTATTTGGCAATACCAATGTTACTCTGGACATTAATTAAAGGGGCCAGTTTAAACGAAGCATCAAGATGGGTTACTTTGCCCGGAGTGGGATTAACCTTCCAAACGTCCGACTTTGCAAAGTTTATTTTAATAATGTTTATAGCACGATTTTTATCTCAAAATCAGGAAAATATAAAAGATTTTAAAACGGGATTTAGAGCAATTATGATTTGGATACTTATAATTTGCGGATTAATTCTGCCTGCGAACTTTTCAACTGCAGCCATTTTATTTTCTACATCATTAATATTATTATTTCTTGGCAGAGTTAATATCAAATATTTACTTGGATTAATAGGTATTGGGCTTGTATCAATTTCAATATTTATTATAATTGCAATTAATCTTCCGGAAGATAGTCAAGGACGAATAGGAACATGGAAAAAGCGAATAGAAAATTTTAGCAACAGTAGCGAAGAGGGTAATTTCCAGGTAGAGCAAGCAAAAATAGCAATAGTCAACGGAGGTATTATTGGAAAAGGCCCCGGTAATAGTATGCAAAGGAATTTTCTCCCTCATCCTTACTCTGATTTTATTTATGCAATTATTATAGAAGAATATGGAATGTTTGGCACTATTATATTGCCGTTTCTTTTCCTTATTCTCTTGTTTCGGGCAGGGGTAATAGTACAAAAATGCAACAGCCAATTTGCTGCATTTCTTGCCATCGGATTAACATTTATGTTAGTGTTTCAGGCATTTATCAATATGGCTGTAGCTGTTAACTTAATCCCAGTAACCGGACAAACACTCCCTTTTGTTAGTATGGGAGGAACATCAATAATTTTCACAAGTGTTGCTTTTGGGGTTATACTCAGTGTAAGCAGGACAGTTAAAAATGTAGAAGAAAATGAAGAATAAAAACATAAAAGTAATTATAAGCGGTGGAGGTACAGGAGGTCATATATTTCCTGCAGTTTCTGTTGCAAACGAATTAAAGAAAAATAATGAAAATATAGAAATACTTTTTGTTGGTGCAGAAGGTAAAATGGAAATGGAAAAAGTACCGTCTGCAGGGTACAAAATAATTGGTTTACCCGTAAGAGGTTTTCAAAGAAAATTTTCTTTTCAAAATATTTCATTTTTCTTTAAATTATATAAAAGCTTAAGACAAGCACGTAAAATAATTAAAAATTTTAAGCCTGATATTGTTGTTGGTTTTGGAGGATTTGCAAGTGGACCTGTTTTAAGAGTTGCTTCAAAAAAGAAAATACCAACTCTTATTCAGGAACAAAATTCTTATGCAGGTATTACAAACAGAATATTGAGTAAAAGAGTAAATAAAATATGTGTTGCTTATGATGACATGGATAGATTTTTTCCAAAAGAAAAAATAATTATTACAGGTAATCCTGTACGACAAAGTTTACTTGAAGGAAAAGAAAAAAAGAATGAAGCATATACATATTTTGAATTACAGGGCAATAAGAAAACTTTACTTGTTGTTGGTGGTAGCTTGGGAGCACTTACTATTAACGAAAGTATTGGAAAAAATATTGAAAAAATTATTGAAAACAAAATACAACTTATCTGGCAAACAGGAAAAGATTATTATTCACAGGGAAAAGCCCAAGTTGACAAATTTAACGATGCAGGAATAAAAGTTACAGAATTTATTACTCGTATGGATCTTGCATATTCAATATCAGATGTGGTGATTTCACGTGCAGGAGCAATTACATTATCCGAATTAAGTTTATTGTGTAAGTCTGCTATTTTAGTCCCCTCTCCAAATGTTGCTGAAGACCATCAAACAAAAAATGCTATGGCATTAATTAAAAATAATGCCTCAATGATGGTTGAAGATAGTGAGGCAAGAGATATTCTAGTAAGCAGTGCAGTTGATTTAATAAATGATGAATTCAGATTAAACGTATATAAAGAAAGTATAGCAAAAATGGGAATTAAAAACTCAGTAGAAATAATTGTTGAAGAAATTTTTAAACTTATAGATATAGATCAAGAATAATGAATATTACCGATTATAAATATATCTTTTTTATTGGAGTAGGAGGCATTGGTATGAGTGCCTTAGCAAGATATTTCATTAATCGGGGAATATATGTTGCAGGCTATGATAAAACAGCAACAATTCTTACTGCTAGACTTAAGAAAGAAGGTGTTGATATTCATTTTGAAGATAATATTGAACTAATTCCGGATGTTTTTAAACAAATCGATAAAAAACATGAAACACTTATAATATATACTCCTGCTATTCCGGACAATCTTAATGAACTAAATTACTTTATTAATAATAAATATAATATTTTTAAAAGATCCGAAATATTGGGCAATATTGTAAACTCTTCCAAGGGAATTGCAGTTGCAGGTACACATGGTAAAACATCGGTGTCTACCATGATTACTCAAATTTTAAAGAACTCAGAACTTGATTGCAGTGCATTTTTGGGTGGAATTTCAAAAAATTTTGACGGGAATTTTGTTTCATCAGAAAATAGTGAATATGTAGTTGCAGAAGCAGATGAGTTTGATCGTTCATTTCTGAAATTATATCCATATTTTGGTGTAATTACTTCAATTGATGCAGACCATCTTGATGTTTATAAAAATAAAAATTCATTAATTAATTCTTTTGAATCATTTGCGGAAAACATAAAAGAAGGAGGCACATTATTTATTAAAAAAGGAATATATATAAATATAAATATTAACAATACTAAAACATATACATACTCTTTGCAAGATGGTGGTGATTACTATGCCGATAATTTAAGAATTCATAACGAGCTTTATACTTTTGATGTTATAACACCCGATAAAACTATTTTTGATGTAAAGCTTGGAGTATCGGGATTATTTAATGTTGAAAATTCTGTAATAGCAATTGCTGTCGCCAATCAGTTAGGCGTAAATGAAACCCATATAAAAAAATCACTAAAAGAATTTACAGGTATTCAGCGTCGTTTTGATTATAAGATCAATGATAAAATAATTTATATTGATGATTATGCGCATCATCCAGAAGAAATAAAAGCATGTATTACGGCCACAAAACATATATATAAAGACAAAAAAGTTACAGGTATTTTTCAACCACATTTATATTCAAGAACAAAAGATTTTGCCGATGAATTTGCAAAAAGCTTAGAATTGTTAGATGAATTAATATTACTTGACATTTATCCAGCACGCGAATTACCCATAGAAGGTGTTAATTCTGATATGATATTTAAAAAAGTAAATCTATCGAATAAAGAAAACTGTAATTTGTCAGAATTGCTTGATGTGCTTAAAAGCAAAGAAATTGAAGTTCTACTAACTATGGGAGCAGGAGATATTGATACAAAAGTTGAAGAAATAAAAGAATTATTAATAAAGAAATATAAAATTGAAATTTTATAAAAAAATAATAGAATTAGTAGTTTGGGTACTTATATTAATGTATCTGATTCTTGTATTAGGCTTTGTTTCCGATATGGAAAATGAAGTAACATGCAAAAAAATTGATGTGAAAATTATTGATAAAACGGAAAATCAATTTGTTGAAAGTGCAGATATTATTTCTTTGTTTAAACAACATGAAAATAAAATACTTGGTTATCCTTTCGACAGCATAAGAATTTCCGATTTGGAAGAACTAATTTTAAAAGAACAACACTCTGTTAAGAATGCCGAAATATTCACCACAATTGATGGCAAATTAAATATCCATATCAAACAGCGAAATCCAATAATGCGAATAATAAACTACAACAATAGTAGCTATTATGTAGATAACGAAGGCGCTTTAATGAGTTTGTCAAAAAAATATTCTGCACATGTATTAATAGCAAATGGAAATATTAATGAACCTTACAATTTGCGATACACAACAAATGTATCTGTAGCTGCAGAGAACGATGAATTAGGCAGGGGTTCATTATTGTTTGACCTTTATACTTTATCAAATTTTATTTACAAAGACCCATTTTGGAAAGCACAAATTCAACAGATATATGTGTTGGACAATAACAATTTTGAGCTAATACCAAAAGTTGGTAATCACATTATTGAATTTGGAGGAATAGATAATTATAAAGAAAAATTCAGAAACTTAATGTTAATGTATCAAAAAGGATTTAGAGCAGAAGGATGGAATAAATATAAATCAATAAATCTTAAATATAAAAATCAGGTTGTTTGTTTAAAAAAATAAAATTATGGATTCAAAATTCAAAACTATTGCCGCAATTGATATTGGCACAACAAAAATAGTTGCTATTATCGGGAAAAAAGACGATGACGGGAAAATTGAAATTCTCGGAATTGGTAAAGCACAATCTCTTGGTGTGAAAAGAGGCGTGGTATTAAACATAGAAGATACGGTTAACGCTATTGAAAAAGCTGTTAAGGAAGCTGTTGAAAAATCAAAAATCGAAATTGAAGATGTATATGTTGGTATTGCTGGTCAACATATAAAAAGTACTCGAACAAGTGGACAACGATATATTGAAAATGAAGAAACCGAAATTTCTCAGAAAGATCTTGAAATTTTGAAAAATGATATGTATAAAATATCGCTTGAAGCCGGTGAAGAGATATTACATGTACTGCCACAGGCGTATTCAGTTGATAATGAGAATGGAATAAAACATCCTGTAGGAATATCAGGCAAAAGACTTGTTGGTAATTTCCATATTGTAATTGGTAAAACTGCATCTATTAATAACATTAAAAAATGTATAAATCGTGCGGGATTAAGTGTTAATAGCCTGATACTTGAGCCAATGGCCTCTGCATTTGCAGTTCTTACCAAAGACGAAAAATCTACAGGAGTTGCTTTAGTAGATATAGGTGGTGGTACAACTGATATTGCTGTATTTTATGATGGAGTAATTAGACATACATCTGTAATACCTTTTGGTGGAAATGTTATTACAACTGATATTATGGAAGGATTTAAAATATTAGAAAGATTTGCCGAAGAATTAAAAATACAGTATGGTTCAGCATTACCCGAAATGGCAAAAGATAATGAAGTTGTAACAATACCAGGTATTAGTGGACGACCACCAAAAGAAATATCACTAAAGAGTCTTGCATTTGTTATAAATGCCAGAATGAAAGAAATCATTGGTGCAATATCATTTCAAATTGATGAATCGGGGTTTGGAAAAAATCTTGGAGCAGGAATAGTATTAACAGGTGGTGGAGCTTTGTTACACAATCTTACTCAGCTTTTTGCATTTGAAACTGGACATGATATTAAAATTGGATTACCTCAAAAATATATTACAGGAGAATATGCAGAAGAAGTTAACAAAACAATATTTGCTACAAGCGTAGGATTAATATTGCAGGGATATGAAGAAGAAAAATACCAAAATATTGATGGTAATAAACCCAAAAAGAAAAGCAAAAAAAGAACCAAGAAATCACAAAAGGAAAATGATGCTGAAGTTCCGATGAAAAATTGGCTTAAAAATATAGGAGATTTCTTTGTAGAAGACGATAATAAATTTCAAGATAAAGAAGAAAAATAAATAATTAACCTTAAAATTCAAAATCATGACAGATGAATTAATTAACTTTGATTTACCTACAAACAAATCGTCAATAATAAAAGTTTTAGGTATTGGCGGTGGTGGTGGAAATGCTGTAAATTACATGTTTGAACAAGGTATCAAAGATGTAGATTTTGTTGTATGTAATACTGATGCGCAAGCATTAATAAAAAGTCCTGTTCCAATAAGAATACAACTTGGAACATCACTAACAGAAGGAAGAGGTGCGGGCAGCAAACCCGAACAAGGAAGAGAAGCTGCAATAGAAAATCTCGATGATGTTTTAAAAGTAATTACCGATAATACAAAAATGATTTTTATTACTGCCTGTATGGGTGGAGGAACAGGAACCGGTGCAGCTCCAATAATCGCTAAGGCAGTTAAAGACCTTGGAATATTAACAGTAGCCATTGTAACTATCCCATTTCGTGCCGAAGGTCCGATAAAAATAGAAAATGCAATTAATGGGATTGCGGAGATCAAGGAATATGTTGACTCCCTTTTGGTTATTAATAACGAAAGATTAAGAGAAATTTATGGTAATCTATCTTTGACAGAAGCATGGTCTAAAGCAGATAATATATTGTCGGTAGCTGCAAAAGGTATTGCAGAAGTAATTACAATAGCAGGTCATATCAATGTTGATTTTGCTGATGTGGAAACCGTAATGAAAGATAGCGGTATAGCTATTATGGGGCAAGGAGTAGCCGAAGGAGAAAATCGTGCAGTTGATGCAATAAAGGAAGCTTTAACATCTCCTTTGTTAAACAATAACGATATTAAAGGAGCCAAAAATATCTTGTTAAACATTACTTCGGGTGTAGAAGAAATAACACTTGATGAACTTTCAGAAATTTCGGAATATGCACAAGATGCTGCAGGAAATAAGGCAAACATTATTTTTGGTTCTTGTAAAGATGAAAAACTCAATGAGCAGGTTGCTGTAACTATCATTGCTACAGGCTTTGACGCAAGCAGTATTCCTGAACTGCATTCAAAAATGTCTCAGGAAAAGAAAGTAGTTGGTTTAGAAAATGTTCATCATGAACTCAATAATATTCAACAAAATAATGAAGAATTCGCAATTTCACAAAAGACTTTGATCTTTGAAGAAAAAGAAGATAAAACAGAAATTGACCATTTGCATGAATTTTATAAATCAAAACCTGAAGATGAAAAACCCGATGAGAAAGAACAAATAAATATTCAAACAGATACCGAAGAAACAAAAACGGTATATGATCTAACAGATCCGGATAGTATTGATGATATTGAAAAAATACCTGCTTATAAGCGAAACCAACAAAACATCAACAATAAAAATAATTATTCTGAAAAAAGCGAAGTATCAAAATACACCTTGAAAAACGAAAATGATGAAACAAGTTTAAGTGATTCTAATTCGTTTTTGTATGATAATGTAGATTAATATGCTTTGTTTTATTATTTTTGTTTAATGAGGGTAGATTAAATTAAAGATATTAAAAGTAAAACTTATATGGAGAATGAAAAATCTGCAATTGAAATATTAAAGGAATTTGCGGATAAATCTAATAGAAAGATTGAACATTATAGAAAGGATTATCCGGTAAGCAATTTCAGACCAAGATTCTTTTATCGTAGTTATGCAATAATTCAAAATAGCTCTGATAATACAGTTTCTTTTATATGTTACAGTGATTCAAAAGCGTTTGGAGATAATGCCTTTTTTAGTGGTTTTTTTTTCCCAATATCAGCTGATATTTCATCAAAAATACATATTCGGAGAAAAAATATTCTTGATAATCTGAACCCATTTTTAAAGAAAAGTACATATAGGGATGCTTCTTTCCGTTTTGATTCTAAAGTTATAATAACAGAAAATGATTTAAGTGAGGCAAATAAGATTTTAAACAACTACAGAGTACAGGATTTAATACTTAAGGCTCTTAAGCATGACGAAAGAATTAGAGTTGGAATAAATAACATAGAAATTGATGCTATTCCGGATACTAAAGACAAATCTGATTCTATAACGGAATCACATTTCGAAATTTATATTACAGGTCAATGGCTTTTAGAAAGTTCATCAATTGAGGAATTATTTATTATAGCAGATGAACTAAGAAGATTAATAAAATGAAAAGATTAAAACAATTATCAATTGGAGTAAAAAGCTTGTTGCTTACAATCTCAATCATCATGTCCTTAATAGTACTATTTGGTAGTTTTTTGCTTGCCTCCGCGCCTTCAGGCAGGGTGGTGGTGTTAACATACTACCTTTATTGTATAGGAGCAACTTTTGGAATATTTGTAATTTTTTGGGTAATTACAAGATTGATTATATGGATTGTTGATGGATTTAAAAAATAAAAAAATTAACCCGTAAATAAAAAATACTGTACCTTTTAGCGAAGTGTTACTTCGTTTTACTTAATGTAATAACAATAACGCCTGCTATCATCAACACACCACCGATAATTTGATAAAGTATTGGTGTTACGCCGAAGAAAAAATAAGAAGCAATCAGAATCAAGAAACTCTTTGAAGTACCGATCACGCTGATTTCGCTGACTTTTAAATACTTGAAGGAATAATACCCTACAAGTACTGCTAAAAATGGTCCAAGCAGAGAGCCAAACAAAATATTGTAAAATGAGGTTAGTGGAATAACAACACTTTCTTTATTTATAAGAAATAAAATAAAAAACCCAGTAAAAATAAAAATAATACGGTTTATTGTGAGTAGCCACGGATGAATGTCTTTGATTTTACTTTTTGCCAAAATAGTGCCTATTGCGAAAAAAAAAGAAGAAAGGAAAATAATTCCTGTTCCCTCAAAAAAGAATTGTTGCCAAGTAAAATCATTTTTATAATTCAACACAATAGCGCCAAAAATTGTTAGTATCATACCAAGAATTTCCCATTTACTAAATCTTTCTTTTAAAAAAATGTAGCCAAGTACAATAACATAAATAGGTCCAATATTGCCAACAAAAGAAACGATGGCCGGATTTTCAATTAATTTGATTGCATAAAAGAACAATGCTGTGGATAATAATTCTAAAATGCCAAGAATGGGAAGATATGGAAGATTTTTCCTGTTAATAGTAACTTCCTTTCGTAATTTCCTAGATAAACCGAAAAGAATAAAATTCCACAACATCGCAAAAAAGAACCAATAAGTACCAAATTGAGGAAAAGTGACTTGATTAAGTGCTGTTTTACTGAAAATATAAACATTAGATAGAGCAATAACTGAAATAGAAACGAAAATATATCCTTTGGTTTTGTCGGTTAATTTCATGCTTTTCCCAATAGAATTTGCTCAATAGCTGCTTGTAATTTGGGTTTACTGATTTTCATTAAAATTAAAATACGAACATTATTGCAATAGAAAATTTAGAAAAAAACTAAAAATAATTAAAGGAAAAAGATTATAACAATTCGGTATAACAATTTCTAAAAAGAAAAACCTACCAGTAGTGAACCAAAATGATACATACCGCCGGTAAAAATAAATTTGTAAGTTGGAGTAATACTTATTTGTTTTATTTTATAACCTGCGCCGGCATAAATACCCATATTAATATTTGTATTTATATATTTAGTTTTTTCTATTGTAAAATTATCAATTTTATCACGAAGGCTACGATTTAAAACCATAAAATCAAGTCCTGATTGTATGTAAATCTCATTATCCTCAATAGGATACCATCTAAATGACGGTTGAAGTTCAAGCATTATTAATTCGCCATCAAAAGCCTGCCCCGATATAGTTGCACTTGTATTAGTATAATGGTCTGTAACCGTAGGAACACCATAATAATTAAACTCATTGCATTCGTTTAGTATTACCTCAACACTTTTTAGTGTGGAATAACTAAAAGATATTTGTGCTCCAAAAGTAAATTTGCTTGAACTTTCTTTTAGTGAAAAAGCACTATATGCAAAAGATAATCCAAAATTCCAATTTTCTTTTTGTATATCGCCTACAAAATAATTGTATTCAGGATTAATAAAATTAATCGGTGATGTACCACCAATAGATATTGTTTGAACACCTTCTTGTCCATATCCATTTATAAAAACATGAATAAGAATATAGCTGATAATTATGATTTTTTTCTTCATACTTATAAAAATTAATTTAATTGTACACAACTTTTGAAAAAGTAAATATTCCGTTATTTATATCTTTTGCATCAATAATATCATTCCCAACTAAGTTATTGTTAAAATAGAATTGAAAATTAACAATAATTTTACCTGTAAACGTACCTTCAATTCTTAAACTGTCATAAGAATAAGTGCCAATATATTCCATCTCTTCTTGTGAAAAAAAGCTGCCAGTAAATTCAACATTATTATCTTCATCAATACTACCAGTACCTGCATTCTTATTATTATATATATCTGTTTCCAGTTGTGGTATAGAATCTGAAGTAATTTCTTCAAGATCTGTAAACGAAGTTCTTTCAATATTATTTACAATATTAATTTGTAATACATAAAAGGGATTTATAACAAGGTTACATTCTGCACATAAATGATCAATAAATGATGTTGTAGTATTATTTATTGCAACTACATTCTCGCTTAAAGTAGAATCATTAATTCTAACTGTATTGTAGTTATTATAAGTGAGATATAGTGTTTTAATAGTAGTGTCGGTTCCAACAATTGAGGTGTCTGAATATGTTGTGCTATAATTAAAATTACTAATGTCAAAATCATAAGAGTAATTTTGAATATAGCTTCCATGTAAATTTTCTACCTTGTCAGTGATTTCTGTCTGAGCATCTTTCTTTTTACAACTATTAAAAGAAATTAATACAAAAACAATAATGATAATATTAAAAATTATTTTATTTGTTTTCATTTTATAATATGCTTAATTTGTTATTTAATATAGATTACTTATAAAATTTGTGTAAAAATAATAAAAGATTTATTATAATAAAAAAAAAAGCAAATAAAGATTATAAAGTAGCGTGACCTTTAAAAAACCTTGTTTTTTATCTCTGATGGAGCAATCTGTCTGATAATTTGCGAATATTTAAGACGATCAGGTTCTTTGTGCTATTCAAAATGACAATTTTTGGCAGAAATTAAAAAACATATTCCAACGAAAACATTACTCCACGAGGTATATTTAATTCTAATACATAGCGAACAGTTTTTCTTTTAATTGGTGGAAATGTGTATTCTGCCAATTCTGTCCCAAAATCATAGATATTATATATTGATAAATTTATATTTAATTTATTATTTATAAAATTAGTAGTGTATTTGCCCCTTAAAACTGTATTGAAGAATGCATCTTTTCTTGTTCCGAATTCTCCCGAAATAATATTATCACCTTTAATATAGTTTTCCCAAATTGCAATTTGTGTGTTTTTACCATCATTATACAAATAAGTGTTAAAATCGGCAAAGGGTTGGCCGTCAGCATATTTTAACTGAAATACAAGAGAAAACTTATTACTGAACTTATAAGATGTAATAAAACGGGCAATATAAGCACGGTCGGAGTCTAATCGACCGTAATAATTAATATAAGTATTAGGATTTGCGGTGGTTTCGGACAAAACTCCGATATTATTGTGTAAAACACCATTGCCAAGTGCTCCAAAACCCGAAACCGTATGTGCTGTCCATGATGCCGAAAGTAATAATCGCTTGGAGTTAAATTGATATTTTAATGTAATTCCACTCGAAAAAGGATTATTAAATAAAAAGCTATTAACGGATGTTGCTTGTTTTACTTTATTGTTATCAAGATTTTCTACAATATAATTTGTTTCACCGTTTTCTAAAAGATAAACGGTTTCATTTTTATTACTTGTATAATATCCTTTGTTATCAGACTGATTTGTATAATATGTTTGCCAGGTATTTACATACTGTCTGTAGAATGGCGATAAAACAATATTATGTTTTTTAATCTTTATTTTTACAGGTATCTCAAAATAATAGTATCCTGTTTGTTTGATATCGCTGTTTAAAGTATGATATTTTCCTCCTGTAGTTGTAAATAAATCGGATTTTTCATTTGTCTGATATAAATGGTCATTATTTGCATCGTTCCAATAGTAGATATTTCCATTCATATAGTTATCTGATATAAATCTTATCTGGTCGAAATTGAACGACACTCTTTTTTTACCTGTTATAATAGCAATTTGAATAAACTTTGAGGGGCTATAGAATGCTCTTGCATCTGCCTGCCAGTTTAATTTTTGATATGATGTATTTTTCAATATAAAACCATCTAAAGTAATATCGCTTGCAAGAGAAAAATTAAATTTTTTGTTATCTATTACATTATAATTTAAACCAAAAGTATTTTCCAGTAATCCTGATGTAAACTGTTTGCTGTTCCATTCATAAACATATAATGATATAAAAGAAGTATCGGTGCTTTGAGAATAAAAAGGATTATTAAAATTGGAAACGCTAGGTTGAAAATGTATAATACTGTTATACATATCAATTTTGAGCATCAGCTTTTCACTTATTTTTTTTGTTTTATATAGTGCATACGATATTTCAAATTCGTTGGCATCAGGATACCAGGGTTCAAAACCCTCGCCATCATGGTCAACAATGTTTCTTGAAAATTCTATTTCGTTGTGTCTTATATTTTTGTACGATACATTAAATCCTGTTGATAGGCTATTATTGATTGTTTTGTTTTTACTGCCAAATAATGATAAATTCAAAGAGTTTAGTTTTGCCGTTTCGCTACTATTATAATAATATTCTGAAAACATATTATCTCTTTGATTGTAGCTCAACAAATAACAAGAATTGTCAAATAATTTTTTATTTATTGTGGGCAATTGTCCGTTAAGATTAAATTGTGTGTAATTTTCGTTGTAAAACCTGCTTATTCCTTTATAATCAAAATCGGGGTTTATTCTTGAGCCTGTATTTACAGAAAATTTTTGCCTGTAGCTTTTTCCTTTTATTTTAATATTATCGGACCAATAAATATTATATGTGTTTTTAATTCTACGCTGTTCTTCGATAGGCATATAAAGAGCTTCTCTTGCTGTGCGATGAAATAAATGAATAAGATTTTCTGTGCCGGGTGCAACTCCGCCAAAATTACCTCCATGATTATAAGATATCCCAATTACTGATTGTTGGTTTGTATCTGATAAAAATGATACAGATGAATTCCAGATGTCGATACTTAAATCAAAATTTGTCATATTTAACTTATGTAAGGCGTTTCCTGAGAAATAATGATCATCAATTCTAAAATTGTTTACATAATATTTGTTCCATTTAAAAGAATTGCCAAGAATACTAAAGGTAAAAGGGTTTGGTTTTGAAAAATCACCTGTTGTATGTGTTTGACAAATTACAAATTCCTGATAATTGTCGAGATACTGTTCAATATCATTATGCAAATACCTGTCTATGAAAAATGAAGCCGGAATATTCTGGTTTCCAATTATATTTAATGTGTCGTAATTAAGTGTGTCTTTGTTTTCGGATGAATGAACCACTTTGCTGCAGAGCAAGGTGTTAGTTTCTAAAACAAGAAGAATTAATAATATAAATAATCTAAAAGCGGCTTTTTTGTCCATTATAAATATTTATTCTTAATCGGGATTTACAGGCTAAGCCTAAATAGTCATAATTTCTTTTTCCTTTTTTTCGAGAAGGCTTTCCACTTCTTTAGTTTTATCATTGGTGATATTTTGAATTTCTAATTCTGTGTCTTTTGTCATATCTTCAGAAAGTCCATCGTTTTTTAATTTTTTAACATCATCGTTCGATTCGCGCCTTGAATTTCTAATTCCAATCTTGGCATTTTCTCCTTCAATTTTTACTTGTTTAACGAGTTCTATACGGCGTTCTTCTGTAAGTATAGGAATATTTATTCTAACTATTTCTCCGTTATTAACAGGTGTGAGTCCAATGTTTGCAGCAAGAATAGCTTTTTCAATTGGTTCTACCATTTGTTTTTCCCATGGTTGAATGCTCAAGGTTCGCGGGTCGGGTGTATTAATATTTGAAACCTGACTTAAAGGAGTGTTTACTCCATAATAATCAACAAATATTCCATCTAACATTTGTGGGTCTGCTTTACCTGCACGAATTTTTAATAGTTCACGTTCAAGATGGGAAATTGTTTTTTCCATCTTTTCTTTTGTAATTTCCATGAGCATTTCAACTTCTTCGTTCATAAGGCAAAAAATTTAATTAAAAGCATAAAGATATTTAATTCTTTACTAAAGTTCCAATATTTTCATTTAAAATTATCTTTTTCAGGTTCCCATGTTTATCCATATCAAAAACTAATATTGGCATATTGTTTTCTTTGCACATGGTAAAAGCAGTAAGATCCATAACTTGTAGATTTCTTTTATAGACTTCATCAAAAGTAATTTCGTTGAATTTTGTAGCAGTTTTATCTTTTTCGGGGTCGGCAGTATAAACTCCATCTACTCTGGTTCCCTTAAGCAAAACATCTGCTTCAATTTCAGCAGCTCTTAGTGCTGATGCAGTATCTGTTGTAAAATATGGATTTCCGGTACCTCCTGCAATAATTACAACTTCTTTGTTTTTTAATGCTTCTACTGCTTTTTGTTTACTGTAATATTCCCCAACAGGCTCCATGCGTATTGAAGTAAACACCCTAGACTTTACACCTGCATTTTCAAGTGCTGATTGAATTGCAATGCTGTTTATCACAGTTGCAAGCATTCCCATTGAGTCTCCTTTTACTCTGTCAAATCCTTTGTCAATACCCGATAATCCTCTAAAGATATTACCTCCTCCAATTACAATTCCTACCTCAGTACCAAGTTCTACAATCTGTTTTATATCCTTGGCATAATTATTTAATTTTTCGGAATCAATTCCATATTTAGCTTTTCCTAATAAAGATTCGCCGCTTAACTTTAATAATACTCGTTTGTATTTATTCATTCTGTATTTAATAAAAATTAAAGTGTAAAGTTAAATAAAATGACTAAAATACTTAAAAATCTAAAATTAAAAGGAAGTTTTTCTCCTTTTTTTGTTATATTTGTTAAACATTTCAATGATTTACAAATAAATAACAAGCTGTATCTATAAGCGAAATAAACGTACCGGTACATTTATTCAATTGTTAGCATTAATTATGATATAATGACACGAATATTAGTAAATATCGCTTTTTTGGGATTGTTAATTGGATGCATTAATCCGAATGATAAGTATTTTGTCGAGATTCTAGGTAATACTGATAAAATATATTTATATAAAAGTATAAACAATGAATTTTGTCTATTTAAGTCCTTTGATTACGCTGAATCCCAAGAATTAGTTGCGAAAATTAAGATTGATTTGGACATTGAAATACAACGAAAGTTTTTAGGTGATTATAGGTTGGAATTATATCAAGGTGATTCCTTGATATGTAATTTGAAAGTTGGATATGGAGAAACACCTTTTGTGAATTTTAGTAACGCCGAAAAAGGATTTGGGTTTAGACTTAATTACAATTTTGGCAGGTTTATAGAAGAGACAAGTGCTAATAATTAGGGAAATAGCAATAAATAAGCATAGTAGTAATTTGGAAGATATGAGCGTTTAAATGCCAAACACACCATATTCAAAAGCTTGGCTCAATTAATACAAAAATGAAAAATACAATTTACATTTTTTTACTTTTTCTAGGAGTTGTTTGCTTTAGTTGTAAAAACTCTTCAAATGAGGATAATGAGAAATCATTTCCAATTCCTGTAACTTCAGCTGACAGTTCCATAAATAAAATTGATGACTCTATCGTAGACTCACAAACTGCTCAAAAATTAATTAAAGAAAATAATGATTCTCTGATTGATCAAAACAATAATGCAAAAAAAGAAAGTAAAAAGCTTACAAATGATTGGAGTATTGATGACTTTATTATAAAGTGTTCAAAAAATTATGAAGCCGAATTAAGGCAGTTTATTGAATATGAAAAAGAACAATGGGAAAATGTAGCAAATCCTTTTATTGCAAGCTGAGACCTTTGCAAAACAACCACTATTTTGTTTTTGTCTAAAAATTTCATTTTA
>CAYTWH010000011.1:0-52785 GCA_964442075.1 uncultured Bacteroidales bacterium
TCTGTTGATTAAAAGTCTGAGTTCGTCCCTCAGGCTTTTTTTTATTTCCGCTTTGCGAAATTAAGTAAACTCTAATTATCGGTAACGCACAACGACTAACAACAAACGACAAACGAAAAAAGTTTCCCTACTCCTTCAAATACTTATCTAAAAATAAGAAAAACTCGCGTTGCCAAAGAATACTGTTTTGTGGTTTTAGCACAAAGTGGGTTTCTTCTGGGAAAAACAATAGTTTGCTTTCTACACCAAGTAATTGTGCGGCATTAAATGCCTGCAGGCTTTCGGTGTATGGTATTCTAAAATCGTAGCCTCCTGTAATTATCATTATAGGTGCTGTCCAGTTTTGCACAAACTTATGCGGCGAATTTGCATAAGAGTTTTGTGCTGTTTTGTTTGCTTTTTCCCAGTAAGCACCACCAAGGTCGTGGTTTACAAAAAACATTTCTTCGGTAGCTGCATACTGACTTTCGAGATTAAACATTCCGCAATGCGAAATAAATGCTTTAAACATTCCATTGTTATGTCCGGCAAGCCAGAATACGGAAAAACCTCCATAACTTGCACCAATAGCACCAATTCTGTTTTCATCAATAAAGGGCTCATCTTTAAAGGCATTTACGGCACTTATATAATCTTTCATGTTTTGTCCGCCATAATCGCCGCTTATTTGTGCATTCCATTCTTGTCCAAAGCTTGGTAATCCACGTCTGTTGGGTGCTATAATTATGTAATCGTGGGCAGCCATCATCTGAAAATTCCAACGATATGAGAAAAACTGACTAACTGCACTTTGTGGTCCACCTTGACAATAAAGTAATGCAGGGTATGTTTTAGTTTTATCAAAACCCGGAGGATATATTATCCAAACCAACATATCTTTTCCATCGGTAGTTTTAATCCAGCGTTCTTCTGAAACAGCCATCTCTACTTTATCGTAGATATTTTTATTTGTAAATGTAATTTGTGTTTCTTTTCCATCATCGGCAATATTAAATATCTCTGTTGCCATATCCATAGCCATCTTCTCTCCTATTATTACATCAGCTGATTTTGAAAACGAATTGTAATTGTGTTTTCCTTTTGTAATTTGTGTAAACTCTTTTGTTTGGATGTTTACCTTAAACAGTTGAAAAGTTGCCTTGATATCGCTTATAAAGTATATTTCAGCGTTATTGTCGCTCCAAACAAGATGTGCTGCATTTTGGTCAAAATCTTTAGAAATATATTGCATTTCTTTTGTTGATAGATCCATAATCATTAACCTGTCCTTATCCGATTCGTATCCGGGAGTTTCCATGCTTTGCCATGCCATTTTACTGCCATCGGGTGAAAAGCTTGGATATTTGTCGTATCCGGGCATTCCTTGGGTAAGGTTTTCTGTTTTGCCTGTTTCAATATTATAAAAATAGATATCTGAGTTTGTGCTTAATGAGTATTCTTTACCTGTCATCTTTTTGCAGGTATATGCAATGTATTTTCCATCGGCATTCCATGTCATTTCAGAGTTGTCGAAATAAGCAGACATAGGTGCATCCCAGCGTTCACCTTCCATAATATCTTTTCCGGCTTCCACTTTTCCTGCTTTTATCTCTGAAACAAAAATATGGCTGTAACTTTCATCTGTCCAGTTATTCCAATGTCTATACATTAAATCATCAATTATTTTAACATCGGCAAGAGGAAGGTCGGGATAAATTTCATTAACTGTTTTATCAATCTTTACATCCATAGTATATAAAAAGTGTGTGCCTGCCGGCGATAGCTCAAAACTATTTATATCTCCATCAATCTCCGATATATGCTTTTTATCACTTCCGTCTGCATTCATTTCCCATATCTGCATGCTTTCACTTTCGGCTGCAAGAAAATATATCTTACTTCCATCAACAGACCAACGATGATTTAATTCAGGTCCAACAAAATTTGTTAATTGAACAGCATCTCCGCCTTTTGCAGGTACCGAAAAGATATCAATATAGCCTTTATTTGTTGTAGCATTATAACGCTGAACATTATAGATAACAGTATTAGCGTTTGGTGATAGTTGAGCATCCCAAATTCTTCCGAACTTCCAAAGTAATTCGGGGTTCATTCTATCGGCAGTAATTTCAATTTTTGAAAGAGAATCTACCAAGGATATTGTTTCTGTATTTGCTTTATCATCGCTATTTGTTTCAGGACAATCACAGCAAGAAACCATTGCAAATGTGAAAACAATGATTAGTGAAGTGCTAAGGATACTTTTTTTTAATGTTTTTTTCATTTTGTATATATTTTAATTTATATTTTATTCTGTTTCAATCCTGTTCAAACCTTCAATAGCAGGCTCATAATTTGTTAACAACTTTAAAGCTGTTTTATAATTAAGAATTGCATTTTTCTTGTCGCCCTTATATTCATAAGATAAGCCTCTGTTGTAATAAGCTTCTACATATGAATGATCAAAATCAATGGCTTTAGTGAAATAACTTATTGCCTGATCGTAATCTTTAAGATACTCAAGATTAATGTATCCAATATTATAAAAAGCAATAATAAATTTATCGTCAATATTGTCTAATATATAGTTATATCTTTCAAAAGCCTTTTCGTAATTGTTGTTATCCTGGTAATAAATTGCAAGATCATAATTAGCCTCTATACTGTTTGGCATAATGTCTATTGCATTTTTGTAATATAATTCAGCTAAGGAATCGTTTGATTCTGCACATGACAAACCAAGCAAAATATAAGCATCATAATAGTCAGGGTCTTTTTCTACGGCAATTTGCAAATTTTCAATTGCAAGAGGCAAATTATCTCTTTGGCGATATATCATGCCTTTTAAGAAAAACATCTTTGGATTATGAGGTTCAATCTTTGCTACTTTGTTCAAATATTCAAAAGACTTTTTATAATCTTCAACAAATATATATAACTCAGCCAATTTTAGTAATGCTTCAGTATTATCGGGAATTAGTCTAACACATTTTTCCAATGATGCTTTAGCAATTTCAGATTTCCCGTTAATAATATAATATTCAGAACGCATAATGTAAAACGTTACATTCATCGAATCAAGCTTTAATGCTATTTCAATATCATTAATTGCTTCATCAATATCACCTTCTCTTAAATATGCCTCAGAACGTTTTGCGAACAACAAAGAATTTCTAGGATCTTTTCTTATTTCAATTGAAATGCTGCCAACTGACATAGAATCAAGACTTACATCATCAATATCTGTTACTCTATTATCTTTGTTTTCATGTTTGCAACTTAAAATAAATACAAATAAAATTAGAGATATAATGATGCTTTTCATATTATAAAATAGTTTATTGTTTGTCGTTTATCCATTCGACTCCTCACAGGGCTAGCGTTTTTCTTTTATTTATTATTTCTTGTTAATTGCTTCAAATATTTTAGCTTCAAGCTCATCAGATAATTCGGGATTATCTGCCATTAGTTTTTTAACAGCATCTCTACCTTGTCCCAGTTTTGTTTCGCCATAACTAAACCAACTGCCACTTTTTTTAATAATTTCATAATCAACACCAAGGTCAACAATTTCGCCTGTTTTTGAAATGCCAAGACCGTACATTATATCAAATTCAGCTTTTCTGAAAGGCGGTGCAATTTTGTTTTTAACAATCTTCACTCTTGTGCGATTACCTACAATGTTTTCTCCATCTTTTATCTGACCAATTCTACGAATATCAACTCTTACTGAAGAATAAAACTTTAGTGCATTTCCACCTGTTGTAGTTTCAGGATTTCCAAACATTACTCCTATTTTTTCTCTCAACTGATTGATAAACACACAGCATGTATTTGTTTTACTAATGCTTGCAGTTAGTTTTCTTAATGCCTGTGACATTAATCTTGCCTGCAAGCCCATTCTTGAATCTCCCATATCGCCTTCAATTTCTGCTTTTGGAGTTAGTGCTGCAACAGAATCGATAACAATAATATCAATAGCTCCCGAACGAATAAGATGGTCTGTAATTTCTAATGCTTGTTCTCCATTGTCGGGTTGTGAAATGTATAAATTCTCTACATCAACACCAAGATTTTCTGCATAAAACCTGTCGAATGCATGCTCTGCATCAATAAATGCAGCTATACCACCAGCTTTTTGAGCTTCGGCAATTGCATGTATTGCAATAGTTGTTTTACCCGATGATTCAGGTCCGAATATCTCAACTACTCTGCCTCGTGGAAAACCACCAATACCAAGTGCACTGTTTATAGAAATTGAACCGGAGGAAATAGCAGGCACATCCTGTACCACATCATCGCCAAGTTTCATTATTGTTCCCTTACCAAAGTTTTTTTCAATAACACCAACTGCATTATCAATTGCCTTTTGTTTTTCCGTATTAACTTTCTCTTTTTTCTCTGACATAATTTTTAGTTTTTACTGATTTTCCTGATAATACCACTGTTTTATAATTGGTATAATTTATTGAAACAAATGTATCTTAAATAGTGATAATAATATTGATGATTTATAAATGTTTTTTAACAATGTAAAAATATTCTCAACAAAGATGTTCAGAGCTTGTCAAGATAGTGCTTTTTTAGAAAATAAATCTCAATTTAAGTTAAACCCACTCATGGAAAGCATTTATTTGAAGTAATTTAAAAAAGCCACCACTGATTACACAGATTATCACAGATTTAATCCCGAAAACCGGGAAACAATTTATTTGCTATTTTTCAGCACAGCTCTAACGCTTCCATGTTGCAACAATTGCTCTTTGGCTTTATTGTAAGGAATTCCCAAAGCATCAACAATCATTTTTGAGCCTCTGTCAATTAGCTTTTCGTTATTTAATTGCATATCTACCATTTTATTGCCAAGCACCTTTCCTAATTTTATCATTAAGGTAGTAGTTATCATATTCAGCACCATTTTTTGTGCTGTGCCTGATTTCATGCGTGTGCTTCCGGTAACAAACTCCGGTCCTACGATTATTTCTATGGAATAATTAGTTTCTTTTGACAACTGACTGTTATCATTTGATGTAATGCAGCCTGTTTCAATATTATGATTAGAACAATTTTGCAAAGCACCAATAACATATGGAGTCATTCCAGATGAAGAAATACCTATTACAAAATCTTTTTCACAAACATTGTATTTTTGCAGATCTTTCCATCCTCCATCAAATTCGTCTTCTGCTTTTTCAACGGCAGTACGAATAGCAGTGTCTCCTCCTGCAATTAATCCTATTACCAAATTTTTGTTAACACCAAAAGTCGGTGGACATTCTGATGCGTCTAATATGCCAAGTCTTCCGCTGGTTCCGGAGCCAAGATAGAACAATCTGCCACCATCTTTCATTTTATTATATGCTGCTCTTATTAGATCTTCTATCTGACTTAATGATCGTCCAACTACTTCCGCAACTTTTTTATCTTCATTATTAATTCCAATAAGAAGTTCGCCTATACTCTTTTTTTCAAGGTCGTTATATAATGAATCAGCTTCCGTTGTTTTCATTCACAATTCTATTAACAGTTCGTAATAATTTATCTTAATATTTTTCTTGCAAATGCTACTGTAAAGTATGACATCATAAAAGGTCCAACAAATCCTTCAACAGAAGCTATAAACCGTAAAAATCCTACAGGAGTGCAATCACCATAACCAATAGTAGCAAAAGTAATCATACTATAATAAAATGTGTCATAAAGTTTTTTGAAAAATCCTGCATCAGCAGGAATACAATTAATTGATGTATCTAATATAAATGGTGATACAAAATGAAATAAACTAAAAATAAAATAAACAGATACAAGACTAGTTAAAACTCTCAAAGGTGATGTGGCATATAATCCCATTATATCAAAAACTATATACTTGAATATATAAAGTGGATATTTCCACACCAAATTTGTTTTATCTCCATTATCGGAAATTTGAATACTTGCTTTTAATTCATGTCTTTTAAATTGGATATAAGCCAGATCTTCGTGCTTGTAATTACCTATTTTTCCGTAATTCTCTTTTAACACTCTAAATTGTTCAGCTTTGTCTTTACATGTAGTTTTTTCTTGCCTGTCGATTAATTCTTTTACATTATTTTTATGCCAGTCGATATATATCTGCCCAAGCAAACGAATACCTGAAAAATTAATAATATTAATTTCTACATCATGCTCGTAAGGCGTAAGGTCAATAATATCACGAATAATTGAATCTGATAGATCGAGGTATTTGCATTTAGCAAGTCTTATATCAAAGTAATTATTGAAATGACACGATTGAAGAGTTAGTTTTTTAAATTTAGATTGAGCAAAATAAACGCTTTTTGTTCCAAAATCTGTATTATTGAAAACAAGTTCAGAGTTATCAAATTCAACTATATCAAAATTTAGTTTTCCATCTCCAAAAACTGAACGAAGAAAAGTCATTCTACCCTTTTTCAACCCACATGCCTCAAAAGTAACATCGCTATTACCAAAAACAGCTCTATTGAAATTTACTTTTCCAACACCAAATTCTACTTTTCTGAAATCTACTTTACCTTCGCCAAAGTCAACGCGTTCAAAAGAAATATCGTCTGATCCAAATTTAGAGAAATGAAAATCGATCTTTCCTTCACCAAAGCTCGCCATTTTAAATGATGTTTTACCATCATTAAAATTAGCATTAATAAAAGCAACATCACCATCGCCAAATTCAGTATTTACAAATGAGTTTGTACCAATACCAAAATCGGCATACTGAAAATCTTTTGTTCCTTTATGAAACACTGTGTTCTTAAATTCTATTTCTCCTTCACCAAAAACAGTATTGGCAAAATCTACATTGCCATTATCGAAAAAACAATATGAAAAATCTGCCTTTCCATTACCAAACTTTGCTGAATTGAACGAAACACTTCCGCGAATAAAATTTGAGTATCCAAAATTCACGCTTGAGCTCTGAAAATCAGCAAATGAAAAGTCTGTATTTATCTTAGAATCGAAATATGCTCTGTTGGCAGTAAAGTTATTTAAAACAACATAAGTTTCCTCATCAATTTTTCTTGATTTGCGATACTTTGACAAAGAAAAATCCTCAATATAAGCTTCATCGAGATTAATATCTTCGCCATTATCAATTTTTTTGTAAATATCTTCTATATCAAAATAGCCAAGTTCATTGTATTGCAATTCTCTTTTATTTTCATCATAAAACGATATACAAGCCGTAGAACTAAAGCTTTTACCGCTTTTGCATACAAACTCAGTTTTTTTTATTTTTACTTTATAATTATTATAGCCTGTTAACATTTTCAATAATTATTGAGACGCTAAAGTAGTAAATGAATTTTGAAATGGAAAACTTAGTGTGTTTTTTATTAAGACAAAACTTATGTAATATATTAGCAGCAAGTTGACAACGAGCAATTAACAATAGACAAAATAACACGAAATTCACAGAGTAGTATACCGATACTTTACTTAAAGCTTATTTGCAAAATAAAATTGTGTTGTATGACCCCTCGTTATCTCCCCTAAAAGGGGAAAAAGTCCTCCTCTTAGGAGGATTTAGGAGGTCATAATAATCTACTGTTTAATTATCCTCTTAGTTATTGTGTGTTTGTTGGTAGTTATCTCAACAAAGTAAATCCCAGAATGTAGATTAGCTCCATTAATTATAATCTCATTATTAGCTTTCTCTGTTGATACTTTAATTTGTTTACCTAAAACATTGTAAAGTGCAATTTCAATATTATCTGCATTTGTATTATCAGGCAACAATACACTAAGCTTTTCATTAAATGGGTTGGGTGCTAACTTTAGTTCTTGTGTTTGCAATTGGTTGGGTACACTAACATAATTACAATCATTACTAAAATATGATTGAGGATCAATATCTGTCCAGTTAGTTGTTGACCATACAGGGTCATCTACTTCAATACAGAATAAAATTGGGCTATTAACAGTATAAAAATCAGTAAGAACTGTATTGTTTCCATTTTTTACATTTAAACTACTTAATTGATTACCACTGCACCACAATCCAATAAGAGCAGTATTATTACTTACATCTAATGTACTTAATTGATTTTCCCAACAAGATAAATTAGTAAGAGAAGTATTATTGCTGACATCTAAAGAAGTTAATTGATTTATTTGACAATATAAAAATTCAAGAGCAGTATTATTGCTAACATCTAATGTGCCTAATGGATTAGAAAGGCAAGTTAAACTTATGAGAGAAGAATTATTACTCACGTCTAAAATGTTTATTTGATTACTGAAACAACTTAATGATTCTAGTGTTATATTATTACTGATATCTAAGGATGTTAATTGATTTTGATAACAAGTTAAATAAATAAGTGCAATATTATTGGTAATATCTAAAGAGGTTAATTGATTACTACCACAATTTAAATAAATAAGAGCAGTAAAGGCTTCAATTCCTGTTAGGTCTGCTATATTCATACTATAAACATCAATTGTATCTGTGGCTAAAGCTTCGCTTACTTGTATCTCACCATCTTGATTTGTGTTTATTAAAGTGTCAGCCAATAATGCAGCTTTAAAGTTAGCATCAGGTATATTTACTATTTGAGCATTGGCAAATAGCATTAATAATAGTGTTGCTGATAGTAGTATAAGTTTTTTCATGCTTTATTGTTTTATAAGTTTTGCATTACCAATTACTTTGTTTTGCTCTCTTATCTCAACAAAGTAAATCCCAGAATGTAGATTTGCTCCATTAATTATAATCTCATTATTAGCTTTCTCTGTTGAAACTTTAATTTGCTTACCTAAAACATTATAGAGTACAATTTCAATATTATCTGCATTTGTATTTTCAGGCAACAATACGCTAAGCTTTTCATTAAATGGGTTTGGGGCTAATTTTAATTCTTGTGTTTTTAATTTATCATAGGTATTAGTGGTGCAGTTATTACTAAAAGATGCAATAGAATCAAATTGGTAAAATGTAGTATCTGTCCAATTAGCTGTAGACCAGGTAGAATCATCAACTTCTATGCAATATAAGTTTGGGTTAGTATCTGCCATTATATAACCTATATAAGTATTATTACCATTCATTAGATTTAGACTACTTAATTGATTTTCTCCACAATAAAAATAATAAAGATCAGGATTGTTGCTAACATCTAATGTACTTAATTGATTTCTTTCACAACCCAAATTTAAAAGAACAGGATTGTTACTTACATCTAATGAGCTTAATTGATTATCTCTGCAAGTTAACAGTTCAAGAAAAGTATTGTTACTTACATCCAATGTAGTTAATAAGTTCTCGTGGCAAGCCAACCAATCAAGCACAAAATTATTACTTACATCTAATGTACTTAATTGATTAGTACAGCACCATATTCTCGTAATTTCAATGCAATTATATACATTTAATGTGTTTAATTGATTGTAGTTACAATATAGTTCTAAAATAGCAGTATTGTTGCTTAAGTCTAAACTGCTTATTTGATTTTCACTGCAATGTAAATATTCTAGTGCAGTATTATTACTTACATCTAATGAGGTTAAATCATTACTTGAACAATCTATATTAGTAAGAGCAGTATTATTACTTACGTCTATACTGCTTAATTGATTTCCGCTACAACTTAAATAAAAAATAGCAGTAAAAGCTTCAATACCTGTAAGGTCTATAATATTCAAGTTAGAGACATATAACTGGCCTGTATAAGAATATGCTTCACTTACTTGTATTTCGGTATCTATATTTGTATTAATTGCAGAGTTGCCGACTAATGCAGCCTTAAAGTTAGCATCCGGTATATTTACTATTTGAGCATTGGCAAATAGCATTAATAGTAGTGTTGCAGAAAGTAGAATGATGGTTTTCATGCTTTTATATTTTTTATAAAAATACTAATTAAAAACTAATTTGCAAAATAAAATTGTGTTGTATGACCCCTCTTTATCTCCCCCAAAGGGGAGAAAGTCCCCCTTTTAGGGGGATTAGGGGGTAATTACTACTTTATCCATCAAACTGCTTGAAGCGGTCAAATAGATGGTTATGGCTTTGGATATCATTAAACTTACTTGCTAACATACCATAGATTCTAATAAATTTGCTATATGCTAGCTACTAACATACTATAGATTCTAATAAATTTGCTATATGCTAGCTACTAACATACTATAGATTCTGATAAATATGCTATATGCAAGCTACTAACATACCATAGATTCTGATAAATCTGCTATATGCAAGCTACTAACATACCATAGATTCTAATAAATTTGCTATATGCTAGCTACTAACATACTATAGATTCTAATAAATTTGCTATATGCTAGCTACTAACATACTATAGATTCTGATAAATATGCTATATGCAAGCTACTAACATACCATAGATTCTGATAAATCTGCTATATGCAAGCTACTAACAGACCATAGATTCTGATAAATATGCTATATGCAGGCTACTAACACACCATAGATTCTGATAAATCTGCTATATGCGAGCTACTAACACACCATAAATTCTAATAAATCTGCTATATGCAAACTACTAACACACCATAGATTCTGATAAATCTGCTATATGCAGGCTACTAACATACCATAGATTCTAATAAATCTGCTATATGCAGGCTGCTAACATACCATAGATTCTAATAAATCTGATATATGCAGGCTACCAACATACCATAGATTCTGATAAATTTGCTATATGCAGGCTACCAACACACCATAGATTCTAATAAATCTGCTATATGCTGGCTACTAACATACCATAGATTCTGATAAATCTGCTATATGCAGGCTACTTACATACCATAGATTCTAATAAATCTGCTATATGCAGGCTACTAACATACCATAGATTCTAATAAATCTGCTATATGCAGGCTACTAACATACCATAGATTCTAATAAATCTGCTATATGCAGGCTACTAACATACCATAGATTCTGATAAATCTGCTATATGCAGGCTACTCGCCGAGGGCATTTTATTAGAAATGTGCCCTATGTTTGCTGCTTAACATATAGAGATTTAAGCCAGTTTACATAAAGAAACTGTTTACCTGTTAAGGTTTTTTAAGAAAATTATATGGTGCAAGTAACAACAAAGGGCTTAATTATTGCGTTTTATATATAGATATCAGTATAACACAATTAAAATTTAAAAATATGGCAAGCATTTACAGATTATTACCCCGCTCCTATGTTGCTTTTGTAAGGACTCTTAACAAATTGCACAGGCTAATTGAAAGCTCCAAACCTGTGGATATTCATTTATCACCATCGGTTTTGGCTAGTGAAAAAGAGAACTATCCATTGTTTAAGTTGGCTTATACCGAATATGCCAAAGCCTTGGCGCTGCAAACAAAGGCAAGTGCTGCTGCAAAAATTGCACAAACTAATTGCAAACAACTAAACTCGCTGTTTATTCAGGTGTTCAACTTTGGAGTAAGGGCAGGTATCTACAAAGCTACCAGCAGACGCTACTTTCAGCTTAGTATTGATAATCCTTCGCTACCCATAATGAGAAAAAAAGAGGATATTATTGTTTGGGCAAATAATCTTGTAAGTGGCGAAAAACTACGTGTTGAAGCAGGTGGTACAGCTATGATAAATCCTGCTATAGAGGATATTAGCAATGCCTTGGATATTTTTGTAAAAGCTACCGATACACAAACAATGGCAAAAATGGAGTTTCTTGTAAGACAAAGGACATTATCGGGATTATTGCCTGTTTTAAAAGAACTTGTATGCGACGTTTGGGACGAGCTCAATTTTTATTATCGCAAACTTGCACCTGCTACCAAACGCAATGAAATGCGCGGATATGGTGTGTCATACTCTATTGATAGCAAAACAAATACCGAAATCGATAATCAAATAATAGAAGTAGAATTAGCAGCAAGCGAAAATACTTGCGTAGAAGATTTTACTGCCGATTTTAAAAAAGGTGATAGTTTTATAATTCACAACACAGGCAATACCTGTCTTGAATTTTACAGCACCTATCTGCCCTATGATAAAGTGCCGGGCTCAACAATAAAAATACCTGCCCACACAAACAAAAACATTGCCGTTAGCGAACTTGGCTCTGTGCATAATTTGTATTTTAAGGTGTATAATGCAAATAAAGACTTAAGGGGCAAGTGCGAAATTGAGTTGAATCGAAGCGTGCTTGATAAGAGTTTTGTCCTTCAGGTAGCTTAAAATCGGTCTTACGGATATATGAATTTTTATTATTGACCCCTCTTTATCTAGAACCGCTTAGCGGATATGGGTATTCCATATCAATAAACTTTTCAAAAGTTTGGAACTTTTGAAAAGTTCCAAACTAACTTATTTATCAAAAATTAATTAATTCGGGTCCTTTTCTATTCTCCTTTTTGTTTTTGCAATTAAATGTTGCTATAAAGCTTATCTCATGTCTGCCTATAGTTCTATGATTTTTCAATTTAGATACAGTTATATCATAACCGTATCTGATAGAAAACCAATTTTTATGGTATCCTATATGGAAATTATAAATATTGTAATGGAATTTTGGATTAATACCCACACCTATAGCTGTCCTGAAATGTGAAATTGAGTAAGCCAATGCAGAATTGAAAACCTGAAAATCTCTTTGCTGTGCAAAATGCAATGTAGGCGACAATTTATGTTTCTCATTAATATTCCACAAATAAGAAAAATGCATTGTATATTTCCTAGATAAAACAGCGTTGCTAGCCTGTCTCCAAGGTTCTGGAGGTTCGGTTAAATGATGAACTGCAAATCCATATACAAACTTTTTATGTGATATAAGAATACCACTATTGATATCAAGTGTATGAAATGTGTTTTCATCTGGGATTACAAAAGGTGGAGGACCAAAGATAGGACCATATAAAGGATCAAACATATCTGGAAATATATAATCCCAATCTACATAATTCCTACGCCATCCTATTTCGATAGCAGGGCTAACAAGAAGTTTCTTATCAAAAAGTTTTATGTTTGGTGAGTATGTAACATAAGCACTATTCATAGTGAATGCTCCATCAGCTTGGCTATCGAACGAATATCTTATAGCCAAACCTCCATGCAATTGTTTTACATATTGGTCGTAAGAACTAACACTTGTTATATAAGTACTGCCAAGAGCAGGATAACGATTTACAAATGATGAAGCTATTCTTGAACATCCTTCATATCCGGCAAAAGCAGGGTTTAGGTAGATAGGAGAACTATAGCTTTGCACAAATACAGGGTCTTGTGCAAAACAAAAGAGAGGTAAGAATATAATAATGTAGAATAGTTGTTTCATGTTACTGTTTAATTACCTTCTTTGTTATTGTCTGATTATCTGTAGTTACTTTATGATTTTATAACAAATCTAAATTGAAATAGAATAATGCAAGATATCCTATTAAAAAAAGTACATCTGCAATTCCAATTACAATGCCAGCAATAGCAAGTCCTTTTCCTTTATAAACATCTGACTGTTTGTTTATTTTACTTAGTCCTATAGCACTAAATATTATGCCTAATATAAGTGTTACTGGTATAAAAACTCCTGCAGTACTGCATACAAAACCTGCAATAGCCATTCCGTTTGTCTTTTTTGTTTCTTGCATAATATTAATTTTTTAATGGTTAATTGAAATTAGTGATTTAGAATTCGTAATCTTTAATTTTTAACTACCTTCTCTACCGCCACGCCTTTGCTTGTAGTTACTTTTACTATATATATTCCATTTGGCTGTGTACTTAAATCTATTACATACTTCTGAATTCTGACTTCCTGCTTCAACACTTCTTTGCCATAAATATCATATACTGCAACATTCATCATTCTTAATTGACTTTGTCGAACTTGCGTTTCTTCATTATTAATTGTTATTGGGCCTGTTGTGGGGTTGGGGAAAATATCAATTAGTTCATTTATACCTTTTTCTTCAATTTCGGTATAACAATATTCTGATGTGTTTGAGTAATCGTAAGAATCAATAAAATTAGGAAAGCCATAACTTACCCAATTATTTCCAAAATCAATTACAGCATCAATATAATTACAGCTCGTACCCGGATTATTAGGGTTATCAATAACTGAGAGAATAGAATTGTTTAAAAATGGTGACCTTGCAGCATAAATTTTTCCGTTGGTTGCTAATTGCAAGCCAAAATAATTATAATTATATGAGCCAGTAATAAGAGTTCTTGAAACTCTTACCGAATCGGGATTTCCACCTCCGGCATTTAAATCGAACTGATAAATACCATTTCCGTTTAAAGTGCATGCAATATATAGTTTAGAATTATCGGGAGAAAAAGAAATCCCATAAAAATTATAATTAATATTCCATTGAATATCTATGCAATTACTAACGACACCTGTGCTATTATCAAAATCAAAGTATTCGGCAATATTATTAGAAGAATTGCCATTAACAATTGCGAGTTTTTGCCCGTTTGGCGATGCCTTAAGTTGGCCAATTGCCCCGGATTCTGTTTGATTTCCTGTTGGATGAGCAGAACCAACATGAGAAATTACAGTATCAACAATACCCAAAGAAGATAAATGATAAGTATAAAATGCATCTGAATAATATTTGTGAGTTATAATCCAATAATCTTCTCCATTAGTATGACGTACAGCTGTTAATTTTTCTGCAACCATATCAAGAAGTAAGATATTCTTTTGATCTTTCACTATATCTCCATTCCCGTTGTCAAGGCACATATCAACAAGAGAATATCGTAGTCCATACTGCAAGTGATCTACAAAAAAATCGTCTGTAGTAAAAACATAAAAATATCTGCTGCTTCCAGGTTGAGGTACAATTAAAGAAGACTGAGTTGAGGAAATATTACTATACAAACCATCACCATCAGGCATTATCTGATGATTTCTATTCCAAATTCTATTGCCATCTGTATAAAACAATAGTGTGCCTGAGCTATCACAAATTACTGCTGTTCCTTCTGCATGACAACCCGAGCAACCAATATAAGCAGTTTGTCCATCTGTTAATATTGTAGGTGGTGAGGTGTTGAAATCTAATCCGGCATGGTCACCAAAATACCATATATTTCCTTGCTTTTGAGCAAAACAAAGTATTGGTAACAATACAATAATAAAAATTAGGTTTTTCATGGTTTTATTGTTTTATCACCTTCCTAGTTATTGTCTGTTTATCAGTAATTACTTTTACAATATATATTCCTTTTGGCTGATTACTTAAATCTATTACATACTTCTGAATTCCGACTTCCTGCTTTAATACTTCTTTGCCATAAATATCATATACTGCAACATTCTTAATTATTAATTCTTCATTATTAATTCTTAAAAGTCCTGTTGTGGGGTTGGGGAAGATATTAGGCATGTTAACTTTCTCTCGATGAACATGTGTTGGAGAACAAGAAAGAATAGTATTGTGATAATTATAACTATCAATATAATTAGGTAAACTATAAACACAGCTTGCTCCATTCAGATATATTGCATCATTTATATAATTGCATGCTGATTGGGCAGAATCAGGATATTCTATTAAACCAAGATAGTTATCATTGCCAGTAACTGTATATATTTTCCCATCTGGTCCTAATTGTAACCCTCGTGCTCGATTTGTTAATGGAATAATAAACTTGGATGCAATAATTGAATCAGGATGACCACTACCTGCAGAGAGATTATACTGAATTAATTGAAAATTAATTAATGATTTTGTAATATATAATTTTGAATTATCTGGAGAAAAACTAACACCATATAAACCATTATTATCAGGAATGGTAATTGGGTTGGAAAGAACTCCTGTCGTATCACAAAAATCAAAAATTTCTAATCTAATGCTATCCTGCTGCCCAATAACCATAGCAATTTTTTCTCCATTTGGTGATGCTTTCATCTGACCAAGTGCGCTTAAATACCCAGTACCACCACCTGTATGAATTGTTCCAACATTAGATATTACAGTATCTGCAATTCCATTTGATGTTAATAAAAAGGAGTAGTATGAATTTGTAAAATGTTTTACTGTAACAATCCAATAATCAGTATTATTATTATGTTTAACAGCTGTTAATTTTTCCGATGCAGTATCCAACAATAAAATATTCTTTTCCCCTTGTATAACCGTACAATAATTATCATTGCACATATCTACAACAGAATAACGAAGTCCGTTATTAAACTCATTTTGAAAACCATCAGTAGTGAATACATAAAATATATCATTAGAGTTTGGTTTGGGAAGAATAAGAGCAGCTTGTGTTGATGACCGATGCCCCATTAAACTGTCTCCATTATTAATTATTTGATGGTTTTTATCCCAAATTGTATTACCATCAGTATATAATAATAATGTTCCAGTACTATCACATATTGTTGAACAACCTTCTTGATTATAATTACCTGGTGGCATAGGTGGGCTAGATATCATACCATCAGTTATTGGTAATGGAGGATAATAATTAAAATCTAAACCCGCATGTTCTCCAAAATACCAAATGTTTCCTTGTTTTTGGCTAAAAATATTTAGAGAGAAAATGATAATGATGAAGACTAAAAAGTATAGTTTTTTCATAATATTATTTTTATAATAGACTCTTAAAAAGAGTAAAAGGTTGCATTACTGTTTTATTACCTTCCTAGTTATTGTCTGTTTATCAGTTATTACCTTTACTACATATATTCCATTTGGCTGTGTACTTAAATCTACTTCATACTTTTGACTTCCAACTTCCTGCTTTAATACTTCTTTGCCATAAATATCATATACTGCAACATTCTTAATTATTAATTCTTCATTATTAATTGTTATAGGGCCTGTTGTGGGGTTGGGGTATACTGATAGTTTCTTTTCTTCAATAGATGTATTTGCAATATTGGTTATACAATTACAATCAGTTGTATAATATATATTTGGACTACTTGTGGTTTCTACTATAACACCAGCAGGAGGGAAAGGTAATACCCATACACAAACTTCATACAAACTAGGCATATTGCAGATTTCTATATCTTCTAATAAAGTATTTTGCGATATATCCAAACAATTTAAATAGTTTGTGCCACAGCTCATTGTTCCAATAGAAAGATATGTTAATTCAATATTATTAGAAACATCTAAACTTGTTAGTTGGTTACTTAAACATGCTAAATGTGTTAAATTAATATTATTTGAAACATCTAAAATTGTTAATTGATTTGCTCTGCAAGACAAACTAGTTAATGCAATATTATTAGTAATATCCAAACTTGTTAATTGGTTATTTTCGCAATATAAAGTTATTAAAGCAGTATTATTAGAAACATCCAAACCGCTTAATGGGTTATTAGAGCAGAACAAATATAATAAAGCAGTATTATTAGAAACATCTAAACTGCTTAATTGGTTATCAATGCAATTCAATAATGTTAAATCAGTATTATTAGAAACATCTAAACTGCTCAATTGATTATAATTGCAATTTAATATTGTTAGCAAAGTATTATTAGAAACATCTAAACTGGTTAATAGGTTTTCATTGCATTGCAAATTTGACAATGCAGTACTATTAGAAACATCCAGACTGGTTAATTGGTTATTATAACACAACAATGTTGTTAATACAGTACAATTGGAAACATCCAAACTTGTTAATTGGTTTTCAAAACACCACAAAGTTGTTAAAACAGAACTATTAGAAACATCAAGATTGGTTAATTGGTTATTATTGCACAACAAGATTGTTAATGCAGGACTATTAGAAGCATCTAAACTTGTTAATTGGTTTTGATAGCAACTTAAATATGTTAAATCAGTATTATTAGAAACATCCAGACTGCTTAATTGGTTATTATAGCAACTCAAAGAATACAAATTAATAAATGCTTCTATACCTGTCATATCTGAAATATTTAAACTACTAACATTCAGGCTTGTTGTTACTAATTCAGCTTCAGCATAACTTATTTCTCCATCGTTGCTTGTATCAACTCCAAATGCAATTAATGCTGCTTTAAAATTTGTATCTGGTATGTTTACTATTTGTGCATTGGCAAATAATGCTAATAATAGTGTTGCTGATAATAGAATGATGGTTTTCATGGTTTTATATTTTACACAAATATAAAGTATTTTGGTTTGTTTTGCAAATTGTTATGGTATGACCCCTCTTTAATTCTCCTCCCGAGAAATCGGGACAGGCTCTAATAGGGTAGAAAGTCCCCCTCTCAGGGGGATTAGGGGGTCATAGTAAACTACTGTTTTATTATTTTTTTAGTTATTGTCTGTTTATTGGTAATTATCTCAACAAAGTATATCCCCGACTTTAGATCAGTTCCATTAATTACAATAGTTTTTTCATTGTTTTAGAGTTTAAATATTTATAAGCATTCAAATATAAATAATAAAAGGGAGCCCTGCTCCCTTTCATTTTATATTAAAATACATTTATACTGATTGAAAAGTTATCGTATGATAGTAACAACGCCAGTTTCTTGGTGTTCAACATTATTTAAACTTCTATAAATTACCAACCATGTATATGCACCTACTTTTCCAATATCTCCTCCTTTAATTCTTCCATTCCATCCTTCATTTATATCAGTTGATTCAAAAACTACCTCTCCCCATCTATCATAAATATACATTTTGAAATTTCTATGATCTATACCATTACCATATACTTTAAAGACATCATTATTACTATCAAAATCAGGTGAAAAAGCAGTTGGAGCATAGAATGTATATTCATCTTGAACAGTTATTTCTTGATATGCTGTATCGGGGCATCCTTTATTTGTCAAAGCAATTAACATTGCATTATAAACCCCCGTTGGGAAAACTGGATATGCATGATTTGGACTTTCAATACTTGAGGTATCTCCATCACCAAATATCCATAGGTAATTGTCTGCACCAATACTTAAGTTCTCAAATGAAACTATTGGTTTGATAATACTAACAACCTCTGGACTTACAATAAATTTTGCAATAGGTCTTGGCCAAACACTTATCATATGTGGAATCACTAACTGATTGGTACACCCTTCTTGAGAAGTAACTATTAGACTAACATCAAAAACTCCAGCAGTTGTATATGTATGTGTAGGATTTTCTGAGAAAGAAATATTATCACCTCCATTATCTCCAAAATTCCACATTTGACTATTATTTGGATATTGATTTGAAAACATTACTTCAAGTGGCACGCAACCACTTGTTGTACTTGGTTGAAAATTAACACTTGGCAAAGGATATACTACAACTAATATTTGTTCAGTTGCTGTTGAACCACATTGATCCACCACACTTAGAATATAGTCTGTAGTGTTATATGGATTAACAATTAAAGGTAGGGAAACTACATCTCCAAGATTATTTGTTAGCATGTATGGAGAAACACCATGTGATATATTTGCTGATATTACAACTGTTTCTCCTGGACATACAGAATCGGATGAAGCTAACAACTCTAATTCAACTGCAGGTGTTACAGATACTTCTGTTGTTGCAACATTAGAACTAGAACATCCATTAATATCTGTTACATAAACAGAGTAAATAGTAAATGAAGTTGGACTAATATTAATAACAGGATTTGACAATACGTCATCCCAATAAAAATTATATGGTGGGTTTCCTCCTGTTGCTGTTGCAACTAGTATTTCTGAAGCTCCATTACATATAATAGAATTACCTGGAGCACCAACTACAATTTCTGAAGGTTCATTTAATGTTACGGAGATATCTATTGTACAAGAATTTCCATCTGTAACAGTAGCTGTGTAAATTCCAGAACATATATTTTGATTCAATGCAGTATTATTTCCATCATTCCATAAGAAAGAATATGGAATAGTTCCACCGGAAGCATTTACTTCTGCTAATCCATCACAATTACCAAAACATGTTGGGTCGCTTGAATTTATTAACTGTACAGTTAATGCAGAAGGTTCTATTAGAGTTTGACTTGCTGTAGCTGTACATCCATTTTGGTCAGTTACTATTACACTATGTAAACCTGCACACAAACCTATAGGATTCTGCATTCCTTGTCCATTAGACCATCCATAAGTATATGAAGGAGTTCCTCCAGCAACTTGTATATATAAACCACCATCACATGCTCCATTACAAGAAATATCTGTCTGACCTGTTACTGTAGCAGTTACTAATGAAGGTTCATTAATTGTAACATTTGATGTAGCAGTACATCCATTTCCATCTGTTACTGTTACTGCATAATTACCTGCACAAAGATTATTTATACTTACATTATTTCCTCCCGAAGGCCATGTATAAAAATATGGTAAAGTACCACCTGTAGCAGATGCCGTAGCATCGCCATCGCACAATCCAAAACAACTTGCATCATTAGAAGATATAATTGAAACTGATAATAATGCTGGGGAAGAGATATTCACACTTGTATTTGCAGTACAACCATTATTATCTGTAACTGTAATTCCAGAATTTCCAGCACAAAGTGAATTATCAGTTGCTGTTGCTGAACCTGTACTCCACAAGTAAGAATATGTTGGTGTTCCTCCAAAAGCACTTGCAATAGCAGAGCCATCACAATTACCAAAACATGTAGTATTTAAATTGACTGTTCCTGTTACTGTTAATTGAGTAGGTTCTGAAATAATTATACTTTCAGTAATTGTGCAAAGATTTGCATCTGTTACTGTCACAATATAAGTACCAATTGCAAGACCATTAATTGAGGCTGTATTTCCACCACCAGTCCATGCATAAGTATAAGGTGGCGTTCCATCATTTACGGTTATTGAAGCCATTCCAGAATTATCTTGATAACAAGAAAGATTTGTCTGATTTGTTTGCCATGCAAGCTGAGTAGGTTGTGCTATAATAAATGATTCTACATCTGTACATCCATTTGCATCTGTGGCTGTTACTGTGTAGTTGCCAGCAGAAAAATTTGAGCCTGTACCATTAGACCATGTGTATGTATAAGGAGTTTGCCCCCCTGTAGCATTTACACTTACACTACCATTACTCCCACTAAAACAAGAGACGCTATCTACAGTTACGGTTGCTACAACTTCAGTAGGATTAGTAACAATATCTTGTGTTATAATAGAAGTGCAACCTCCTTCTGTAACTTCGAGTGATATGGTATAATTTCCAGATGTTGCCCAATTTATCTGATAAGGACCCTGTCCTGTACCTGAGGCAATTGTTCCTCCATTAAAATCCCAGGTATATGTTGCACCTGAAGTTGCATTACCTGTGTAAGTTATAGTTGAATTATCTCCAAAACAAAGTATTGGAGTGAGACTAAATGTTGATGTAGGTATTTGTGTAACTGTTATAGGTACAGTTGTTGGAGTTGAAAAACATCCATTTTCATCTACAGTTAATGTAACATTGTATGTATTTGCAGTATTCCAACTAACCTGATAAGGTCCTTGACCACTACCAGAATTAATAACTCCAGTATCGAAATTCCAATTATAATTAGCGGCAGAAGAAGCAGAACCAGTATATGTAATTGTTGTGTTAGCACCAACACATACAGGTGAAATTAAAGTAAAAGTAGATGTAGGATTTGGATCTACTTTAACAGGAACTGAATAAGTAGAACTGCATCCATTCTCTGTAACGGTTAGTGTTACAAGGTAATTTCCAGACGTAGTCCAGTATACCTGATATGGTCCAGCACCTGTACCTGATGCAATAACTCCTCCATCAAAATCCCATATATAAGTTGCACTTGATCCAGCATTACCAGTGTATGTTATTGTTGAATTTGAATTTTCACAAACAGGACTAACTGCAGTAAATGTTGCTGTAGGTACAGGGTAAATAACAACAGATTGAGTAGTTACTGTTGAAGTTTGTCCACCCTCAGTTACAGATAGTGTTATATTATATGTTCCAGGTCCTGGCCATGTAACTGTATGTGGTCCTTGTCCTGTTCCAGGTGTAGCTGTACCTCCATCCCAATTCCAATTATATATTGCTCCTGCAGTTGCAGTGCCTGTATATGTAACTGTTGATGCATCTCCATCACAATGTGGTGTAGTAACTATAAAATCACTAGTAGGTGTTACACTCATTGGATAAATAGCAACATCATCTACAAAATATCTAATTGTGCCCTTAGGTCCACCCATGTTTACTGTAGTTGTTGAAACATCATCATAAAAATTACCTAAAACAAAATAATTATAAGCTGCAGTAGCTGTATAAGTAAAACTAATTAGCTCCCATCCAGTCATATTTGTTATTGGTGCACCTGTATAATTTAACTGAGGAGTTACATTATACACACACATACTAGCAACATTTACTTGAGTTGTTGAAAAATATACACCCAAATTATTAGTTGCATAAGTACAATTATCGGCAAAAGAAACCCAAAACTCAACTGTATATTGTTGGCCTGGTATTAGGGTTGTAGATAAATGTCCTTGCAAATATTCCCGATAAGGTGTACACCCACCAGAACCGTATACAGTAATATTACACATCGAGTTACCAGTTCTTGGTAGTTGTTGACCTGGAGAACTTGCGTGAGTTGAAAGTGGATGACAATAACAAGATGTAGCCAAAGACATATGAAAAATATCAGTTGAACCACCAGTTGGTACTGTCCATGAAGTTATAGCACTAGCAAACTGTGCTTGTGATGTATACCACGAACATAGCAGCGAGCCTGTATTTACAGTCTCAAAACTAGGATTCTCGACGATATTCTGACTATAACTAAATTGAGATGATATTATTAATATTGCTAAAATAAAGTTTCTTATCATGATAGAATATATTTCAAATAAAATTATTGTTTCTGATAAATACCATCCTTATAGACCTGAATCTCCCTAACAGAGCCATCAGAATTATAGAATTTTCTTTGTCCATTTAGCTGATCTTGTGAATAAAATCGTTCTTCGATAATTAATCCATTAAGATTAAACAAAGATTCTTTGCCTTCTTTAACACCATTATCGTATTGACATATTCTTAATAAATCTCCTTCTAATGAGTAGAAATACCACTTCCCATTGCGTTCTCCATTAAAAATAGTTCCTTTTAGATAAAGTGTCTCAAAACTTTCATCAATATAAACCTGATAAACACCATCGCTAATATTTTCATTTATATCAAATGATGTTACTTCGAAGCCATTCTCATCAATATAAGCACTTTGAGAAATATATTGGGAATTATTAATATTGATTTTATTTACCTGACTAAATAATAACTGAGCAAACAAAATAAATGCTATTGAAAAAATTATGTTTCTATTCATATTCTAAAATATATTAATCTCAAATGTACTAATTTCAACGAATAAATAAAACTTATTTATCATACAGTTAATCTAAACCTGTATTTTGTTAGCTTGAGTTATTAATTTACATATTTACTAGACGTAAATTTTCATCATTGGTTGCTTTTTAAATATAGAATCTGAAAAATAATAATATTTGGAGCTATTACAACTTAAGCATCTCTTATCTTATCAGGAAATTAGTCGTATTGCATAAGAATCAAAAAAAGGGAAGCAGCCTTCCCTCTATATTTTAAAATTTAAAATCTCTTAAAGCAAAAAGGAATGGGGAGTAGCACGTGAAAGATATGGGCGTAGTAGTGAATTATATTATTCCAAAATAATTTTTTCAATAGCCACACCCTTATTGGTAGTTACTTTTATTATGTATATGCCTTTGGTTTGTTGGCTTAGGTCTACTTCATACTTCTGAATTCTAACTTCCTGCTTTAATACTTCTTTGCCATAAATATCATATACTGCAACATTCATCATTCTTAATTGACTTTGTCGAACTTGCGTTTCTTCATTATTAATTGTTATCAGGCCTGTTGTGGGGTTGGGATAAATTGATAATTGTTGGGTTTGTATCTTATTAATTCTGTTGATATTATTTAAAACGATATCTCTTTTGCTTGCTATTATTGAATAGCCATTTACATAAGTAGTAAGCCAAAGCAGATAGTTACCCGGAGCAACTCCTGTAGTATTCCATGTTTTTATTAATGCATTAACAATATATGGGGTATAAGCAGTATCATGTATTAAAATAAAATTTGTAGAGTCGGGCAATGAATATTCTAATTTGTATCTGCTAATATTATCAAAGTTAGTTGGACCATTAACTCCTTTTAATATTCCTGTAATATCAACTACCGAATCGGTAAAAGCCAAAGGGATAATATCAATATATGCTTCAAGAAAATATGCGCTATTATTTACCTGTGGTATACTATCGTAAACAGTATTGCTATAAACCAATGTAGATGTGTCATTAACTACAACCTGTGCAGATACAGTAGACTCTTCGAGTATTATTAGTGAATTGTCTTCGTTAAGAATTATTGCAGGTGCACCTGCATAGCTTCTTTTAATAACAGATTGTTTGATATGAACTTTGCTGTTATTGTATGCTCCAACATATCCGCCTGTACCATCGCAGGTACTATTCTCTACAATTGCCAGCCCTTGGTTAAAAGTTAAAACCTCACCAAACAGACAATCTTTTATTACTAATGTTGATGTATCTTGTGGATAAAAATTCCATGCTCCTACTTCAGAATTGTTTAAGACTAAATCTCTGTCTGATAATGGTGCTGTATATGAAGAGTACATCGAATCGTTTACAAAATTACTAAGGGTATCTTGTGTTGAACCATTAAATGTAAATCCACAGGCTATTACAGACGAATTATTTAATGTTACATCAGAACCTGCATAAGGAAACATACCCCAGAATACTGTATCTGAATTCTGAACACGAACTTGATAATTTATCCCCGATACACCTGGTAGTGAATCGGAAAACAATGAATAAACTACATCACTGGCTTTTGGCATTAGTGAGTTTTGAGCAGGGAAATTAAAATTTGCTATAGATCCATTATCAAAGCTATGCCAAAGCAAAGACCAGCTTGAATTGGTAATATCTACATTGCAAGAATCATTGATAACAAGCTCTACTCCTCCTGAACAATTATTGCTGGTAAAGCTTGCTTCTCCTACCATACCTAATGTCATAGCTATACCAATACTATTATGGTATTGTGTATTTGTCTGATTAAATGTTGCAGAGCCCATAAATCCACCACCAAATTTCCCATTTCCTAATTGAAAACTTGAATTGCTTACCTCAAAACTAGCACTATCAAAAACCAAAAATTCATATTGCCCTACATAGCTCATATTTGCGCTTACTATAGCACTGTCAATCAATAGGCTTGCATCTCCACCTATTATTATATCTCCCTTAATATTAAGTGTATCCTTTATTATACTTGTACTACTCCTATAGAAAATACTTCTTCCATTTAGGGTTAAGTTGCTGTTATTTACACTAAATTGGGCAATTGAATCTACTGCCAAAAGATAATTAACTGTAACATTTGAGCTATCGATATTCAATACTCCGTCTTTCATAATATATAATGTATCATAAGACACTGTAGTATTACTGATATTAACTACTTCTCCTAATGTAAATCCCACAACAAGAGATTGACCAGACAAAATTGAATTAAACAAAATAAATGTTATTGTGATTATGTAAAAATTTTTCATGGTTTATTGTTTTATAAGTTTTATGGTTATTGTCTGATTATCTGTAATTACTTTTACTATATAAATGCCTTGTGGTTGATTACTTAAATCTACTTCATACTTCATACTTCCAACTTCCTGCTTTAATACTTCTTTGCCATAAATATCATATACTGCAACATTCTTAATTATTAATTCTTCATTATTAATTGTTATTTGACCTGTTGTGGGATTGGGATAAATATTATTCTCAATATTTGAAAAACATTCATCAATTCCTATAACAATCATATTATAACAATACGAAGTATCTATACAGCTATTTGAATTTATAATAACAGCGTAGTTTCCATTATTAATCACATTAAATAGCTGATTTGTTTCTCCATTAATTAATGAGTATGAATTATCACAATCTACCCACTGATACGTAGCACCAGCAGTATTGGCTATTAAAAAATTATTAGCCTGAGTAATTGAAGTATCAACTGTATTTACTGTTAAATTAATTGAAATAATACTGTCGCAACCCAAAGCATTTGGTATTGTATCTGAATATACACCAGAGTTTGTCCAAGAATAGTTGCCACTTGGTGAAGTATAAGAATCGCACGAAATAGGACTAATTGCAGAATTTGTATTTCCGTCAAATGTCAGATTTATAGTTATGACACTATCGCATCCAAGAGTATTTGGTATGGTATCAAAATAAGTACCCGAAGTTGTCCATGTATAATTTCCACTAGGAGATGTATAAGTACTATTATTACAAACTGATTGATATATTGTAGCATTAGAATTGTTAATATTTAGAATTACAGTTATAATACTATCACAACCAAGAGTATTTGGAATTGTATCCATATAAATGCCTGAATTTGTCCAAATATAGTTTCCACTTGGAGATATATAGCTATCGCATACTGATGGATTGATTATTGAACTAGTGTTGTTTACTGTCAAATTGATAGTTATTACACTATCACATCCATTGTAATTAGGAATTACATCTATGTATGTACCGGAACTTGTCCAAATATAAACCCCGCTTGGGGATGTAAAGCTATCACAAACTATTGGGTTTATAATTGCACTTGAACTATTATTAATAGTTAAGTCTACAGTTATTACACTATCGCAACCACTAGTATTTATAAGTGTATCCTGATAGATACCAGAGCTAATCCACAAATAGTTTCCACTCGGTGAGACTAAGTTATTGCATTCTGTTAGGGTAATATTAGCACTTGAATTATTACCTACCGTTAAGTTTATTGTATAATAGTTTTCACATCCAAAGGAATTAATAAGTGTATCGAGGTATATTCCTGCATTTGTCCAAACGTAATTCCCGCTTGGTGATATATATGGTCCACATGAAAAAGGATTTATTGTTGTGTTTACAATATTATTAAATGAGAGATTAATTGTTAATATACTATCCCATCCTAACGAGCTTTGTAATGTATCATAATAGACTCCTGGTAATGTCTGATAATCGCCTTCAAGAAAAATACTATCGCCATCGCATATAATAATATCAACTTCTGATCCTGTAAAAAACTGAAATCCTTTATAGTAAAACAATGTTGGCAAACCTCTTCTACATATCCTTCCCTCTATGTAAACAGCATGGCTTTCATAATTACAAGCAGCGCCTATTTCATTTGGATTATGTATTGAAGCCAAATATCCACTAGTTAGTTCAGAAATATAAATTTCACCATTTGGCCCAATTTGTAAAGCACTAGGTTGATAAGGAGTTGCTATAGTTATTGAAGAATTTAAAGGTGTAGGAGATGTTAGATCAAACTGTGTTATTTTTCCAGTTGTCTGACTTGCATATAATTTTGTTCCATTAGGAGAAAACTCAAGACCATAAACATCTGTATTTGTGGTTGGCGATGAAATACAATTTGATAAGATTCCTGTTGATTTATTAAAATCAAATAACTCAATCTTATCCATTCTACAAATAGCAACAGCTAGTTTACTGCCCAGCATACTTGATTTCATATAACCTGCTGCATTTACCCAACCATTTACCCAAGGATCAGAACTATAACCACCTTGATGAACCACTCCTATTGCACTAACTACAGGAGTCGTATTAATTCCTGAAGGAGATATTTCGTAAGCAACAAATTCATCAGAATCCCATCTATGAGCAACTAACCATACATTTATATTATTTGCGTGTAAGACTCCTGATATTTTTTCGCAAACTAATGATTCGAGCAAAATATTCTTTGCACCTGTTATATCCCCCATTCCACCATCTAAACTCATATCTATGATTGAATATCTAAGACCATTCTGTAAATGATTTTCTGTTGCATCTATAGTAAAAATATAAAACAAGCTATCTGTTCCGGGAAAAGGAATTATAATTGATGATTGAGTAGCACTATTGTGCCCCAATAGCCCTGTACCATTGGGCATTAATAGATGATTACTATTATATACTTCTTGCCCATCTGTATAAAATAATAAATTCCCATTAATATCTCCTACAGTAGCACAACCTTCTCCATGATACAAAGCACCATAAGTTACACCTATTGGGACACCTGTGCTAAAATCAACACCTGCATTATTGCCAAAGAACCATTGGCGAGCCGTATTCTCCTGAGCATACGAATTGAAAACTAATAGGAGAAATAATAAAATTAATGATGTTAATTTCATACTGTAAAGAATTTAATATTTTACAAATTTAAGCATTTTTTGTTTTCCTAATGCTAAACTATCCCTCTTTAATTCATCACTAACATGGGAGTAGGTCCCACTTTTGTGTCATTACTGTTTAATTATCTTCCTAGTTATTGTCTGATTATCTGTAATTACTTTTACTATATATATTCCATTTGGTTGATTACTTAAATCTATTACATACTTCTGAATTCTGACTTCCTGCTTTAATACTTCTTTACCATAAATATCATATACAGCTACATTCATCATTATTAATTGACTTTGTCGAACTTGCGTTTCTTCATTATTAATTGTTATTAGGCCTGTTGTGGGATTGGGGAAGATTGATATTTTATTTTCTTTACGCGTTTTACTTTCAACATCAACAGTTATTGGTAAATTGATACCAGCGGTATAAGCATAACCATCATTACAATCGAAACCATAAACATAAGCATTGAAACCTTCTATCTGAACAGAATCTACATGCAGTCTGTAGGAAGTTGCATCATAAGTAAGATTATTTGAAACATCTAATATACAAAATGAGTATTGAGGATTTCCGCTAACTTGTGTCCAAGGTACAGCCAAACCAGGATAATTTGCTAAGTAGTATGAATTTGTAAAATCATCAATAATAATATTATCTGTTTCATTATTTAATGCAACTACAGAAATATAATCTTCTTTTACTACCGACAAACAGCCCGATGTTGGGTTTAATGCTATTTCGGGCAAAACAGAAACGGTTATGTCTTGAATTAGAAATTCGGTATGGCACAATGTCATCATAGATGGATCATAGCCACCCCTGCTAGGATAATAGTAGTAGCTAGAAACACAATATTGATTTACATTTATTAGTTTATTTGGATCTGTTGAAATACAATGTGGGTCAGTGGTATTTGCAATAAATTCATAATAATCACCAGTATTTAATGTGGTAACAAATGCTCCATCTATATATACCTGTGTATTATCAGTTGCCGATATTATTCTAAATAAATCATCAGCATCATTAAGAATTGGTGTAGTAATATAGTTTTCTCCCCAATATTTTATTGGCAACATATTCTCATATAAATAATCGAAAGACCCCCATGATGTACCAACAGCAGTTGACATATTACCAGAAAAAACAGATATCTTTTTGTCTGCATAAATATTCGAGCCTGTAAAATCTCCAATATCAGATTGCAACTGAAAAGCTTCTCCTTTGCCTAAAAGTATTGTATATGTTGTACCAGCATTAAAACTATTACTATATGCATCGATATTTGAACTAGCCTGAGCAGTAAGATTAAAGCTAACTGTAGTATTATTTTCTATTGCTACTAGACCAATCTCACATGGTCCACCATAATTATAATTTCCATTTGATTGTGTTCCATTTGTAAGGGGCTCTGGAGTAAAGGCTGCAACAAAATAATTATTGCCTAATGCCCCTATAGGAAGTACCATAGAGGCATCTCTGCTGTTTTTCTGGCTACATTCGGCAAAAACAGATAATGGCAAAGAATCTAATGACAGAACCCTAAAAACTTTGCTCTGATTTATTCCATTGTTCATCAATTGCAATACTCTGTAATCTGGTACGGTCATATTGCCATATTCATAATTATAATATGAAATAGAATCTACAGGATAAGCCTCCACCCTTTCTGACTCACCCGCCAATACCATTATATTTAATGTATTATCACTAACACTAGTTGGATATGTGGTGCCATCTATTACATAGTATATATTGTCTCCACTAAAATTTATTTCAACGTTTGCATCTGTTGATGTATTATTTGAGATATAAAAAGAAATATTCATATAAGTAAGTTTACTATTGGTTGGAGCTCCTGTACTATCAATTCTGTTTTGAATAAATGCAAAACCAAACTCTATTCCACCAGAAGTAAACTGACTAATGGCTGACTGTGCGAATAAAATTAGGATTATTGAAAATAGTAAATTATTTTTCATGCTTTTAATATTTTACACAAATATAATGCATTTTGGTTTGTTTTCCTAATATGTTATGGTATGACCCCTCTTTATCTCCACTAACAGGGGAGAAAGTCCTCCTTATAAGATGATTTAGGAGGTCATTACTGTTTTATCACCTCCTTTCGCAAATATTAGAATACGGACAATACTCACAGTTTTTAAGATCTTTGGTTTGTGCAAATGTCATTTCTTTGTTAAATATCTCTCCTACTACATTCTTTAGGTTTTCAACAAATTCGTTCTCAATAGTATTAAAATTGTCAATTACATTGTATTTTTTAGGTCCAACTTGCTCATAAATACGATAATCGTAATTTGAGTTAAATATATTCTTTAATACAAATATTCCGGGTATAATAATATCTTGTGACTTACTGCTTTGCTTCTTGTACAAATACGAATACATAAATGTCTGCATTACCGCACTATTGCGTTCTTTTATTTCGGCAGAGAATAATTGTTCCAGTCCTTTATATTTTAATTCTGCGGCACCTGTTTTATAATCAAGTATCCTTACTATTCCTTCTTTTTGGTCTATCCTGTCAATTTTTCCGTAAATGTTTATATCAATATTCTTATTATTTACCACTATATTGAGTACTGTTTCAAACTTATCTTCCAAGCCTGTAATGCTAAAGGGAGCATATTGTATATCACGCTTTAATGTCTGAATAATGTACTTTTTAAGTATATCAAATATCAATATGTTCTTTCCACTTATTTCAACACTTACACTATCGTCATCAATATTAAAAAAGTCGTGCCTGAAAGCGTAATTTATTGAGTTCTCTATTTTTGCATTATCTTTTAGAAGAGTTTCAATATCGGTCTTATCTAATTGTTTATTTTTAAAATCCTTATATATCTCATACATTGCCTGATGATACAGATTGCCAAATAACATTCCGTCAACTTCTTCGCTAAGTGTTTCTGTTTCTTCCATTCTGGCTATATACCTGAAATAAAATTTTAATGAGCATGATAAATATGTATTTATAGCACTTGGAGATAGTCTTCTGCTAGCATTTTCACCTGCAATATACTGATCTAAAATATCATTAACTCTTTGGTCTTTTATAATTGTAATCTCTTTTTCTTTTTCTACATCAATGTCAAAACCAAGCGATTGTTCTTCTATCGCAAAGTCAGGGCTATATACCATTTGGTGTATATAACGGCTTTTTTCGCCAATAGATAAACCCGAATTTACATTTGAGTATATAAGATGAACGTTTTTGGCTCTTTGTATTAATCTGTAAAATGTATATGCATAAATTGTATCCTGATACTCTATTGTTTGCAGCCCAAAGCCTTTGCGGATATTGTAAGGTATAAACGATGGCGAATTATTTGTAGAAGGCAATATTCCTTCGTTCATCGACAATACTATAACATTTTTAAAATCAAGCACACGCGTTTCCAATAATCCCATTATTTGCAATCCTAAAAGGGGTTCTCCTTCAAAACTCACTCTTTGTTCCCTAATATATTGCGATAAGAGTTTTAAGTACATATCTATTGAGAACTTGTGTTTAAGTGTGCTTAATACTTCATTTAAACGATTTACAGCCTTGTAAAGACAAAAAATGTACTCTTGCTCTATTTCAAAACGTTTATCTTCCTCAGCATCGGGAAAAAGCCTTTTATTCAATTCATATAATATATTCAATAAATATTCCCCAATATCATCAATACTATTTATTTTGCTGAATACCAATTTAATTAGCTCGCTATTCTCCAGCTCGTTTTGACGAATATATATTTTATTGTACTTATGAATTTCTTTTATTATCTTATCAACCCCCTTGCTGTCTATAATATACTGATGATTTAAAATATTAAGAACATATTTGTAATAAAACGATGCTTCATTTTTCTTATTTAGCCTGATATTCTTCTGCAGGTCAACAATATTGCTAATTAAACTAAATACGGGTGTATCTTTAAGCGGATATCCCATTGTAACATTCAAATCGTTTATTTGCCCGGGAATTGAGTATAAAACGGGTAAAAGCAAGTGTTCATCTGCCAGCACTACAACAGTTTCTGAATATTCGGAAGCAGGAATTGTTTCCAAAATATCGTAGCAAACTTTTGTCTGGCTTATTTCCGATGGTACAGAAATTGCCTTAATCACCTTATTGTCGGCAGTTAGTGTGTCGAAGTTCATTTCAAGCTTACTTGCAGGATATTGCTCTATGTTTTTTCTTACAAATTTGCCTGCTTCGTGAATATCATTTTCTACATAATAACTATCGTAATCCCAGTAAAACTCAGCCGTTTTGCTTTTTGCAAAATATTTAAAAAATACTTCTTCGCATTTGTTTAGTGCATTAAATCCAATAAAAATCAACTTTTCAGGAAGGTTCTCAATTTGTTTGTTTTCAGAGATTTTTTCTGCAATATCACGATATATCATGCCTTCATAAGCAATACCTTCTTTTGCAAGCTGCTCTTTAAAACCCGTATAAACATTAATAAGCTTTTCCCAAACCTGTATAAACTGATCTTTTCTGTTAGTATATTTTCCTTTATCAAAACTGCTCCAAAAATGTGTAATTGCCTCTACTTGACTTTCTGTAAGGTAAGAAAAGTTATCTTCAATTGCTTTTACTGATGATAAGTTTTGAAACAGATCTTTAGCATTTACCATGTATTTATCAATATCATTAAAATCGGAAAGCAGCATTTCGCCCCAAAAATAGAAGTCATCAAAAGTTTCTTTTGTTCCTGTAATCAGCTTGTAGGTATCATACAGTTTAGAAATAAGAAGTAAATCATCAGCCTGTTTATAATCTGAACAATTACACATTAATTCATTTATTGTGTATATGTTAGGCATCCAATTCGGCTTATCAATAATTTCCGATAAATATTTTTGTGCAAATACTCCGGGGCGCTTATTTGGAAATACTAAGGAAACCTTATATAATTCGGTATTGTATTGCTCAAAAGCCTTTTTAACTATCTCTTTTAAGAATATTTTCATGACTTCACCTCCACAATTTTATTCAATAAAACATACCAGATAAATGCTTTTGGTACATATCCCATTTTTTCTACTATATCAGAATATTCTCTAACTTGTTTTATATAATGCTCGTGCATCTCTTCACCAAACTTATAATCAAGAATTACAACATCATTGCCCAACATCATAATTCTATCGGGGCGCTTTAAATTACCATTAGGCAAGATTATAGATCTTTCCGGGAATATTTTATATTTACCACTAAACCAATCTTTAACACCCGGATCTAAAAGAGCCTTTTCAATTATTACTTTATAATGTTTTGCTTCTTCCGCAGATATTATTCCTTCAAACACAGTAATTTCAATAGCTTTATTAATGTCATTTGCTGTATTGATACGCTCAAATATTCTATGTAAAATAGTTCCCTTATTTGTTCTGCTTTTCTTTGTGTCCTCATTATTGAAAAACTTATTGCCGCTAAACTTAAGCTTTAACCTCTCCCTGTAATCGACAATATTGTAGCCTGATATGATTTTATTTTCGATGTTGTCCTGCTCTTTAACAGGCTCGGTATTTTCTTTATCAATTATTAAAATTCTATTTTCGTTATCCCAGAAATCATTCAATTGAAAGTCGTCTTCTGTTTTAGTATCAATAATTTTCAATAGAATGTCTGAAACCGTTTTTATACTATCATTTGTTTTATAAGGCGAAAAGCTAATTAAAACGTTTTTTGCTCTTGTAAAAGCTACATACAGCATGTTTAGGTTATCTATGTATGTGTTTATCTTTTCATTAAAATAGTCCTTATAAAAAATTGTTTTTTCCAATGATGATGAATATTCAACAGGTAATAGTTTAATTTGGTTAAATGGCTCCTGTTCAGGCTTACACCAGATTATCTTTGATGGTCTTGAAGGATCGATTTGCCAATCGCAAAATGGAACAATAACCACATCAAACTCCAAACCTTTTGATTTATGTATTGTAATTATTCTAATTGCATCGCTATCATCGGGTATATTAATGGTTTTGCTAATTCCTTCTTCTTCCCACCAGTTTAAAAAACTATTTAAATCTGTTGAATCATTTCTTGTAAATTCTGATACCAGATCCTGAAATGCTAACAAATAAGGTAATTCATTATTCTTTTTATTTAACAAGAATATATCTATTAGCTGTATTACAAGCTCATATAATGGCAGTTTTTTTAAATTCGAAATGTTTTCGCTAAAGCTTTTTGGTAATACTTCTAAGAACTTGTGATGCAAAGTCTCTATAAACAATTCATTATAATCTATTTCTTCGTTTTTGTTTTCAAAGCTATTATAAGATGATATAATATAGGCTTTAACAATATCATCATTAGGAGTAATAAAATATTTTAACAGAGAAACAAGAAAATTAACCACCATAGAACTGCTTATATACAGCGACTCACCGGATATTATGTTGTAATTACATTCCGGTTTTGCATCTTTACTGTTTTTGTAGTTTAAGAAAGTATCTGCCACCATTTTACCTTCCTGATGTTTTCTTACGAGAATTGCAATATCTTTAGCCCTATACCCTTTCTCCTGTATTTTTTCCACGGTTTCGGGTAATTTCATTAAAACTTCATCTTGCCAGTTTTCACTTTCAATAAAAATATTTTTGATAAGTCCTCCTTTATTGTCAGTGCTTTCAGGACTTATCTGTAAAACCTCACTGTAAGCATTTTCAATTCTTTCTCTAAGTATTTCTATTTCATTATCGGAATAATCAACTGCCTGTTCGTTAAATTGTTGCTGTAAAATTTCTGAAGCTTTTTTAAAAACAGCATTGTTGTATGAAATTATATTCTTTTTACTGCGCCAGTTTTGCTTAAGGTTTACATGCTCTGTTCCCTGATTTCTAAAATCACTATCTACCTGCTCTGCAAGCAGTTTCCAATCGCTATTACGCCAACGGTATATTGATTGTTTAATATCGCCAACAACAAGGCTGGAATTATTCTCCGACAAACTATTTAAAATAAGAGGCTTGAAATCTGACCATTGTAAATTTGAAGTATCCTGAAACTCGTCTATCATAAAGTGCTTAAAGAAATAACCCATTTTTTCGTACACAAAGGGAGTATCATCATCATTTATTATTGAGTGTAAGAATTTAGCAGCATCGCTCAATAAAAAAATATTATTTTCGCCTGTTATCTTTTTAACTTCTGTTGCTATATCTACAATTATGCCTAGTGAATAAAATAATCGGGTAATCTTGTCAACTGAATTATATTTATTTGAATTTACATTATAATACTCAATTGCTTCAACTAAAATATTGTTCAATCCTCCATTTACGACTTCAATTATTACATCTTTATTATCAGAAGTTTTGGTGTACCATTTTTCCACATTGTTTTGAGCATTAATCACAGTCTTTGTTGGTTCAAACTTATTATTTAAGATCTTGTGAAAATGCCCTGCCACACCACCTTTTTTTCCTGAAAAATCGTCAACCTCAAGCGAATACAATTCCATTTGCTCTATTGCCTTGTTTGCAATTGCCTTTAAATCGTTTTCAAAACCGGATTTAATCTTATAAAGGTCGGCATAGTATTTATTTAAAAAGTTTTTGTCATTGATTTTTGCAATAATTTCATCTGACAATAAAAGAAATTGTTCTTTAAATATCTCATAACTAAGTTTAAGAATATCCTGTTTAAGGTTCCAACTCTTTCCGTCTTTAATTTTATCTTCAGAAAATTTCAACAACCATTCTCTAGTCTGCTTTTCCTCATCAATCTTTGTAAAAATATTATCAACTGCTTCGCCAAGAATACCTGAGTTATCAAGTTCAATAGTATAACCCGAATAAAGCCCCAGTTCCTTTGAAAATGCACGAATTACCTTTTGAAAAAAACTATCGATAGTGCCTACGGAAAACTTAGAATAATCGTGTAAAATATTGTTTAAAACTATACCTGCTTGTTGTTTTATTTTTTCATTATCCCAATTAAATTCATTTGTAAATGTCTTAAAATAGATGTTTTGTTCTCCAACAGATAATTTGTAAAGCTCGGAAACAATACGACTTTTCATCTCTTCTGTAGCTTTATTTGTAAAAGTTACAGCAAGTATTCTTTTAAAGTTGTTTGGATTATGAAAAAGAAGTCTTAAATATTCTTCTGTTAATTTGTAGGTTTTTCCCGAACCTGCTGAAGCTTTATAAATTTTTAGTTTTGACATTTGTGCATTCAATTATTTCTCTAAAATTAAACACTGATAAACATTTCTTGGTTTTGGAATCAATTATTTTATTATCATTTTATCAACAACTGGTTTTTTATATTTTAATATTTTATAATTTCACAGGCTTTTTAAAAACTAATGATAAATACACAAGCAAATGAAAGTTGATGTACTATTAGGCCTACAATGGGGCGATGAAGGAAAAGGGAAAATTGTTGACGTACTTACTCCTAAGTATGATGTTATAACAAGATTTCAGGGAGGACCAAATGCCGGTCATACACTTATATTTGAAAATAAAAAACATGTATTACATACAATTCCTTCGGGAATTTTTAGAGAAAATGCCGTAAATATCATTGGTAATGGTGTTGTTATTGACCCTATTATTTTCAAGAAAGAGATATTATCACTTGGTATTGAACCATCTGTTATTATAAAAAAACTGTTTATCTCTAAAAAAGCTCATTTAATAATGCCTACCCACAGAATTATTGATGCAGCCTCTGAAGCCCATAAAGGCAAAACAAAGATTGGTTCTACTCTAAAAGGCATTGGACCAACATATATGGATAAAACAGGCAGAAACGGGCTTAGGATTGGTGATATTACTTCCGATAAGTTTATGGATAAATATAACTTTCTCACCACCAAGCATAAAAGTATATTAAATCAGTATGATTTTAAGTATAATATTGATGAATTTGAAAAAGGCTGGCATGAAGGTATTGAGTTTATTAAGCAATTTGAACTTATTGACAGCGAACATGTTTTAAATAATTACATTAACGAGAACAAACCTATACTTGCAGAAGGTGCTCAGGGTACTTTATTAGATGTTGATTTTGGTTCTTATCCTTATGTTACTTCTTCAAACACTGTTTGTGCCGGTGCATGTACAGGATTAGGAATTGCTCCAAATAAAATAGGAAATGTATATGGAATTGTAAAAGCATACTGTACACGTGTTGGTAGCGGTCCGTTCCCTACCGAATTATTTGACGAAACAGGGGAATTATTAGGGAAATACGGAAATGAATTTGGCTCAACAACAGGGAGAGCAAGACGTTGTGGATGGTTAGACCTTGTTGCACTAAAATATGCTATTATGATAAATGGTGTTACCGAATTGTTTATTACAAAAGCAGATGTGCTTGACAAATTCGATATTCTAAAAGTTGCAACAGCATATAAGCACAAAGGAGAAACTATTGATTATTTCCCATTTGATATTACAGACGATATAACACCAATATACTCAGAACTTGACGGATGGAAAACAGATACCACTATAATGAAAAAACAAAGTGATTTGCCTGAAAAATTTATAAAGTATATTAGATTTATTGAGAATCAGGTAAATGTTCCTGTAACAATTGTTTCAGTTGGCCCTGATAGAGAACAGATTATTAGAATGAGGTAAAAGCCCCTCCTAACCTCCCCTAAGGGGAGGAATTAAATGCCAAAATATAAATCAAAAACTTAAACAGTTTCGATTATTTGATAATTGATATTTTGTGATTATAAATTGTTAATTGACAATTTTAAACATTATTCATTGATTACAATTTTTTCTATCGTATCATCTGCTTCAATTTTATCAATTACTTCAAGTCCTTCTATTACTTTACCAAAACAAGTATGTTGTCTGTCAAGGTGTGAAGTATTAGTTCTGCTGTGACATATAAAAAATTGTGAGCCACCGGTATCTCTACCTGCATGTGCCATTGATAATACTCCTTTGTCGTGATATTGATTATCTCCATCTAATTCGCATTTTATATTATGACCCGGACCGCCTGTACCATCGCCTTTTGGACATCCACCCTGAATAACAAAATCAGGTATAACTCTATGAAATGTTAAACCATTATAAAACCCGTCTTTTGCAAGTTTCACAAAGTTTTCTACTGTGCCGGGAGCATCTTTTTCATAAAATTCTACTTTCATCAAACCTTTTTCTGTATGCAATTCTGCTGTTTTCATATTTTATTGTTTTTTATATTTAAAAAGTATGCAAAGGTATATTTTTCTTTTAGAAAATTGTAGTTTGAAATTGGAAATATTTTTAGTTTATATTATGTATTTCCGCAATTCTTAATAGGAAAGTTCTTTGTTTTTTTTCATAAAATTTATGTACTTTTACACACATAAATTATATAGTAGCATAAAATTAATAGATTGCAAATTCTTGAATAAACTAAAAAAGAACATACGATTAAATAGAATATTTATAGTTATAATAATTGCATTTTCATTTATTTTATATGGAAACACAATTAATAATGACTATTGTTTGGACGATAATTTTGTTATTCAGGATAACGAACAGGTTCATAAAGGAATTAAAGGTATTCCCGAAATTCTCACCTCAACATATTCCGAAGGAAAAGGAAGAACATACGGATACAGACCTTTTGGAAAAATTACTTTTGCCATTGAATATTCTATATTTGGAGAAAATCCTCATATAAGTCACTTAATTAATATTTTATTGTATGCACTAACAGGGATTTTTCTTTTTCTTTTATTAATTAAATTTTTAAATAAATATTCCGTTTGGCTATCATTTATTATAGTATTGCTTTTTTTAGCTCACCCAATTCATACCGAAGTTGTTGCAAGTCTAAAAAACAGAGAAGAGATTTTGAGTTTTCTAGGAGGATTATCTACTTTATATTTCTTCTATAAGTTTGTAATAAAAAAGAACTGGCTTTACATTCTTCCTGCTATACTATGTTTTATTCTAGGATATTTGTCAAAAGAAAATATCCTTGTTTTTGCCGCACTTGTTCCCTTAAGTCTTTACTTTTTCACAAATGCAAACAGCAAGAAGATCTTTTTATCACTTCTATTATTAGCTATTATAGGCTATATCATCAGACAACTAGCACACATCAATTTATCTATCGATAAAGAAATGATGTATTTTGAAAACCCTTTATACATTATTAATTCATTAAATAATAGGATTATTATCGGGTTTTCTTCTTTACATGAATATATTAAACTATTAGTGTTTCCTTATCCGCTTCGTCATTATTACGGGTATAATATGATACCGTTCTCAACTTGGTTTAGTTTTAGGATTATTATATCTGTAATTTTTCATTTATTTATTTTCATCATCGCAATTTTAAATTTTAAAAAAAAGAAAGTTGTTGTTTTTGGAATACTATATTACTTGTTTGCAATTTCAATGTTCTCGAACATCTACATACCAGTATCAGGGATTGTTGGAGAAAGATTAGTTTATTCGGCATCCTTAGGATTTAGTATTGTTACAGGCTTTTTATTGTTTAAGCTATTATCAAAAAACAAAAAAGAATTCGCTATTAATTACAAAATAATTATTGTATTATTAATAATTTTAATCCCATATACTATTGGAACAATTAACAGGAACAAAGCATGGAAAGATAATATCACACTATTTGAAAGCGATCATAAACATCTTGAAAATTCTGCAAAAGCAAATGTTCTATACGCTGGAACACTACTGAAAGAAATAAGAACAAACAAGAATAATACACAGGACAGTAAGAAGCAAATAATACTGAAAAATTCTGTTGATTATTATAAAAGAGGCTTAAAAGTTTATCCCCAATATACAAATGCTCTTAAAAATCTTGGGAATATCTATTTTGAATATTATAAAGATTTTAAAACTGCTGAAAAATATTATATTGAAGCTCTTAAAACCGATTCAACAAATTCTGATATATTACTAAACCTTGGCTATATTTATGAAATTAACAATAATACTACTAAAGCAATGCAATATTATAATATTGCTGTAAAATACGATTCTCTTAATATTAATGCATTAGAGTTACTTGCAAATATTAATAACAAAACCGGGAACACAAGTAAAGCCATTGAACTTAATAAAGTAATTATGCAAATAGAACCGAACTCCGATAAACCCTATATAAACATTGGAAATTATTATTTATTTAACTCCGATACAGCAACAGCTGTAAAATATTGGGAAGAAGCTATTGAAAAAGTTCCAAAAAATGCTAATCTTTGCAATGGACTTTACCGATATTTCCAACAACATGGAGATTCGGCAAAAGCAAAATACTATTTCGACTTATTAAATAAATAAAATGAGATTGCACAAAGAAGGATATAAAATCATTATAATTGCAACTTTAATATTTTTATTAATAAATATATTAAGCTATTTCTATTTTAATCATACCTTATTTTTTATAATATTTGGTTTAACTTTTCCTATGTTTATATGGATATTTTACTTTTTTAGAAATCCAGAAAGAAAATTAATTATAGATGATAATAAAATTTTTGCCCCAGCAGATGGGAAAATTGTTGTTATTGAAGAAACAACTGAAAAAGAGTATTTCAATGAAAAAAGATTACAAATATCCATTTTTATGTCTCCGCTTAATGTGCATGTAAATCGTTACCCTGTTAGCGGGAAAATAACTTATCATAAACACCATCAGGGAAAATATTTGGTTGCATGGCATCCTAAATCTTCAACTGAAAATGAAAGAACAACAACTGTAATTGAAACCGTAAGCAATGAAAAAATATTAGTACGGCAAATTGCAGGAATAATGGCTCGCAGGATAATATCTTATGTTAAAATAAATACAGACATAAAGCAAGGAGTTGAACTGGGTTTTATAAGGTTTGGTTCAAGAGTAGACCTCTTTCTTCCTGTTGATTACGATATTAAAGTTAAATTAAACCAACATGTAAAAGGAAACATTGATATTATTGCTGAAATGAATTAAATTTCTTTTTTCAAACATATTTTGTTGTTATTATTGATATTTTATGTATTTTTATATTTTTAAATCATAAGGAATAATTAATGTATAATATAAAAACTTAACATGATGAAAGAAAGCGAAATAGCATTAAATCCTAACATTTTAGTTAGACATTTAAACAAACCTGCTTGCGAATTTACAATGAATGATATTGTGAAATTCGTTGAAGATTTTGAAATCGAAATGCTTAATTTAAGATATCTGGCAGACGACGGAAAGCTTAAATCATTAAACTTTGTTATTACAAGTAAAAAGCATTTAATAGAAATTTTATCTTGTGGAGAACGCGTAGATGGTTCAAGTTTATTCTCTTATGTAGGTGCAGCATCCAGCGACTTATATGTAATTCCAAGATTTAAAACTGCATTTTTAAATCCATTTTCAGAAGTTCCAACTATTGACATTTTATGTTCATTCTACACAAACGATGGCAAACCTTTGGAAAATTCTCCTGAAAATATACTTAAAAAAGCACATGCATCTTTTATGAAATCTACAGGATGTAAATTAAAAGCAATGGGAGAATTAGAATACTATGTTATTGGTGAAAAAAAAGAACTATATCCCGCTGAAGATCAAAAGGGTTATCACTCATCGCACCCCTTTACAAGTTATGACAATATAAGAAAAGAAGCTTTAAAATTAATTTCTGAATGTGGAGGCTTAATTAAATACGGACATTCTGAAGTTGGTAATTTTTCACTTGATGATAAAGCTTATGAACAACATGAAATAGAATTTACACCAATGGACATTGATAAAGCTGCAGACCAACTTGTTATTGCAAAATGGGTATTAAGAACATTAGGTTATGCTTATGGTGTTGATTTAAGTTTTGCTCCTAAAATTACTGTAGGCAAAGCAGGTAGTGGCTTGCATTTTCACATGCTTGTAGAAAAAGATGGTAAAAATATAATGACTGATGATAATGGTTTAACTGATACAGCAAAGAAAGTTATTGCAGGATTATTAACTCTTGCTAAACCAATTACAGCTTTTAGTAATACAATACCAACTTCTTATTTACGTTTAGTTCCACATCAGGAAGCTCCTACAAATATTTGTTGGGGAGATCGCAATCGTTCTGTTTTGGTACGCGTGCCACTAGGATGGAATGTTAAAACAAGTATGGTAAAAGATGTAAATCCTCAACAAATTGAAAATGTACCGGAAGCAGCAGGTAAACAAACTGTTGAACTACGCTCCCCTGATGGTTCTGCAGATATTTATGCTACTCTTGCCGCAATTTGTGTAGCTGCTCAATATGGGATTGAATCTCCTGACTCTTTGAAATTAGCTGAAAAACTATATGTTAATGTAAATATATTTAAAGAAGAGCATAAAGACAAGCTTGCTGAGCTTGATTGTTTACCAGCTTCTTGCTTTGAATCTGCTGACGCTTTAAATGAAAAAAGAGAATTTTTTGAAAAAAATGGGATTTTCACTAAGGGATATATTGATAATACAATTAAAAAGCTAAAAGAACATAAAGATAATGACCTTAGTGAAAGACTATATAACAAGAATGATGAAATAAAGAAACTTGTTGATAAATTTTTACATTGTATGTAATTTTAATTAGAGTACAATTTATAAAGTTATTTCAACTTGAAATTAACATAAAAATCAAATAGAATAATCTGCTTTTATTTATAACTAGAGAATGAAGGGTTTTTCATAGGATTTCCTTTATTATCCCACGAAGTTTGACGAATATTTTGATTGTCATAGAATGTTATTTCACATTTTTTAATTCCGTTTTTATACCAGTAAATGCATTTGCCATTTTTTCTGCCATTTACGTAAACAGAATATCTTTGTTTTTCTCCATTCTTATACCACCACACCCAGTCTCCATGTTTCTTGCCTGCTTTATAAAATCCTCCCATTCCGATACCGCCTCCATTATGACTGGTAACACATTTGCCTGAATATGGTTTTGCATCCTCATTATAATACATTAAACCATCTTTATTAACAAGATCATCATAATTAACAGTCTGTTTATCCTGGCTATATGAAAACAAACAAAGTAATGTGAAAAATAATATTAAGGTATATTTCATTTTTTTAATGAAAAGTAATGACAATTTAATAATTACGTAAAAAAAACTAAAATGTTATACTTAAGAGTGTTTTAAATTGCTTTAAGACTAATATCCAAACTTTTAATTTGATGAGTTAATGCACCTACTGAAATAAAATCAACGCCACATTCTGCATATCCTCTTATTGTATCTAAATTAATTCCACCTGAAGATTCCGTTTCATATTTACCATTTACAATTTGAACTGCTTTTTTTGTATCCTCATAATTAAAATTATCAAACATAATACGATCTATTCCACCCGTTTCAATAATTTTCTCAACATCTTCAATAGTTCTTGCTTCTATTTCAATTTTTAAGTTCTTCTTGTTTTTTTCAAGATATTCTTTAACCGATTTTATTACATTTTCAATTCCTCCAGCATAATCAATATGATTATCCTTTATCATTATCATATCATACAAGCCCATACGATGATTATACCCACCTCCTATTCTCACCGCTTCTTTTTCAAACAATCGCATACCCGGAGTTGTTTTTCTTGTATCTAAAATCTTTGTATTCAAACCCTCTAACTTTTTAACATATTGATTAGTTTGAGTTGCGATACCGCTCATTCGCTGCATAATATTAAGAACAAGCCGTTCTGCCAAAAGAATTGATTGTATTGGTCCTTCAACCTCAAAAATTATATTACCAAAATTAACTCTAACACCGTCGTTAATAAAAACATTCAATAATAAATCTTTATCAATTTTATTAAAAACAATTTGAGCAATATTAACACCAGCAATTATTCCTTCTTGTTTAATCAGTAATTTTGCTTTCCCTATAGTTGATTTTGGTATGCATGCAAGGGAAGTATGGTCTCCATCACCAATGTCTTCTTTTATTGCATTTTCAATAAAAGCATGCAAGTATTTGCTATTCATCTTCAATTCTTAATTCATGAATATACGCTTTTCCACCTTTGTCCTTTAGTAGAAAGTATACCCTGTAAGTACCTGTAGAAGTAGATAAATTACCTATTACATATTTTGAGCCATCTTTACCGCCTTCATGTAATTTTGAAAAGCCTGAGGGAGAATGTTTTGAGAAAAAATCTTTTATTATTAATTCTGCTTGTGCTTTACTGTAAACTTCTTCATCGCCAAAAATCTCTAACTCAATATTTGAATTAAAAAATTTTGCCAATTCTTTTGAATTACCTGATTTTAGTGCTATTAATATTTCTTTTGGCACCTCAATTAAAGGGTTTGAAAATGCACTAAAGTTAAAAATACAAAACACTATTAACGAAATAATTGAGATTCTTAAAACTTTCATGATATATTAAAATTTTTATTAATGAATAACCTTACAAAAATTATACCGATACGAAATGAAAATCCAAAATATCATGCAATTTACAAATTTATTTTAAAAGACATAATGATTCTTTCTTATCAATATTTAATTGAACTTTCAATTGCTCAATACTGTCAAACTTTATTTCATTTCTAATTTTATGCTTTAAAATAATTTTAATTGTTTTATCATATATATTATCATTAAAATCAAATATATGAACCTCTATCCTTTTATTTCTCACATTGCAAACAGTAGGGTTAAATCCAATATTCAACATCCCTTTGTATTGTTTTTTATCAAACTCAATAATTACAGCATATACACCTTCATTTGGAATTAGCTTAAATTTATCAGCTATATGAATATTTGCTGTAGGAAAACCAATTTTATTTCCCAACTCATTGCCCTTTACCACCTTACCGCTAAACATATAACTATATCCAAGAAATTCTTCAGCAATTGCAATATCTCCTGCATACAAAGCCTCTCGAATTTTTGTAGAACTGATATTTATATTTTCATGACTCAAAGCCTCAATTCTTTTTACTTCGAAATTTAATTTATCTGCATATTGTTTTAAATTATCAAATCCACCTTCTCTGTTATTTCCAAAATGATGGTCATAACCAACAATTAATAAATGAATGTTTAGCTTCTCAACTAGAATATTTTTCACAAAGTCAAAAGAGTTCATTAAAGAAAATTCTTTTGAAAATTCATGAATTATTAGATGCTCAATTCCAATTTTTTCAAATCTTTCTATCTTTTCTTCTAATGTATTTAATAATGTGATTTTTTCATTGTTGTTATTTATAACCAACCTTGGATGAGGCCAAAAGGTAAAAACTACAGTTTCTCCATCATTATCATCGGCTATTTTTTTTAATGAATCAATTACTTTTAAATGTCCTAAATGTAAACCGTCAAAAGTGCCAACAGTTACAATTGGTTTGCGAATATTATAATTATCTGTATTTTGATAGATCTTCATAAATGAAACGTAAAATTAGAAAAATTCTAAATAATTCAGCAATTCTTAATCAACAATTAGATGGTATGGAAACTCAGTACAATACCATTAAGCCAAATTTCATATTAAAAGCAGTAAATTTCTGGATTTTACAATTAATAAATTAGATAATCATCAAGAAAAAAAAATTGGATCTTATATTAACATATTAAAAAAAAGAAAAACTACTATTAATTATTCACTTCCCTCATCTTTAACATTACACGACTCATTTAGAGAACAATATCCACAAGAAAGATCTTTGTCTTTAATTTCGGGTTTTGCGCATGAATCAATAGATTTGTTTTTTTTCTTGGAAAGAAAAATTTTCAATGCCATCGCTCCTACTATAAAAGCAATTAAGATTATTGAAATTATTATGATCTTTAAAATTTCCAAAAAATATTCTTTTTGCAAATTTATGAATTATTGTGGAGTTGAAAGTCAAAAAAATAAAATCATTTTTTACTTTTACAGGAATTTAATTATGAAATATTACACTCATAAATACAATAACGGTATAAGATTGATCCACAAACATATCCCATCAAAGGTGGCATATTGTGGGTTACTTGTCAATACTGGTTCAAGAGATGAAACAGAAAAAGAATTTGGTATTGCACACTTTATTGAACACACCCTTTTTAAGGGGACAGATAAACGAAAATCGTATCATATATTAAATCGGATGGAAAGTGTAGGAGGAGAAATAGATGCATACACAAGCAAAGAAGAAACATTAATTTATGGCACATTTTTAAACACTTATTATGATAGGTTTTTAGAATTACTTTCCGATATAGTTTTTAATTCTACATTTCCACAAAAAGAGTTACAAAAAGAAAAGATAATAGTTTACGACGAAATAAACTCGTATCTCGACACCCCTAACGAATTAATTTTTGATGATTTTGAAGAATTGCTTTACAAGGGTCATCCATTAAGTAAGAGTATTTTAGGTAGTCAACAATCTCTAGAAAACATTAATACAAATCATATAAATAATTTTATTAAAAAAAAATACAATACCGATAATATGGTATTGTGTTCTATTGGAGATATTGATTTTGACAAGGTTAAAGCAATTGCCGATAAGTATTTTAATAATATTAATTCTAATTTTAGAAAATTCAAGCGTACTAAATTTAATAGTTACAAACCTTTTTCAAAAAAAATTGTAAAAAACACTCATCAGGCTCATTGTATAATTGGAAATATTGCATACAGTTCTGTTGATAATAAAAGAACAGGGTTAAACTTGTTAAATAATATAATTGGCGGACAAGGAATGAATTCCAGATTGAATTTATCTTTAAGGGAAAAACACGGGCTTGCCTACCACGTTGAATCATCATATAATAAGTATTTCGATACAGGAAATTGGCAGGTATATTTTGGAACTGATAAGGAAAATTTAGATTTCAGCATTGAACTTGTAAATAAAGAACTGAAACAAGTTAAAAATAAAAAACTTGGGACTTTACAGTTGCACAGAGCTAAAAAGCAATTAATTGGTCAGTTGGCAATTTCTGTTGACAATAATGCTAATTTGTTTTTCACATTCAGCAAGAGTTTTTTACTCTATAACAAAGTAGATAGTCTTGAAACTGTTAGTGAAAAAATTAATAATATTACTTCAGAAGAGTTACTTGAAATTGCAAATAAAATATTTGATTCCAATAAATTATCAACTTTGATTTACATTTAATAATATATCGCCTCTAACGAGGCTTATATTTAGCATCTACGATATATTAAAAAAAGGTTTTCATGTGTTTACCATGAATGATAATTTTATAAACACAATTGGTATAATTTATTAAGATCAGGATCAATCCCATCAATAGTATATTGTGCTTGCTTATAAAACTTTTCTCTTTTATTTAGTAATTCAACAATTTTAGCAAGTAGTTTCTCTTTATTAAGTCCTTTCAATAAGGGTCTGTCTGTTTGGGAATTTTCTAAGCGATTAAATAAATCTAATGCAGATAATTTTATATAAACAGTAATCCCATTTTTATTCATTAATTCCATATTATCAAAAAAACAAGTAGTACCACCACCTGTAGCAATAACTACATTTTCTTTTTCAATTATTTTGTTTAGAGCATTTTCTTCTAAATTACGAAAATAATCCTCTCCCCTTTCCGTAAAAATATCACTTATTTGCAGTCCCGATTCTTCTTCAATAACATTGTCAATATCAATAAACTGGAGATTTAATTTTTTTGCGATCTTTTCCCCTATACTTGTTTTGCCACTAGCCATAAAACCTATTAGAAATATTCGCATATTTAAAGGTCTAAAGTCATTTGAGAAATATCGTTATCAGTATCTTCTTTTCTGACAATTTCAAATTCCGGTTCTTCAAAGTTTTCTTTTACGTCTTCATCTTTAACAATAGCCTCAAGTTCTTTAACGTTTTTAATATTATATTTTGTTAATCGTTTTCCTTTTGCTTTGTAGCTTTTTACTCCAATAAATTCTGAAACTTCAATTATTTCAGATTCTTTGTCTTTATTTTTTCCTCCAAAATTAATTTCAAATCTTGGATATTTAACTTCTGAAATACTTAAAAGTTTATTTTCAGAATAATCGCCAATAAAGCTTAATTTCTTATCAGAAGCTTCGATTTGAAAGCGTTTTAGATAATAAAATTCTTGTTCTGCATCGAAATATACAACAGAATAAACTTTATTAGGGTTAAATTTTTCAATAAGCAATATATCATCCTCAAAATGATTTGATAATTCAAATGTTGAAAGTTTAAAATATCCTGATTTAGAAATGACTAGAATTCTTTCATCTCCATTGAATTTTCCAATAAATTTACCTCTGTTATCTGTATTAAGCCTTAACACTTCATCATCAAACCAGATTTGTAAGCCTCCTAAAGTAGAAACTCCCTGCTCTTTTAATGTTATTTTATGAACTTCATTTTTAGTTATAGTATTACCCATTGAACTTCTACCCTTAATAGCTAAGTCTCCAAAATCGAATTCAAATACTAATTTTTTTAATCGTGGACGAGGTTTTAAAAATATTTTAACAATTTCTGCTTCTCCGTTAGCATTTGCACTAAAATATAATATTTTTGAATTGGGCGTTCCCTTTGTTACATCATATTCTTTATCTCGGGTTACAGAAGTAACAGCAAATCTTTTTGCCATTGTTTTTCCTGCTCTTCCATCACGATACAATAAATTGTAAACAGTACGATCATCACTTTTGTTAAATACCGCAACATGTAATATATCTTTACCTACAAAGGCTTTATCTGAGATTTTAGTAATAATGTATTTACCATCTTTTAAAAATACAATAATATCATCGATATTAGAACATTCGCAAACAAATTCATCTTTCTTTAAGCCTGAACCAATAAAACCTTCTTTACGGTCTACATATAATTTTGAATTTGCAACAACAACCTTTGTAGCTTCAATTGTGTCAAAACTTCTAATTTCTGTTTTTCTTTCTCTTCCTTTTCCGTGATTTTTCTTAATTTGCTTAAAATAGTTAATGGTATAAGGAATAATGTTTTCGAGATGATTTTTAACTTCTGTAATTTCAAATTCAATTCCCTTAATATGTTCATCAGCTTTAAATGCATCGTGTTTGGTAATGCGTTTCATCTTTATTTCCGGCAATCTCTCTATATCTTCTCTTGTAACTTCACGTCTTAATAACTTTTTGTATGGAGTAAGTCCTTTGTCAATTACACTTATAGTATTATCCCAGTCGGGACTGCCTTCCATATCAAGATATATTTTCTTTTCAATAAATATTTTTTCTAAAGATGAAAAATGCCAGTCATCATTAAGTTCGGAAAGGCGAATTTCAAGTTCCCATTTTAATAATTCAAGGGTATGATCAGTTGCACGTTTTAATATCTCTTTAACTCCAATAAAAATTGGTTTTTCATTGCAAATAATACATGAATTGGGAGAAATAGATACTTCACAATCGGTAAAGGCATACAATCCGTCTATTGTAATATCAGTAGAAACTCCCGATGGCAAGTCTATCAGTATTTCAACATTTTCAGAAGTATTGTCATCAATTTTTTTGATTTTAATTGTACCCTTATCATTTGCTTTAATAATAGAATCAATTAATGAGCTTGTAGTTTTACCAAAAGGTAATTCTGTAATCTTTAATGTTTTTTTATCTTCCTTTTCTATTTTTGCTCTAACCTTAACACTACCTCCACGTAGTCCATCATTATAACGCGACACATCAATATATCCGGCTGTATTAAAATCGGGAAATAATTCAAAATCTTTTTCTTGCAAATAAAGAATTGAGGCATCAATTAGCTCAATAAAATTATGAGGTAAAATTTTAGAAGCAAGACCAACTGCAATACCTTCAATGCCCTGAGTAAGCATTAATGGAAATTTTACAGGTAATGTTACAGGTTCTTTATTTCTTCCGTCATAAGATTGTTCCCAAATTGTAGTTTTTGAATTAAAAACCACATCTAAAGCAAATTTTGATAATCTTGCTTCTATATATCTTGGTGCAGCTGCTCTATCGCCTGTTAATATGTTACCCCAGTTACCTTGCGGATCTACTAAAAGATCTTTTTGTCCAATTTGTACAAGGGCATCGCCAATTGATGCATCTCCATGAGGATGAAATTGCATTGTATGTCCAATTATATTGGCAACTTTGTTATACCTGCCATCATCGAGGCGTTTCATGGAATACAATATTCTTCGCTGAACAGGTTTTAAGCCATCATTAATGTGAGGAACAGCTCTGTCGAGAATAACATAGGAAGCATAATCAAGAAACCAGTTTTTAAACATTCCAGACAAAACAGTTGTTTTAACTTGCTCATCTTCCGGCTTTACTTCTTCTGATGTTTGTTCAACTATCTCCTTAGCTTCTTCAACTTCATTATTATCGTCGGCATGTTGGTTTATATCAAGTTCCTCTTTACTCATTCCATCTGTTACTTTATTATTATTTCTCACCTAAATTATTTCCTTCCCTGAAAAATGAACGTCATTGCGAGAAAGTATGACGAAGCAATCTGACCAATATCGAAGAGATTGCCGCACTCGTTCCTCGCTCGCAATGACGGCAAAACTTCGCATACTCTTTATTCAGCAAGCTCTTTTTCAATTGTTAAATTATTTATAATAAATTCCTGTCGTTCAGGAGTATTTTTGCCCATATAAAAATCCAGCAAATCAACAATATTATCTTCTTTCTTCAACCTAACAGGGTCTAAACGTATTTTTTTGCCAATAAAATGTTTAAACTCATCGGGTGATATTTCACCCAATCCTTTAAATCGGGTTATCTCAGCTTTTTTGCCAATTTTATTTATTGCTTTTTGTTTTTCATTTTCATTATAACAATAAAAAGTTTCTTTTTTATTTCTAACTCTAAACAAAGGAGTTTGGAGAATAAAAATATGTCCGTTTTTTACAAGTTCCGGAAAAAATTTCAAAAAGAATGTCAATAATAAAAGGCGAATATGCATTCCGTCAACATCGGCATCGGTAGCAATAACAATGTTTCGGTAACGAAGATTTTCAATACTTTCTTCAATATCTAAAGCCGATTGTAAAAGATTAAATTCCTCGTTTTCATATACAATCTTTTTCTGCAAATTTTGCGTGTTAAGAGGTTTTCCTTTTAAGCTGAAAACAGCCTGAGTACTTACATCTCTCGATTTTGTAATTGAACCGCTTGCAGAATCACCCTCGGTTATAAAAATTGTAGTTTCTAATCTTCTTTCATCGTTAGAATTATAATGTATTTTACAATCTCTGAGTTTTTTATTGTGCAAACTTGTTTTTTTGGCAAACTCTTTAGCTTTCTTTTTTATACCTGAAATTGCTTTTCTTTCTTTTTCTGATTCTTGTATCTTTCTTAAAAGTATTTCTGCTGTTTCGGAGTTTTTATGAAGAAAATCATCGAGGTTTCTCTTTAAAAAATCTATTATAAAATTCCTTACCGATTGTCCGTTAGGTTCAATATCCTTAGAACCGAGTTTTGTTTTTGTTTGCGATTCAAAAATAGGCTCCTCTACTTTTATGCTTACAGCTGCAATTATTGAAGCCCTTATATCTGATGTATCAAAATCTTTTTTATAAAACTCCCTAATAGTTTTAACAATACCCTCTTTAAACGCCAACAGATGTGTGCCGCCCTGAGTTGTGTACTGACCGTTTACAAAGGAATAATATTCTTCCCTATATTGAGTGCCATGTGTTATGGTAACTTCAATATCATCGCCTTTTAAATGAATAATTGGGTAAAGTATATTTGAACTTAAATTTTCGTTCAACAAATCGAGCAAACCATTTCTTGAGTAAAATCTGTTGCCGTTAAAAATTATTGTTAATCCTGAGTTAAGGTAAACATAGTTGCGAAGCATTACTTCAACATACTCAATAATATAATTAAAGTCGCCAAATAATTCCTCATCGGGGGTAAATGTTATTAATACGCCATTTTTATCGGTAGTTTTCTCAATTTTAAAATCCTCAATAATATTTCCTTTGCTATATTCTACCGATTTTTTTTCACCCTCGCGTATTGAGTTTATAATAAATTTATCTGATAAGGCATTTACCGCTTTAATACCAACACCATTGAGCCCAACAGTTTTTTTAAATACTTTAGAATCGTATTTAGCACCTGTGTTCATTTTAGAAGTTGCATCAATTACTTTTCCCAGCGGCACACCACGCCCATAATCCCTAATGCTAACAACACCACTTTCGTTGATTTTAACCTCAATTGTTTTACCAAATCCCATGGAAAACTCATCTACAGAATTGTCTATAACTTCTTTTATTAAGATATAGATACCATCGTCGCGTGAAGAACCATCGCCAAGCTTACCGATATACATACCGGGTCTTTTTCTAATATGCTCGCGCCATTCTAGAGTCTGAATGCTATCATCGGTATATCTTTCTTCAGTCATTTATTTTAATAAAATATTTTGCTGCAAAGATAGGCAATGGAAAGGCTTTAAAAGAAATTGTAAATATTTTGTTATTAACAGAAATATAAACATATTGACAATTTGCTTGTTGATTGTTATTAGTCATTATCTCATTAAATCATTATCTCATTAAATCATTATCTCATTAAATCATTCTATCATTATCTCATTAAATCATTCTATCATTATCTCATTAAATCATTCTATCATTA
>CAYTWH010000011.1:52885-96310 GCA_964442075.1 uncultured Bacteroidales bacterium
CGATGTCGAAAACCAAAAATTCGATGTCGAAAAGTCATTTAAAACTATGTCTATTTTTTATAAATCTAAATATTAATCATTAACAATTATTATTATGAGCAAATACGGTAGTTTTATTCCAAGTAACAAATTGAAATTTGCAGCATGGCTGCTTAATTTTATGAAAAAATTGGTTGAATATGTAAACCATTATGGTATTAATGAGGAAGAAATAAAAACTGCACAAGTACCGGCAGATGAATATCAGGGCGATATGACAACAGAGCGGGAAATTTTAAACAAAAAGCGGGCACAATTTAAAAAAACAGCCAAAGACCGAAAAGAAATAGAGGCTATAGTGCGCAAAATGGCACAAACTATTAAATCGAGTCTCGACTATGACGAAGAAATAGGGCGAGAATTTGATATAATAGGTACCCATAAAGAAATTGACGAAGATAATGCTATGCCTGTACTGGAATTACAACAAGTGCCACATGGCTGGGAATTGAGTTTTGGGCTTGAAGATTATTTTGATGGCGTAAACATTTATCGCCAACGCCCCAACGAAACCGACTTTTCGTATCTGGCTACCGACACCCACAGCCCTTATGTAGACAACGAAGCTATGGTAAACGGCACACAGTATTGTGCATATTTTATTATTGGCGATACTGAAGTAGGCAAACGTAGTGCAATTATGCAAGTTTCTATTTAGAATTTTTACAAGTTATTCTTACAAGTTTTAAAAAGTTTGAAAAGCTTATTAAAATAAACCTTCAAGGTTTTTGAAACCTTGAAGGTTTGAATTATGGTAATTTTTTATTACCTTTGGGAAATAAACGGTTTATTTAATTAAAAATATATGATATGAAAAAACTAATCTTTACTTTATCAATTTTATTAGCAGTATTGATGAGCAAAGCTCAGATATATGCAGAATTTCACTGGGGTTATCCACAATGTTCCGAAGAAACATTAACATTTACTGATTGGAGCACTGGTGACCCAGCTGATCATTGGGAATGGTTTGTCGACAATAATCCAGAGGGAACTAATTCGCCTGTATTTATATATAATTTTCCTCAAGTATTAACTCAAACTAATTTTGATATTAAATTATATGTTGAGTCTGGCCCGGAGGCAGACAGTATTACTCATACTGTTACTATCTACCCCTTACCAATTGTTGACTTGGGTGCAGATGATACTATTTGTGCAGGTGAAACAATTACGCTTGATGCAGGAGCATACCAGAGTTATATTTGGTCAACAACTGCGATTACTCAAACAGTTTGTATAGATTCTGCAGGAACAGGCATAGGAACAGTTTCAGTTTATGTAACAGTAACAGATATAACTCCATGTTTAGGTACAGATACAATAAATATTACTTTCGAAGATTGTGTAGGGATAAAAGAAATCAAATATGATATGATTAACATCTTCCCCAACCCCACAACAGGCAAAATAAGTGTGGAGGCAGAAGGCATAGAGAGTATTGAGGTTTTTGATATTACAGGAAAACACCTAACAGGTTTTGAAAACCTGTCAGGTCTTAAAGAGCTTGACCTAAGAACCCAGCCAAAAGGAATTTATATTATAAAAATAAGAACAAGCAAAGGTGTGGCGGTAGAGAAGGTTGTAAAAGAGTAGAAAGCCCCACCCAGCCTCCCCAAAATGGGGAGGAGTAAAAAAGTGTAACAATAAAAGTCGTGTTCCAACTAATTTACATCTCTTTAATAATAAGCTTACGCAACATATTTAAAGCCGTAACTGATGTTTTTCTAATATTTCGTTCTCTGTTATCTCCAAAAAGAAAACTCTCTGATATTACTTTATTATTAGAGCAAACTGCAATCCATGTTGTACCTACGGGTTTTTCGTTTGTGCCTCCATCGGGTCCTGCAATTCCCGATGTTGCAATACTATAATCGGTATTGTATAATTTCATAATTCCAGTTGCCATTTTTTCTACCACTTGCTTGCTAACTGCTCCGTATTTAATAATATCGTTTTCGGGAACCTTAAGTATGTTTTGTTTTATTTCATTAGAATAAGCCACTACGCTGCCTGTAAAGTATAAAGAGCTACCGGGAACAGAGGTAAGTAATTGTGCAATATTACCACCTGTACAACTTTCGGCTGTTGATATTGTTTTATTATACTGTTTGGCTATTTTTCCTACAGATTCCTCAATTTTTTCTTCATCATACCCATAAATATATTCGGGAATTATTTTATTGAGTTTTTCAATTTCTTCTTCAATATTTTTTCTTATTTGTTCTTCATTTTCACCTTCAGCACTTAATCGTAACCGAATAATACCGGGTTGAGGTAGATATGCCAGTTTTATATTTTTTTCTTTTAAACCTTCTTCCCATTCTTCAAGTATCTCCGCTAATTTTGCCTCAAACGAACCTTGTGTCATAACAACTTTATGCACTATAACCTTAGAGTTGAATTTTGTTTTTAACTTAGGTAAAATATGGTTTAACATTAAGGTTTTCATTTCAAATGGAACTCCTGGTATTGAAACAAAAATTGTGTCTTGTTTTTCAAACCACATTCCAGGGGCTGTACCTTCTGAATTGGTCAGTAATTTGCAATTTTCAGGCACCATTGCCTGTTCTCTGTTGTTTTTATTAATTTCAGTTATTCCTCTTTGCTTGAGTAAAAACTTAATATTCTCAAGCGATTTTTCAGAAAGCACAAGTTTAGTCTCAAAATACTCGCATAAAACATTTTTTGTAATATCATCTTTTGTAGGACCTAATCCTCCTGTAATAATTACAAGCCCTGCCCTATTTTGCGCATCCGATAATGCCTGTAAAATATGTTCATGTTTATCTGAAACAGATGTGATCTGATATATTTTTATTCCAACATTATTTAAGTGTTGAGCTATCCATGCAGAATTTGTGTCAACTATTTGACCAATTAAGATCTCATCTCCTATTGTTATTATTTCTGCGGTGTTTTTCATTTTCGTTTCACAATATATTTATTTCAATTTCCCCAATGCATTCAACCTCTCTAACAAAGGCGGATGCGAATAATGAAAGAATACATATAATGGATGTGGTGTAAGATTACTTAAATTTTTTACCGATAATTTTTTTAATGCCGATGCCAGATATTCTGCATTGTAATTATCGCCTGCAAACTTATCTGCTGCGTATTCATTCTTTCTTGATAATATATTCATGCCTAAACCTATAATTGTTGATATTGGGCTATATAAAATCCCAAAAGCAATTAAGCCAATATGAAAACTTGCCTGATCAACTCCCAATGCTTTTGATAGCACAGGATTTCCAATAAATATTGACAAAATAAATAATGTAATACCTGTTTGTATTATTGAAATTAGCATTGACGAAAAAATATGTTTCTTTTTATAATGACCTATTTCGTGTGCCAATACTGCAACAATCTCGTTTACCTCCATATCGTTTATTAAAGTATCGTACAACACTATTCTCTTTTTTGGTCCTATACCCGAAAAATAAGCATTTGCTTTTGTTGATCTTTTTGAACCATCAATTTTAAAAATATTATCAAGTTTAAATCCTACTTTTTTACTGAATTTTTCAATTTCCTGACGCAATTCACCGTCTTCAAGTGGTGTTTGCTTATTGAATAATGGAACTATTATTGATGAATAAAACATTGTCATAAATATCATAAAAACAGTAATTGCTCCCCATGCGTATATCCAAAACATTTCTTCGGTAACATTATAAAACCATATTAGTAAAGCGAGTAAACCACCACCTATTATAGCTCCAAGGACCCATCCTTTTAGTTTGTCGAGAATAAAGGTTTTAACAGTAGTTTTATTGAACCCGAATTTTTCTTCAATTACAAAAGTTCCGTAAATTGAAAAAGGTGTAGTTAATATATCAGATGCAAATACAATAATACCAAAAAATAATAGTGCAATTAAAATGTAGTTATCTGTTACATTCCTTGATATATTATCAACAAAAGCAAAGCCATCGAGGAATAACATTAATAGCATTAGTAAAATACTAAAAGAACTTGTTAAAAGTGAAAATCTATGATTTACTTTTTCATATTCCTGTTGCTTTTTATATTTTTCGGCATCATAAATACCTTTTAATACTTCGGGTAGTATATTGCTCCATCGGGTAGTATTAAGGTAATCTAAAAACCTTTCGAGCAAATATTCCAATACAATAATTACTACTATAACATAAAAAACAGTTTCGATCATTTTATAATTTTTAGGTCGGTAAAATTATTATTAGTTTTCAGAATAATCAAAATTCGGGGAGATATAAAAAAATGCCGTTTACCTTTTCAGGTTCACGGCACAGGTTAATTATTAATAATTAGTCAAATATACTAATTATTTTTTAATAATGCAAATTTATTTCAAAGTATTTTTTTATATTATGTTATGTTTTAATAAAATGTTGGCAAAAATTGAAGTAATATTATTGATTGTGTTGATTTTAAATCAAAATAATTAACTTTTTTAGTTCTTTTTCCTTTATTATAGTTTTTTCCATAATGTTCTTCTCTATGTTCTATAATTTCATTATTTTCCGACAACAACATTTCCCATAAAGAATTTCTTAGTTTAATAATATCTTTATTATATTTTCCCAAAAAGCAAAATCCACCGGATAATACTGAAGAAGACATATCGGAAGGAGCATATCCAAAACCTTTGCCATGATATCCGTACCTGTACCAACCATTTGAACCATCATAATAATTTGCGAATAATGGCTTTTTGTAATCACCATTAAAAACTTTATAAATAAACTGGTTTGATAAATATTTTAAAGTTGATGAATCGGGAAATGATTTATTAAATACAGTACTATATTCATAAATAGATTCAAAAAAATTCACAAATCTACGTGCATGACTTAAATCCCAGCCAATTTTCTTTATTTTTAGTTTATCAGATTCTAATGGAAAAGTATCACATTCGCAATTACCATAAGCATTATCTTCATGGTCAATCCATGCTTTATTGTCAAAATCGTAAGCAAAAATCTTATTCCCGTTAAAATCTGCTAATTTTGCTTTATTCATTCGTTTTTCTACAAATTTTAAAGAAAAATTCAGATATTCAATAAACTGAGTTTTTAAATCATCATCAATTACTACAATTTCAGGATTAAGTTTATTTGCCATTAATATTTCTGCAACACCTGCTATTAACCACATATCACTATCTGTAACTGAACGACAATATGATATTTTTCCTCTAAATTTGTTCTTTGCTTTCAACTGTAATAACTCATAATGATTGTATGTTCCCTTAATGCATCCCCATCCCCTTATTTGAAACATTCCATCTTTATTAAAAATTATTCTCTTATAAAAATCGTTAACTAAAAACTCAGGATATACTTTTAATAATGAATCAATATTCTTATATTCACCAAGCATTTTCATTTCAATAAAATGGTGTATTGATCGTGATAAAACATAACTAAACTGTGTAGTATATAATGTCTGTTCATTTTTAAAAGTAATATTTTCAAGAGTATAATCATTTAACCATACCATACATGAGTTATCCAATATTACAGTATCAATTCTCCCTGTATAATTAATATACATAGTATCTACTTTTTCTAAAAACTTGTATGCGTTCAAATACAGCATAGCCAAACTATCTAAAATTGCATATTGTTTGCTGTTAAATGCTCCTTCAAGTAATGGGTTTGTCAATGTTTGAATATCATATAATTTCGTTTTTGCTTTTCCGTTTATATAATTTTCAAAAAAAGGATATTGAACATTAAATACTTTGTGTACCAAATTGTTTATCTCAACACTATCAATTTTGTTAACGGTAGTTTGAGCAGTCGAACTAAAAATAAATGCAGATAAGATTATTAAAAATAAAATAGTTTTCATTGTGTAAAGATTAATTTTCTGAATTAATACTGATAATAGGTCAATTGAGCATCTTTGTTCAAATAATTAAAATTGCATTTAATACATCTTCTATTAGCAATACTCCATTTATTTTATGATAATCTTTTCGGTAGTTGTAAAATCATCAATTTTAATGCTAATAAAATACATTCCTTTTGCCCTATCACTCATGTCTATTTTATGATATATCCCTGAATTAAGAATATCAATTTTATTATTTAAAATAATTTTTCCTGTAATATCAGTAATTGTATATAATACCTCATTAGCTTTTATATTTTCAGCTTGTATATAGAAATATTCATTTGCAGGGTTAGGGAATATTTTTAAACTTTGTAAATCTTCATTTTCATTAACATTTAAACCAAATATTACAGTTAAAATAATTGTATCTGCATCGGTACAAGTATTAGTACTTGATGCTTCTACCCAGAAAGGATGGTCTCCAACCCCAAGAGAATCACCCCCTACCACAATCATTGAATTTGTTGAGCCCGTATTCCATAAATAAGTATCAAAATTTCCCCCTGCACCTATAATCACAGTTTGGTCTGTTGTAATTATAAAGTCACTTCCCAAATCAACATAAGGAGTAGGTAATATTGTTATAAATGCAGAATCACTTACAACACAGCCTCCATTTGAAGTAACTGTTACTGAATATAATCCTGTTTGTTCTACCATTAATAAACTATCGGTATAAGTTGTATCAGACCATTGATAAATTGCATGACCACCTCCTGCATTTAAATATTGATCACGACACATATCTGCATCGCCACCCAAATCTAAATCAGGCATAGAATTATAAACTACTAAAACACTATCTGCACCTATACAGGTCGCATTAGTAACTGTAAGGTAATATGTTGTTGTAAAGAAAGGATTAACATAAATTGTATCGTTTGATTGTGCATTGCTCCAATGATAAGTAATAGCATCATCGCATTGAGCAACTATCATTAGTGTATCACCTTCGCAAATACTTGTATCATTAACAAGATCAATATCAGGTAAAGGTAATACTTCAACATAAGCTGTATCATACGCAGTACAGGCATTTGTATCAAGATAATAATAAACCAGTTCGTGTATTCCCACTCCTGCAAGAGCTGGGTTAAAAATGCTATCAGTAATATTTCCTCCTGTATAATATCCACCTGATAAACTTGCCGATAATGTATCGCTATCATGATTCAGGCAATACCAGTTATCATATCCTGTAAAAGAAACATCAATAACAGGTTTAATAATTACAGAACTTGTATCATAACTCGAGCATCCGTTTGAATCTGTATATTGATATATTACATCATGAATACCGGAAGTAAACATTGTTGCATAAAAGATGCTATCAATTATTCCTGTATTAAGATACGTGCCTCCGGCAGGAACACCGATTAATGTATCGGGAAAAGCTGTATTACAATATTCTGTTTCTAATCCGCTAAAACTTACTCCTGTTGGAATTGGATTAACATCTACAAAAATTGTATCTACAGAAATGCAACCAAATGAGTTCATTATCCAGCCTGAATAACTTGTATTTGTTGTGGGCTGCACAAAAATAGTAGTATTTATTTCTGTTATTGGAGGAAACCATCCGTAAATACCAAAATCGCCGGTAATGGTAACAGGTATTGAATCACCAAGGCATATACTTGTGTCACTGCCAACACTTACAAATGGTAAGTCATATACTGTTGTATAATTTGTATCTGTGTTGTAACATCCATATTTATCAGTATACTCATAAACAATCTGATGATAACCACTACCTGCTATATCTGGGTAAAACACATAGTCATTCATTCCGGGTCCATAGTAATTCCCATCTTGAGGCATTCCCCATAAAGTATCTTGTATATCGTTAATGCAATATTCTGTTTCAAGTCCAGTAACAGTAAGCGATGGTAAAGTATGACCTTCAAATTGCTGGGAATAACTATTTGTACATCCGTTCGCGTTTGTATAAGTATAACTTATTGTATGAATACCAACAATTCCTGTAGGATTGAGAATACTATCTGTCATTCCTGAACCTGAAAATATGCCACCAACAGGAAGACCATGTAATGTATCATTAGGAGAATCTACACAATATGCTGTATCAAGTCCAGCAAATACAACAACAGGTAAAGGATTAACTGTAAGTATTCCTATGCTGCTTGTATCATAGCCACAAGTGTTGCTTGCAATACAAATATAATCTCCTGCATCTGCCAAAATAATTGAAGGTATGGAATATGTATCACTTGTTGCACCTAAAATATCTGATGTATTAAGTTGCCACTGATATGTTATTGGTAGGGTTGCATTTGCAGCAATTGTAAATATAACAGATTCCAATTCGCATTTTGTTGAATCTAAAGGATGTAATGTAATAGTTGGCTTTTGATGTACAGTAAGTTTTGCCTGATTGCTTTCTACTGTTCCTACTGCATTTGTAATTAAACATTTATAATAACCATCATCAGAAGGTGTAACTCCATTTATTGTAATAAAAGTATCGATAGCTCCTGTAATATCAACTCCATCTAATTGCCATTGATATGTAAAAGGAGGTGTTCCAACAACGCCAACAGTAAAAGTTGCAGTATCGTAAATACAAACATCTTGCGTTACAGGGTCTAAAATAACTATAGGTGCACTCATTAATCTTGCAAAATATTCACTTGGTTTATTTCCTGCATTTGCAAAAGCACCGCCAACATGCATTTCGTATCCTTGTTGTTTAAGTGCGTAAACATTATCATCCGTTCCATCACCAAGGGCTGTCCATACAGAACCATCATACATAGCGATATTGCTTGATGCAACACCATCTACAGTTGTGAAATTGCCTCCTATATATAAGTCGCTACCGTCAAGCTCTAAGCTAAATATATTTCCATCTGCTCCTCCTCCTAAAGCTCTAAAAGCAGAGCCATCCCATTTTGTAATATGATTTACTGTTGTTGCTCCTCCTGTAGTAAATTCGCCACAAGCATAAAATGCCGTACCATCTGCAATAATATCAAAAACTATTCCATCAGTACCTGTTGATAACGCTGTCCAAACAGTACCATCCCATTTTGCTATATAGTTAGTATTTGCAACTCCACCTGCATCTGTAAAATTACCTCCAACAAAAATATCTGGACCATTGTTCGCAATTGCATAAACTGTTCCGTTGGTCCCTGTTCCTATTGCATTCCATACAGTTCCATCCCAGTATGAAATATAATTTGTTGCCACTCCGCCTGAATTAGTAAAATCACCGCCTGCATATACATTACCATCTTTTAGCATAATTGCTTTTACAGAGGCATCAGTACCTGTACCAATGGCGTTCCATGTACTTCCATCCCATACTGCAATATAATCTACCGTACTACCTCCTGCTGTTGTAAAATCACCTCCTGCATATAAATTACCGGAATCATAAGTTAATGCTCTTACTACACCATTCATGCCTGTGCCAAGTGTTGACCATGTAGTTCCATCCCACTTTGCTATATAGTTTGCAGAATTACCTGCTACAGCAGTAAATTTACCGCCTATATAAATATTGCTGCCATCAGATGCTATAGCAAACACAGTATCATTTGGTGCATTAGCTGTTATAAATTGTGCATCCCATTCTTCGTTTTGTGCGTTTAATATTTTAAAATTAAGTATAAATGCACATAATAACAATACAAGTATCAGGCTGGTTTTATTCATAATACAATATGTTAATTAAGTTTGTTTAAAGAATTATAAAGATAGGTGTTTTTTAAATTATGGCATAACTTATCTGCAATTAAAACTTATAATATAAACATAATTTTATTGTTAAGTTTATTGTTTTGTATTAAATTAATAATTATTTTTGAAAAAACTTTAAAATTTAAAACCGATGAAAACCTTATTAAACATCTTATTTATTGCAATAATTATTAACCCTGTTTTTTCTGTAAACGATACGCTTAAAACAGATTCAAAAATTAAAGCAGTAACAATTTTTCTTAATGGTGCTGAAATTAATCGCGTTAAAGGAGTTGCATTAACAGCCGGGAGACATATAGTTGAATTTACAGAATTGTCTCCAAACATTTATTCTAAAAACATAAGACTATCTGTTGGCAATGGTGTATCATTATTGTCAATAACCAATAAATCGACTAAATTATCGGTACCAAGTAAATTGAGAAAAGAGATTAAGCAAAAGAAAGACTCAGTAATCCTAATCAACAATAAGATTGCATTATTGAATAACGAAAAAAATGCTTATCAAACTGAAATGAACCTTTTGCTGAAAAATAATTATATAGGTACAAAAGAAAGTGGTGTTTCAATACTTGAACTGCAAAAAGCAGCCGATTTTTACAGGTCACGAACAAAAGAGATAAATGACAAAATGCACGGAGTTGATGTTAAAATAACCAAACTGAATATTGTTCTGTTAAAATTAAATCAAGCATTTATTGCAAAAAGCTACAAAGCACAGAAAAACTCTTCATCAATTGTTATTGAGGTTATTTGCGACAAAACCGGCACATTTAATTTTGATATGAAATATTATGTAAGTAATGCAGGCTGGATGCCAAGCTATGATATTAAAGCAAAAGAAATTGGCAAAAATATAGATTTCTATTACAATGCTAAAGTATATAACAATACCGGTATTGATTGGAACAACGTTAATTTGAAACTTTCTACAGCAGACCCATCGCAAGGTGCTACAAAACCAAGTTTAACACCGTGGACATTGAACTATTCATCCTCTAATAGCTACGAGGGTTATTATCAACAACAATATGTAGGCGATACGGAAAAAGAAAGCAATAGAGCATACATAGCTGGAGAAGAAATAGCAGCAGATGTAATTACTGTTGATAATCCTACTACATCGGTTGCAGTATCTGAACTTAGCTCAGAGTTTGAAATTAAAACCCCCTACTCTATTCCTGCCAATGCAAAACCATATATGCTTGAGGTAAAAGAATTCAATTTGCCTGCAGAATACAAATACATTGCAATACCTAAAATTGACAGAGATGCCTTTTTACTTGCACGTATTTCGGGTTGGGAAGACCTGGATATTATAAGCGGAAACGCTAATGTATATATGGGAAATACATACATCGGTCAATCATATATTAACACACGATTTGTAGAAGACACCCTTGATCTATCGCTTGGAAGAGATAATAAAGTGCTTGTAACACGTAGCAAAAAGCAAGATTTTAACTCTAAAAAAATTATTGGTACAAACAGAAAAGAAACTTATACTTACGAACTAATAGTAAAAAACAACAGAAAAGTACCTATTGATATAGAAATTAACGACCAGCTCCCTGTTTCGCAAGAGAGTGATATAGATGTTGGTATTCTTGCGATATCAGAAGCAATACACGACGACCTTAGTGGTAAGCTTACCTGGGAATATAAATTACAAGCCGGTGAATCGAAAAAAATGACTATATCGTTTTCTATTAAGTATCCTAAAAACAGAACTGTAAAAACAAGAAAATATAGAACAGTATCTTGCGCAATGTTTTAAACAATTTTATAAATTTATTTAAACTTTAAACACATGAAATTTAAACTGTTTTTTGTCCTCTTACTTCTGGTAGGAAGTATTATTTTGGCTGTTTATGAATTCAATAATCCTCCCGGTTCATCGTACCAGAAATATTTCGATTACGGATTAGAAAGTTATAATAACAGAGATTACGACATTGCTTTAGACCAATTTATTATGGCTTCAGGCGAAGAATATGAAGATGGTCTGAGTAACTTCTATATAGGATTATGTTATATTGAACTAGGGGATTACGAAAATGCAAACTATTTTTTAGACCTTGCTATTGAATATCAACCCGAGTTGCAGGAAAAATACGATAAAGCTGAATTAAGCAAGTATAAAGATATGACCGGTGATATATATACTGATGAATATAGCGATGAAATAAAAGAAAAAGAAGAAAATTATGACCTGGGGTTTACTGACCCTAAGGATTATAACGACCTGGGACTTGCCGAATACAATAAAAGCGAGTTTGAAACAGCAATTAAGTATTTTGAACAAGCTCTTGAGTTAGATAATGAATATATTTACGCAGTCTTCAACATTGGTCTTTGCTATTATTATATGAAGGAATATGAAAAATCAAAAACGCAATATACTAAAGCATTAGATATTGATGACACATATTCTAAAGCTTATTTTGAAAGAGCTTATGTAAGTTATGAGCTTAAAGAATATCAGAATGCAATTGACGACTACACAATTTATATTGGCTACGAACCTACAGAGGCAGAGTCTTATACAAGCAGAGGCTTAGCAAAATATATGCTTGGCAATACTAAAGATGCATGTATAGACTGGAAAAAATCAAAAGAACTTGGGGGTAATGCCGATGAGTTTATTGATACATATTGTAATTAGGAAATAAATATATTTTTTACGGACTTGCTAACAATTACGCTAAAAAGCGTTGCCATCACTTAGGGTGGATATGATTTTTAACGTTTGTTAAGTGTTGTTATTTTAATTTTATATATGACCATTTTCCATTTTTTGTTTTTCTAACTGGCGCAAAGTTTTCCGAGAATGCCTCTGCCCAATAAAAGTCAAAATCAACAATTTTATTTCCAAGAGTATCAATAAATCCAAATTTATTATCTTTTCTCACATCTGCTAGCCCATCAACATATTCAATTAAATATTCATATTTACAGTCAATAATTATACTTCCGTCTTGATTAATTATGCCCCATTTATCATCATATTCAACCATAAATTTATTTCGCTCAATGGGTCTGATTTGATCATATTTATAGTTGATAATTATTTCTTCTTTTTTATTCATTATTCCATATTTACCATTCTTCTCAACAGGAATAAAGCCTGTTGCATATAAACTGCCCCATATACCTTCATGTTTATAATCTATAACTAATTGATTATTCGTATTTATTACACCCCAAAGTTTAGTTTCTTTATTTATTTTACTTGTATAACCATTGTAAAATCTTTGACTTGATTCAAATATAAAATCCACAACTACTTCTCCTTTTGCATTTATACAGCCCCATTTTCCATTCTTTTTAACTGGAGCCATGTCATTTTCAAATCTATATGCATTTTCAAACTCAAAATCAGTGATTAATTCTCCATATTTATTTATAAAACCCCACTTTCCTTTATCAATAAAATGATACTCATCCTTTTCCAAAGTATTTAGCACCACATATTTTTCTTCTCTAGCACCAGCTCCTCCTAACCACATTTTATATTTACAATCTTTAATAATATTTCCACTACTATCTTTAAACCCTATTTTATCATTTTCTTTAAATATTGTACCATCAGAAGCATTATATATAGTCTTTTTCCCTTTTAAGACATTAAATATTTCACAACCATTTCCGGCATCTATATATATACAAGGTACTATTGTTTTACCTAAGGAATCTATTATCCCATACAAGTGATTTTTACTCACAACAGAAAACCCGTCTCTAAAATAAATATTCCTAAAAGGACCAATTAACACCTCTTCTTTTTTATTAATAATAAACGACAAACCATCTTTTGAAACACAGAGTTTACCATTTTTAAATTTGAATAAATAAGAATTATATTTATAATCAATAACAAGATTGCCATTTTTATCAATAAATCCCATTTTTCCATTCTTTTCTTTATACACAGCAGCAAGTCCTTCTGAAAATGGCAGTGCAAAATAAAATTGTGGTTCAATAACCATTTTCCCTGTAGTGTCTATATATCCATATTTGTCATTATTTTTGGGCATTACAGCAGCCAAACTTTCTGAGAATTCTCCAGCTTCATAGAATTTAAAAGAAGATAAAAAATTATATGATTTATTTGAACAGTCCCAAGTGGAGGTGTCTTCATCATAAATTTGTGAAATAGGTTGATTTATTTCAAGTAAAGAATCATTCAATTCATTTTCTGAAGTTTTTTTATCTGGACTTTTACAACCTAGAAAAAATACAATTAGAATTAGATGCAAAAATATATATTTCATGTATATCTTTTAATAACACTTAACACTCCACTAAAATGAGTAGTGTTTCTTATTTCTACTATAGCTACAAGTGTTTATTCCCCAAATATAACATAAAAAGGAGAGGGAGTTTTTGACTTTTGCCACTTCGCATATGCTTGGGGATAACATTTTCTGCTTTTTACTTTTTTGTTCTTGCTCTAATAATTAAAATTACTATTAAAAGTAAGATTAACACATATACAATGTATGCAATTGTAGTTTGCCAAAAAGGAGCATGCACAATTATTTTTAAACTTGCTACTTCATCATTCCAAACACCATCATTATTAGAAGCCATTACATTTAGAATATATTCTCCTGCGGGGAGTGTAGTGAAGGTTTGGAAATTTCTGTTGCCTAAATCTATCCAAACATCACTATGTCCTTTAAGTTGATATTTATATTGATTTTTATTAGTATTAGTAAATTCAAGTGATGCAAAATTAATGCATAATGTATGATCTGAAGGGTCCAATTCAATTTCATCTATTCCATTTAATGAATAAGAGAATACTCCCTCGTTATTATACTTGCTATAATCTAGAAATACTACTGGTGGCACAAATGGGTTGATAAAAATAGAATCGGGATAAAAATGGTTTAAGCCTCCTGTACCTCCAAAAAATATCTCGCCTGTTTTGCTTTTATATAAACTGCCAAAATTCAATTCAAGACTTCCCAGTCCATCAGATTTGTTGTAAGACACAAACATATTATTTGCTTTGTCGAACATAGCAATACCATAGCCTGTAGTTATCCAGATGTTTTTATTGTTATCTTCAATGATATTATATACAAGATCATTATGAAGATTATTTGATGCCTTAGTATATATTGTAAATGAGGTATCTCTTTTATTAAATTTATTAAGGCCATTAGCTGTAGCAATCCATAGAAAGCCATCTGAATCTTCTATAATATCAAATACTCTATTATTGCTAATTGTATTGGGGTTTCTAACATCTCCCTGATATCTTTTGAAAACTCCTGTTACGGGATTATATCGATTCAAGCCATTGGCAACTGTACCAATCCATATAAATCCATCTTTATCCTCCAATAGTGCATAAACGTGATTATTTGATAAACTCTCTTTATTACTTGCCTTATTAAGAAATACATCAATCTTCTCCTCTTTCATATTAATTTTATACAAGCCTTCCTCTGTTCCAAGCCACATATTTTTGTCCTTGTCTTCGATAATTTCATTAATCCTTTTGTTTTTAAAAACATCAGCAATTTTTGATGAATTACTTTTAGTAAATATACTAGTTATTGAACTAAATTCGTCTTTAGATTTATCATAGATATTAATCCCATTTCGTGTTCCTATCCATATAAATCCTCTACTATCCTTTTTTATAACATGAATAAAATCATTTAATAGTTTTCTCTTCCCAAGTGATTTTGAAGTAAGATATTCAATTTCACCTGTATTTTTATTATAAAGATTTAAGCCTTTTCCCCAAGTTCCAATCCATAAAATACCATCCTCTTCATATATTGCAGCCATATCATTATAGTTCAACCCAAAGTTATGTTGTGTATATAAATTGAACTTCTTACTTTTTAAATCAATTTTATTGATTGCACCACCATATGTCCCAACCCATAAAATATGAGAATTATCTTCAATAATAGATAAAATAAGTGGGTGACTAATTGAATTGTGGTCGTTAACATTTGGCATAAAAAATCTAAATTCATCTGTTTTAGGGTCAAACATATTAAGCCCACCACCAAAGGTTCCTATCCAAATATTACCAGCATGGTCCTCACAAATTGCCCTTATATCGTTATTACTTAAACCATCTCCATTATTATTTTCATCTAATTGATAATTATAAAACTTATTATTTTTATAATTATATTTACTTAATCCATTTTCAGTACCAATCCATAGGCTGCCTTTCTTATCCTCAAAAATAGCATTAACGTGATTATCTGCAATATCAGAATTATCTGTTATATATCTCTTCCATGTTTCATTATCTCTATCAAATAAGAAAAGTCCGTCTTGAGAGCCAACCCAAAAGTTTCCCTTTGTATCTTCATATATTGGATATGCAAACCTGTTCTGTTTAGCTTTAAAAAAGGCTATTTCGTGTGCAAAATTTTTAAATTTGCCTGTTGCTGTATCTAGCTTGTTTAATGCATCGTATGTTTTAGCCCAGACATCACCTTTGCTATCTACATATACACCAAACACGCTTCCTTTAGATATTGATTGTGGATCTTCCGAGTTATGTAGGAATCGTTCAATTTTTCCAGTTTTTTTATTTAACTTATCTAAGCCCTGCATTGTTGCTATCCAGATATTATCTGATTTATCTTCTGCTATAGCATATATCCAGCTACTCGACAATGAATTTGTATCGATAAAATTATGCAGATATACATCGAAAGGATGTTTAGAACTACCATTATATCTGTTTAATCCGCCTTGTGTTCCAATCCAGATAAAACCTTCACTGTCTTGCATCATACAATTGATAGTACTTTGCGAAAGCCCATCATCTATGGTAATATGTTTAAAATCTAAATCTGGTTTTTGTGAATAAGAATTAAGACCAACAATAATAATAATAATAATTAAGAGATAGATATTTTTCATTTGTTCCTCCTTTTTTTATTTACTACAAATATAATGTTTTTATTTAATTATGCTATAAGCCACATTAAATATTAGTTAGATAGCGTAGATGTTTTTTAAGGAAGGTATTGTTGGCACACCAACAACATGTCGGCGTGAGCTGGGTTTAAAATCAAATTTAATTGTTATAATCAATATCTAATTGGTATTTATATAGTAAACCATCAAGATTGAATGCTGAAAATTTTGCTTTCTTTAATTTATTAAATTCAGGATCTATCGAATAGTTATTTGCAGTTCTAAAATCTACCTTTTCTAGTATGGTATTTGAAAATATTGCACCTGTTAAGTCACAGTCAGAAAATACTGAAGCAGATAAATTTACTTCAGTAAAATCAGTCTCTTTCAAAGAACATTTATCAAATTTTGTTTTCATCATCTTTGTGCCAAAAAACGTAGAATAATCCAAATGACAATTATAAAATGAAAAAGAGAACATAAATTTGTTACAATCCGAAAAATCAACACCTAAAATCTTACACTCTTTAAAGTTCGCATTCCTAAAACCTGCCCCTTTAATTTTTGTCATCGAAAAGTTGCAATTTTCAAAAGTACAATCTTCAAAACTGTTACCAATAAGATCACTTTTTAAGAAAATACATGCCACAAATTTACATTTGTAAAATTCTCTATCTCTTAAAGTCTTTTCCGTGTAGTCAATATTTGCAAATGATTTTTCTTCGTGCATTTTTATTTCATTTGTCATTAAATCTATTTTTATCATTTGTTATTTTAATTCTGTTTTACTATAACGCACAACGGTCTTAATAAACGCCTGTTTTAATTGCGTTTATTTTTTGTTACCCACTTTTTTTCATTCTATTACTTCAAATGTCAAAGGAATTAAATAGACTGTGTCTTTTACTTGATTCATTGTTTCTAATGTTTTGAAACCTTCCTTGCCATAGCTAATCTTTATATCATAACAGCCCCCAGAGCATCCTATCATAATATAAGTTTCATATTTACCAGTTGCATTTGTATAACCTTCATCTCCACTTTTTGTAAAATCTTTCCCTTTCCCCGCTGTAACTTTGACAAAGACACTATCTATGGGTTCATTGGTCTGTTTGTTTATAACAACGAGATTGACATGTTTTTGCGACTCACATGAAATCAAAACTATAATTGAAAATAGTAGGATTAATAATTTAGGTGTTTTTGTCAAATTCATCATAATCTCTTTAATTGGGGCTAACTAGCAGATAAAAAGCACTAGTGCCTGTTATCTACCTTATAGCTACTTTTGTTAATTTTAAACATTTAGCAAAATTAATAATATTTATTGACTTTAAGTTTTATTATTCACCAAACAAAAGGATTAACTTCCCCCAGAAAATTGGGGCAGGCTATCCATAGAGGAACGCGATACAATCGCGCACCAGCAGGGGATATTTTTATGTCAAATCAAATGATTCATACATACTTAAATTTATGTTTCTATTGGATCAATCCTTTCTGCTATTGCAATCAACTCACTCACAAGACTTTTAAGTTTGGAAACCGGTATATATGGGGAAAAGTTAAATCCATATTTCAAAGTACAGTATATGTCATTATTGCTAATATTTAACCCATCAAGTTTAAAAATCCATTTATAATAAAAGGAATTAAGTAAAGTAATTAATTCATGATTTTCGCTGATTTTACGTGCCATATCTTTATGTGATCGCTTCGTTTTAAAAGTCCAGTTAAATTTCCAATCAGGTGTTTTAAAATCAACTATGTTTTTGTCAAGTCTACGATGTGGCTTGGGCAATGATATGTGAAGACCTTTATAGGTATTTACAAAATCTACACTGATTAAGGAATCCATATGGTTGTCAGGTTTTACGCATATATTATGCCCATGTATGTTGCCATGAAGTTCTCCGAATTCCTTTAAAACATCCGATGGTTTATGTTTTAATCCTATTTCGGAAGCTATCTTAGGCAGTTTTGAAAATGACCATTTTCTTGCAATCCAATCAATTGAAAGAGCTTTAATCATCCAAAGAAGTACTATTGGGGAATAATTTGATATAATAAGGACGGTATTTAGAATTTTTTTAATGAAAAACATCATGTGAATATCCTTTTTTTAAGTTTTATTTGTAACAATTTAAGCTAACGTTTGCATATTAATAGTTGCCAAGTGCGGATTTCAAAACACCCAAAACATACTAAGTTATTGCGGGCTACACCATGTTATTTTTAAACATTTAACAAAATTAATAATATTTATTGACTTTAAGTTTTATTATTCACTACACAAAAGGATTGACTTCCCCCAGAAAATCGGGGCAGGCTATCGAACTTACGTTTTGTGCGGTAGCAGGGTATTATTGGCACACCGACAACATGTCGGCGTAAGCGGAGCCAATTATATAAAAAATTAAGGCAGACCAAAGTCTGCCTTAATAAAATTATTTAAATAAGTTAATTATTTATTTTAATCAAAAGCCATATCTGTTTTCCATACTTTCCATACATTACCTACAAGGTCGGGTCCTGGTTTTAATACTTTTTTACCGGGCTTCCATCCCGAAGGTACAGCTTTAGTTCCTTTTGACTCTCTAACAAGTTGGAATGCTTGAATTTGTCTTATTGATTCCATTACGTTTCTGCCCACAGGCGGAGTGAGTACCTCATATCCCTGAACATTGCCATCAGGGTCAATGATAAACCTGCCGCGTGTTTCAACACCAGCTTCATCATCATAAATTCCATAAATTGTTCCAATCTTTCCTCCACTATCTGAAAGCATTGGATATGGAACGCCTCCTTTAACCATTTTGGATATTTCATTATCGTTCCACATTTTGTGTACAAACATGCTGTCAACACTCATCGACAACACTTCAACTCCGAGTTTTTGAAACTCTGAATACCTTTCAGCCACCGCTGATATTTCAGTAGCTCAAACAAAGGTAAAATCTCCTGGGTAAAAACACAGTACTACCCATTTTCCAATATAATCAGATAATTTTACATTAATAAATTTACCTAGATGATAACCTGACGCACTAAAGTCAGGTGCTTTTTTTCCAACTTTAATCATACTTTTTGTCTCCTTTTTTTCAGTTATTAATTCATTTGTTTGTTCTTTTTCCGGTTCTTCTACCGGTCCGCCAACAGGACGTTCACATCCTTCTGTTTTTTCGGGCATATAACCTCCTTTTTCTAATTAATAATTTATACCTCCCAAAATTACAAAAAATATTTAAAATTTACAAATAATTCTTTGAGATACCGTTTCTAATTTGTAGTTCCTTTATTCGCATTGCACACAACTACTAGATAAAAAGCACTAGTGCCTGTTATCTACCTTATAGCTACACTTTGTTATATGCTGGCTATTTATTATTCAACTGATGTGCTAAATAAACACCTGTGCTTGCGCAAGCTTGAATTAAATAACCTCCAGTTGGCGCATCCCAGTCAAGCATTTCTCCAATGCAGAACTGGTTTTTTATTCTTTTTAATTCAAAATTGGAATCTACAGCATTTAAATTGATTCCTCCCGAAGTTGATATTGCCTCATCAATTGGGGCTGAATCGACAATTGTTAGTGGGAATTTTTTAATGAATTTAGACAAAGTATGAATGTCTAAAAACTCCTCTTTTGTCAGTGTTACTTTTATGAGTTCTATTACAACGCGGGGTAATTTTATTTTTTCCCTTAAGGTAATTGTTATGTTAGATTTTGAATGACTTATCTTTTCAGTTAGGATTGATAAATTGTATGTTGGTTTAAAATCTGCATAAACCACAACTTCATTTTTTGAAGCTAAAATCGCTTGTATTTCGGGGCTTAATCCATAAATCGCATTACCCTCAATTCCAAATTTTGTGATTACCGCTTCACCTTTATGAATTTTATTCTTTAATGAAATTGAAATATTTTTTAGAGGTTTACCTTCATTGTTTTGGATAAACTTTTCGTGCCATTTAATCTTATAAGCACAATTTGAAGCTCTAAATGGCAATGTGTCAATTCCCTTTTTAGTAAATACATTTAACCAAGAACCATCGGACCCAGTTACTTTCCAACTTGAACCACCTAAGGCAAAAACGGTATAGTCCGACTTTATAATTTCCTTAGAATTGAATTCTAAAGAATTTTCTTTATCCCAATTTGTGAAGGTCTTGTTGAATTCAAATTTTACATTTTTTTCTACCAAATGCGCTTCTATGCATTTCAAAACATCAATGGGCTTGATCCCCTTTTCAGGGAAAACCCTTCCACTACTACCAACAAAAGTCGGAATCCCCAATCTTAACAACCATGTTCTTAAAGCAGCATTGCTAAAATTATCTAAAGCCTTATCTAGAAATGAAGCCGGAGTATATTTAGATTTGAAACTAGAAAGTTCTTCAGAATTTGTAAGGTTGAAGCCCCCATCACCAGCTACTAAAAATTTACGTCCGAGAGAAGTATTTTTTTCAAAAATGGTAACATTATAAATATCAGTATTTAAAAATGCAGCTAGAAACAAACCTGCTGTTCCTCCACCTATGATTGCCACCTTTTTTTTCATAGGTCAAAGGTTGTTGTTTATTTGATAGTTGCCAATTTTTTTTGCGAAATTTTCATCTTCTGGAGATTGAAGCGTAAGTTGAATTTTTACTTAATGTAGTCCGTTGCATATTTTATCATTGTACTCATTCGTGAATTGTGAGGTATAAAGCTTACACTTTTTCGGGAACATGCTTGCAGATAACATTTAGCTAAACTACGTTTTTATGCTGTTTAGGTTCTGTTGGCATTCTGTGGTTTTCTTTTAATAATTATTCTAGTTAGAAATATTCCCGTCAAAACCAATCCTAATAATGCAAGAAATCCATACACTACTTTAGCTTGTTCATGATATACCACACTCTCTTCAGGAGAAAAACAGAGTCCTTCCGAATTATAGTCGAGATTCACCCTTTGAATGTAAATCCAAATAAATAAAGAAGTTAATAATCCCATTATTATGGTCAATATGTAGTTTATATATTTCAATTAAAATTTCTTTATTATTGCTAACGATCGCAGCTAAAACATCGGTGCTGTCCCGAATAGCAACACTGGGTTCTGAGCTGTTGTTGTAGCCAGCAATTAGTCACCAGTTTTATTTATTTTTTCCTTCTCATATTTTAGTTTGGGTAATTCCATTGGATGTTCATGCCAGATCATTTCTGAGTCTCCTGTTTTTTTATTCAGTTTATAACACTCCGCACCACCGGTAAAACCGATTGCATCAGGATGTTCAACTGTTAGTTCATAGTAATTTTGAAATTCAACAACTGAAATAAGATCGTCTGTATGATAATTTTTCCTAAACTCAATTAACATAATTTGTTGCTGTTTGTTGCTTTCCTTTAATTTTATTGCTTCTTCGAGAGTAATTGATCTATTTACCATTGTATCGGTTTTAGTTTGAACATCCAAATCATTTTGAGCTTGTACGCTAAAACTCAAGAAAATTAATAGAATCATAAAATGTATTTGTTTAATCATCGTATTTGTTTTTATTGACTACAACGTCCCCAATAGAAGGCGTTTAATGCAGTTTAGGTTTTATTGTGCTTAGTGCTTATTTGATTTTTTTGTATTCTTATAGTGTTTTATCATTTTTCCGAAATCTTTGTCTTTTTTACGTTTTTCAGCAACAGTCGATTCAAAATGTTCTTTTTCCTTCTCCATTTTCAGATAGTTTTCATAAGAGTTTCCGTCAATTTCTCCTTTGCTTAGAGCTTCTATAACGGCACAGTCAATTTCTGTTGTATGTGTACAATCTTTGAATTTGCAATTTTTGGATAGCTGGACTATTGTTTCAAATGTCTTCTCCAATCCACCAGTTGAATCTGCAATCCCCACTTCTCTCATTCCAGGATTATCAATTATAATTCCGCCATTTTCAAGTATTAGCAATTCTCGGTGGCTTGTAATGTGTCGTCCTTTGTTTGTGCTTGCACTTATCGTGTTTGTTTTCATCTGTTTTTTACCTGAAAGCTTGTTTAAAAGAGTAGATTTTCCTACTCCAGACGAACCTAACAAACAGTAAGTTTTGCCCTTTTCTATCCACTTTTTTAGACCTTCGATTCCTTTATGGGATTCATTGCTAATTGCAACTACTGGAATTTGCTTTACTCTTTCTTGAACTTTAAAAATCAGATTGGATAATTCAGTCTCATTTATCAAGTCAATTTTGTTTAGAATGATAATCGGTTTAACATTTGATGCATTACAAATTGTTAGATACCTTTCTATTCGGTTGATATTAAAATCCCAATCAACTGCCTGTACAATAAAAGCAAAGTCAATATTTGTTGCTATTATTTGTTTCTCACCTTGCTTGCCAACCGCTTGCCTTTCAATGATCGTCCTTCTCGGGAAAATAGAATGAATAAGTACTTTATTTTCATCATAGTCAGAAATGGCTACCCAATCTCCAACAGCAGGGAAATCCGACCTTTTGTGTGCGGCAAATCTTAAATTCCCAATTATCTCGGCATCATATTCATTCTCAACAGTTTTTACAGCATACCTTTCCTTATGTTCTAAAATAACACGTCCTACTCCAAACAAATCAAGGTGTTGGTCTTTTCTGTAATCTTCTAAATCTTCGTTATATCCTAAATCTTCAAGTGTCATTTTTTTCTCCTGTATTAAGCACAACGTTTTGAATATGGTACATTTGGCATTTCGCTGCTACTAAGTTTATTTATTGCTATCATTTTCATTATTAATACTATCTGTCAAGTGCACTATATTCTTTGTTAGCAACTGTTATCATCGCATTATTATTAATTTAGAAGTTCTACACAGCCCTTTTGTAATCGTTATTTGCATATAATATATTCCCGAAGGACACAAGCCTCCTTTTTCATTAGAGCCATTCCATTGAACTGTATGTATTCCAGAAAATAAGTGCTGATTACTATATAATGAACAAACTATATCTCCCTGCAAATTATAGATATTAATTTTGACTTTGTCATTTTGAAATAACTGAAAATCTATTGAAACAGAGGTGTTAAATGGGTTTGGATACATATTAATATTTATATTTATTTCCTCTGAATTATTTAAATCAATAGTTCCAGTAATTGGATTTCTACAATGAGTATTAAAAAAACTCCAAATTTCGTTTGATCCGTTAATATCTTTGTTGCAATTCCCAGTTAATGGTACATGCAATGTATCGTTTTCTTGTGGCCAAGTGTGTCCTCCATTATTTATTTTATAAAATACAATTTCAACTGAATCTTGACAATCACTATAAGTATATTTAGTAACAGTAGAAAAATCTAACAGTACAATATTAGGTATCGAAATCGAGTCAATTGTAGGTATACATAAGTTATGATTACACCATAGGGTGATGATAGAATCTGTAGATATATTACTTCCTTGTGCCAAACCTGTTCCTCCCAAATAGACAGGTGTAATAGGATCATTTGTTCCATTCATGAATAAAACGGAAACAGGATTTGTAGGATTAAAACCTAAAACAAGACTATCGGGAAATGCTGCTGCAACAGATGCAACGGCAGCAAATTTATTAGATAATTCACTTGCCAATCTTTGGCACATCATTCCTCCATTTGATATTCCTGTAGCAAAAATACAAGAACTCTGAATATTATAATATAAGGATAAAGTATCAATTAATTTGTCAATAAAATCTACGTCATCAATTCCTAGTGAATCTGGCAACAATACCATTCTACCATCAGCCCAATGATGCCCGGGAAGTCCGCCAAAATTGAGACCTGTATATATACCCTCGGGATAAACAACAATAAAATTTGCTGTATCGGCAGTATGATTAAATTGAGTATAGGCAGACATATATTCTGCATTTCCGCCACCACCATGTAATACAAAAACTAAAGGATAGCTTTCTAAGGGACTGTATGAAGATGGTAAATGAGTTTGATAAGTTCTATATAAACCATCATGATATATTGAGTCGGAAATATTTTGAGAAAAGGAATTATAATTTGAGAATATCAAAAATATTATTATTGTCAGAGATTCAACATATAGCGGCCTTATTTTCATTTTTTTTGTATTTATTATTAATAGTTGCTAACACGCATATATCATCAATGATGATATATCTACTATAGCTACAGGTGCTTATTTTACAAAAATAAACAAAAAAGGAGAGAACTCTCCTTTTAAATTTATAATTTGTTTATCCGCTTAGCTGTTTATAACAGCTAAGCGGGTTTTTCAAATAATTTTAGGCATTTCTTTTCTAATACTACTCAATTTTACACTTATACAATTTCATTAAATCTAAGATAACAATCCTTGAATTCACTACTACCTCGGCTATTATTTTCACACATTGTTGGCAGCTTTATATTGTTGTTTTTCCTTTACATTTGATTTAAATTCCTATTACTAGTTCAGTTTTTATTAATAAAAATTTCAGGTTCTCTTCGTGTTGAACAATTTTCTAACAACCACTCACTACTACGTTTAACTAAATCATTGTCGTTCAATCTTGCATTGATAGGACATTCTTTAACGCAAGCACAACATAAAATACATGTAGTCTTATTTGTAATAATTGTTTTATTTATTTGAATTGAATCTGTTGGGCACACAGAAACGCAAATCCCACATTTATCACATAATGTATCTATTGTAACAGGTGAAATTTCTGGCATCACATCCAATGCTTTATAAGGATAATTTCCAGGAACAATGATTAATTTACTAATTTTATTATTATATATAATATTTCGAATTTTAGTTCCTAATTCAGTTGCTTTGTTTAAATCATTTGTATCTGGTCGTCCTTGTGCAATAGGGAAAAGTTCAGAAGAAAAAGAATGCTCTCCAATAAATGATGCGGCTGCAAAAGGCATAAATCCTCTATCCTTAGCAATATCTCTCAATTCTATAAGTGAATCTTCATAATCTCTATTACCATAAACAACAACTATAATAGTTGGTATGTTGTTCACGTTTAGTTTTTGCAAACGCTTTGTGGCATCAATAGGCACTCTACCACCATATACAGGTACACCTATTATAACCAATTCATTATTGAATTCGTTAAAACTCTTACTATTAAATTTGCTTGATGTTAAATCAAAATGGGTTGTATTTTTAGGATTAATCCCAAGTGCAATCGTTTCAACTATTCTTCTGGTTGTTTTTGTGGGAGAAAAATATACTAAGCTAATATTATTTATCATATCACTAAAGTTGTCTTAAATTGTAAAACTATGTTTATAATTTATTTTTGTTACCCTTATATATATCGTAGGTTGCATGTATATATTGCTGCCAACGCCCCTAATAGAACGCGTTTTTAATGCTTTTTAGGTTCTGTTGGGCATTCGTTATTTTTTTGTCAACTTAAATTGTCCATCCATTCTATCTAGTTTCCAAGAATTGTTAAGTCTTAATTTCCAGCCTTTACCTGAAACTAAAGTGTCTGATATAAACTCAGGGTAAGAAATTGTTACTTTGTTCCATTCAGGACTCAATAAAGCTCCACAACTATCAACTTCTAATATCCCCCAATTATCAGTTATTCTTAAATTTGGATATACTGTTCCAAATGAATCTAAAGGCATAATATTAGATGGATCGAATCCAATATGCATATTTTCCAACCCAATTGAAACTATACTATCTCCCAGAAATATGGCTTTGTATTTATCAATCTGTTCTTGTTTCCTAAATTCTCTTTGACTTTCAATTTCAATTATTGAATCAATTCCATAAATCGAACCTATCTGCTTTATTTTTTCTTTATTTAAGTCTTTAGAATCTACTCCGAAATATTCAGAGATAAAATCTGATAGATTTGTATTTTTATTTACTTTCAAATTCCATTTCTTATCTTTTTGCTGCATATAGTATCCATAAACTGGTATAGTGAAATAGGCAAAAGAACGAACAAATGTTGGTAAGGTATAAAACCAATCTATTCTTGAGATATAATGATTTTGTAAGTCCAGATTATTTCTTTGACTTAAAATTGAACCTGTGTATTCAGCCAGACCTTCAAGTATTTCTAAAGAGTTTTCGGCTTTACTTGCTTCAGGAAATAATTGATAACGATATTGTCGAAATAACAAAGCATTTTTAATATGATACTCAGGTTCATCAGAACTTAATGCTTTTTTCAATGCTTCAAGTTCTAATTTTAGATATATTCTACCTTCTTTAGAATCTAAATGAACACTTTGAATTTCAAATAAGGAATCAAATCCTATTAATGGTTGGATTCTATGAAACGATTCATGTATTAATAAACTCAATCGTTTTTCCTTTGTTTTAGGAAGAGGTAAAGCCACCATTGTCCACTGTTTCCCATTCCAATCAGAAGCTGTATTAGCTATATTTATATTTTCAGGAAGTATCCCAACATACAAAGTTCCTCGTTTTTTTAAGAAACCAGCATCATCCTTTTCATTTGCAATTATTGTGCGAGTATCCCTATTTACTAACATTATTGGACCTTCCAGAGAATAGTTCCATGTTTGACCATTTTCTTTTTCTAAGACTTCTTTTAATTCAGAAAATGCATTTATTGCCTGATTCCAATCATTTTCAGAAACTTCAATATTGTTCTTATTGCTATTACATCCAAAAAGTAATACAACAGTAAAAAGTAATAAAATAGTCCTCATAGTTGCTGTTTTTATAATGATGCCCAACACTCCACTAAAATGCGTAGTGTTTCTTATTTATACTATAGCTACAAGTGTTTATTTCACAAATATAACAAAAAAGGAGAAAACTCTCCTTTTAAATTTATAATTTGTGTATCCGCTAAACTGTTTATAACATCTAAGCGGGTTTTTTAAATAATTTTAGGCATTTCTTAACTATATCACGAAAGTGAAAAACAATTGTATGAAAAAGATGTTAAAAAAAAATTCATGAACATATAAGCACAAACTAAAAATGGTTCTGTAACTAAAAGAAAGTTTTATTCTCTCTTTTATTTTTTTACTTTTGTTATACCATTAAAGTATAAAAATGAAAATAAGAAAAATTCCTCTCATTATTTCTTTAGCAATCATTATCGGACAATTTCTCACTTCATGCAACACCTCCCTTGATGTAGTAAAAAGAAAACATGCTCATGGGTATTATGTGGACATTTCGAACAAGATAAAAAATAATAATGACAAAAATAAAACCGCCAACAACTATAATACAAGCAATACAACAAAAAAAAACACTACAAACAAACTAGCAATGCTCAATGATGATATATCATTAATTGCATCAAATGATTTTACAAACACACCTTCTATTGAAACTGCATTGGCAAATAATTCTGAATCGATAGAACTTGTTATAGATCCAGAACCTGTTAATTACAAAAAATATAATAAAAAGATTCTCTTCAAAAATCTATTGCCTTCCGGACGTCCAAAAAAAGTACCCGGACTTGGGATTGCATCGCTTGTGCTTGGTATTTTTAGCATATTATCTATACTGTTTTTGGGGTTTCTTTCAATTTTATTTGCAATATTAGCTATAGTATTTGGTGCTGTTGCTAACTCAAAAATCAGGAATAACCCCAATGAATATAGAGGTCGGGGATTTGGCATTGCAGGAATTGTTTTAGGTATTATAACTCTTGTGCTAATTTTTCTTCTAATATTACTTGTACTTGCATTGCTTATGGCTATGTAATAATATATGTCGCAGATTCTTAATTAGTATATAACTACTCAATTTTATACTTATACAATTTCATTAAATCTAAGATATCGGTTTTGCGATATAAGAAATATATATGGTTGTTGTTAACTTTTATTTTGTCAACAAATATAAAACTGGGTATTACAATGCTTTTTCCCAGCTTGCCTGTATTAAGATTTATTTCGTAAAGCGTTGAAACTCCATTTTTTTTAAAAAGTGTATAAACCTTAGCCATTGCATTGTCTACATACAGTTCTTCTTTCCAGTGAGGCTTATTATGAAAATTCATTGTAATTTCATTAATTAACTCACCCTTTTCGTTATAAAATTCCATTAAGGAATCAACATAATTAAAAATACAAATTCTATCTTTTATCTTTACCAATGGAGCAAAAATAGGGTCGAAAAAACACATTTTTTCAAAACGCAAATCGGCTTCTGTTGGTGCTTTTGCTCCCATTGCATGAAACCTGTCTCTATCGGCCAACATTCTAAGTCCTACTTCATCTGCAATAATCCTTAATTCCGAAATAGTAGTGTCTTCAGGATTCCCTATATAATATGTCAACACCTGATTGTTGTAGTAATATTGTTTTAAATAATATTTATTATTCATTTCGGCAATGCACGGAGATAATGCTTCTTTAAATTCTTTTGGAGAAACAGGGTAAAGCAATTTTATTTTAGTTGAATCATAATGTATCTGATATGCTTTCTGCTTTGTAATTAGATGAATATTATCTGTACAATCTTTATAAAATGTTCCTTCAACATCAATATGCTGTGTGCAAATTGTATCGCCAAAATTATTTATTATAACCAACCATGGATTAATTTTTTCTTTATATCGATATGCAAATAATAATAGGTTGTTGTTAATAAATTCATAATCCGAAACGTCGTAAAGCTTTTTTGCAACCAGATTAACAGGTTTTCTAACACCTACAACAGCTTCGGGAAGAATATTAATTTTTTCTTCCATTACAATATCTATTCTTTGATTTTTAGCTTTCCTTATTAAAATATTCTGATTTTCATATTGTGTATGAGAAAAAATAAGTTCAACATTTTCATTATTAAGTATTATTGAATAATACCCGTTTTTATCAGAAACCGAACCTTTCTGTTTTTCTTTAACTATAACATGAGCTCCACTAATAGGTGTGTTTGTTTTTTTATTTATAATATAACCCGTAATAATAAAAGAATTTTGAGCACTAATGTTTAAGCTTAAAACAACAAGCAATAATATTTTTATAAAATTTCTCATTAAAGAAAATAAGGCAATTTAATTCATTCGGTTCTATATAATATAATCTGCATCACTTTTGACTTTTGGCTTTTGGCTTTTGGCTTATATATAGATGCCGCTATTTTTCAATTTCCCCAAGATACATCTTGAAAAACCCACAATTATTTTCATAAGATTTTTCAGCTACACTTAAGCCCATTTCTGCAGCACGTTTTATATCTATACATGAAAATTTTGTAAATCTAAATCTGGCTCTCGCCAAACCTCTGTTATAATAAGCTTCGGGAATTGTTGAATCTATTCTAATTGATTTGTTGTAATCACTTATAGCATCGGGGAAAAGACCAAGTTTTGCGTACATCACTCCCCTATTCAGATGTGCATGTGCATTATTGTTGTTAGCATTTATTTCTTGAGAATAATTGTAAATATTATCTTTAATTGCTTTGCGTTGTTCTATAGTAAGTTCTCTGTTGAAAGTTCCTTCAAGATCAAAATCCTTATTTTGTGAAATACCAATATTTGCTAACAATAAGCAAATTAATAGTGATGGAAATAGCTTTTTTATTTTTTGCATGATTTACAATAATGCTCTTTAACAATTGTATTTTCCAATACTTGCATTGAAAATTTAGAACCATCAAAAAGCTCACAATATCTTTCCGGATTTAGTGCATATGCTCGTTTGGTAGCACTTACAAACCTGTTAGATGTAATTCGTACCGGAGAACGACTACATAATGATAGATATAAATATACTAATTCTTCAAAAACTACTTTGCGTTCAACAAAAGGTCCTAATAATTTTGCTGCAAACTCATAATCTTCTTGCCTCATAAAAACATAAGCAAGTTTCAATGAATTTTGCCAGTTCGATTCTTCAAGGTCAACAATATTTTTAACTCTTTCAAGGCTTTTTTCTAATAATTCTTTTGGAGGATTATCCATTGCATATATTGATTCCATCACTGTAAACTGATATTCCAAATTAAGCATATCAACAGTTTCTTTGCTTAGTGTAGTTTCATATAATGCATCAATTACTGCCTGAATTTCTGCAATCTTTTCAGCATTTTCAATTTTGGCATAAACAAAATTACAATATAGTTCGTTAAACCTTATATAAACATTTGAACGGTCAAGCTGATACAATTCACTTACTCTCTTGCAACAATCTTCACTAATACTTTCATCATCAACATATCTTTCAAGCCAAAGCTTGTTCATTAATAATCCTGCAAATGAAGCATTCTCGGGAATTTCCATTGTTGTAACTGCTTTAGAGTTAAAATCACCAGCTACAATTTTTTTAAATATATATTTTTGTATTGATAATGCTTTTACTTTATCAAAATCTTTAACAGCGTTATTAAACATTTTTACAACATAAGCCTGTTCTTTGTCTCCCTCAATATCATAAGTTATTTCCATTTCAAGACTGGCATATCGGTGATTTTTTAAAAGATATTCCATTTTTTCTCCAAGACCATTCTCTTTGATATACGTTTGTGCTTCTTTAATGCTCATAGAAGCAATATTTTCATATTCAGTACCACTAACATCTCTTACAAATTCATCCCAGTTTTCGCTTGTTGAAATACTTGTTTTTTTGATATTAGACTTTTGTCTGCTACTTAATGCTTTTATAATGCTTTCTGCTCTTTTTCTCTGTAGCATTTCATTTTGCGATTCTGTACCTTCTATTGATGAATATGCATGTATTTTAAGTTCATTGATAATAAATTCCGGTTCATTTAATAACTCTAAAAACGGTTCAATATCTTTCTTTTCGTATGTATATTTTGATTGGTCAAAAGGGATTTTAAAAGTCAATGCTGTAGAAGTTGCTGAAGGCTTATATTCAGAATCAATACCAAAAGTAACTGTATCGGCTAAAAGATCAATTGGATTTGCATATTCAATATCACCCTTAAGATCAAAATAAGGATGAATATTTCTGCAAACGTGTTTATTTTGAATAATTACAAGGTTTAACTCATATTCATCTTCTCGTAAGTCTATTAGTTTTTTTGGAAACTTACCAATAAGAACATCTATTTTTCTCTTTCTTTCATATTTATCGGTAATCATATTCTTTTTAAACATTTTTGTACTCCAAAGTTTTTTGGTAGGAATTCCTTTTATTGAATTCCTGTTATCAACAATATTAGCGCCTATGCAAGGATATTGAATTTTTCTCACCACATCAACTGCAATACCATCTTTTGGGTTTTTCATAATACGCTTAAAGGCTTTTAGGTCATCATACTTGAAATAAATCATTCCATCTTTTACATAAACTCCTTTTTGTAGTTCTTCAATATTTTTAAACTTCGCACATTTTTTGCAAATTTTAACATCTATAGGTTTTAATCCGTGTTTTTTCTTTGTAAACGGTACATCTAATTCATCACGCCTGTCGGCACCTTCATTAAAAGATAAGTAATTCCCAAAAACAAAAGATACGTATATTTTTTTGCCATCATAATCCATTGATGAACCCATTCCAACAAAAATGTAATCGGGACTTTCAATCACTAATTTTGTTTTATTACTGTTCATCCATTTAAAAAACAATTCATCGGCAAGTCCTTTATAATTATAATAAGTTGTTCCTTTTTTAAGAGTCATTTTTCTAACTAACTCTTTACCTATGCCAGAGCCTCCGTAATAAATTAATCGCGATTTTGTGTCTTTCTTTTTGCCTGTTTGATATATTATAGCCTCTTCATTAGTTGACATATATTCGCTTTGATCTTCAGCAGCATTAGTTAAAGTATTATTAACAACAATACTATCTAATCCATTTTTATATCTATGAGCATTAATATTGTTTAAAAGTATTTCATGAAACAATTCTGTTTTGAAATCTTCCACATCAATTACTTCATAAAACCTTAATGTATCTTTCTTATCAACATCTTCGTCATCATAAAACTGTGCAGATACCGGCATGAAAATGGATGATAATAATATGAAACAAAATACTTTAAGCCAATATTTTTGTCTGTTCATGCCGCTTAATTGTAGTTAATTATTTGTGCTTACAAAATAGTAATTTTTAAGCTAACTCAAGGTAAAATAAAAATAAAAATATTAATTTATTATAAACAGCTTAAATTCTTTGCAATAAAAGAGGTGGTCTTATTTGGTAAAGTTAAGATTGTGAAAGATTAGGTTTTACTTTTAAAGTTAATATGCCCTTTGGTTTTTTCCTTCAATAAAATTAATAAATGATGTATTTACAACTTTATTTCCGCCCGGAGTAGGATAATTTCCTGTAAAATACCAGTCTCCTTTATTATTTGGACATGCCTGATGTAGATTTTCAATTGATTGATATACGATTTTCACCTTTGCTTTAATATCTTTCACCTTTAACATTTTAGCAATTTTATCTGATATTTGTTCAGGGGTAAAAGGCTTGTAAATTTCTTTCACATAATTCACCATCTGTTCTTTTGGAAGATTTTGCTGCGATTTAGATTTTTTATAAACCTCATTTATTATATTTTCATTATCTGTTTCTTTAAGTAACTCAATGGCTGCCTTAAAAGCAATAAAATCGCTAAGTTTAGCCATATCAATTCCATAGCAATCAGGATAACGTAATTGTGGTGCAGATGAAACAATTACAATGCACTTTGGGTTAAGTCTGTCCAAAATTCTTATAATACTATGTTTTAAAGTTGTACCACGTACAATAGAATCGTCAATTATTACAAGATTATCTACTCCCTTATTTACTGTTCCGTATGTTATATCGTAAACATGCTCTACAAGGTTATTTCTGCTATTATCATCGGCTATAAATGTTCTAAGTTTTACATCTTTGACAGCTATTTTTTCAACACGCGGTCGCATGCTGATAATTTCTGCTAATTCTTCTTTTGTAAAATTATTATCCTTTTTAAGTATTTTTTTCTTCTTAACTTCAATCAAATAATCTTCCACTCCTTTTACCATTCCCAAAAAAGCAGTTTCGGCAGTATTCGGGATATATGAGAATACTGCATTTTTTACATCTTTTTTAATTACTTTTAAAATGGTTGGAGTAAGTAATTCTCCAAGTTTTTTTCTTTCTTTATATATTTCACAATCGCTTCCGCGAGAAAAATAAATGCGTTCAAAAGAACAACTTTGTATTTTTTGTGGTATTCTAATTTCTTTTTCACTTATTTCTCCATTCTTCTTGATTATAACAGCATAGCCCGGCCTAACTTCTTTTACATTATCATAAGACACATTTAATACTGTCTGTATAACAGGTCTTTCAGATGCTACTACGGCTATCTCATCATCATGATAATAATATGCAGGACGAATTCCCCACGGATCACGCATTACAAAAGCATCCCCATGCCCCAGAGTTCCAGTAATAGCATAACCTCCATCCCATCTTGCACTTGAATTTTGCAATATTTTTTGCAAATCAATATTATCTTCAATTAGCGGTGATATTTCGTTGTTTGAAAAGCCTTCATTTTTATATTGTTTGAAAAGCATTTGATTTTCTTCATCAAGATAATATCCAACTTTCTCAAGTATTGTAACTGTATCATTAAATTCTTTTGGATGTTGCCCCATATCAACAAGTATCTGGAATAACTCATCAACATTGGTAAGATTAAAATTACCTGCCATTACCAGATTCCGCGATTTCCAATTGTTAGTACGCATTACCGGATGAACGTAATCAAGGCTATTTCTTCCAAAAGTTCCATAGCGTAAATGACCAAGGTAAAGTTCGCCTGCAAATGGCAAATTATCTTTAGACCATTTTGGATCTTTTAATAATGATGCGTTTTTTCCTTCGTATCTACTAAATTGAGAATTTATATTATCAAAAATATCATTTATTGGTGTTGATGAATTTGAACGTTCACGATGAATATATGGTTGCCCTGGGTTTTGATCTAATTTTAAACATACTGCTCCTGCCCCATCCTGTCCTCTGTTATGTTGTTTTTCCATAAGCAGATATAACTTATGAAATCCATACATCCATGAACCGTATTTTGCCTGATAATATTCAAGAGGTTTAAGCAACCTTACTAAAACTATTCCACATTCATGTTTTATTGCATCACTCATTATAATGTAGCACTTTTTCAAAGTAAGCAACAAATGTAATATTTTGATTTTTTATTCAAAGGTCTTATGAAAATAAATCTTGAAAAAGAAATTAACTTTTATGATTTTTTATTCGGAAAACAACAAACGACAAATTTATCTGCCGGTAGGCATGACGACAAACGATAAACGACAAATGACAAACTATTAATTTACCTCAACACCAATAATTACTACATCATCAATCTGTTTGGAGTTACCTTTCCAATTATTAAAGGTTTCTTCGAGTTTATCTTTCTGTTGGATCATTGGTAAAGCACTAATTTCAGTAATGAGGGTTTTGAAATTATTAGACATAAACTTTTCTTTAGTTTCTCCATTTATCTGATCAATAAATCCGTCTGAGAATAAATAAATTTTATCTCCTCTTTCAATCGTAATTATATTATTTGTAAAAGTTTCTTTTTCTTTCCTGTAAATACCTATTGGCATTCTATCGCCTTTATATATTGTTAACTCATTCTTGCGAATTAAATACAATGGATTATAAGCTCCTGCAAATTGAAGTTCAAAAGTTTCAGTATTAATTGCACATATTGATATATCCATGCCGTCTTTACTTTCACGTTTTTTACCCGTTTGCTTTAGTGATGTTTTAATTTGTTGACGCAAAATATTTAATACCTGACTAGCTTGTGTTATTTCACGTCTTCTTACAATTTCATTTAAAAAAGCAATACCAAGCATACTCATAAATGCACCGGGTACTCCATGACCGGTACAGTCAACAGCAGCCACCAAAATATGTTTATTTATTTTCTGCAAAAAATAAAAATCACCACTAACAATATCACGTGGTTTAAAGAAAATAAAATATTCTGTAAACATATTTTCAAAAGATGTTTTGGTTGGAAGTACAGCATTCTGAATTTTTTGTGCATACCTTATACTACCTGTAATGTTTTCGTTTTGCTTTTCAACAATTTCTTTTTGTTTAACAATTTCGGCAGTTCTTTCTTTCACTTTTTCTTCAAGCTCATTTGTATAGCTTTCCAACTGTGATATCATTAAATTAAATTGTTCAGTTAGTGTTGTTATTTCATTTTTACCAACAACTTCAGCTCTTTCATCCAAACTTCCTTTTGATATACGGATTACATTTTCAAGAAGATTTTTAATTGGCTTTGTAATTGATTTTGTTTTATTATAAATTAATAGTAAAACAATTATGATAGTAATACCAAATATCAATAAAAATTTAAACAACTCATTTTTCAAAAGTTGCATTTCTGCAGTTCTATCTGAAGTTATCTGTATAACCGATCCTTCATATAGATCAGAGTTTTGCCGATGCATATATATGTATTCGTAATAAATTCTTTTACCATCAACTTTTTCTGAAACACTTTGATTGTTCTCGTTTTTAAAAACACTTTGAACAATGTCAGGATGCTTAATAATAGTTTTCTTTTTATATAACGAAAATGGTTTTTCTGAGCCTATAAAAACATCAACATCAACAATGCTTTCTTGCTTTTTTGGTAATTCTTCAAGTCGATTTCTTATAAAAGCAACTATTTCATCAACTTTTTTAGAATACGCCCCAAGTTCTATTATGTAATTACCATCATTAGTAGGTTGATACGAATATTTTTTAAGTCGTTTTGTTGTACTCTCAATCGTTATTCGTTCACTTATAAATTTCCCGCCATTAAAAACATTTACAAGATAATTCTCATGTTCTTTACCAAATGCAAACAAGTTTAAATTTTTATCTTTTAAAAATGTAGTATTAACAATATAACCTCCTCTACTAATAAAATAGATGTCTTCCATATCTGAATCCATTCCTATTACTTTTCTGATACTGTCAAGGTTTAATTTCTGAATAATTGTGGGATTGTTAAAATAATTATTAATCAATATATTACTGAATGTCCGAAGTCTTTTATCTATACTAACTTCCAGAATACCAAGTGCAAGATCCTGAAATTTGTGAATATGAGTAATTTCATCTATTATAATTTCACTTTTTTCCTTGTTCCATTTTTCAAAATTTTGTTTACTGTCCCAATAATTAAATACTGCAAGCAATAAAAGCACAATTACAACAGGCAACAATATGTTAAGTATTAATTGCTTGAAAATAGTTGTACGCTTTTGTTTTGTTTTTTGCATCTATAACAGTATTATGTCAAATGTTTGATAATAGTTTCAAAATTACGAATAATTTTCAAAACTCTAATTAAAATCCATTAAACTGCCAAATAACAGTAGGTATAAGTAATAAAAAACCTACAATTATAAGAATGATCATAAATGGGATAACCCATTTAAGCCATTTTTCATAAGGTACTTTTGCTACGCCCAATGCACCAATTAATACACCTGATGTTGGAGTTATCATGTTGGTAAAACCATCGCCAAACTGGAATGCAAGCACTGTAGCTTGCCGTGAAATACCAATAAGATCGGAAAATGGTGCCATAATTGGCATTGTAAGCGCAGCTTTTGCTGAACCCGAAGGAATAATTACATTCAAAAATGTTTGAATAGTATACATAATTCCAAGCGAACCTACTTTCCCTGTGTCTTGCATAGATCTTGACAAATTGTACATTATTGTATCAACTATTTTTCCATCGGTAATTATTACAATAATACCACCGGCAAGACCAACAACAAGAGCCGCCGACATTATATCTTTTACTCCTTCAAGAAACAATTTAGTTATAGCATTAGCCGATCTATTATCAGCAATACCGGAAAGAATTCCCAAGGCAAAAAATAATGTGCTTATTTCCATAACATACCATTGGTAGCCCATTACTCCTATTATTAAAAATACTATTGTAAAAGCAAGAAGGTTTAAAATATAAAAGTGAACTGATTTAAGTAGTCCAAATAATCCAAAAATGGCAAAAAGAGCTGTACTTATCGGTATTGCTGGTATAACAAATAATGAGTTCCCTATTGTAAGAGTAGATTTTGGATAGTAAAACGAAAATATAACAAGTACTGCAATTGTTATAATATAAGTTATCCAAGCGCTTACAGGTGTATAATACTTAATTTCTTCGTCTTTGCTTTGTTTACGTTTACGCCAATATTCATCGAGATTATACATTAAAGATCTTTGCGGATTCTTTTTAATTCTGCTTGCATATCGTAATATAACCGCAAAACCAATAAAATTAATTACACCCCAACACACCAAACGATACTCAATACCGGAAAATATTGGCAGATCAGATAATCCCTGCGCTATACCAATTGTAAACGGATTAAGCACCGCACCAGCAAAGCCAAGGTGCGCCGCAACATAAACAAGACAAACACCTACAATAGAATCGTAACCCATTGATATTGCCAATGGCACAAGAATAATAACAAAGGCAATGGTTTCTTCGCTCATGCCAAAAACTGCCCCAAATATGCTAAACATCAACATTATCATTACCATTACAATATTGTTGACACCAATTTTTCTAAGAAATTTAAATCTTTCTAATCGTTTGGTTTGTTTTAGAAATGCCATTATGCCAACATCAATAGAACGGCTGGCATTTAGTATCCAAAACGCACCACCTATCAATAAAATAAATATTATAATGTTTGCCTGATTTACAAAGCCCTTAAACATTGCCGAAAACACATGCCAGGTTTGCGGCTGATATTCTACCTCATGATAAGTGCCTTCAACTATTATTGTTTTTTCAGAGCCATCGGGTAATACTTTTGTGGTTCTGTTAAACTCTCCTGCCTGCATAAACCATGTAAATACTGCCGATACAATTATTATTGAGAATATAATTACAAAAGTATGTGGTACTTTTTTAAACATGTTTATTGATTTGTTGTAAAAATAAAAAATAGATTGATTAATTTCGTGGCAAATATAGAATTTATCAGATGAAAACACTTATTAAAAATATCAAATTACTTGTGCAAACAGAAAAAACTATACGCACATGGGTTGCAGGCAAAGAAATGAGCAAACTAAATAACATCGAAAATGCTTATCTTTTAATTGAAAACGATATAATAAGCGATTTCGGCACAATGGATAATTGCAATATTTCTGCCGATAAAGAAATTGATGCAAGTGGGAAACTGGTTTTTCCATCTTTTTGCGATTCACACACTCACTTAGTTTATGCTGGTAGCAGAGAAATAGAATATGGTGATAAAATAAGAGGATTGAGTTACGAAGAAATTGCAAAACGTGGAGGTGGAATACTTAATTCAGCAAAACTTTTGCAGGAAACATCGGAAAATGAACTTTACAATCAATCAATAAAAAGAATTAACGAAATTATTAAACAAGGAACAGGTGCAGTTGAAATAAAGAGCGGTTACGGACTCACACCCGAAAGCGAACTAAAAATGCTTAGGGTTATTAAAAAAATTAAAGAGACTTCTCCCATTACGGTTAAGTCAACTTTTTTGGGTGCACACTCAATTCCTGCTGAGTTTAGAAACGACCAAAGCAAATATGTTGATATTGTTATTAATGAAATGATACCACAAGTTGCGGCAGAAGAGCTTGCCGATTATATTGATGTATTTTGCGACAAAGGATTTTTTACTGTCGAAGAAACGGATAAAATATTAATGGCAGGCATGAAATACGGTTTAAGAGCAAAGATACATGCCAATGAATTAGATTACTCGGGCGGAATACAAGTTGGAGTAAAATATAATGCAATTTCTGTTGACCATCTTGAATTTACCGGCGATGCAGAAATTAAAGCATTACTTAATTCTGAAACCATGCCCACTTTATTACCGGGAGCATCATTTTTTCTTGGTATGATTGACCCACCTCTTAGAAAAATGATAGATTCAGGTTTACCTATTTGCCTTGCTAGTGACTACAACCCCGGTTCTTCACCATCAGGCAATATGAAACTAATAATGTCTTTTGGATGTATTAAGCTAAGAATGTTGCCCGAAGAAGTAATTAATGCCGTTACAATAAACGGTGCTTATGCAATGGGAATTCAGGAAACTCATGGTTCTATTGCAAAAAACAAAAAAGCAAACGTTTTTATTACAAAAGAAATCCCTAATTACGAATTTCTTCCTTATGCTTATGGTAGCGATTTAATAGATACAGTTATACTAAATGGCAAAATAGTGTGATTGTTCGTTATCGTTTGTTGTTTTTCGTTTACTTAGGGGCACTGATTACAAATTAGCGCCATTGGGTAGTTTAATTAATCCTTTATAATTATAAATCATATCTAGTAATGTATACTTGGCTATTAGCTTTGTCATACCAAAACTGTGTCCATGGTCCATCTTGATATCCTTTTGGTTTTGTTTTATACTCATTTAAAGTCATAACTTTGGCATGTTGCCACCATTCGAATTCAACTAAAATATGATCTAAGTAAATATCATTTATGTCTAAAATTAAATCATATTTTGCAATTAACTTCTTCCAAGTACTAATATTGCATTTGAATCGCATTTGAAAACAATATTTATCCTCAGGGTCTATGTATACATTTATATCATGGATATCTTCAGTCAATTCAATATTTATAAACCTTTTAAAGCTAGCCTTCTTTCTTTGCCCAAATGCAATTGTTGCTGATAGAATTAATACTAATGATTATATAGAATTTTATCTTCATTACAATTTTGCCCAACGCCTCCCTCCGCTACCGCACGAATCCTTTCGTGTGGTATAATTTAATATCTTTTTATTTTTATTTCTTTTTTCATTCAATATTTATTTTTAAAACCTAAATCATTCCTTCTCTTTCCTTACCACACGATACAATCGTGCGGTAGCGGGGGAATTCAGGAAACTCATGGTTCTATTGCAAAAAACAAAAAAGCAAACGTTTTTATTACAAAAGAAATCCCTAATTACGAATTTCTTCCTTATGCTTATGGTAGCGATTTAATAGATACAGTTATACTAAATGGCAAAATAGTGTGATTGTTCGTTATTGTTTGTTGTTTTTCGTTTTTCATTCAATATTTATTTTAAAACCTAAATCATTCTTCCTCTTTCCTTAACACACGAAAGGATTCGTGCGGTAGCGAGGGGAGTTATTCTTCATTACCAAACACATACACAGTCCCCTTACCTTTTCCTACACTCTTTATTATCTGTTCCTTTTTCATATATTGTAAATCCTTTTTAATCGTATTGATATTAATATTCTCAAATCTTTTTGCTAAATCAAATATTTTTAGAGGTTGATTTTCTTTTAAATATTCCTTTATTTCCTTTTGTCTTTCATTCAAATATCCACCTTTTGATTTAAATACATCATATTTTGCGTCAAGTCTTTGAGTTAATACACTCAATTTATCAAGAAAATACAACGTCCATTTGGATATGTTTTCATTTTCTTTATTTCTATTTTTTTGACCTTCCATTAATACTTGGTAGTATTCTTTTTTTGTTTTTTCTATCAAATTTTCAAAGGATACATATTGAATAAACAAATAATCTCTTTGCAGTAAAATCATAGTGGTCAATAATCTTGATAGTCTTCCATTTCCATCTTGGAATGGGTGAATTGACAAGAATTCATAAACAAGATTTGCAATAATAATTAAAGGATGAATTTCTTTATTTTCAAATTGACCATTAGTCCAACTAATTAAATCGTTCATTTCATTATTAACTAAATGAACTTCTGTTGTATTAAAAATTACTTTTTGTATTCCGCTTGGGTAATTTGCTACCACTTTGTTTGAAAGAGATTTGTATTTTCCACAATGTCCTGTGTCTTTATCACTATGTCGTAATAAATTTTGATGTAATTGTTTTATGTAATTTTCCGATAACATTATATTATCATAGTTTTCATAAATTATTTCTAATGTGTCATAATAACCGACAACTTCTTGTTCGTCTCTTGTTTTAAGTTTAGTTATTTTTATGTCATTCAAAAGCTCTTCTATTTCTTTGTCTGTAAGAGTTCCGCCTTCTATTCTTGTTGAAGAACCAATACTTTCAATTGTTGCAATTTTTCGCAATTCTTTTAAGTAAATATTCTCTTGTTTTTCAATACTATTCCATTTGCCTTTGTACAAGTCAATTTGGGAAATTAGGTTTAATATTTTCTGATTTGTTTGAAAATCGAAGTGTAGTTTCTTTATATATTTATCCATTTCTTATCTATATTATATCTGAATACAAAGATGCACTAGCTTTTATAAATATCCAAATATTATCTGTATTTTATCCGAATGCAGTTATTTTTAATGCATCACTCCGCTGCCGCACAAATCCTTTCGTGTGGTATAATTTAATATCTTTTTATTTTTATTTCTTTTTTCATTCAATATTTATTTTTAAAACCTAAATCATTCCTCCTTTTTCCTTACCACACGATACAATCGTGCGGTAGCGGGGTGATTGTTCGTTATCGTTTGTTGTTTGTCGTTTGTCGTTTACTTATGGGGCAGTGATTGCAAATCAGCGACATTGGGACTATGTTTTAATGAATTCTTTTTCAAAATTAATTGGATTATTGCTAAATTCATTATCATTATCCCAATCAGGATCGGAATCATAAATTAATAGAAATTCTTTGTTTTCTAGTTTATTATTAACAGCAAAATCAACATTACAATCATCATCTTCAAAAGAAGATAATATCACTTCTTCATGTTCTTTTGTTTTTATTCTTTTATTCAAAAGTTCATCGTAATTTGTTATTCTTTGCTTTTCTCCTGGTATTACATTTATTAAAAAATCAATTTGTGCAAATGTATGTGTATTTGCCTCAAGTATATTTGGAAAAAATGAATTTGCATCGAAAAAATTAGTAATAGATTTTGAAATTATTGAATTCCAATTTGTCCATTTTGAAATATAATATTTTTCTTCAAATTTCATTATCTTTAATTCAATAATGTTACTATACTTTTTTTATAATTAATGTAATAAATAAAGGTTTTCTTGATATTATTTTATAAATTTATACTTCAATATTCAGATATTTAAATTTACAATTCTCATTAGGAAACTCTGAAAAGTCTTTCCAATCTATTTCATATTCTTTTTTAAGAGAAAGATCTTTTGTGAATTCTTGTGTATAAATCCAAATTTTATTTTTTGTATTTTTTTTAGAAACCCAAATACCATCTTTAAAATTATAATTTGTTTTCAAACGTTCGTTATCTAAATTCCATTTTGCTTTTTTAGTTATCTTTTCACCACTTAACCTAAATTCAATATCCATGGTTTTCTTTTTATTATCTTCTGAATTCCAATATGCAGAATCATTCGTTAAGAATATTGCAAATCCATTTTTAATTTTGTTTGCGTTTTTTAAGTACTCTAAACGAAAAATATCTGCTCGGAATTTATAACGACCAGCATCTAGAGCAGATTGATTTTTTAATTTATAATCTTCATCATTATAATTAAGTTCAATTTTTTTAGTTTTATATTTTAATTCTATTGCGTATTTATCTTTACCATTAATAAATAAATCAATGTAAATACATTTATTTTCTGAATCTCTCTTTTCACCTCCATAATTCAAATAATTGTATGTAATATTTTGTGGTATTTCTAATCTAATATTATCCTTAAATTGTTTTGATAGCAATAGTCCTAAAGAGAGTTTAAAATCATCTTCGGAATAAAAAACTTTTCGAGTTTTCCCCAATTCTATCATTGCATCTTCAATTATTTTTTTTATATCTTTCATACTTAACAATATTTTTAAATATAAATATTTTTCAAATATAACAAAAAAAAAGGAGAAAACTCTCCTTTTAATTTTACATTTTATATTGTTCCTAATAAATTTCTGCCAATACTTTTACAACATCTCCTTCTAATCCTATTGGTTTA
>CAYTWH010000012.1:0-86387 GCA_964442075.1 uncultured Bacteroidales bacterium
TATCGCGGAGCCTCTCCCTGATATCGCGGAGCCTTTCCCTGATATCGCGGAGCCTTTCCCTGATATCGCGGAGCCTCTCCCTGATATCGCGGAGCCTCTCCCTGATATCGCGGAGCCTCTCTCTGATATCGCGGAGCCTCTCCCCGAGATGTTTTAATGAACAAAAGACTCCACTCAAAAACTATATGATGAAATTTGACTATATCACGAAAGTGAAAAACTGTATCACGAAAGTGTGCAACAAAGCATATTATAGCTTTACCCTAATTTCCCTGTTAATTTAAGTATAAAAAATTTACCGCGGGTAGCTATTCTATACATTGCGGGTACAATTATTAGTGTTAGGAATGTTGCAAAGGTTAATCCAAAAATAATTGTCCATGAAATAGGTGCCCATATCATTGTCATATCGCCACCAATTGAGAATTTGGGGTTGAAATTGGATAGCAATGAAGCAAAATCGATATTTACGCCTATTGCCATTGGTAATAATCCAAGTATTGTAGTAATTGCAGTAAGTAACACGGGGCGTAATCTTGTTTTTCCGCCTAGTATTACACATTCTGTTGCAATATCGAGAGGCAGAAATTCATCTTTTTCCAAGCCTAATTCTTTTCTTTTGCGCTGTTTCAACAAATCAATATAATCGATAAGTACAATTGCATTGTTTACAACAACTCCGGCAAGTGCAACTATGCCTACACCTGTCATTACTACAATAAAGTTCATGTTAAAAGTTCCCAATCCGCCAAAAACACCTATTGTGCTTAACAATATGCTTGCAAGTATGATAATTGGTTTTACAATTGAATTAAATTGAGTAACCAGTATTAATCCAATTAAAGAAATTGCTATTAACATAGCTGTAGAAAGAAATGCCATAGAGTCTTTCATATCTTCTTGTTCGCCTGTAAACTTATATGTATAACCTTCGGGCATATTAAAATCTGCCAGCAGTTGATCAATTTGCTGATTAATTTCATTGGCATTATATCCTTTTATTGCATTTGATGATAATGTAATAACACGTATTACATCTTTTCGTTTAACAGCATCAAAAGTTGTGCTGTATTTATAATCGGCAACTGCCGATATTGGTACTTGTACTATTTTTCCTTTTGTATTTCTAAAAGTAATACTTTGGTTCATTAGTGCAGGTATACTGTTTCGGTACTCGCTTTTTAATCTTAAATTAATTGGATATTCATCTTCTCCAATTTTAAAATCAGATATTTCTTTACCATACAATGCTGTTCTTAATGTAGAGGCTATTTGCCCTGTAGATAATCCGTATCGCCTTGCTCTTTCTCTGTCAATTGAAACTATCATTTCGGGTTTACCAATATTCAAATCCATTTTTAAACCTACAATTCCTTTGATATTACTTTTTTCAATAATATGTTGAATTGTGTCTGATAAATAAATTAATCTGTTAAAGTCTTCTCCACTAATTTCTAAATTAATAGGTGAGCCTGATGTTGGTGGTCCCATTCTATTTTGTTCAACTTTAAATTTTACACCAGGGTATTTTCCAAGTATTTTATCGCTAAGATTTTTTAAAATATCTGAAGTATTTATTTCTCTTCTTTCTTCATAATCAACAAAAGTAACCGTAATTAATCCCTTATTGGGTCCACCTGTATTATCTTTTTCGGCTCTTGCACCTTCGCCAATATTCATTAATATTGATTCTACAATCTTATTATCTTCTCCAATATATTTAATTATATCGTTTTGAAGTTCTAACATAAAATCATTTGTAGCATCTATATCTGTTCCTGGGGGTAATTCTGCAAGAATATTAACATATTTAGGGTCGTTTGAGGGGAAAAATTCCATTTGAGGAGAACGTATCACAAAATAAAAAATAATTGTGAATATCATTAATGCAAAAGTAAAAAACAGTATAATTACCGGATTCCATTTTCGCAAAGTGAATTTAAGTACTTTTAGATATACGTTTTCAAGTTTTACCAAAAATACATTTTGAAACCATTTCCCTATTTTATTTAATATAACAACATTTAATGCTGTAATTATAATTGCTATGCTCATTAGGTTTGCAAAAACATTTAATCCGAAGATGTAACCAAGCATTGCTAAAACAAAAAGTATTGATATTATGATAAGAGCTCGTTTTTTATTTGGTTTTTCGTTTTGAGCTCCTTTTTTAGAAAAAGTAATAGCAAATACGGGTACTATAACCAAAGCAACAAACAAAGATGATGTAAGTACAATAATTAATGTAACTGGTAAATAGCCCATAAATTTGCCAACTGTTGAATCCCAAAATGCTAAGGGCAGAAATGCTGCTAAAGTAGTTGCAGTTGATACAATAATTGGTGTTGCTATTTCGCCAACAGCTTGTTTTGCCGCTTCAAATTTTGTGTAACCTTTTTCAATAAACCGGTGTATGTTTTCTACTACAACAATTGCATTATCAACCAGCATACCAAGTGCAAGAATAAGAGCAAACAAAACTATCATATTTACTCTATAGTCTATTAACGACAAAACAATAAATGACATTAGCATTGACAAGGGTATTGCAATACCAACAAAAAGTGAATTTCGTGTGCCAAGAAAGAAAAATAATACTCCAACAACAAATATTATACTCATTACCATACTGTTTTCAAGATTGCTTAGCTGCATTTTAACCATTTCAGATTGGTCGTTGGTAATTGAAATATGCAAATCTTCTGGAATCAAATGTTTTTCTCGTACTTCTGTAAGGATATCATCTATTTTTTCTGTTGCAGAAATAAGGTTTTCTCCGCTTTTTTTAACTACTTGAATTGAAACAACCGGCTGATTATTCAATCTGGTATAACTTGTAGATTCTTCGTATCCTTCAATTACATCGGCAATATCTTTTAAATAAACTATATCGCCGTTTTCATCTTTAACAATAATATTTTTTATTTCATCTATACTTTCAAATTCGCCAATAGTACGTAATGAACGGCGTGTGTCGCCAAGCTTAATTTCCCCACCCGATACTGAAACATTTTCAAAAGCAACCGCATTTTCGAGATCTTTAAAACTAACTTTGTAAGAAGTCATTTTATAGGGGTCGGAAAGGATTTTAATTTCTTTTTCGTTTATTCCCCGAATTTCAACTTTCGAAATTTCTGAAACCGCTTCAATTCTTTCCTCAAGAATTTCTCCGTATTCTTTTAATTCATCAATACTGTAATCGCCCGATAAATTTATATTGATAATAGGAAATTCAGACATATCAATATCTTGCACAATTGGGTCTTGAGGAAGATCGTTTGGCAATTCACTTTTGGCTTTATCAACAGCATCTTTAACCTCTTGTAAAGCATCCGATATTTTAACATTCTGATTAAATTCGATAAATACACTTGAAAATCCCTGTGAAGAAGTTGATGTTAGTTTTTTTATACCATCAATACTTTCAACTTCTTTTTCAATAGGACGGGTAACAAGGTTTTCAATATCAATTGGTGGATTTCCGGGATATATGGTTTGAACCATAATATAAGGTAAAGCCATATCGGGAAATAATTCTTTTGGCATACTATTGTACGAGTATAAACCAAATATTACAACAACAACAGTTATTAAAAATATTGAGGTCTTATTCTTTAATGCGAGTGTTGTAAGCTTAAATTCCCTTACAACTGTATCAATTTTTTCTTTAATGTTCATTTAATAGTTTCTATTTTATTTCAATTTCAGAGTTATTTGAAACAAGATTATATCCTTCAATAATTATTTTTTGATTTGGTTTTAACCCTTCAAGTATTTCTGTTTTATCTATGTATGACATACCTGATTTTACATATACTTTTTTAGCTACTGTTTTATTGTCAATTTTTTTAACAATAAATAAAAATTCTCCTTTCATGTCTTTTTTTACAATAATTGAAGGAACAACAATTGCAGAATCGTCTGAATAATCATTAATATGAAGTATTGATATGATATTTGGTTTTAGTTTTTCCGAAATATTATTAAGCTTTAATTCAAGTTCAAAAGTTCTGTTTCCCGATTTAATAACATTTCCAATTCGGCTAATAGGAATTTTCATTTCAATATCCGGATAAGCAGGAAACTCAACTATAACAGTATCTCCTTTGTTTATTTTTGGCAAATATACTTCCGAGACATCTGCCTTTATTTTAAGCTTCGATAGATTTACTATCTGCATAATTTGTCGCCCGGGTGTTCCAAGTTCTCCTTCTTTTTGCATAATATCATCAACAATTCCTGCAAAAGGCGCAGTAATAGTTGACATTTTTAATTGAGCATTTAATGTTTCCAGTTTTTTCTCAAGTTGCTCTTTATTATTTTTAGCTTGTAAAAATTGAATTTCTGAGCCAATTTTCTGATCCCATAAATCCTTTTGTTTTTCATAAAGAGTAGTTGCAAGTTCAAGTCCGGTCTTCAATTCTTCTATGCTTTTTTGCGTTACTTCTGTATTTAATATTGCTAATATTTGACCTTTTTGAACTCTGTCTCCTTCATTTACATATATTTGTTTTATTTGTCCATTCATTTCCGGACTTATAAATGCGTCATTAACAGCTTCAACATTTCCCGAGACCGTCATTATATGTTGAAACTTCACGAGTTCTAAAATTGATGTTTCAACAGGAACTTTGAAATTTTTTAATTTCTTTTTTGTTTCTTCTATCTCAGATTTACAAGATGTTATTAAAATTATTGCAATTAAAATTAATCCTATGTTCTTCATCTGTATTATAATTATTTAAGTTAATATTTTAGTTCTTCGGTAAATTAATAATTCCCCATAGCTTTATCTAAAGCATTTTTAGCGTTTAACATTTCAACCATTGCAGATATATAATTGCTTTTTGTTGAAAGATTTTGATTTTGAGCTTGTGTTAACTCAATACTCGAAGCAATGCCTTTTTTAAATTTAACTAAGTAATTATTATATATTTTCTCTGATAATTCAAGGTTTGCTTTTTCATTTAAATATTTATCGTTAGCCGTTGACATATCAGACTTTGCCTGCATTATACCTAATTCCAAATTCTCAGTTACCTGTCCTAATGTGTTTTGTGTTTTTAATAGTGCAAGTTTTGCCTGCTGAACTTTTGATAATTTCATGCCACTTCCAAAAATTGGAATATTAATATTCATTCCAATAATAGTTGTAGGAAACCATTTTTCGCCACTGTTAAAAAAATTAAATTCATCGCGCATAGCATTTTGCTGATGAGTAAAAAATGCCGACAGGGTTGGTAAAAACATTGATTTTTGACGTTTTAACTCAAGTTTTGATAATGTTTTTTGCGTACTGAATAATCTATAGTCTATGTTATCTTCCAAAACAAATTTTTGAGATATTAAATTATCAATATCAACCACATTTAATAAATCTTGAATATTATCTGTTAATTCAATTTGCTGATTATTTTTTACACCTAATTGGATTTTCAGCATATTGTAAGTCAAATCTATTTGCCTATCAATTGTGCTTATTGTATTTTGTAAATTCTGATATGTTAATTCCAATTGGTCAACATCGCTTGATTCAACAAAACCAAGTTCATGAGTTTTTCTCATCTCTTCTAATATTGAAAGAGTATTTTTTAAGCTGGCTTCAACTATTTTTTTATTTTCATTAGCCATTAGAACAAGATAATATGTTCGTGTAACAAGTTCCGTTACATCATATTCGCTTTTATTGATATTTTGTTCCGACAGTTTCTTGTAAATTTTCGCAGCCTGTAAGCCAACAATATATTCGCCACTAAAAATTAGCTGGCTTGCAGTTATTCCAATATTAGAATTATGTTTTGTTCCAAATTGTACTTCTATCTGCGATCCTGGCATACCAAAAATTTCTCCCGGTAATAATTGTGTTGCAATATCAAGATAATTATTATAGGCAATGCTGCTATTTATTTGCGGTAATCCAACAGCTGTGGTTTCCCATACTTTTCCTTTTGCAATATCATAATCAAGTTTTGAATTTAATACATTTATGTTGTGTTCAAGTGCGTATTCCCTTGCCTGTATTAAACTGAATTGTAAAATTTCATTATTTTCTATCTTATCCTGTGCAAATAAATTTATTGTGAAAAATAGTATTGTGAAAATAATAAGGCTGTGTTTCATCTGTTATATGTTTGTTATGTTATAAATTAAATTTTTTAGACTTTTTCTCGAAATATTTAATTCCTTTTTCAGATGCAATACCTCTTATATGATATGTAAATAACTCTCTGAAAAGTTTGCCTGATTCAAAATCAGCACTATTGAATAAATTACTATCAACTAAATTTTCAATTCTAAAGACGTGAAGTTTTGAAATTATTTCATCATCAAAATCTTTTCTGTAAAATTCTTCTTTTCTTCCCTTTACCAAATTGTTTTTTATACCATTGAAAATTTGATTCCTTCTTACTTCTTGCATTCTCTCATAAATTTCAGGATAATATTTTCTAAGATCAAACATCATAGAAGGATTATGGTCTTTTAGCATTAAATTTAAAAATTTATAAACATGTAAAAGTTCATCAATAGCGTTTAATTTTTTTTCATATATCTCTTTATTATGTTTTTCTGCATAAATTATTTTTAATTCTGCTATTTTTTGAACTAGCTCTTTTTTGTCTTTAACGTGCAGATAAAGAGTTTTTTTTGAAATACCAAGTTCTTTGGCAATGTCATCCATCGTAACACTTTTAATTCCATATTTTTGAAAAAGTCTGTAAATTTTTTCAAGTATATTTTTAAATTCATCATTCATGCTGCAAATATAATTGTAAAAAACGAAGGAAACAAAAAAAGTATAAAGAGTTTCCAAAGTTTCCAAATAAGTTGGTCTTTATAAGAGAAATAAAATTTATTGGCATAAAACAAAAAAATACCCGCTTTCGCGGGTATGTATATTAAAGAAAAGATTTATGAATTTTGGAGTTAAAACGAAAACGATATTCCTAACATAAACGGATAAAGTTCTGGTCCTTCGTTATTATCAAACAATTGAGATAAATTATAATTAGCAAATAAGTTTAGTCCACTATACCCCATTCTAAATGTTAGTCCATATTTGAACGGAGACAGGTGAAAATCTTCTTTCATTTTGTTTTTTGTTTTGCCATTTTCCTGAAAAACATACTTTGTGTGTGATCCAATTTTAAGTCCTCCAATTCCACCTGCAGAAATAAATATTCTTTTATCTTTTTTACCTACAGGAAATTGAAATTCAAATAATAAAGGCAAAGTTAGATATGTAACGACTAATTTGTTTTTTTCAAACTGTATATCAGTTTCCAATGCATATAAATTTTCAATGGAATCTGACATTAAAACAACATCATTACTAAATCTGTAATTGTTTGCTTCAAGTCCTAAACCTGTAACAATACCTATCCTGTCTTTATGAAGACCAATACTTTTTTCAATAATATTAATTCCTACACCCCATGATTTACCGGAATTTAAATCAAGATATTTGTCTTCAAGCTCCAAAAAAGTAGTATGGTCAGAATTAAGATAGCCGTTTAAACCAAGGTCAACTCCAAACCAGTGTCCTTTAAACTTGTCATCTTTTTTTTCATCTCCTGCTACAACTTCAATATCTTCAGCATTCGGGCTGATAATTAAAATTGTGCTTTTTCCAATAGTTATTTTTGTAGTGTCTTTTTTTGTTTCTTCCTGTGCATTTACTGCAAATAAAAACAATGTTGATAATAATAATAATCCAATCTTTTTCATGATATTAAATTTTAGTTAATTTTTGATTGTAAGACGTTTCTTGTGCAGAATTTGTTACAGAAAATTTATTTATTTTTTAAATTTCTTGAAAAGCTAAATTTACTTGTATTAACGTTAATAGATGCTATTTCTCCATTATTATTGTATTCTTTATCCCACATAACTTTTTTCCCGGTTAGTTTACCATATCCCTTTAATCCTGTTTCTGCAACATCCCAAAATGTCAGTTTATTATTATGTTGTGATGATTGCTTCTCTTTAATACTCATATCAATGTTGTCTAAAATTGAGTTTAAATAATTATCATTGTTTAATTCTCCTGACATCATTGATATATTTTTAGGGCTAATATATGATACATTTAGTTTATTGTCGGATAATATATTGTTCTCTGCAATTGTGTTTTTATTAATAAGACCTGCCGTTTGTATATCTTTATTTGATTTTATAATTAAGTCTTCATTATCGCCTGTTGAATATTTTGATATCCCGATTATAATGTCAGAAATAAAAATTGCTTTTTGTGGGTCAACATATTGATATCGATTTGTTTTTTTATTGTTATCTTTTGATGTGCTTTTAGATACAATTGAAGGTGTTTCTGTTTTAATAATTGAAAAGTTTTCTTTTGAGGAAGAATAAACCTCTTTTACGTTTTTATTATTGGCAATATTTCTATTATTTTTTAATATTTTAACGCTCTCATTATTCCCAATATTAAGGAAAATAGCTACTACTAGAAATATCGCAGCTACATTGGCAATAATTTGATAAATTGTATTTCTGCTTTTTCTTTTGCCAATAAAATATTTTTTAAGTTTTGTTTTATCTTCAAAAATGACAGAGTTTTCAGCTTGCAAAACAGTTTTTTGGAATAATATAAAATCTTTTTCTTTTTCGGGATTTAAACTTATATATTTATTAAAAATCAGAGATTCTTCTGTTGACAAACCTCCTTCAATCACTGCTATCGCACACTCATCAAAGTTTTTGTCAGTAATAATGAAATATTTTTCTGTTCTTTTTAACTCCGATTTTTCATTATATTGAATTTTTGCATCCTCATGCAATATTGTTTTTTTATAAAATTCGAAATCAATCTTTTTAGTTTGATTTATATCAATATATTTATCAAATGTTTCTTCTTCTTGTTTGCTTAGATCTCCTTCAATTTTTGCAATACAGCAATTTTCAAAATTTTCTTTTGTAATAATAAAATCATTTACATTTTTCTTTAAAGAAAATTTCAAATCAATATCAATATTATTTTCAGGTAATTTTTCAAGATTAATAAAAGTATAAAATTCTTCTTCCAGATCAGGGTTTAGAGAAATAAAAGCCATAAGATTTTCTATTTGATTTTCAGAAAGTTTCCCATCCGAATAATCAACAAAAAATATTTCGTAATTATTTCTATTAATTTTCATTTAAATTACTTTTTCTAAAGACCCAATATATTCTTTTAAAAACATTCTAGCTCTATATATATATACTTTTACCTGAGACTCGTTTAAATTTGTAATACCTGCAATTTCTTTATATGAATACCCCTCATAATCTCTTAATAATAAAACAGAACGCTGAATGTCATTTAATTTTTTAATTCCCTCGTTTAATATTTCCTTTAAATCACTATACTGCTCGTTATGTGAATAATCTATTGTTTTTGCCGTTTCAAAGTTAACTTGTCTTTTCTCTTTTCTAATAACATCAATCATTGTATGATAAGCAGTTGTGAAAATGTAAGATTTTGATTTAAGAAAATTAACATTATCAACATTTATCCAGAGTTTTTCAAAAGTATCCTGTATTATATCTTTGGCCTTATCTTCATCTTTGATATTTTTTAAGATAAACCGATATACTCTGTCTGAATATAAATCAACACACTTATTGTATTCTTCAACTTTCATTTAAAAAGAGAAAATTTTATTATAAGACGAATTTATTTAAAAAAAGTTACAATTAAAAATAAACGTTTAAAACTCCTGCCAAATAAGAGCTTACAAAAATAGCAATAAAAATTAATAAAAATCTATTAAATAAATTTTTGATGAAGACATAATAAGTATTATATTTATTTTTTTTTTGAAAATTGTATGGTTAAAAAGAAAAAAACTTATTTAGATTATGTCTTTACACTTTATTCTGCAATGCAGGAGGATAATTTAGGACATATTTACAGGGGTAAATTTACACAGGAAATAACTGATGGAATTTTGTCTTTGACCGAAACAAATCTGCAAAAAGAAGAAGAATCACCCAAAATTAAGAAACGAGTTTATGCTATTATGGTTGAATGCCTACAAAATATCACTAGGCATCAAGACGACATAAGTGATAGTTCGCCAGAAAATTATGGGTTATTTGTTATTCAAAAACAAGAATCAAAATACTTTATTACTACAGGAAATTTAATTGAAAATCAAAATATTGCAAATATTAAGAATTTAATTCAAAAAATTAATAGCCTTGAAAAAGAAGAATTAAAAGAATATTACAAAAAAGTACTTATAGAAGGATCGCTATCAAGCAAAGGAGGTGCCGGACTTGGATTAATTGATATGGCAAGAAAGTCGGGAAATAAACTCAGGTATGAGTTTAAACCTATTGCCAATAAATTTTCATATTTTTATCTGCATACTATACCATCTCTGCCAGATTTAGAAGAAACAATTGCTTCGGGCGAAGATTCATTAGAGAACATTATGAAAATTCATAATGTACTTAATGATGAAAATATTTTATTAGTATTTAATGGGATTTTTAATCAGGAAAGCATGATTAATCTCCTATCAACTATTCAGGGGCAAATGTCGGGTTCTGAAACCCTTAAGAAAAAAGTGTTTTATATAATTGTTGAGATGTTGCAAAACATTGTTAAACATGCTGACAAACGAAAAGAAGATTTTAGTGGAAGCCCCGGATTATTTTTTATTTCAGAAAAACAAAACCAATATATTATTACAACAGGAAATTACATATTAAATAACAAAATAGAGTCCCTTAAAAATAATATTGAAAAAATCAATAATCTTAGTAAACCTGAACTTGAAAAGTATTATAACGACTTATTGTTAGATTTTGAAAAAGAAGGCGACAGCAAAAAAACAGGTCTTGGAATTATTGATATTAGAATAAAAAGTGGCAATAAAATAATCTACAGTTTTGATAAAATAGATAACCAATTTTCTTTCTTTACCTTACAAACAGACATTGTAATTTAGCTATGGAGCCATTGTTAATACAAACTACTGAAGATACTCCAGAAATAATACTTAATTCTACAGAAGAAAATTTTTTAATCTCCGAAAGGTCACTTCCTGAAAATGCAATTGAATTTTATGAACCTATAATAAATTGGATAAATAATTATATCCAAAATCCAAATAATAAAACCCTTTTTAATTTTAAGCTTGAATATTTCAATACAGCATCAGCTAAACAAATTGCAAAAATATTATTACTTCTTGAAAAGCTATCCAAGACAAAAGATGTACTTATTTGTTGGCATTACAATAAAGAAGATACAGACATGTATGCTTCGGGAACTCGTTTTTCAAAGTTAATAAATATACCTTTTAAATTTATTGAATATTAAACATAACTAAGTTTCAACATATTAGTTTGACCTCTTTCAAACAAAGGAGTACTGCCAACATGAACAATAACATCTCCATCTTTTATTAAACCACCTTCTTTCAAAAAATTAATTGTATATTTAATTGCCTCATCAATATCTGTAAATTTATCAAAACTATATGCTCTTAATCCCCATATCAACGACATTTTACATAATTGTTCATTGTTGCCCGTAAACGCAAACACATGTGCCTTTGGGCGATAACTTGAAATTTTAATTGGTGTATACCCTGAATAAGTAAATGCAACTATAGCACTGGCATTAGATTGTTCTGCTAATTTACACGCTGCACTACATATAGAATCCGGCATAAATGTTTGTGTAAAATCAATTGACTGGTGTTCTCTGTAAAAATTATATCCATTATCTTCGGTATGTTTAATAATGCTTTGCATACTATTTATAACTCCTACTGGATACTTTCCAACAGAGGTTTCTCCACTTAACATTAATGCATCAGCACCATCAATCACTGCATTTGCTACATCATTCGCCTCTGCTCTGGTAGGCCTGAAATTTGTAATCATGCTTTCCATCATTTGTGTAGCAATTATAACTGGTTTTGAAGCCTGAATACATTTCTTAACTAGCATTTTCTGAATTATAGGTACTTGATCAAAAGGAACTTCAACACCAAGATCACCACGTGCAACCATAATACCATCTGTAAGGTCAATTATATTGTCAATTTCTTTTAATGCTTCTGGTTTTTCAATTTTTGCAATTACTCGTGTATGTTTACGATATTTTTTAATGATCTCTTTAATATCAACAATATCCGTAACGCTTCTTACAAAAGAAAGAGCTACCCAATTAACATTATGTTCTAAAGCAAAATTAACATCTGCAATATCTTTTTCTGTTAAACTTGGCATTGATATTTTTGTGCTGGGCAAATTAACTCCTTTTTTCGATGACAAAATTCCCCCGTAAATAACTTTTGCTTTAACTATATCTTTGTTATTAGTATGAATAACTTCTAATTTTAATTTTCCATCATCAATTAAAATAAAATCGCCAACAGAAACATCGCTTGCAAAACTTTTATAACTAAGATAAACTTTCTCTTTTGTTCCTGTACATTCTTCGTTTACAAATAATATTTCATCACCTTGATTAATTTCTACTCCATTATTTTCAACATCTCCAATACGAATTTTTGGTCCTTGTAAATCTGCCAGTAGAGCTATGTTCGTTTTTAACTTTTTATTTAATATCTGAACATTTTCAATAACTTTTAAATGGTCTTCATAGCTTCCATGAGAAAAATTAAGCCTGCATACATCTATCCCTTCATGTATCATTTTTTCTAATACTTCTATTGAAGCAGATGCAGGACCAATTGTTGCAATAATTTTTGTTTGAGAACGATAATTAATCATAATTAGTCATTATTATTGGTTAATAATTTAGTAAAATATTATATTCTTTTGAATTTGCTGGAAATAGGAAGAGAATAGATAATATACAAAATTGATATTTTAGCAATGAATTAATAAAATTCAACATGTAATAAATTAATCTTATTATACTAATTATGGTTACTGATTGTTCTTGCTTTCAGTATTTTTAATTTGATTAGGTTCTTCAAAATACACCAAAGACAGATCAATAAAATTCATACGATTTGTATAAAAATTTTGAACATTAGAGCGCATAAGGTTATAAATCTCTGAAACAATATCTTCTTCAGATTGATTTAAAATATAAATTGGAGGATTACTTTCAAATTCCTTAATATGTTTTTCTAAAAACTCTGGCACATATTTACTTGGCAAACCTGCAATAATATCCAGTTTACCTGCTTCAAACATATTTAACTCTTTTCGTATAGAGCCAACAAAAGTTATGTTAACAGTATCTATGTATGGCAATTGAATATCATTTTTACCCATTTTATAATAGTTCGGGTTTTTAATAAGAGATAAAGTTGTGTAATTTTTGGAAAAACCATTAATATAAAACGGGCCACTGCCAACATGATTTTTTATTTCATATTTTTCAATACCTTCTTTAGGTAATGCTGCAGCTGCAGGATTTGCTAAAAAATAAATAAATAAAGGGTTTGGCGACTTTAGAGTCAGTTGCAATGTATAATCATCAATTATCTTTATCCCTGATATTTGATTATCTGAATTTTCATTACTGCTTTCATAATATTCTTTTGCTCCTTCAATCTTATCTAATGTTCCATAAAAGTTCACATTATTTTCAGATTGCGTACAAAGCAAATAAAATGAAAAATAAAAATCATTAGCGGTAACATTCCTGCCTTTGCCATCATCAAAACACTTATCATTATGAAAATACACATTTTTTCTGAGAAAAAATGTATATACCATACCTGATGTATCAATTTCCCATCTTTCGGCAATAGCCGGAACAACAGAAAGTGTTTTTGGTTCATATTTCACTAAGCCCTCAAATATTTGCGAAATAATTTGAGAAGACACAATGTCATTTGTTGCCTGTGGATAAATTGTTTTACAAAAATCAGGTTCATTTATTCTTAAAACAGTTTTTTCATTATCATTATAAGAGAATTCTGTTTCAAAATTTTCTTTACAGGCATTAAATAAAACAGCAAAAACAATCAAACAAAAATATATTTTCCTCATATTCATCCAATTACTTCCAGATTTTCAATAAAAAAATGATTGGTTAAAATAATAATAATATATTATAATTCTACTATAATTCACGTTTTTTATTGACAAATAAAAAATAATTTAATATTATCAACAATTTATATGGCTGTATTTGTTGGCGTTACGACATTTCGATTGTAATATCAAAATAAATGTTTTGTTATTTAAATTTAAAATAATAAATTCGTTGTTTGATATTTTAAAGTAAAACCTAAATAAAATTTATTCAATAAAATGAAAAAACAGTTTCTTTTATTTCTTTTATTGTTTTTATTATCAGTATTTTCATTTGGAAATGTTGTAACACTTGATGGTATTTTTCAAGGAAAGAATTTATATGTAATGAATCCATTTTCTTCATCGGGGGTTGGTTTTTGCGTTTATGAAGTAAAAGTTAATGGTCAGGTTACTACCGATGAGATTAATTCCAGTGCTTTTGAAATTGATTTATCATTATATCAATTAAAACTTGGAGATAAATTAGAGGTAGTTATTAAACACAAAGAAAATTGCAAGCCAAAAGTCCTAAATCCTGAAGTTTTAAAACCTAAAAGTACATTTAAAACAGTTTCTATTGAGGTTTCTAAAGATGGTTATATCAAATGGACAACATCAGGAGAAGCGGGGAAATTACCTTTTGATGTGCAACAATACAGATGGAATAAGTGGATTAAAGTAGGAACTGTTAAGGGCAATGGAACTCCAGGAAGTAATTCTTATAAGCTTAAAGTAAGTCCACATTCAGGAAACAATCGTTTTAGAGTAAGGCAAATTGATTATACTAAAAGGGCAAATTATTCTACAGACGCAAATTTCCGTTCAATGAGTCCTTCTGTTACATTTGAGCCAAAAAAAGCTACTACTATAATTAATTTTAGCAATGAAACTCAATATGAGGTTTATGATTATTATGGAAATATTGTATTAAAAGGAGTTGGGAAAAATATTGACATTTCGAAATTGGCAAAAGGAGATTATTTCCTCAACTTTGATAACACTATGGATACCTTTAAAAAGAAATAATACTTTTAAATATATACTAAGCCCCTTTTGGGGCTTTTTTTATGCCTTGATTTTCCTGTTCTTCCAATAATAAGGCATAAAATTACCAATAACTCCAATAAAACTTATATATATAAAGTACAGAGTTTGTAATGGTAAAAACATGAATAACAATTTATTTTTATCATAAAAGCCCGCAGAACTACTTAAAAAAGTAAAATCAATAAGTGATTTACTGCCAAAAAGTGCTAAAAACATAAATAAAAATCTGAAATCAAAGATGCTAAAGATTAATAGAAGCAATAGAAAAATATTAGTTAACAGAATAATAATTGCAATATAAATAGTGAAAAAATCTTTGTATACTTTACTCTTAGAAGTCCATCTAATTCTTTGATAAATAAAATCTTTAAGAGATTCCATAGCCCTTGTTGTTACTATTGCATTTTGTGATTTTAAAAAGGCAATTTTACCGTTATATGATTTTTTTATTTTATGAAGAAGAAATACATCATCACCAGAAGCAATATTTTTATTATCATTCATATTCATCTCTAAAAAAATATTCTTTTCAAACGCTAAATTTGCACCATTACACATAATTGGCGACTTTAAGCCAACAGCACCGGCTCCTGAACTTACCAAACTCATAAACTCTAATGACTGAAAATCACCAAATAATGAATTGCTTTTCATGGCAACCGGACCAATAATCATTTTTGGTTTTTGCTTTTCGTAAAATTCTACAATCGTAGATATCCATTCGGAATTAAATCTGCAATCTGCATCCGTAGTAATAATCAGACTTCCCTTGGCATTTAATATTCCTTTTGATAAAGCATTTTTTTTACCCGTAACTGATTCCAATTGTAAAAGCTTAATATTATTATTTTTAAACAAATATTCTTCAACAATTTTTTGTGTATTATCTTCAGAATTATCATTAACAATAATAATTTCCAATAGTTCTTTTGAAACATCCTGATCTAAAATATCTCCTAATAAATTTCTAATATTTTTTTCCTCGTTTCTAACCGGGACTATTACTGATACTTTTGTTGATAAACTCCTATTCTGCTTTTTATATACAGTTATCTTCAACCAACCCAATAATAGCAACAATATTGTAGTAAAATAAATTACAGATATTGATATTACTATTACCCAAACTATTGAAATATACATTAGCTTATTTTCAAAAATATTTAAATGATAAAAATAATCTTTTTAATTTTATCACTTCAAAATTATTACTTTATAGGGACTTTTGATTAAAAAATTGCAGGAACTTATAAAAATGCTGTATTTTAGGAAAATTTGAAATTTTAAGATTTACAAAATATTAATTCCTCGTACTTTTGGTATAGGGTTATAATCATAAAACGTGTCCCGAGGACTCGGTGATAATGTTTTGTCTTTGATTCTTCCCCTTTGGGGAGGTTAGGAGGGGCTTTTACTATATTAATTATGTCTAATAACTATTTTCTGTTTAAACAATTTAAGATAATTCAAGAAAAAACAGCTATGAAAGTAGGGACTGATGGTGTTTTACTTGGTGCATGGGCTGATACTAAAAATGCAAAAAATATTTTGGATATTGGAACAGGAACAGGTTTAATCGCTTTGATGCTTGCACAAAAATCAAATGCTGAAATTGAAGCCGTTGAAATTAACAAAGAAGCATTTTTTGAAGCAGAACAAAATATTGAAAATAGCAAATGGACCAAAAGGATTAAAATATATAATATCTCATTTCAGGAATTTTGTAAATCGAATAAGAAATTTGATCTAATAGTAACCAATCCTCCATATTTTATTGATTCAATGAAATCACCGAAATTTAACAGAACAATTGCCAGACATAATAATGAATTATCACACAAAGATTTATTGTTTGGGGTTGGTGTTCTATTAAATAAAAATGGTAAATTTTGTATTATTTTGCCATACGAGCAAACAGGCAGATTTCTTAATATGGCTCAAGATCATAATTTGTTTTGCACAAAAAAGACAATTGTAAAACCTACTCCAAATAAGCAGGCAAATAGAGTTTTGTTGGAATTACAAAGAACAAAACAAATAATAATAGAGAATGAATTAATAATTGAAGATAAAGGGCGACATCAATATTCAAAAGAATATATTGAACTAACTAAAGATTTTTACTTAAATATGTAATTTTACAAAAAACAAATTCAACAAAAATGAACAAAATACAAGAACTTTTCAATATTAAATATCCAATAATACAAGGAGGTATGATCTGGTGCAGTGGTTGGGAACTTGCATCGGCAGTGAGCAATGCAGGAGGTTTAGGCTTAATAGGAGCTGGCTCAATGTATCCTGATGTTTTTCGCAAGCATGTGCAAAAATGCAAACAAGCAACAAACAAACCTTTTGGTGTTAATCTGCCATTATTATATTCGCAAATGGATGAAATAATTAAAATTGTTATTGAAGAAAACATTAAAATTGTTTTTACATCAGCCGGAAATCCTAAAAAATACACTTCATTTCTCAAAGAGCATGGAATTACAGTTGCACATGTTGTTGCAAATGTGAAGTTTGCTCTTAAATGCCAGGAAGCCGGAGTTGATGCTGTGGTTGCTGAAGGATTTGAGGCAGGTGGTCACAACGGGAAAGAGGAAACTACAACTTTAACATTAATCCCACAGGTAAAAAAAGCTATTTCAATTCCATTAATTGCAGCCGGAGGAATTGCAACAGGTAGAGGAATGCTTGCTGTAATGATACTTGGTGCTGATGGAGTTCAGATTGGCAGTCGTTTTGTTGCAACAGAAGAATCATCTGCACATATAAATTTTAAAAATAAAATTGTTGAATGTAATGATGGAAGCACAAAACTTGCTCTAAAGCAATTGGTTCCGGTTAGATTAATCTGGAATAAATTCTTGTTTGAAGTTGAAGAAATGGAAAAAAGAGGTGCTTCAATTGAAGAATTACAAGAACATCTTGGAAAAGGAAGAGCAAAACGGGGAATGTTTGAAGGAGATGAAAATGAGGGTGAAATGGAAATAGGCCAAGTTTCAGGTCTTATAAATGAAATAAAACCTGTCAAAAAAATTATTGAAGAAATAATAAGTGAATTTGAGAACACAAAAACAGAACTTCAGAAAATAGTGTTCTGATAAATATAATTTACTTATTTTTACATTATGTTTTTAAAACTTCTTCTTATAACAATATCATTTTTGGCCATAGCATTTTTAATAATGTCAGTTAAAGTTATGTTTCATAAATCAAAAAATTTTCCTTCTTCCTTAATTGGTAAAAACAAAGAAATGGCTAAAAGAGGTATTTCATGTGCCAAACATGAAGAAATAAAATGTTTTAAGAAATTACAAGATGGGGAATCTTGCTGCGGATAAAGTTTTAAACAATCCCGTTTTTTGTTATTAAACATCATTAATTTTACCAAAACTAAATATATCTTTAGAATATGAGAGTTCATTTTATTGCCATTGGTGGTGCTGTAATGCATAATCTAGCAATTGCTTTACACAAAAAAGGATATTTGGTTAGCGGTTCTGATGATGAAATTTTTGAACCATCAAAAAGTAAACTAAATAAACATGGCATATTGCCTGAATATTCAGGATGGAATGCAGAAATAATTGATAATAACATTGATGCTGTGATATTAGGCATGCACGCACATGCCGACAATCCTGAGTTGATAAAAGCAAAAAAACTTGGCTTGGAAATATACTCTTTTCCTGAATATCTTTACCAACAAACAAAAAATAAAAAACGTGTTGTTATTGGCGGAAGTCATGGTAAAACAACGATTACTTCTATGATAATGCATGTTCTTTTAGATAACAATCTTGATTTCGATTATATGGTGGGTGCGCAATTAGAAGGTTTCGACACAATGGTAAAACTTACCGATGCACCAATAGCAATTTTTGAAGGAGATGAATATCTTTCATCAACACTTGACCTAAGACCAAAATTTCATTTATACAAACCGCACATTGCAGTAATTAGCGGTATTGCGTGGGATCACATTAATGTATTTCCAACATTTGAAAACTACGTTGAGCAATTCAAAATATTTATTGACTTAATTGAAGCTAATGGTACATTAATATATTATAAAAATGATGATGAATTAATGAATATTATAAATAATTCTCGTGCAGATATTAAAAAACTTGCATACACTACTCATAATTATGTATTGAAAAACGGGATAACATACCTTAAAACAAAAACAGAAGAATATGCTTTAAATATTTTTGGAGAACATAATATTCAAAATATTGGTGCAGCAAAACATGTATGTAGTGAACTTGGAATAAGCGATACAAATTTCTACAAATCAATTTCTTTCTTTGCGGGAGCAAGTAAACGATTGCAATTACTTGCAAAAAATGATAATACAAATGTTTTTCTAGATTTTGCACATTCGCCATCTAAACTAAAAGCGACAACTACTGCGGTAAAACAGCAGTTTGCAGAAAGAGAACTTGTAGCTTGTATGGAACTACATACGTACAGCAGCCTGAAAAAAGATTTTTTGCCACAATATGCCAATACTATGCAGGCAGCCGATGTGGCGTATATATATTTTAATCCAGATACTATAAGGCACAAACGCCTGAAAGAAATAAACCCCGAGCAGGTTGTTCATGCTTTTGGCGGAAAAAATGTAGAAGTGTTTACTAATTCAGAAATTTTAACACAAAAATTATTACAAACAAACTGGGAAAATAAGAACCTGCTTTTAATGAGTTCCGGCAATTTTTCAGGTATTAATTTTAATGAGTTTGCGAAAAAAATAGTTGATATTAAATATTGAAAGAATAATTAAAATATCATGGAATCACAGATTAGAGTTTTGTTTATAGATGCCAAGACATCATATTATAAATTAAAAAAATATAAGGTTGGAGATTATTTTGGACCAATTGATTTGGGGATACATTTAACCAGGAATTATAATAGTTTTAATATAGGAGCAGGACTTTTAGCTGGGTCAATTTTTCCAGGCTCAAATCGCTTGGTTTTTACAGGAGATTCTCCTGCCTGGAGCGGTTTTTATATTTCATCTATGGGTGGAGCGTCCCTTGTTTTCGACAATCTTGGAATAAATCAAATTGCAATAACTGAAAAAGCAAGCTCGCCTTCAATTTTGTATTTAAATAGAATTCATGGTGAAGAGATTCAGGTTGAATTAATTCCTGTTAATTTAAAAAAAATATGGCAAGAAGGAAGAAAAGGAACTTATGGACTTATGGATTATGCTTTAGAAAATTTTATTGATAAGTATAAAACAGAACCGAGAGTTTTGGCGGTTGGTCCGGCTGCAATGTCAACTGATTTTGGTGCAATATGTTCTGCACCATTAAAAAATGGGAAAAATACAAATGTTGACACATGGGCAGGAAGAGGTGGTTTTGGTTCAAAAATGCTTCAGGAACATGGAATTGCAGCAATAATTTATGGGGGTACTTATATTGATGTTGATTTTAGAGATAGAAAAGTAGCAAATGAATGGTTTGAAGAAAAATATAACAAAAAGTTAGCAGCTAAAGATATTGAAGCAACAACTAAGTATAGGTTTGATTCTAATTTTAAAACAGGTGGTACTTTTGGTGTAAATTATACAACCTTAAAAGGCAGGATGCTTAGTTTCAATTATAAAAGTATTTATTGGGATGAAGAAAAACGATTAAAAGTACATAAAGATTTTGTTGTAGATCATTATTTAAAACAATTTAATACCGAAACAATTGCAACAAAAAACCAACATACTTGCGGAGAACCGTGTGCTGCTGTTTGTAAAAAAATGAATAATGAGTTCAAAAAAGATTATGAACCCTATCAAACAATGGGACCATTATCCGGAATATTTGATCAAAGAGCAGCTGAAAAGCTAAATCATCATGCTGATATGTATGGATTTGATGCAATATCTGTAGGTGGGGTCATTTCCTGGTTTATGGAATGTCTTGATACAGGAACGTTAACTCCTGAAGAACTCGGAGTTAAAGGAAAACCCGTTTTTGATACGGATAATTTTGATGTTGTTAAAGATTCTATGCATAATGCAAATTTAGGGATTGAACTACTGGATGCAATTATTGAGAAAAAAGGGAAAATTGATTTTTCTATGGGCCCAAGAAAATGGGGGAGAGGTATTTCAAGAGAAAAGGGTAAAAATATTTTGAATACCTTTGTATTTACAGCTAATGCCAGAAATGGGTGGATGGTTCCAAATCAATATTGGAATCCCGGATTATTGTCACCTATGGCGATAATGGGAAAATATTATAATTATTATGGAAATGAATTTATAGAGCCGCGTGAACTAGGCAATATTAATGCTAACAAATTAGTTAGTGAATTGCTTCTGGATAATATGGGTTTTTGTCGTTTTCACAGAAATTGGGCTGAAGAAATGATCCCGGAAATTATAGAATCATTATGGGGTAAAAAGAAAGAATACCTGAAAAATATCTCTCTTGTTGCCAGCAGAATAGTTGCAAGAAATGCATCAGTATTTATTGAAAATGAAAGATGGATTGACTTTATTTACCAATTTATGAAAAGGAAACAAATTGTTGAAAAAAATGATGGAGATGTTTTCAAAAAGTGGCTGGGTTATTTTGAAAAAGACAAAAAAACCGCTGCACATGATTTTTGGTATGAAATACATAAAGGAATTCATGAAACATTGAGGGAATATTTGTAAAAATATCATGTACTGCTTTCAAATAAAAACACTAGGCATTATAATTCTTATGGCATCAGTATTACAAGGAATTATAATGATATTCTCAAAAGGGTCAATAAGATTTCAAAAACCAAAAGGAGGACTGAACAGTTGGACTTATAATATCACAAATCTTTTTGTTCTTATTGTTATTACACCATTAGTTTCAATATTTTTAATGAAAGGGATTGTTAAGCCAATTAGTTTATTTTCAATTGAATTACCAAACAATTCATTTACAATAACGTTAGAAATTATCGGTTTGGTTTTGTTTATAATTGGAAATTTTTTCATTTACATTACAAGAATATTTATGTGGAACAACTTCAGGTTAGGAGCTGTAAAGCCATCAAGTTCTGACAAGCTAATTATTTCAGGTCCTTTTAAACTAATGAGACATCCAATGTATTTTGCAGTAATTATTATTCCTTTTGGACTAGCATTAATTCTTCACTCATGGTTGTTCATCTTGTTTTTTATCATTTTATTTTATACAATTGTAAAAATGATACCAATTGAAGAAAAACAACTGCTTGATAGTTATGGAGAAAATTATGAAACCTACAGAAAAAAAGTTAAAAAGATTTTCCCATATATTTATTAATTAATTTAGCAATATAAAATATTAATTATGATAAAATTCTCAGCTTTAATAATACTGTTTATAATTTCTACAATTTGCTATTCTCAAAATTCAAAAATTGAAAAAAAGGCATCAGAAATTCATGACAAAGTACTGACAATAGATTCCCACACAGACACTCCCTTAAGATTTTTAGATTCCAGTTTTGATGTTGGAAAAAATGACAAGGATTATACTGGAAAAGTAAATTTACCAATGATGAAAGAAGGTGGATTAGATGCTGTATTTTTTGCTGTATTTTTAGGACAAAGAGATAGAACAAAAGAAGGAAATGAAAAAGCCAAAAAAGATGCACTTGAAATATTTGATGCTATTTATAATAAAATTGCAGAATACCCTGAACTAGCAGAAATAGCAACAAGCTCAGATGATGCATATAGAATTGAGAAAACAGGAAAAAGAGCTATTTATATTGGCATTGAAAATGGGTTTCCAATAGGAAATGATACATCAAATATTCCGATGTTTTACAAATTGGGAGCCAGATATATTACACTTTGTCATACAAAAAATAATGATATTTGCGATTCTTCAACAGATAGTCTTGAACATGGAGGATTAAGTGAATTTGGAAAGCTTGTTGTTGAAAAAATGAATGAAATTGGAATGATGATTGACGTTTCTCATATATCAGATAATGCATTTTATGATGTAATTGAACTATCAAAAGCTCCGGTTATAGCTTCTCATTCATGCTCTCGTGCTATTTGCAACAACCCCAGGAATTTATCAGACAAAATGTTGAAAAAACTTGCAGAAAACGGAGGTGTTATTCAAATGTGCATATTAAGCGATTATGTGAAAGAAATTGAACAAGATACAAATAGAATAAATGCTCAAAATGCACTTAGAGTAAAATATAAAGGTTTTAAAGATCTGTCGGATAAAGAAAGAAATGCCGCAATAAAAGAATGGTATGGAATTGATGATATTTATCCTGCCAGGCTGGCGAAAGTCAAAGATGTTGTTGACCATATTGACCACATTATTGAAGTAATTGGAATAAACCATGTAGGCATAGGAACCGATTTTGATGGAGGAGGAGGAGTTGAAGATTGCTTTGATGTTAGTCAGATGAAAAATATTACAATTGAACTTGTTAAAAGAGGATACACAGAAGAAGACATTAGAAAAATTTGGGGAGGCAATTTTATAAGAGTATTTAGGGCTGTGGAAGAATTAAGTTTGCCTGCCGTAGGTAGGAATTAAGAATTAAAAATTAAGAATAGTAAACCTGATAACATGACAAAAAAACCCTGTGAAGGCATCTTCACAGGGTTTTTTTAATTTTATTAGAAATTGTCAAGCTATTTTATGACAAGCCAATATTTTATTTTAAATTGTTTTTTGCAATAAAATCATTTATTGGTTGAGCTAAGGTTGGTTCTCCTATTTCTTGTAAATCATATCCAACTTTTACGCAAGGTTTATTAATATTTATAATTCTATTTATATCAAAAGGAGTAGCAATAACAACAACATCGCAAGGAGTTGCGTCAATTGTTTTCTCTAAATCTTTCTTTTGCTCATCGCCATAACCCATAGCCGGCAGTAAAGTACCAATATTTGGATAAATTTTGAATGTTTCAGCTAATTTTCCTACAGCATATTCTCTTGGGTCAACCAATTCTGCTGCACCACATTTTTGAGCTGCTACAGTTCCTGCACCAATTTTCATGTGTCCATGGGTTAGTGTTGGTCCGTCTTCAACAACTAAACATCTTTTACCTCTAACTAATTCGGGTTTGTCAATTGATAATGGAGAAGCTCCATCAATAACCATTGCATTAGGATTTACTTTTGCAATATTTTCTCTTACTGTTTGAATATCGGCAGCATCGGCAGAATCCATTTTATTAATAACAACAACATCAGCCATGCGTAAAGTAGCTTCGCCCGGATAAAATTTTAATTCATGCCCCGGTCTGTGAGGGTCAACAACAGTAATTAATAAATCTGATTTATAAAATGGGAAATCGTTATTTCCACCATCCCAAAGTATAACATCACATCCGTTTGGATCGTTTTCTGCGGCTCTAACAATTGCTTCATAATCAACACCTGCATAAATTACATTACCACGAGATACATGTGGTTCGTATTCTTCCATTTCTTCAATTGTGCAGTCGTGTTTTTTAAGATCTTCAATAGTAGCAAATCTTTGTACTTTTTGAGCTACAAGATCACCATAAGGCATTGGGTGGCGAATAGCAACAACTTTTAAGCCTTGCTCCATTAATAAATCAACAACTCTACGTGAAGTTTGTGATTTTCCACAACCGGTTCTAACTGCGCCAACTGCAATTACAGGTTTTGTGCTTTTTATTTGTGTATCTGCTGCTCCTAAAAGAACAAAATTTGCTCCTGCAGTAGCAACTTTTGCACACATACTCATCACATGTTGATAAGTTACATCGCTGTACGAAAATGCACAATCATCAACATTAAGTTCTTTAATCAGTCTTTCTAATTCATCTTCTGCAAAAATTGGAATTCCACTAGGATATAATTCACCTGCAAGTTCGGCAGGGTATTTTCTTCCGTCAATGTCGGGAATTTGAGCAGCTGTAAAAGCTACAACATTGTAATTTTCATTACCTCTGTAATACGTATTGAAGTTGTGGAAATCTCTTCCAGCAGCACCAATTATTAGAACATTTTTTTTAGCCATGATTTCTCTATTTTATTAAATTCTACAAATATTTTTTGAAGGTCAACAAAGATAGATTTTTAAGTCGAAATTTTAAAGTTTTTAATCTTTGTTAAAAATCATATTTCATTTGCATCGCAATTTGTTTGTTGAATTTTCTGTATAACAAGGCTTAGGAGTAAAAACAAGGAAACATGTTAAGAAACATATTTTGTGCATATAAATAAAAGTCTTCGCAATTTTTGAATTACGAAGACTTTTAAGTGCATTAATTAAGAAATAAAGCGGATATTTCCATTATACTAACGTAATGTTTGTTGATTTATTATATAAAGCTACTATAGATGAAACCATTTTCTATCGAAAGTAGGGCACTCGGGCAATGTTCTATTTTTGTGTTTTTTCTTTTTCTTTAGGGGGTTTTTAAAATTTCTTGTTTTATTGTAATCAGGAGTATAATTTTCGTCAAAAGAAATTTTATTTTGGTTGTTCTCAAAAGTATCAAGAGGAATTTGTATGTCTTTTAATATTCTAGGGTTTATGTTTTTTGCAGGTATTGAAACTTCCTTAGGTTCTTTTTCCTTAATTATTTCAAATTTTATTAAAATTCCATGAAAAAAGTTTTTAGCCTTTTGGGCTGTTTCACATTCTGTTTGCAGTACAAGGTTCCATTCAATATCTTTATTATTTAAACTTGGGTCTAATGCGAAAAGAGCATTAAGCCTTGCTGATAATAATTTATGATAATTTGTTATCCAGTCTTCTTTCTTAAAAGGGTACTTGGTAAAAATTATATCTATTTGTGTTACTTTTCTATTCTCAACATTTCTTTCCCAATCTTGTTTATTTATTATTGGTGATCTTGCATATCCGTTTTCAAGTATAACAGTATTGGTAAAACTCCTTGTATTAAATATATCAATTTCATTATAGTCAAATAATTTTTCTAATTGTTGACGGTTTTTAATGGGATTATTAAGTAAGTTTTCGTCAAACATTTTACTGTCTGTAACATTAGCAAAACTGCTAATGAATAAAAATAAAAATAGTATTGTAAATGTTTGTTTCATTTAAAAATCAAATTTATTACATTTGTAAAAATATAACAAAAATAAATATTATGAAAAATATTATAAAATTTATTTTTCCTATATTACTGATAATGCTTACTTCTACACTTTTTGCACAAATACCCAATTGGACATGGGCAAAAAATTTAACAGGAGTAAGTCTTGAAAAATGTCATACAATTGAAATGGACAAATCTAATAATTTATATATTTCAGGGGCATATTATTCAAGTTCTTTAATTCTTGGGACAACAACTTTAAGTAATGCTGGTAATTATGATGTTTTTCTTGCAAAATATGATACATCGGGAAATGTATTATGGGCAATTAGTATGGGTGGAACAGGAATGGATGAATCATGGGATGTTATTACTGATTATGATAATAATGTATATGTAACCGGATGGTTTCAAAGTGCAAATTTTTATTTTGGAACAGATACTACCTTATATAACACAGGAACAGGAACTATGTTTTTAGCAAAATACGATTCTTTGGGGAATTTTTTATGGGCACGAAATAGCTCGGGTAGTGGAAGAGAGTGGGGAAGAGCATTGGGGGTTGACATCGCTAATAATGTTTATTTGGGAGGTAATTTTATTAATGGAAACATTACACTTGAAAGCACAACTCTAACAAATCAAGGTTCTTACGACATGTTTATTGCTAAATATGATTCTTCGGGTCAAGTTCTTGGAGCAATTCATCAGGGTGGTAATAATCTTGAATTGTTAAGAAATATGGTTATAAGCCCTGAATATGGGAACATATATGTAATTGGCGATTTTGAAACATCTTCAATTACATTTGATACTACAATTTTATATAATAATAATCCCGGTACTCGCGATAATTTTGTTGTAAAATATAACTCTAATGGTAATTTTTTATGGACAAAAAAAATTGGAGGAACAGCTACGGAATTAGGTTGTTTTATTGCCGTTGACTGGAAAGAGAATATTTATGTAACCGGACAATTTGAAAGTACAACTTGTTTTTTTGGCACATTACAAACTAATAATGCTTCATTTTCAAAAGATGTATATTTGGCAAAATACGACTTTAATGGTAATATTCAGTGGGTTACCGGCATGAATGGGAACAATGATGATATTGTATACAGCATTACATCTGACATGAATGACGGGGTCTATATTTGCGGTTGGTTTGATAGTTCAACATTAATTGTTGGCAGTGATGTTTTATCTACTAATGGAAATTATGATATGTTTGTCTCAAAATTCGATTTTCAAGGAAATTACTATTGGACAAAGCAAAATGGAAGCAGTTTAAATGAATATGCAGAATGTTTAGTCTCTGATAATTCAGGAAATTTATATGTTACCGGACAATTTAACAGCTCAAGCCTTGATTTTGACAATATTACATTGGCAAATTCTGGCAGTGATGATGTTTTTATTGGCAAACTTGCTGTAAATGAAACATCAATAAATAATTTATCAAAAGAAAATACATCAAATCTATTTTATCCAAACCCTGCAAAAAATTATATTTATTTTAAAGAACAACAATCTATAGAAATTTACTCTATTGACGGAAAATTTATTTTAAAAGATTTTACAAATAAATTAGATGTGTCTTTGCTTGAGAAAGGAATTTATTTATTAAAAATTAGTGATTCTTACCGTAAGCTTATAAAAGAGTGAACAATATAATCGTTAAATTATTGTTTTACAATTTTTGAAAAATAAGTTTTTTCTTTTGTTTCTACTTTTAAAAAATAAATGCCATTTGAATTATTACTAATATCAAAGGATATTTTATCTGTGTAATTGAAGTTTTCATAGCAAATTAATTGTCCTGCAATATCATAAATCTTAATTGATTTTATTTCTTTATCTGATAAATATATTTTTCCTGTTGTGGGATTTGGATACAGTAAAAACTTATTGCTTAAATTATTTTCCTTAATACCTCCTACTTCCCATCCTTTATAATAAAATAATGTAGGTAATCCAAATCTGCAATTTCTTCCTGTATAATCAGTATCAAGAAAAACCCCATTTGCAGTTAATTCGGGAATTGTTGCTTCAGGATTAGAAATAACACATAAACAATTATGATATCTTACCGATACATATATATTTTCGTCGGGACCTAATTGCATTGCTCTAATACAAGAATTTGCAGGATTAAATATTGTCATGTCATCAATAAGAACATTATCAATAATACCAGTAGAAATTTCATATCTTTTAATTTCATTCTCTCCTCCTATAAATAAATATTGTCCGGTTTTTGAGAACTCAATACCATACAGCAACAAACTGGAACAATCAATAGAAACTTCATTTGAAACAATACCTGTGGCATTATCATAATCGTAAACATCAATACTTAAATTGTTTCTATTTACAAGAGCAATTTTATCTTTATTAGGCGAAGCTTTCATATACCCCACAGCATTAATATTTCCTGAACCACCCGAATGGATATTTCCAACAGAACTAATTATTGGTGTTGTAGACACTCCCGAAGAAGTTACAGCATATGCATAAAAGTTATTATTATTCCATCCATGAGTAATAACTCCATAATTCTGTTGGTTTGGGCTTAATACAGCAGTAATTTTTTCAGCCACAGGAGTAATTAATTGAATATTTTTTTCATTAATAACAATATCTCCTAATGGATTTGAAACACTGCCATTTCCTGGCAATAGCATATTCACCAAGGTATAACACAGACCATTACTGCCTCCAAGTTCATCAACGGTAAAAATATAATATAAATTTGTATCAGATAAATTAGGGACAATAAGAGCTGAAGAAGTTGATGACCAATGGCCAAATAATCCTGTCCCATTTGGCATAGTATTATGATTTTTATCCCAAACAGTACTTCCATCTGTATAAAATAAAAAATCTCCCTGTTGGTTGCAAATAGTTGCAACTCCTTCTTGTGTGTCAAGTTGCCCGTCTGTTAATGCAACAGGAGTACCGGAGTTAAAATCTACGCCGGCTCTATCGCCAAAATACCAAATATTAGCATTGTTTTGCGAATAAAGAATTGATGTATAAATTACAAATAGTATAAGAAAAAAATACTTCATAAATCAATAAATTATTAATCAAATATAGTAAATATTTAAAAATAAAACAAAAAATTATCTTTCCTTTATTTTAACGGCAGGGATTCCTCCAACTATTTCATAAGAATTAACATCATTTTTAACTACTGCATTACTACCAACAATACATCCTTTATTTAAAGTACAGCCTGGTAAAATTACAACATTGGCTCCCAGCCATACATCTTTTCCAAGAGTTATTGGTGCATGTTTGTAGCCTTGTTCTTGAATATTATTTTTATTTTCAAACTTATGCATACTGGTTTGTAAAACAACAAAACCCGAAATTAAAGTTTTTTCACCAATAGTAACTGAGTCCCCTCCATTTACTACGGTATTTGCCCCTATTCTGGTCCCATCTTTTATTTCTATAATTGAATTATTTGTTGCAAGTAATCTAACACTTCTGTCTATTCTAATATTTGAGTTTATAATAATTTTAGAATTTTGGTGAGATCTAATTTCTACATTTCTCCTAAAAATAACATTGTCACCCATAATAAGTTTTCCACTTTGAGTAATAAGTAGTTCAGGAAATGTATCACACCTAAAGTTTTTTCCAACTTTTACTTTTTTCCCAGAATATAAAAGCTTAAAAAACCAACCATTAAATTTTGGTCTAAATGTCCATTTGTACCAAATTAGAAAATTTGCCATTATTAAGTTAAATGTTTTAATTCAATTATTTCACCTAAAACAATATTGCTTTTTGTTTTTTTCCCAATAACTTTATCTTCTTCTCCAACTAAGAAACCACATGCAGGTCTTACCCAAATTATATCATCAATTGTTATAGTGTGTCCTTTAGGAATATCTGTTTTTGCTGCAATAGAGCGTCTTAAAGCGCTACTGATTTTTTGTTCATCAGAGGTAATTTTTAAAAGCTTTTCACCTAAAAGCTCCTGTGTATATTTTACCCTTTCAACAATTTCTTTTAATTCTTGAGGATCAGCAGATATTTGATGGTCTCTAAACTCAGAATGATTTTTATTTATTGTGAAATGTTTTTCAATTATTCTAGCTCCTAAAACAACAGATGTAATGGCAGCATCTACACCTAAAGTGTGGTCAGAATATCCAATTGTACAATTTGGAAATTTATTTTTCAAATATTCTATTGAAAGGAGGTTGGCATCACTTCTATTTGTTGGATAATTACTAACACAGTGCAATAGAGCAAGTTTACCTTTAATGTTGTTGTTTTTCCATATTTCATTAATAAAATTTACAGACTTATTAATTTCATTAAACCCTGCTAATCCTGTCGATAAAATAATTGGTTTTTCGGTTAAGGCAACTTTTTCAATTAATGGATAAAAAGTATTGTCTGAAGATGCTATTTTAAAAGCAGGTACAATTGAATTTAAAAATTGTACGCTATCCAAATCAAAAGGAGTTGACATAAATATTAATCCTTCCTTTTTTGAATAATTTGCCAGTTTTTCAAACTGATTATATGATAATTGATATTTTTTAAGTTGTTGAATTCTTTTTTGATCTTTTGACGCAATAAACAACTCCGGAACAATTGTCTGAAACTTTACTGCTTGAGCCCCGGTTTCGGCAACCAACCCAATCATTTCTTCGGCTAATGTATAACTTCCTTCATGATTATTGCCAATTTCAGCAATTATCAAAACCTCATTATTTACATCAACATTGTTAATTACCATTTTTATTAATTATGATAGTGAAAAACATACTTAGCTCCTTCAATATTAAATCCTAATTTTTGATATAATTTAATTGATGGAATATTACTGATTTGTGTGCCTACAATAACCGAACTATATCCTTTTTCAAAATAATAATTCTCGGCAAATTCTATCATATTCAAAGCAATACCTTTATTTCTATAATTCTTGTCAATAGCTATCAAATCAATAATAAACTCATTTTTCGTTTTTAATAATTGCAGAAAACCAATAATCTTATTATTAATTTTTGCTATTATCATTTTATCTCCACGTTTTCCGGAAAAATAATTTCCTACCCACTTGCCTTTAATTTCATCTGAAATTTTATTTGAAATCTTATTATCCAAATGAAATCTTGAATATATAAAATTTTTTTTTGCAACATCTACAGTTTCTTCTTTGTGTTTAGACTCTGCAAATAAAACCTTACAATCAATTAATTTGGCAAAAGAAGTAAAGCTAATATTCTTTTTTAGAGTAACATTGGTATCAATAAGATTGAATCCGAGTTTTTCAACAAATTCAATATGTTCAGTCTTTGTAGTGTCAATTTTTGTAAAAACAAATACGTGTTTGGATTTTATTTCTCTTAACCAGCTAGTTACAGCCTCTTCATTGTTGTTAATATTATTGATAAATTCGTCACACATAGTTAAATTAAAAGAATTCTTTTTCAAGATTTCCCCAATCCAATCATCTTTTTGTATATATTGTGGTAACTGTATCATTTCATCCTTTCATAATTTTCTTTATACCATTTTATATATTCAACAAAGCCTTTTTCGAGAGGAAACTCAGGATTGTAATTAATTAATTTTCTTGCTTTTTCAACCGACAATGTTCCTCTATCAGGTGTTAAATTATCTTTAGGAATATACTTAACATTAACATTTGTAAAATGATTTTTAACAATTTCCGCCATTTGTGCAATAGATCTTGATTCTCCATACGTCAGATTAAACACTTGATTAATAGAGTTTTCGTTTTCTATCACATTTTTAATTCCTCGAACTAAATCACCAATAAAAGTAAAATCTAATCTATCTGATCCATCCCCCTGAACAATAATTTCTTTTCCACTCAATACGTTCTCAATAAAAATTTGTCCAACCCTTCTACTAATACATCTTTCGCCATATAATGCTGACGGTCTTATTATAGTATAAGGCAAATTGAATACCTGATTATAAGCTATTACCAATTTTTCTCCGCCAAATTTCAACGCTCCATATATACCTAATGGATTACATTCTGTTTCTTCTGATACACTTCCACTTGGGAAATGACCATAAATCATACTTGACGAAAAGTAAATAAAATGCTCTACTCTACCTTTTGAACAATCTAATGCATTTTCTAATGTTCTAAAACTGTGGTCAAATGTACTAAATGGGTCTTTATTAGACCTATTGGCATGAGATACCGCAGCTAAAAGAATCACAACTTGTGGCTTTACTTCTCTAATTATTTTTGATAATTTATGATAATCTCTTGCATCTTCAACAAAAAGTGGAATATCATTTTCTTTTAACAACCGAAGCCTCTCATTAATAAAGTTTACATATAATTTCCTATTTACAATATCTTCATTTGTAGAATTAAGATATAACAAATTATTAACTTGTAAACCATCTGTAACTGTAACATTGGCACCTTGTTTTTTTAAAAACAAAGCTAAATTGTGACCAATAAAGCCAGCTCCGCCAATTAAAAGAATTTTTTTATCTTTTATTGATATCATAATTATTTAACTTTAATAATTGATTCTTTAATTTTTTCACAAATATATTCCATGTCATCTTTATTAAGATGTGGTCCTACCGGTAATGCAATTGATTGATAACTTATTTTACTTGCATTAGGAAATGAATTTTCAGAATAATTGTATTTTTCCTTATAATATGTAAAGTGTGGGACTGGTCTTGGATAGTATACACTAGTTCCTACTCCATTTTCTTTTAAATAATTTACTATTTCGAAACGCTTATCAGAAATATTATCATTTAAAATAGCAGAAAAACAATAATAACTGCTTTCAAACTCATTGTGAGTTGATTGAAAAATAGAAAGTTCATCTATTTCTTTCAATAGTTTTTCTAAATGAAAATAGTTTTCTTGTCTCTTTTCTAAAAAATTATCGATGCGTTTTATTTGCTCAATCCCAATTGCTGCTTGAATTTCATTCATCCTGTAATTATATCCCAGCATATTAACATCATATACTCCAGGAACTTTTCTTTCACTTACGGTTCTATCAACACCAAAAGCTTTTTGTCGTACAAGTTTTTCTGCTACATCATTGTGTTTTGTAATTGTCATTCCACCTTCAGCAGTTGTAAAATGTTTAACAGGATAAAAAGAAAAACAACCTGTATCGCCAAATAACCCTACGTGTTTTCCGTCTAATTTACTACCTATGGCTAAAGCACAATCTTCAACTACAATTAAGTCATATTTATTTGCAATTTCCATTATTCTTCTCATGTCAACTGGCATACCTAAATAATGTACTATTGAAATTGCTTTAGTTCTTTCTGTTATATTATTTTCAATTTGCTCAATATCAATATTTCCGGTTTTTAATTCTGCATCAACAAATATTGGTTTAGCTCCTGCAAGTTCAACAGAATGAGCAGTTGCAACATGAGTTTGTGCGGGAACTATTACCTCATCTCCTTCTTTAATGTTGTATGTAAAATACGACAAGTGAAGTGATGCTGTACAAGATGATGTTGAAATAGCATTTGGGGCATTTGTAAAATTTGCAAAATCTAATTCAAATTGTTTTGCTTTAGGTCCATGAACTAATATATCTCCCGATAATACATCTATAACTGCATCTTTTTCTTCTTGACCAATAATTGGTTTTCCAAATTTTATGTTTCTCATTATTAATATTTTAATATAAATAATTAACTTTTTCTACTTTTCCTGTTTGAGACGCTTTTTCAATTGCAAAACATACAGATAAAGCATTAAATATATCTTTTTTAGTTATTTCTTGCTCTTTATCTGAAATAATTGCATCAATAAAATTATATATGTGTTTTCCTTTAGGTGTATTTTTATATTGTGTTTCAATTTTTTCAAAATCTACATATTGATTTCCATGTGTATCATCTAATATTTTATTTCTGTTATAATCTTTTGGATCTCGAGATTGATAAAATTCAGCATATTCTTTTCTATTAATGAAAGTAGATTTTGTACCGTAAACTTCAAATTGATGAAAATGCGGGAATACACAACCAAAATTAGCAGAAAGTGAGCCTACAATTTTATTCTCAAATTTTAAATTCGAGATAACCATATCGTTGAATTTAAAAGAAGTATCATTTGTTTGAATTTTATTGCCAAAAGCAGATACTTCAACAATTCTCTGTTGAGTTAACCACATCATTAAGTCAATTAGATGGATTCCGCCTCCATAAATTATTGAATAAAAATCTATTTTTCCTCTCCAACCTTCAGTAATCTTATTTATTCTGCCATAATTATATCCTCCCATCAGGTATGATATTTCGCCCAATTGATTATTTTCAATTCGTTTTTTTAAATCAATAAAACGTTCCGATTTTCTTAATATTAAATTTGAAGATATTTGAATTTTTGGATTTAATTGAAGCAATTTGATAATATCTATGGCTTCTTTTTCAAATAAACAAATTGGCTTTTCAATAAATAAGTGTTTATTACTATGTATTCCTCTAATTATTTGTTCGTAATGATAATTATCCCAACTAGCAATAGAAACAACATCTATTTCAGGGTTATTTAAAATATCATTAGAATCTCTATAAATTTCATATTGAGGATATTTTTTTTTTGCCTTTGTATATACTTCTTCATTAAAATCGCATAAAGCAATAACTTTACATTGAGGGTGTGATAAATAACCCTCAATATGTGCTTCGCCAACACCAAGTCCAATTATTCCAACTTTAAGCATGATTAAATAAAGTATCGTATAACTTACATTTATCAACAAAAGTATAAAAATAATGAGGTTTAGTTATATTTTCTAATATCTTTTTTATTCTATTCGCATCTTCTTTTGTATCAAATGAAAAATTATACTTTTTATAATCTCTAACTATTGGTATAATTTGTTGAATATTATATCCTGAACTATTTTCATAAAAATATTTTGTAACATGTTCAAAATGCGATTCTTTTGAAAATTTGGAAACAGAATTTAAAAAAATGTCTTTTCTAAATATTTCAAAGTTCATTCCTGAAGGAAAACGTGTTTCAAAAATTGTTGAAATTATTTCGGAGTTATTATTAATTTGATTAATTCCATTTTGAAGTAATCGAAAATCAAACAAAGGACTATCACCACTTAGCCTTACAAAATATTCTTTCTTGAGATTTTTTAATATTTCAACAAATCTTGATGCCACATTATTTTCATCTCCACTAAAATGCATTAAATTATTTTTAATGCAATATTCTCTTATCACATCATTTTCAGAATTTACCGATGTTGCTATTATAATATCTGCAAGATTAAATTGTTGTTTTAAGGAATCAATTAAATATTCTAAACTAGGTTTATTATAAAATTTAAATAAAGATTTTCCTGGAAATCTTTGCGATCCCATTCTTGCCTGTATAATTATTATAAAAGACATTATTTCTCAATTAACAAATTTATATCTCTCAAAAGCATCTATATAAGAATCTTTTGTAGCATTAAATATTTTCACATTGTTTTTATCTGCATATTTTTTTAAAACATAATAACTATTAAAAGAATGAACAAATTTCATCAATACCTCAGCTAAATTTCTTTGTTCATTAGTATGCCCTTTGTACATTACATCCGGTTTTGCTGTATTTTTATCATAAAAATGTTTTTGGCTTAAGTACACAACATTATCGTCTCCAACAAATAGTTCTTTTAACCAAGAGTGTTCTGCTCCTATAATATAAATATTCTCATACTTAAGATTAATGGCAAACTTTATAGAGGGTATTAATACATTATGTGGTCGTGGTATTCCTATGCCTTTTTTGAAAAAATAGTGCGAAATACATGTAAACCCTTCCACGGGGGTTATATTAAAATATACTATTTTGATGTTTTTATTTTTAGATAATTCTAGTTGCCACCTTTTATTTTTTCTTGCTATTGCAGGAACATGTAAGTACATTTCCCAATCAACAATTTTTGCGATTTCCTTAAATGTGGCTAATCTTCCTTCTTTATTAGTAGGTATCTGGTTTTTCGACCAATAATTAGTTGATGCTATTACGTAATGTTTTGGTTTAATTTTTGGAAATAATACAGATTTCCAAAAAAAGTTTACAGCAAATAAATCTTTATTTTCCAGAAAAGCAGTATTTTCATTGATTGTATCTTCTAAAATTGGACTGTTCCCTAATATTAAGCAATTCTTATTATTGGTATTAATCTTAAATTTTTTAATAAATAAATTTGACATTAGTATAACTTTAATAAGAGTTAAACTAGTGAGCACCATGTTCTCAACAAATATTTGAAGCTTTGATTTATTCATTATAACATCAAAAATAAAAAAAAGGACACAATTTTGTGTCCTTTTTAAAAAAGAAATATTTATAATATTATTTTACCAAGTTGATTTTCTTAGTAGTTACATTATTTTCTGTAATAACTTTAACGATATAAGAACCGTTTGAAAGATCAGAAATATCAACATTATTGAAAACATTACTAAAACTTGAAACCACTTCTCCAACTATATTATAAACAATAACATTAGCATTTTTAATGTTAGAAATTTGTAATTCACCAGTTGTTGGATTTGGATAAATTGAAACATTTGAAACAACATTTCCAGCTTGGTCAATTGCTACAGGTAAATCAGATTGAATATTTAATCTAATAAATGGAGTACTGTTATAATTTCCATAATATTCCCATGCTGTACCATCTAAATTCCAAAATGTTGCATAATTAGCTTGTGGAGTTTCTACATCTTCTGTAATCCAAAAATCAACACCATTAAATGCTACTACCTGAATTGCTGCAATATATAATCCTTGAACCAAGAACTCTGAAAATTGATCCTTAACAAATGGTAATAATAACCAGTTTCCAATATCGCCTGCAACTATATCGTGATAATCGGATGCAAGAATTTCGTTCCAATTAGTTCCATCATAAAGCCAAATTGCAGCCTTTATAGTACTGCCTTCTCCACAGTACGAACTAATATGTATAGATAATGAATTTACTTCTACATCTGCTGTATTTGTAAAATCAAAACGAGGACCAAATGCTGCACCATCTACATCACCACCTACCCATGTTGCTGGAGATGTGTATGGAGGCGCTACATTACCATTATCTCTTGCATAAACAGAATCGGTAGTTGCAAAGTTGAATATTTCAACATTATCAGCAGGAAATTCATCTGTTTCATCAAGACTTAGTGTAAATGTTGTAGTATAATTTTTTAAATCGGCTGTTGAAGTGGCCAGGGTTTCATTTATTGTGTACCATGCATTTGTGTCAACAGTTAATGAATCAATAGCAAGTTCTGATAAAATAAGAGTTGTTTCACTGATACCTGTAAATACAGAACCGAACTGGTCACTAACATCAACATCTAAAATAACATTGTTTACATCGTCTGTTCCAAAATTTCGTGCTCTTGACCAAAAGTAAAGGTCCATAGGAAATGGCCATGGGATTTGACTTAAGCATCCATAATCAAACCATCCAAATTCCGGACGATAATCATAATGTGAAACATCATAATGTGGGGCTTCATATATTATTACATTATCTAACCAAAAACTTCCACCGTCGTTTCCTGTATATTGAATAGCAAACTGAATATCCTGTCCTGCATAAGCAGAAAGGTCAATAAAAGAAGTGCACCATTCATAAGAGGGCCAAGGGAACACCACACCCGATTGTGCTATAAGAGTAGAATCATCATCAGCCCAAACAGTAGTAGGCCAAGTTGTACCACCATCAGTAGATATATAAACAAAAATATCTGCATCGTCAAGTTCAACATTATAATGATAAGTTGAAATCCAGTCAAAAGCTAATTTTGAAGGTTGTGCAGTACTTGGAATAGTTATTGAAGGAGAAATTAACCAGTCATCGGAATCAACTCCGCCAACTTCCCAGTATATATATGCAAGCTGTGTTCCATTGTAAGCAAAATTATTTCCTGGATCTTGATGCCAATGTTCAGTAAGAGGTCCATCAATAACTGTCCATCCAGTTGGAGGCCATGTTCCTTCAAAATCTTCTTCAAAAATAACATTTAAGTTAATATCTTTTAAATATGTAGCATAATCTCCGGTAAATCCGGTTTTAAAATCTGTACGTTTTGCAACTCTTTCCATAGTTTTTGACTTAAAGTTATTCGTATTAACTCTTTGTCCCCATGAAACTACTGCTAAAACAAGTAAAATAGATAAAAAGGTAAATTTTTTCATAGTTTATTTTATTTTAAAGTTTATAATTAGTACAAAAATACAATTTTTTTTAATTAAAAAAAATCACTTCTTCAATAAGTCTATTTCAACATCCAAATCCCAATTTCCTCTTATGTCAATCTCTTCTTGATAAAAAAGAACTTTTTCAGGCTGTATATTTTTCAAATATTTTCCGGTGTCCCATTTCTTGTTTTTATTTTTATCAAAAATTATTTTTAATTCATATTTGCCGGGATGTAAATACGGGATTTTTATTTTTTTGTTTTGCTCAATAAAAAGTTCATGTATTACTTTTTGATTAGCATTCATTAATTGAATAATTATTGCTTCCTGAATATTTGTAATATTTAAAATTATACTGCCGTAATGTTCTTCCTGTTCAATATTAAAATCAAAATTTAAACTATCGTTAGTTTTATTAAAGATGTCTGTAAATGCATTTGGAACTATTGAAAAATTATATATTTTTTCTTGTTCCCACTTATAATTTATATGATATTTTCGCAGGGAAAAACTATCTCTAAAAAATTTAAATTCAACAGGAGTTTTAACGGAATCAATTATTTCGCTTAATAGGATTAATGAGGTATCTATATTATTTAATGGAGTTTCAAAATCTATAAGAATATCTTTGTTAATATCAATTTTATTACCACTTACAATACTTGTTTTAAATTTCAATGTTGTATCCTGAATTTCAATGTCTTTTTTTCTTACTTTTTTCACCTGTCTGTATCTTAAATTAATGGTGTCTGTATTTAAAAAAGAAATTTCATTAGAATCTTTTTTAAAATAACTTACAGAAAAACACAAGGTATCTAAATTACATATTGAAGTATCAGATATCCAGCAAATAATAGTGTCATTTGTCAAGTTTTTTTCAATCAATAGTTCTTTATCGGGAATATCAAAGTTTATTGGTTTAATGATAAAAGTATCTTTTAGTGTTTTATTAAAATTAAAAACGCACTTTCCTTTCATTTTTCTATCGGAATTAGAGATATATTGTTCAGAATTATCTTCTTCAAACAAATACATTATAATGTCTTTTGGGGAATAAATGGTAGTTGAGGTATTTACAATAGAATCAATTGCAGTAGTATCAATAGCATTGGTGTCTGCTATAATGGTGTCAATTTTTAAAAGCAATTCTGCTTTTGGAGTAATTAAAGAATCTAAAAAAGCAACTTGTTCATTTGGCTGGTCGAATAGATAATTATTATTCATATCTTTTAATGCAAACATTTTGTATGTTCCCGTTTTAATATTGTTTAAAACAAAATTTCCATTAGCATTAGTTTTTGCAAGATATAATGGTTGTTCCTTATATGGTATTGAGTCTTCATAATTGTTGTAAAGCATAATTAAAGCATTTTCTTCTTCCAAAAGGTCGAATGAATTAATTATTTTCCCTTCTATTTGTAAAGAATCAATAAAATTGCCTGTTGAAAATATAAACTGAAAGTTTTTTTGTGCATTTCCTTCTGTAATATCTGTTATTGATTCTCCAAAATTAAAAGTATATGTAGTGCTATCTTCCAGTTCATTGTTTATGTCAATCATAAGAGTTTTGCCTTTTGCAATAATTTTTGGTTTTTCAGGTAGGGGAGGAGAAATTATAAGTGACTGATTAATATTCTTTAATTGAATGAATTCGTCAAATTTTATAAATATTTTTTTTTCATTAAAATTAACGGAATAATTTTCTGGGATGCTTTCTTTTATGCCGGGAGGAGTAATATCTTTAGGTCCGCCGGAAGGCATTAAAATACTTGCACAAGAATTCAATAAAAATCCTGTAATTATTACAAATGCAATATTTTTTATTTTTTTTATCAATATATCATAATATCAATCAAGAGTTGATTTTATATTCTCAAAAAACCTTCAAGTTCTAACTTGAAGGTTTTTTTTGAGAGTATTGTTGCCGATTACTTATTCCTAATTTTTTATATTATTTAGTATTGCTATTTTCAGGTTTAAGCACTACTCTAATATAATTTTCCTCGACAAAATATTTATTTGCTGCTTTTTTAAGTTGTTCTATTGAAAGCGCATTTACAAAATCGTTAAATTTAGTTATATCATTAATGTTGTTTTTATGTATATATGTGTTTTTAAGGGTATTTAGCCAGAATTTGTTTTCTCTTAAGCTTGTTTCTCTTTCGCGTAAAAGTTTTTCTTTAACTTTATTAAGGTCAACTTCAGTTGGTCCGTTATCTTTAAGTGTTTTAATTTCTGCAAATACTCCTTCTGTTAAGTTTTCAATATTCCCGGGAGCGCATCCAAAGAAAATAACGACACTAAATTGACTTTTAGGATAATGTTTTGTTTGTGGATATGCACCAATAGAATAAACACCACTTTTATCTTCGCGAATAGATTCTAAAAGTTTTGTGCCTAATATTTTACTAATAGCATCAATTTCCAATTTATTTTCCCAGTTGTATTCAAAATTGCCATGAAGATTCATAAATACCATTGATTTTGGATCGGAACCTTTAAGCACCTCTTTTTTCACAATGCCGGATGGAGGATTAATTCCAAGGTCTTTATAAGTTTCTTCTCTTTCAACAATTGGTAATCCGCCAAGGTATTTTTCAATTAAGGGTTTAATAGTTTTAAAATCTATGTTTCCAACAAAAAAGAATGTAAAACTACTTGGGTCGCCAAATCGTTCTTTAAATATTTTATGAACTGTTTTATAATCGGCTTCGTCTAATAATTTATCTGATATTGGTCGTTTTTTTGGATTATTTTGTGCCATAATAGCTGAAATGCTATCTCTGAAAACATTTGTAGGGTCTAAACTTTGGTTTTCGTACATGCTTTTCATTCTTGTAATGTATGAACTGTAAGCAGTTTTATCGTATCTGGTTTTTGTAAAATACATATAAACCATTTGCAACATTATTTCAAAGTCTTGTGGAGCACAGCTCCCGTTAAAACCTTCTGTTAAATCGCTAATGTATGGAGTTACTCTTAGAATTTTATCTGCTAATTTTTTTTCAAGTTCAATTTTATCAAAACCGGATATTCCGCTTTCAAGAATAATATCGGTAGCAATTCTTGCACTTATATCTTTTTCTATAGGATATTTTGCATGTCCACCCCAACTGAATGCTGAAAATAAAATCTCATCTTCTTTAAAATCAGTTTGTTTTAAAACCACTTTTATTCCATTTTTTAAAGTCCATTCTTCAAAACCTTGCTCTTTATTTTTTGTTTTTCCTGAAACTTTTCCGGGAGTGAGTTCTTCAGCAAATAAAGGTTCGTTAGAAACCTTGTCAACATAAGGTTCAATTTTAATTGCTTTTACATCTACAATTGCTTTTTTAACTTCTTCTTCTGTCGGTAAAACCACAGTTTCTTTTTCGGGTGCATTTATTAAAGCAACCAAGTTGTTGTCTGTTACCCATTGTTTTCCCAAAGCATTAACTTCTTCAAGTTTAATTTCCGGCATAAATTTTTTGTATAATTCATATTCATATTCAATGCCGGGAGCAGGTACTTGTGTCATTAAGAAATTGCGTTTATATTCTTCAACAAACTCTTGAGATTTTCTCTTATCTCTTTCATTATATAATTTCTCAACCTGACGTAATACAGATTTCTTTTCTCGTTCTAATTCAGTTTCAGTAAATCCATGTTGTTTTACTCTTTCATTTTCTGTCATAATTGCTGTTAATCCTTCCATTATTTTTGTGTCTTGTGTTGCCGCTATTGACATATAAACATCTTTTGGTCCTAAGAAATTAGTATAAACAGAATATCCATAGGCAAATGGGGGATTTTCTTGTAAAGTAAGTTCTGAAAGACGATTATTTATCATTGAATTATATAGTGCATGAATAATTGAAGTACGATAATCACCAAGGGTTTTTTGTATCCATAAAGGGTGTTTATAAAATAATTGTACGGAAGTTGCTTGTGCTTCTTTATCGGCAATAATTGATATTAGGGGTTCTAAATGGTCAGGAATTTCAGGTGTTACAGATTTTCTTGGATTTTCTACTTTTGCCTGTTCGGAAAACAGTTTTGTTATTTGAGCTTCAACAGCTTTAACATCAAAATCACCTACTAATACTAAGGCCATAAGATCAGGTCTATACCAATCTTTGTAAAATCTTGTAAGAGCTTCATACTTGCAACTGTCAACAACTTTCATAAGTCCAATTGGTAATCTTTCGGCATATTTTGAATCGTGAAAAAGTACAGGAAACATTTTTTCCATCATTCTGAATTGTGCTCCTTGATGCATTCTCCATTCTTCGTGAATAACACCTCTTTCTTTGTCAATTTCTTCATCTTCGTAAGAAACATTAAATGCCCAATCAAATAGCACCAATAATCCTTTATCAAGATATTCGGCACTGTCAAGAGGCACTTTAATGCCATAAACAGTTTCATCAAAACTTGTATATGCATTTACTTCAGGTCCAAATTTCATCCCAATAGATTCAAGGTAATTTATTAATTCATGTTTGGGAAAATTTTTGGAACCATTAAATGCCATGTGTTCACAAAAGTGTGCAAGACCTCGTTGGTCTTCATCTTCGAGAATTGAACCAGCTTTTACAACTAGAGTTAATTCTGCTCGATTTTTAGGAGTTTCATTATGCCTTATGTAGTATGTCATGCCATTATCTAACTTTCCTTTAACAACATCCGGATCTAATGGCAAATTTGAGTTAAGATCGAAAGATGTTTGAGCTTGTAAAGTAAAAAAGGAAATAATAAAAAGTCCTACAAATAAAAAAGCGATTAATCGTTTCATTTAAATTTAGTTTAGAGTTAAAAAATTAAGTACACAAAATTAACATTTAAACTTTATGTACAATTAAATTAAATATTAAAATTTGATAAATTTTAAACTGAAGACGAATGAGTATGAAAAAAGTTACAAAAAAACCCGTTTAATTTTAAATTAAACGGGTTAATATTATTTTATCAATTTTTATATTAGAATACAAAATTAATTGAAACTCCATTAATAGAAAGTTTAGCTTTATTGTCGCATTCGCCATCTCCATAATCTACCGTTCTTGTAGATTTATCATTTGGTGTTATTTCTACAACTCCTTTTGTTACTCCATATAGACAGCCTTTTTCGGTGCGAATAGGAGTGGTTATATTTCCCGTATAAGATACACCTTTTTTATTAACTCCCGAAACTGAACCTGTAGTTTCAAATACATCATCTGAAACTTCTAATGTTGTAGCATACCCGTCAATCCATTCAGTAGTTCTTGTTGATGTCCAGCTTATTTCGTCGCCATTAGAAAATAATAATTTAGCATTAGCGGCATCTACGGTATATTTAGGACCTCCATTGGGATTTCCTTCATAAGTGATAGTAAATGTACCAAGACGCTGAATATTGTCAACATAAAAATCTTCAAAAGTAACAATTGCATTTGTGCCTGCAATTATTGTATCAGGTCTCCAATGGTTTGAAAAAACACCAAATAATTTTCCTTTTCTAGTACGACCATCAAAACAAACAATTCCGGAACCAAAATCAATAGTTAACCTTCTTGGCCAGAAATTACTTTGAGCATCACCTATTGTATCAACATTAATAATGGGATTTGCAAGAATTCCTTTTAAACTTTTTATTTCTTCCTGATTAATACCATAATGATTAACCGTAGAAAATGTAGAAGATACAGCTTCTTCTGATTTAGTGTAATCTATTGCAGATTGTGTATCTGTGTCGGGTTCCGCTTCTTCTTCCTTTTTACAGGAAAAAATTATTATTGAAACCGATAATGTAATTAACGCAGCAAAAAATATTTTCTTTTTCATAATAATTTAATGTTTTTAAGTTGGTGTAAAATTAATAACTAATTATTAGACTAAAAAATATATTAAAAGGTTGCTTTTAAAAATGTGTTTTTTACTTAAACATTTGCGACACAATCACAACCACCTGTATGTCAGTGCGTTCACGGCACAATAAATTAAGCTCCGATTACCCTGAAGATTGTACTTTTAGAAAATATTTTAAAAATTATTAAGCTTGTCCAGCCGGTCCGCCAAAATTCATTGGCATAATAAGTGGATTATTGTTTTCAACATTTTTTATGTTTCCATGCATAGATTCAAATTTGGCGATATTTTCTTTCAATGCATTCATAAGTCTTTTTGCATGTTCTGGAGTAAGCACAATTCTTGATTTTACTTGTGCTTTCGGTACTCCTGGCATAATTCTAACAAAATCAATTACAAATTCAGAACTGGAATGAGTTATAATAGCTAAATTTGAATAAACACCTTGAGCTACTTCTTCATTTAGTTCAATATTCAATTGATTTTTGTTTTTATCTTTATTTTTATCTTCCATATTACGATTGTATTTCTTCATTATAAATTTCGTCTGATTTTTTTACTCCCACCAGCTTATCATATTCTTCTTGAGATCCCACAATTATATCTTTATAATTTCGAATTCCTGTACCTGCCGGTATTAAATGACCAACAATAACATTTTCTTTAAGTCCTTCAAGATCATCAACTTTGCCGTTAATTGCAGCTTCGTTTAGCACTTTTGTTGTTTCCTGAAATGAAGCAGCAGAAATAAAACTTTTTGTTTGAAGGGCAGCTTTGGTAATTCCTTGTAGTACTTGACTAGATGTAGCAGGAACAGCATCTCTTGCTTCGACGGTTTTTAAATCTTTACGTTTAAGCATAGAATTTTCATCACGTAATTTTCTTGCAGAAATTGGTTGTCCCTCTTTTAGAGTTTCTGAATTGCCTACATCTGTTATAACTTTCATGCCGTACATCTTATCATTTTCTTCCATAAATACTCGTTTGTCAACAAGTTTTTTCTCAAGAAAAGTTGTATCTCCAGGCTCGTTAATTTCAACTTTGCGCATCATTTGTCGTACTATTACTTCAAAGTGTTTATCATTAATTTTTACACCTTGCATACGATATACTTCCTGCACTTCATTTACAATATATTCCTGTACTTTTGTAGGTCCTTTTATTGAAAGGATGTCTGCAGGAGTTATTGCTCCTTCAGATAGTGGTGTACCTGCTTTTATATAATCATTTTCTTGTACTAGAATTTGTTTTGCTAATGAAACGAGATATTTTTTTACTTCTTCTTCTTTTGATTTTATCATTATTTCCCGATTTCCGCGTTTTATTTTACCAAAAGAAACTTCACCGTCAATTTCTGCAACTACGGCAGGATTTGAAGGATTTCTTGCTTCAAAAAGTTCTGTAACTCTTGGAAGACCTCCTGTAATATCTCCTGATTTTCCAAAAGAACGAGGAATTTTAACTAAAATTTGTCCTCCAACAACTTTGTCCCCATCATTAATAACAATATGCGCACCAACGGGTAAGTTATAAGATTTTAGTTCATCGTTATCTTTTGATAATATCTTTATTATTGGATTTTTAGTTTTATCTCTTGTTTCAACAATAACTTTTTCTTTAAATCCTGTTTGTTCGTCTGTTTCTTCTCTATATGTTATTCCTTCAATTACATTTTCAAAAGAAATTTTCCCACTTGTTTCGGAAATAATAACAGCATTAAAAGGATCCCATTCACAAATAAGGTCTCCTTTTTTAATACTCGCATTATTTTGGATATAAAATTTAGACCCATAAGGGATATTATGATTTGTTAAAACAATACCTGTGTTTTTATCAATTATTTTTAATTCAGCTAGACGTCCAATAACAATATTGGATTTATTATCATTATTGTCTTTATATTTTACAATTTTCAGTTCTTCAATCTCAACTATACCATCATAACTTGAAATAATATTAGATTCACTTGTAATGTTAGATGCAGTACCACCAACGTGGAATGTTCTAAGAGTTAATTGAGTACCTGGTTCACCAATTGACTGTGCCGCAATAACTCCAACCGCTTCCCCTTTTTGAACCATTCTTCCTGTTGCAAGATTTCTGCCGTAGCATTTTGCGCATACACCCTTTTTGGCTTCACATGTTAGTACTGAACGTATTTCAACTTGTTCAATTGGGGATTCTTCAATTATACTACAAATATCTTCAGTTAGTTCCTCTCCTGCCATTATTATTTGTTCACCTGTTAATGGGTGAACAATATCATGAACAGCCGTTCTGCCTAATATTTTTTCATATAATGATTCAACCAATTCTTCATTTTTTTTGATAGAAGTTGCAATTAAACCACGTAATGTTCCACAATCTTCATGTATTACAACCACATCTTGTGAAACATCAACCAGTCTTCTTGTAAGGTATCCTGCATCTGCTGTTTTTAAAGCTGTGTCCGCAAGACCTTTTCTTGCACCGTGAGTAGAGATAAAATATTCTAGTACAGAAAGACCTTCTTTGAAGTTTGAAAGAATAGGGTTTTCAATAATTTCAGAACCAGCTGCACTTGATTTTTGTGGTTTTGCCATTAGTCCTCTCATTCCTGATAACTGTCTAATTTGTTCTTTAGAACCCCTTGCTCCAGAGTCAAGCATCATATAAATAGGGTTGAAACCTGCTTTATCACTACTTAGCTGATTCATAAGTATCTGGGTAAGGTTGGCGTTGGTGTGAGTCCAGATGTCAATTATTTGGTTATAACGTTCATTGTTAGTTATAAATCCCATATTATAATTAGCTAGAACTTCATCTACCTGTGTATATCCTTCATTAACAATATCGATTTTTTCTTTAGGAATAATTACATCGTCAAGATTAAATGATAAGCCTCCAATAAATGCCATTTTATATCCTAAATCTTTAATATCATCTAAGAAATTAGCTGTTTCAGAAGTGCTGGTTTGTTTTAAAACTCCTCCAATAATATCACGAAGAGATTTTTTAGTTAATACTTCATTAATATAATTAAACGACTTAGGAACAACTTGATTTAACAGTACTCTTCCTGTAGTTGTTTCAATAATTTCTGTAAATCTATTTCCGCTAGAATCTATATTATCTATTTTAACCTTTATAATTGCGTGTAAATCGATTGCTTTTTCATTGTGTGCAATAATTACTTCTTCTGGTGAATAAAAAATATTACCTTCACCTTTAACTTTATTTTCAGGAGTACTTTTGCGAGATTTTGTCATATAATATAACCCTAGTACCATGTCTTGAGATGGAACAGTAATCGGAGCACCATTTGCTGGGTTTAAAATATTGTGTGAAGCAAGCATTAGCATTTGTGCTTCAAGAATAGCTGCGTTTCCCAAAGGTAAGTGAACAGCCATCTGGTCTCCATCAAAATCGGCATTAAATGCGGTACATACAAGTGGATGAAGTTGTATTGCCTTTCCTTCTATCAGTTTTGGCTGAAAAGCTTGAATTCCTAATCTGTGAAGAGTAGGGGCGCGGTTTAACAAAATCGGATGTCCTTTTAAGACATTTTCAAGTATGTCCCAAACAACAGCGTCTTTACGATCTACTATTTTTTTAGCAGATTTAACAGTTTTTACAATACCTCTCTCAATAAGTTTTCTAATAATAAAAGGCTTGTAAAGTTCTGATGCCATATCTTTTGGTATTCCACATTCGTGTAATTTTAAATCGGGACCAACCACAATAACTGAACGAGCAGAATAATCAACTCTTTTTCCAAGAAGATTTTGACGGAAACGTCCTTGTTTTCCTTTTAAACTATCAGAAAGTGATTTTAATGGTCTATTTGCATCAGTTTTAACAGCGTTTGCTTTTCGGGAGTTATCAAATAAAGAATCAACGGATTCCTGAAGCATTCTTTTTTCATTACGTAAAATTACTTCTGGGGCTTTGATTTCTATTAATCTCTTTAATCTGTTATTTCTAATAATAACTCTTCGGTATAAATCGTTAAGGTCTGATGTCGCAAATCGTCCACCATCAAGAGGAACAAGAGGTCTTAGCTCAGGAGGAATAACAGGAACAACTTTTATTATCATCCATTCCGGTTTATTCCTTTTTTTTGATGCTCTAAATGCCTCAACAACATTAAGCCGTTTTAATGCTTCGTTTTTCCTTTGTTGAGATGTTTCTGTATTTGCCTTATGTCTTAATGTATATGAAAGGTCATCAAGATCTATTCTTGAAAGTAAAGAATGAATTGCTTCTGCACCCATTTTTGCGATAAATTTATTAGGATCGCTATCATCTAATAAATGGTTATCTTTAGGTAATGATTCGAGAATGTCTAAATACTCTTCTTCTGTCAGAAAATCCATTTCTTTTAATTCTGTCTCTTCGTCTTTTGATATGGCAACTCCAACTTGAATAACAACAAATCTTTCATAGTAGATTATAGCGTCTAATTTTTTTGTTGGTAATCCTAATAAATATCCAATTTTATTAGGCAAAGACTTAAAATACCATATATGTGCAACAGGCACAACAAGATTTATATGTCCAATTCTTTCACGTCTAACTTTTTTTTCTGTAACTTCAACACCACATCTATCGCATATTATCCCTTTATACCTAATTCTTTTGTATTTACCACAATGGCACTCATAATCTTTTATTGGTCCGAAAATTCTTTCACAAAACAAACCATCTCTTTCTGGTTTATATGTTCTGTAATTGATAGTTTCAGGTTTCAACACTTCTCCACTTGAAAATTCCAATATTTTTTCTGGAGAAGATAAACCAATAGAGATCTTTGTAAATTCATTTTTTACTTTATTGTCTCTTCTGAAAGCCATAATATTATATATAAAATTGTTATTAAAAATTTATTATTCAAGTTCAACACTTAATCCCAATCCCTTTAGTTCATGTAATAATACATTAAATGATTCAGGTATTCCCGGGTTTGGCATATTGTTACCTTTTACAATGGATTCATAAGTTTTAGCTCTACCTATTACATCGTCAGATTTAACTGTAAGTATTTCCTGAAGAATGTTTGATGCTCCAAATGCCTCAAGTGCCCAAACCTCCATTTCACCAAACCTTTGACCTCCAAATTGAGCTTTACCACCAAGGGGTTGTTGAGTAATAAGTGAATATGGACCGATGGATCTTGCATGCATTTTATCATCTACCATATGCCCTAATTTAAGCATATATATTATTCCAACAGTTGCTGGTTGGTCAAATCGTTCACCGGTACCACCGTCATATAAATAAGTTTTACCATATTTTGGGACACCTGCTTTTTCAGTATAATTATTTATATCTTCAATTTTAGCACCATTGAAAATTGGTGTAGCAAATTTCAAATCAAGGTTTTTCCCTGCCCAACCCAGTACTGTTTCATATATTTGTCCTAAGTTCATTCTAGAAGGTACTCCAAGTGGATTTAATACGATATCAACAGGAGTTCCGTCTTCTAAAAATGGCATATCTTCAGCGCGAACAATTTTAGCAACTATACCCTTGTTTCCATGTCTACCTGCCATTTTATCACCAACTTTAAGGACTCTTCGTTTTGCAATATAAACCTTTGCAAGTTGAATAATTCCTGTTGGAAGTTCATCTCCAATTGTTATGTTGAATTTTTTCCTTTTTGCTTCTCCCTCAATATCTTTTCTATGAATTAAGTAGTTATGTAATAGTCTTTTTATAATTTCATTTTTCTTTTTATCTGTAGTCCATCTTGATGGATTTATGTTTAGAAAATCAATACCTTGAAGCAATTTTAATGTGAACTTATTTCCTTTAGGGATAATGCTAACATTGAAAAAATCTTTAACTCCTTGTGATGTTTTACCATTAACCAGTATAAATAATTTATCAATTAGCTTATTTGTTAACTCATCAATTTTATTATTAGTCTCTTCATCAATTTTTGCTATTATTGGTTTTTCTGTAATTTTATGTTTTTTATCTTTTACAGACCTGGAGAATAATTTTTTATTAATAATTACGCCGTTTAACGAAGGAGAAGCTTTTAATGAAGCATCTTTTACATCACCTGCTTTATCTCCAAAAATAGCACGTAGTAGCTTTTCTTCGGGAGAAGGATCAGATTCTCCTTTGGGAGTAATTTTTCCTATTAAAATATCTCCGGGAACAACAGAAGAACCAATTCTTACTACACCATTTTCATCAAGATTTTTAGTCGCTTCTTCGCTAACATTTGGAATGTCAGATGTTAACTCTTCTATTCCTCGTTTAGTATCCCTAACTTCCAGTTGATGTTCTTCAATGTGAATAGAGGTAAAAATATCTTGATGTACAACTTTATCAGAAATAACGATTGCATCTTCAAAGTTATATCCTTTCCAAGGCATAAATGCTACCATTAGGTTTCTTCCTAATGCTAAATCGCCTTCTTTAGTTCCATAACCTTCGGTAAGAATATCTCCTTTTTCTACTCTGTCGCCCTTAGAAACAATAGGTCTAAGATTTAAACAAGTATTTTGATTTGTTTTGCGAAATTTAGAAATGGTATATTTTTTTATATCATCTTCAAAACTCACAAATTTTTCTTCTTCTGTTCTGGAATACCTTATTACTATTTCATCAGTATCAACATATTCAACAACACCATCATTTTCAGCAATTAAAAGCGACCTGGAATCTCTAGCAACTAATTTTTCAATACCTGTTCCAACAATGGGGGCTTCAGGTCGAATTAAAGGAACTGCCTGACGCATCATATTTGAACCCATTAATGCTCTATTTGCGTCATCATGTTCTAAAAATGGAATTAATGAAGCAGCAATTGAAGCAATTTGGTTTGGAGCAACATCCATTAAATCAACAGATTCTTTTTCTATTAAAGGATAATCTGCTTCGTGACGTGCTTTCACTTTTGGATTAATAAACGCACCTTCTTTATCAATAGGTGCGTTTGCCTGTGCAATAATTTTTTCTTCTTCTTCTTCTGCACTTAAATATATAATTTCTTCGTTATTTAGATTTACATTTCCGGCTTCAACTTTTCTGTATGGAGTTTCTATAAAACCTAGTTCATTAATTTTTGCATATACACATAAAGAGGATATTAGTCCAATGTTTGGTCCTTCAGGAGTTTCAATTGGGCACAATCTGCCATAGTGTGTATAATGTACATCACGAACTTCGAATCCTGCTCTTTCTCTTGACAGTCCACCCGGACCTAAAGCAGACATTCTTCTTTTGTGTGTCATTTCAGCTAATGGATTTGTTTGATCCATAAATTGTGATAATGCGTTGGTTCCAAAAAAAGAATTAATAACTGATGATAAAGTTTTGGAGTTGATAAGATCAATAGGTGTAAAAACTTCATTATCTCTTACGTTCATTCGTTCTTTAATAGTTCTAGCCATTCTGGCTAAACCTACTCCAAATTGATTATGTAATTGCTCGCCAACAGTTCTAACTCTTCTGTTACTTAAATGGTCAATATCATCAACATCAATTTTAGAATTAATTAGTTCAATTAAATACTTAATGATTTCAATAATATCTTCTTTAGTTAAAACTTTAATGTCCACTGATGTATCAAGTCCTAACTTTTTATTAATTCTATATCTTCCAACTTCACCAAGATCATATCTTTTATTTGAGAAGAATAATTTGTCAATAACGTCTCTTGCAGTAGCCTCATCAGGTGGCTCCGAATTTCTTAACTGTCTGTAAATGTGTAGAACAGCTTCTTTTTCTGAATTACTTGGATCTTTTTGTAAAGTATTATAAATTATTGCAAAATCATTAATATTTTTATGTTCTTTATGTAATAAAATTGTTTTTACTCCAGATTCTACAATAGTATCTATATGTCCTTTCTCAATAACTATTTCTCGGTCAATAACTATTTCATTTCTTTCAATTGAAACTACTTCACCCGTATCTTCATCAACAAAATCCTCAATCCAAGATCTTAATACTCTGGCAGCAAGTTTTCTTCCAATTACTTTTTTCAGACCTGTTTTAGTAACTTTTACTTCATCTGCGAGATCAAAAATCTCTAATATATCTTTATCGCTTTCATAGCCAATAGCCCTCAATAATGTTGTAACAGGTAATTTCTTTTTACGGTCAATGTATGCGTACATTACATTGTTTATATCCGTTGCAAATTCAATCCAAGAACCTCTAAATGGAATTACTCTTGCAGAATATAATTTTGTGCCATTTGCATGCACACTTTGTCCAAAGAATACTCCCGGAGAACGATGTAATTGTGATACAATAACTCTTTCAGCACCATTTATTACAAATGTACCTCTTGGAGTCATATAAGGGATTGTTCCAAGATAAACATCTTGTATTACAGTATCAAAATCTTCATGTTCAGGATCAGTACAGTATAATCTTACTTTTGCTTTTAAAGGGACACTATATGACAAACCCCTTTCTATACATTCTTCAATTTTATATCTTGGTGGATCAACAAAATAATCAATAAACTCCAATACAAAATTATTTCTTGTATCTGTAATTGGAAAATTTTCATTGAAAACCTTAAACAAGCCTTCGTCTTTTCTTTTTTCCGGAGTTGTTTCTAATTGAAAAAAATCTGCAAATGATTTTAATTGAATATCTAAAAAATCAGGATATTCTAATTGATTTTTTATTGATGCAAAAGATATGCGTTCTTTTAAATTATTTGAAGCCATTTTTTATAGTTAATTAATGAACTTAAAAAAAATATATAACAACAAAAGGCTTAGAGTTAATTTAACTCTAAACCTGTATAAAAATTTAATATAGGAAATACCTATTTAAGTTCAACTTCGGCTCCTGCTTCTTCTAATTTAGCTTTTAATGATTCAGCTTCATCTTTTGAAACTCCTTCTTTAACTGCTTTAGGTGCAGCATCAACAAGAGCTTTTGCCTCTTTAAGACCTAACCCCGTTAATTCTTTAACTAATTTAACTATTTGTAATTTTGCTCCACCTGGGTGATTCAACATTACATTAAATTGTGTTTTTTCTGCTTCTTCACCGTTTTCTGTTCCAGCAGCAGGTCCTGCCACAACTGCAGCCGCAGCCGCAGGTTCAATACCATATTCTTCTTTTAATATATCAGCTAATTCATTAACATCTTTAACTGTTAAATTAACTAATTCATCTGCTAGCTTTTTTAAATCTGCCATTTTAAAAATTTTAAAAATTAAAAATTATTCTTTTTTATTTGAAAGTGTTTTAATAACACCTGTAATAATGTTTGATCCAGACTGTAAAGAAGACATAACATTTTTTAATGGAGATTGTAATAATAAAATAATGTCTCCAATAATTTCTTCTTTAGACTTAATACTTGCTAAAACATCAAGTTGTTCATCTCCAATATAAAATCCTTTTTCAACAAAAGCAGCTTTTAATATTGGATTTTTGTTTGTTTTTCTAAACTCTTTAATAAGTTTAGCTGGAACGCTTCCTGTTTCAGATAACATTAATGAAGTATGACCTTTTAAAACATCATATATTTCTTTAAAATCATCTTCAACTTTATTGAAAGCTAATTCCAATAATGTATTTTTAACAACAATTAGTTTTACTTCTTTCTCAAAACAATTTCTTCTTAATTTCCCAGTATCTTCAGCATTAAGTTCGCCAATATCAACTAAGTAAATATGATTTGAGGTATTAATTTTTTCTGTCAAACCATCAACAAGAGCACTTTTTTGATCTCTATTCATAACTTAATAATGTTAATTAATCAATTAATTTAGGATCAATTCTTAATCCTGGGCTCATAGTACTTGACATGTAAATACTTTTCATATAAGTACCTTTTGAAGCAGTTGGCTTTAATTTAATAATTGTATTTATTAATTCACGTGCATTATCTTCAATTTTATTTGAATCGAACGAAGCTTTTCCGATGCTTGCATGAATAATACCATACTTATCAACTTTAAAATCAATTTTCCCTGCCTTTACTTCTTGCACTGCTTTACCAATTTCCATTGTTACAGTACCACTTTTGGGATTAGGCATTAATCCACGAGGGCCTAATACTTTGCCTAATTTACCAACTTTTGCCATTACTGATGGCATAGTGATAATTACATCAACATCGATCCATCCTTTTTGAATTTTTTCAATGAATTCATCTAAACCAACAAAATCAGCACCAGCAGATTTTGCTTCTTCTTCTTTTTCAGGAGTACAAAGTACTAATACTTTGATCTTTTTTCCTGTTCCATGGGGTAAAGTAACAATCCCGCGAACCATTTGATTGGCTTTTCTTGGGTCTACCCCTAATCGAATGTTTAAATCAATTGATGAATCGAATTTTGTTGTAGTAATTTCTTTCACTAATTTGGAAGCATCAACCAAAGGATATGATTTCCCTTGATCTATTTTTTCTATTACATTTTTTCTGTTTTTTGACAATTTGCCCATCTTTCTAATAATTAAAAGTTTGTTTATTCATTAAATGGCGCTTTCCCCTTAACAACAATTCCGGCACTTCTTGCTGTTCCAGCAACCATTTTCATCCCTGCTTCTACAGTAAAAGCATTTAGGTCTGGCATTTTATTTTCTGCAATTTCTCTTATTTGATCCCAAGTTACTGTTCCAACTTTTTCTCTATTAGATTCAGGTGAACCAGACTTTACGTTTGCAGCTTCAAGTACTTGAATCGCAGCAGGTGGAGTTTTAATTATAAAGCTGAAAGATTTATCAGCATATACAGAAATAACAACAGGTAAAACTTTTCCTGCTTGTTTTTGAGTTTTTGAATTAAATTGTTTGCAAAACTCCATAATATTTACCCCTTTAGCACCTAATGCAGGTCCAACTGGCGGGGAAGGATTTGCAGCTCCTCCTCTGATTTGTAATTTTATAATTCCGTCAACAACTTTAGCCATATTAAAATATTTTATTCTTTTTCAACTTGCATAAAACTTAATTCTAATGGAGTTTTTCTTCCAAAGATCTTAACCATAACCTTTAATTTTTTCTTTTCATCATTTACTTCTTCAATAATACCAGAAAAACTATTAAATGGTCCATCAACAACTTTAACTTGTTCTCCAACAAAGAATGGAATGTTAATTTCCTCATCACTATTGGCCAACTCATCAACTTTCCCCAAAATCCTGTTTGCTTCAGACGTTCTTAATGGAGATGGTTTGCCTCCTTTTTCAGTTCCTAAAAAGCCAATAACTCCTGTAACATTTTTTATAATATGTTCGACTTCTCCTCCAAGTAATGTTTCCATTAAAATATATCCGGGGTAAAAATTTCTTTCTTTACTTATTTTTTTCCCGTTTCTAATTTGGTATATTTTTTCTGTAGGGATTAATACCTGAGAAACATAGTCTTGCATGTTTAATCTTGCAATTTCTGATTCTATGTAGTCTTTGATTTTTTTTTCTTTACCACTTAAAACCCTAATAACATACCATTTTTTAACGGAGTCAGCCATTATTATACCTTAATAATTTTTAATAAAACATTTTATAAAATATGTGCATTAGATTATCAAAACTATAATCCATTAAAAAAATGACAAATGCAATAATAAGTGTTGCTATTCCAACTAAAACAGCACTATTCTGCAATTCTTTCCAAGTTGGCCATGAAACCTTATGAACCAATTCATTGTATGTTTCTTCAAAATATACTTTTATTTTTGCCATTTTCTATCCTTTTGTTATGCACGGGAGGAGCGACTCGAACGCCCGACACCTGGTTTTGGAGACCAGTGCTCTGCCAACTGAGCTACACCCGTTTATAAAATATATAAATTTGTCAGAAATTTTTTCTGACAAATTTAATATAAGATTATAAAAATATTATTCGATAATCTCTATAATTTGCCCTGCACCAACAGTTCTTCCACCTTCACGTATTGCAAAACGTAATCCAACATTACAAGCAACAGGAGTAATTAATTCAACTGTAATTGTAACATTATCGCCTGGCATTACCATTTCAACACCTTCGGGTAATTTAATGTTACCGGTAACATCAAGTGTTCTAATGTAGAATTGTGGACGATAATCATTATGAAATGGAGTATGACGACCACCTTCTTCTTTTTTCAAAACATAAACTTCGGCCTTAACTTTTGTATGAGGTTTAATCGAACCTGGTTTTGCAATAACCATTCCCCTCTTAATTTCTTTCTTGTCAACACCACGTAATAATAAACCTACATTATCTCCAGCTTCACCTCTGTCTAATATTTTTCTAAACATTTCAACACCTGTACATACAGTTTTACGACCTTCTGCACCTAAGCCAATAAGATGAATTTCATCTCCGGTGTTAACAATACCTGTTTCTATTCTACCTGTAGCAACAGTTCCACGACCTGTAATTGAGAATACATCCTCAACAGGTAATAAAAATGGTTTTTCGTTATCTCTAGGAGGAACCGGTATCCATTCGTCAACAGCTGCCATAAGTTCAATAACTTTTTCAACCCATTTTTCTTCTCCATTCATTGCACCAAGTGCAGATCCTAGAATAACAGGGGTATTGTCACCATCGAATTCATAAAAACTTAGAAGTTCTCTAATTTCCATTTCAACTAGTTCAATCATCTCTTCGTCATCAACCATGTCAACTTTGTTTAAGAAAACAACAATTTTAGGTACATTTACCTGACGAGCTAAAAGAATATGCTCTCTAGTTTGAGGCATAGGACCATCTGTTCCTGCTACAACCAATATTGCGCCATCCATTTGAGCAGCACCTGTAACCATGTTTTTCACATAGTCAGCGTGACCAGGACAGTCAACGTGAGCATAATGACGATTTTCTGTTTCATACTCAACGTGCGCAGTGTTAATAGTAATACCTCTTGCTTTTTCTTCCGGAGCATTGTCAATGGAATCAAAATCTATTGCAGTTGCTAAACCTTTTCCAGCCATGATCTTAGTTATAGCAGATGTCAATGTAGTTTTTCCATGATCAACATGCCCAATAGTACCAATATTTACGTGCGGTTTGGTTCTTTGAAATTTTTCTTTTGCCATGATTTTATTTATTATATATTCAAAAATTAAAAAACATTTTTACTTCGAGCCAATGATGGGAATTGAACCCATGACCTCTTCCTTACCAAGGAAACGCTCTACCCCTGAGCTACATCGGCTTGATGTAGAGCGGGAGACGAGACTCGAACTCGCGACCTTCAGCTTGGAAGGCTGAAGCTCTACCAACTGAGCTACTCCCGCTTTTTATTTAAAGTGGGGAGAGCAGGATTCGAACCTACGAAGGCGTACGCCAGCAGAGTTACAGTCTGCCCCAGTTGGCCACTTTGGTATCTCCCCCTAAAAACAAACATGAGCCGGTGGAGGGATTCGAACCCACGACCTGCTGATTACAAATCAGCTGCTCTGACCAACTGAGCTACACTGGCCTGATAAAGAACGTGCTACAAATTTCCATTTAAAAAAATGGTCTGCAAAGATATACAAATTTTAATTAACGCAAAAATAATATGATATTTTTTTGAATTTTTGAAAATGTTAAACATAGAGTATTAACACTATTTTTGTAAACAATATCAATTGGATAAATTGTCTTGATTTTCGGGGTTAAATATAGTCAAATTTAATTAGACTATTTTTATAGCATTTTTAACTATATTTTGATATAGTATTGGGATTAACTACTGTGTATATTGAATAAGTTAATTTGTAAGAATATTGTTGTAATGCTCATATCTGCCAATCACCTCTTTTACAAATAAATATGGCTCTTTGCCGCGACAATAACCATGTTTAACAACGGAGTCGTTATAATATTTTGGATTTGATTTATGTAAAATGTAAAAGTCAACATTATTATCCCAGATTTTTGGATTTTTACCATATTTTTCGGCTAATTTTTGAGCATCAATTACATGTCCAGGTCCGGCATTGTATGCAGCAAGAATAAATTTTACTTTTTCATCTTTATCTTTAATGTCTGTGGCAATAAATTTTTCTAGCCACTTGATATATCTAACTCCTGCAGAAATATTTGCTGCCGGCGAAGACAAACTGTCAACTCCAAAATTATTTGCAGTTGCCGGCATTAGTTGCATTAATCCAAAAGCTCCTGCCCATGATTTAACATTATGATTAAATCTGGATTCCTGAAAAATTAATGATGATAATAGTTTCCAGTCCCAATTTATTTCAGCACTGTAAATTTTAACAATGTCGTCATATTGTGATATCTTGTCCCCTCCTTGAACAGCATAATAATCGCTTTGGAACATTATTGCAGATCTTGGATTTTTAAAGTATTTATTATACAGATTTATATATTCTTTAGTTTTTTTAAATTCAACCAAGCATTTATTAACAGTTAAAAGCAAACTGTCAGAATCTTTTTTTACTGCCCATGCTAAATTTTGAGGAAAACTTATAGCTGTACTCACATCAATATTGTTGTAATATGTTTTATTTACTAAAGCAACATTTTCATCACAAACGGTATATTGAATACCCCCACTTGATACCAGTGAAATTATTTCCTCTACTTCAAGGCTATCAATTTCAATAATATTAATATTTTCTCCAATTTCTTCTGATAAATTTTTAATTCTACTTGCAAATGCAGATTTCTTTTGAACATATATGGTTTTTCCGCCAAGGTCGATTTGATTTCTTATCAGCAAATTATTATATTCTTTTTTGCTGAGACTTAACCAATTTTCAGGTTTTTTTTGAATGAGGACTTGTTTAGTTTGTCCTATTGGTTCAGTAAAATTTATTACTTTATTTCGTTTTTTAGTTGTGGTAAGACCAATTGCAATAATATCACATTCGTCATTTATTAGTGAATTAAAAGAATATTCTAAATTATTAATTACTTTAATTTCTACCTTAACATCTAAATATATAGCCAAAATATCAAGTAATTCTTTTTGAAATCCCATTGGCTGTCCTCTGTAAATAAAGTAATCGGTAGAATTATAGTTTGTTACAGCAATTATTTTTCCTTGTTTTTTGATCTTTTCAAGCTTATTGCTTTTATTGTCATTGTTATTTACACTGTTGTTTGGTGTATTACAAGCAATAAGATAGAATAAAGAAACAAGTAATAAATAAAGTAATTTATATTTTCCCGAGGGTTTTTTCATTTGTGTTATTCTCAAAATAAATTTAAATGAATAGAATTTTGTGAAAGATTATAACATCTATTTATTAATACGTATATTTTGAAGATTTTGTTGCTAATGTATTAAGATTAAATTAATGTAAATATTAAATCTAATCATAAAAATTCCATGAAATACCAACTTTAAGCATTTTTTCTTGTGATGGATAGTGGTATGCTAAAAAATATCTTCTTTCTAACATATTGTGATTGGCATGTTCGTATTTAATAAAAAATCTTGCTCTTTTTAATTTGAAATTCATAAAAACATCTACATACGGGTAATTACCAATTTCTTTCTCATTTTGCAAATAGAACATGCTTGTTGCGGGTGAATATGAATATCCATAAAATTTTGTATTATAGTATATGTCGAGTCCAATTTGTGTTTTTAAAATATTTTTAATCAGAAAAAATTCAATATAAGACGAATTATAATAACAAATTTCAGGCAATCTAATAACATAATCGTTATCAGATTTTTGATAATAAAATATATTCTTTGAAAATATTTTATTTAATTTAAAATCCTTAATAATCCCAGCAGTTATAATATTAAAGGTAGACGTATTTTGAACAGGGATAACTTCTTCGTTAAAATATATAAAATTATCTAATATGGAATAATTAATAAAAAAATTCAAATTAAACTTTTTATTAATATATTTTAAGTTAATATTAGTTCTGTCTTTAGATAAAAATGTAGTATCCCATTTATAATTATTTGAGAAGAAAAATGTTTCTGTTAAAAATGGCTTAGTTTTTGAAAAATCGATATTTAATTCAATTTTAGTGGAATCATTATTTTTTATTTTTTTCAACAAATAAATATTTGAAAAAATATCATTTTTACGTTGTCCATTAAAAAAATATTTGTTTGAAAACCTCCATTCTGTATTGCTATTTAACCCTCCATTCAAATTAATTTGTATTGAATTATCAATAAAAGCAGCAGTATCATAATTATAGCAATAATATTCCCTTATATCTGCCCCAAGTATTCCGGTTATACCAATTGGAATAAAATTATTAGAATCAGGAATAATTTTAAACTGAATAGCATTACTAACAATATTATATTGAGTTGAATCATAGGTGTCAGAATTAGAAATATAGTAATTATTGTAAAATCCGGTTGAGTCATCGTAATATAATTTGCGATAATTTTCAACTGATAAAGAATAAATAATGCTGGCTTTATGGTTAATATCTTTAATTATTGTAGAATCATTTAATTGTCGTGTAAATTTCTTGCCAAATTTATATTCATTAACAAACAATAAATTTTCATTTAAAAAAGTAGACCTGGCATTATTTAAATTAGTGTTAAATCCAACACTTGTTGAATACATTTCTTCATCCTCAATATATGCGTCATTTGAAATACCTCCACTATCGTGTATTTTAAATCTGTTATAACTATAACTTGCATGTATAGAATGTCTGAATTTATTATATGATGAAAAAAAGACAAAAGAATTATTTTTAGTATTTTGATTTTTGTATTGCCCCACAGAAGACAAAAGTTTGTAATTGAAGCCTACATTAAAATATGGGTTAACGTTTTGCGTATGTAAAATATTCATTCTATTATCACCAATAGTTTTAGAGCTATTAGTGATGTATGTAATATTTGTAAAGTGTTTTCTGGTGTTATAAAATAATATATTGTTATTATTGAAAAGATAATTATTATAAGAATTAAAAAATATAAAAGGATTATTATTTTGAAGTATAAATATATTAGAAATTGATGCTTGACCGGAATTGCCCAAAAAAGAATTGGAAATACTGTTATTCCTTTTTGTTATATCATACATTTGAAAATTAGCAAGAAGTGTATCTGTTTTTATAAAGTTAATTTTATTGAAATCACTTGAAAGTTTCCAAGAATAAATAATTGGAATGCTATCATTAGCTGAAAAAACAGTTATATTCAGAGCTAATGCCAGTATAACTAATTTCAAATATTTAAAGTTTTTCTTCAAAAATTGTATTATAATATTTCTGGGAGTAAATGTAGTAAAAAGGATTAAATATATAAAAAAAGCCCCAATAAAATTGGAGCTTTTAAAAAAATTGGCGATGACCTACTCTTCCACATAACTGCAGTACCATCGGCGCTAATGGGCTTAACTTCTCTGTTCGGGATGGGAAGAGGTGGTGCCCCACTGCTATAATCGCCTTAAGATTTTAAATAAATTAATGACGTATTGAAAAACATTACAATTAAGTTAAACTGACTCAGAAAAAAAAGCTTACGGGTAATTAGTACTGCTCAGCTTTGACATTACTGCCTTTATACCTACAGCCTATCAACGTAGTAGTCTTCTACGACCCTTAAAAGAGACTTCATCTTGAGTGGAGCTTCGCACTTAGATGCTTTCAGTGCTTATCTCTTCCAAACGTAGCTACCCTGCAATGCAGCTGGCGCCACAACAGGTACACTAGAGGTTTGTCCAATACGGTCCTCTCGTACTAGTATCAGCTTCTCTCAAGTCTCTAACGCCCACAACAGATAGGGACCGAACTGTCTCACGACGTTCTGAACCCAGCTCGCGTGCCACTTTAATGGGCGAACAGCCCAACCCTTGGGACCTTCTCCAGCCCCAGGATGTGACGAGCCGACATCGAGGTGCCAAACCACTCCGTCGATGTGAGCTCTTGGGAGTGATCAGCCTGTTATCCCCGGAGTACCTTTTATCCTTTGAGCGATGGCCCTTCCATGCGGAACCACCGGATCACTATGCTCTACTTTCGTACCTGCTCGACCTGTATGTCTCACAGTCAAGCACCCTTGTGTCATTATACTCTACGCACGGTTACCAACCGTACTGAGGGTACCTTTAGAAGCCTCCGTTACTCTTTTGGAGGCGACCACCCCAGTCAAACTACCCACCAAACACTGTTTCCCGATAAATCGAGATTAGACACCAAATAAATAAAGGCCGGTATTTCAAGGGCGACTCCACACTACCTAGCGGCAATGCTTCACAGTCTCCCGGCTATCCTACACATCATTCACCCAATATCAATGTTAAGCTGTAGTGAAGGTTCACGGGGTCTTTCCGTCCCGTTGCGGGTATCCGGCATCTTCACCGGAACTACAATTTCACCGAGCTCGTGGTTGAGACAGTGCCCAAATCGTTACACCATTCGTGCAGGTCGGAACTTACCCGACAAGGAATTTCGCTACCTTAGGACCGTTATAGTTACGGCCGCCGTTTACCGGGGCTTCAATTCAGAGCTTCTTCCGATAAATCGGAATAACCCCCCCTCTTAACCTTCCGGCACCGGGCAGGTGTCAGGCCTTATACTTCATCTTTCGATTTTGCAAAGCCTTGTGTTTTTGATAAACAGTCGCTTGGGCCATTTCACTGCGGCCCCGATTGCTCGGGGCGTCCTTTCTCCCGAAGTTACAGGACTATTTTGCCTAGTTCCTTAACCACGAATCACTCGAGCGCCTTAGTATTCTCTACTTGACTACCTGTGTCGGTTTATGGTACGGGCAGTATATATCTGATGCTTAGAAGTTTTTCTTGGAAACATGATTAGGGTCATTATCCGCTTGTCCGAAGACTCACGGTACTATCAGGTTCGGATAAGGAAAGCTATTAACTAACCCTCTACCTACACCCTTTAACGTACTATTCCGTCAGTACGCAGACCTTTCACTTTTTCGTCACTCCATTGCAATATATACTGGTACAGGAATATTGACCTGTTATCCATCCACTACCCCTTTCGGGTTCGCGTTAGGACCCGACTAACCCTGATCCGATTAGCGTTGATCAGGAAACCTTAGTCTATTGGCGAGCAGGTTTCTCACCTGCTTTATCGTTACTTATGCCTACATTTTCTTTTCCAGCCGTTCCACTACATCTTACGATACAGCTTCAGCACAACTGGAATGCTCCCCTACCCACTGAATAAATTCAGTGTCATAGCTTCGGTAATATACTTATGCCCGATTATTATCCATGCACAATCGCTTGACTAGTGAGCTGTTACGCACTCTTTAAATGAATGGCTGCTTCCAAGCCAACATCCTAGCTGTCTATGCAGTCGCACAACGTTTGGTCAACTTAGTGTATATTTTGGGACCTTAGCTGATGGTCTGGGTTCTTTCCCTCTCGGACATGGACCTTAGCACCCATGCCCTCACTGCTGAGTATATGTCATAGCATTCGGAGTTTATCAAGGTTTGGTAGGCGGTGAAGCCCCCTAGCCTAATCAGTAGCTCTACCTCTATGACACTCGACCTCAACGCTGCACCTAAATGCATTTCGGGGAGTACGAGCTATTTCTTAGTTTGATTGGCCTTTCACCCCTACCCACAGCTCATCCAAAGACTTTTCAACGTCTACTGGTTCGGTCCTCCACAGTGTGTTACCACTGCTTCAACCTGGCCATGGGTAGATCACCAAGTTTCGCGTCTACCCCCACTAACTAATCGCCCTATTCAGACTTGCTTTCGCTTCGGCTCCATGATTTAATCATTTAACCTTGCTAGTGAGGAGTAACTCGTAGGCTCATTATGCAAAAGGCACGCTGTCATCCCGACAAGTCGGGACTCCAACCGTTTGTAAGCGTACGGTTTCAGGTACTATTTCACTCTTCTGTTCGAAGTACTTTTCACCTTTCCCTCACGGTACTAGTTCACTATCGGTCTCTCAGGAGTATTTAGCCTTACCAGATGGTCCTGGTAGATTCACACAGGGTTTCACGTGTCCCGTGCTACTCAGGATACTACTAGAATTTTAACTTTTTACGTGTACGGGACTATCACCCTCTATGGTGTAACTTTCCAAAAACTTCTACTTATAGTTAAAATTCATATTATAGTCCTACAACCCCATAATTGCCGAAACAACTATGGTTTGGGCTATTCCCCGTTCGCTCGCCACTACTTAGGGAATCACTATTGTTTTATTTTCCTCCGGGTACTTAGATGTTTCAGTTCTCCGGGTTTGCTTTCCGACAAGTCGGAATGACTGATCTTCAATCAGTCGGGTTGCCCCATTCGGATATCTGCGGATTAAAAATTATTTGCATTTCCCCGCAGCTTTTCGCAGCTTATCACGTCCTTCATCGCCTCTGAGAGCCAAGGCATTCACCATACGCTCTTAATTACTTTTTTTTCTGAAATTATTGAATCAGAATATTTTATAGAAATAACTTAAATTGATTATTGTTTTTCAATACGTCAAAGAACATTAATAATTGATTATTAATATTCAATAATAATCAATTAATTAGTGGAGAATAAGGGAGTCGAACCCTTGACCTTCCCGATTTACATCGGGATATTCTAGCCCTTCGTTATTTCTAACGTTGCTAAATTCCAGTATTATATAAGAACATTTTCTTCTTTCGAAGAATTAGTGGAGAATATCGGAGTCGAACCGATGACCTCCTGCGTGCAAGGCAGGCGCTCTAGCCAACTGAGCTAATTCCCCATTGCGTTTAATTTTTTTGTAGTCCCGCGCAGATTTGAACTGCGGACCTCTACATTATCAGTGTAGCGCTCTAACCAGCTGAGCTACGGGACTATTTTGTTTCAAAAACAGAAACAATTAATCTTTATCATAGCTATTTACGTCGCTGTAGGGACGCAAAATTATTCGCTCTGGGTATTAATTAAAATAAAGAAGAGAAAAAAGGTAGAAAATACCTCCATTATTTAAAATGATAAAAATAAATCTACTCTAAAAAGGAGGTGTTCCAGCCACACCTTCCGGTACGGCTACCTTGTTACGACTTAGCCCTAGTTACTGGTTTTACCTTAGGTCGCTCCTTACGGTTACGAACTTCAGGTACCCCCAGCTTCCATGGCTTGACGGGCGGTGTGTACAAGGCCCGGGAACGTATTCACCGCGCCATGGCTGATGCGCGATTACTAGCGATTCCAGCTTCACGAAGTCGGGTTGCAGACTTCGATCCGAACTGAGACCGGCTTTAGAGATTCGCTCCCTGTCACCAGGTGGCTGCCCTCTGTACCGGCCATTGTAGCACGTGTGTAGCCCTGGACGTAAGGGCCGTGCTGATTTGACGTCATCCCCACCTTCCTCACTACTTGCGTAGGCAGTTTCATTAGAGTCCCCAGCATTACCTGATGGCAACTAATGATAGGGGTTGCGCTCGTTATGGGACTTAACCCGACACCTCACGGCACGAGCTGACGACAACCATGCAGCACCTTGTAGTTCGCCCCGAAGGGAATACCAGTTTCCCGGTATATCGCTCTACATTTAAGCCCAGGTAAGGTTCCTCGCGTATCATCGAATTAAACCACATGTTCCTCCGCTTGTGCGGGCCCCCGTCAATTCCTTTGAGTTTCATTCTTGCGAACGTACTCCCCAGGTGGATCACTTAATGCTTTCGCTCAGTCGCTCACGATATGTTGCGAACAACGAGTGATCATCGTTTACGGCGTGGACTACCAGGGTATCTAATCCTGTTCGCTCCCCACGCTTTCGTGCCTCAGCGTCAGTAATAGTTTAGTGAGCTGCCTTCGCAATTGGTGTTCTGTGTCATATCTAAGCATTTCACCGCTACATAACACGTTCCGCCCACCTCAACTATACTCAAGATTAACAGTTTCAATGGCAGTTCTACAGTTAAGCTGTAGGATTTCACCACTGACTTATTAATCCGCCTACGCACCCTTTAAACCTAATAAATCCGGATAACGCTTGCATCCTCCGTATTACCGCGGCTGCTGGCACGGAGTTAGCCGATGCTTATTCCTGAAGTACCGTCAGTTCCGAACACGTTCGGAAGTTTCTTTCAACAGAAAAGCAGTTTACAACCCGTAGGGCCGTCATCCTGCACGCGACATGGCTGCGTCAGACTTTCGTCCATTGCGCAATATTCCTCACTGCTGCCTCCCGTAGGAGTCTGGTCCGTGTCTCAGTACCAGTGTGCGGGACCATCCTTTAAGACCCCGTAGACATCGCTGTCTTGGTGAGCCGTTACCTCACCAACAAACTAATGTCACGCATGCCCATCCGTAGCCATCGTAATTTTAATCATAAAAACATGAGAATTTATGATATTATGGGGTATTAATCCGAATTTCTTCGGGCTATCCCCCTGCTACGGGTAGGTTGCATACGCGTTACTCACCCGTGCGCCGGTCGTCAGCGGGAGCAAGCTCCCCTGTTACCCCTCGACTTGCATGTGTTAGGCCTGCCGCTAGCGTTCATCCTGAGCCAGGATCAAACTCTTCGTTGTATAAAAAGAAAATTAATTTCTGGTCAAGATTTAAATTTATTAGTCAATCAATTGACTTAAGGTATTTTATTAAACCTACCTTTTTTACTCTTCAATATATCAAAGAACTTTTTTTAAATTTTTTGGACTGCAAAGGTAATTACTTTTTATTACCCAACAAATATTTTCACTAAATATTTTAAAAATATTTCATTAAAATTTCAAGAACTTTTTTTTTAAGCGGATGCAAAGATAAATACTTTTAATTTTAACGTACAAGCTTTTATTTGAATTTATTTTGCATTTTTTACAAATAGCAAAATATCAGACTAATAAATTTATTATTTTCGGGGAATTTTATTGTATTTATAATCTAAAACAATATTTTCAGTGCCTAACTTTAGAAATGTTCTTTTAGAATAAGTTTGGATAATTGTTTTTTAATTATTTTGTTTGTTGATGCAACTGTTTATTTTTGCCAATTCTGTATTTAAGAACATTGAGATATCGTAAAGCCAATTTATTTTTATAATCTGTATAGGATTTTGATGCCCACTCAACAGCTACATTAAGGTCTCCATTAATTTCATTGATAATAGCCATATTATAACAAGCTCTACCCGCTACTTTTCTTTTTGGGTTTGAAACTTCTTTATCCCAAAGTTCAGCTGCTCCATCCCAGTTACCTGTTTGTGCTCTGCGTTTTGCTATTTTAAAATTATTTGTTCCTCTAACATAATAGTGTCTGGAAACTCTTATTCTATATGGAAGTATTCTTAATGCATAATTATGACCAATATTATTACTTATCTGTAAAACGGCTTCTTTTCTTCCCATTATTGCTTCAGCAGCTTTTATCGGATTAATCCCTATGCCTCTTGATACCACGTTTTCATTTACCAAATGTTTATCCAGAATGATTTTTTTTATCGGATTATATATTCTCCATCCGGTTTTTATTACCGTTGCAATTGTTGCATGATGCTCAATAGCCGGAATCTTCACTCCTAAAGGACCATCAATTTCAATTGGAACAGCTTTATAATCAAGTTTTGCATCTGTATCATAAAATGACAATACAAATATGGCATCAACTTTGTTTTCACTACAAATTTGTTCAATTGTTTTCCAGGAAAGTACTGATGGAAAAATACCTAGTCCGGGACTTCTAACATCAACTTTGTCAATTATTTTCACTTCAGAAAATCTGCTATTTTTTTTGATTTCATCAAATAGACCAACAACAGCTTCATGGGCAGCATCCTTGTCGAGATTTTTGCCTTCTGCAGATAAAATTTTATCAAGTATATCAATTTTTTCATTCTTCTTCGAAGGTAAACTTCTATCAACAATACCAATTGTTTTAATATTTGAAGGAACATATACAGGAGCGGGTTCTGTAACACTCATCATTAATAAGTTCTTTGAACTACATGAGCATAAAATAATACTTATAAATAATACCGATATTGTTGTTGTGTAATATATTTTTTTCATCATAGTTTAAATTTATAAAAATTGTTTAAGTGTGTGTAAAATTAAATTTTTCACTAAGATATATAATATTTTAGTTTTTCATGCTAAAAATTAACATATATAACGTTTATTATCATGAAACTTTAGTTAAAAATTCTGGGGACTTGATCAGGCAGGCATAAATTGCACATTGATAACTATTTGTGGCGGAGCGGGGATTGTTTGCAAATAAAAAAAATAACTATTTCATTGCAATTTAAAATAACTACTATAATTTTGATTTATAAGTAGGGCATTAAACTTGAAATTTCAGTATCTGTAAAATGAAGATAATTCGCCATGAATGGACATAAATTCGCAGACTGATAGCATAATAAATTAACAAAATAAATTCATTTGAACTATTCCAAAAGTTTTTGGAACTGTGGTTATTAATATAAATATCAGAAAATTTTATTAATTAGATTATTAACTGATTATTAAAGATTTAAAACAAATGAAAAAAGCTGAAAATAATACAAAACGCAGTTATAAAGAATGTTACAATCTCATTAGGAATTCTGAAAGAATAAGAAGTTCAGATATAATTGAAAAAGTTTTTGAGGATCTATCATATTATAATTGTCCGGATCCTTCAATGGTTGTTGCAAAAGGCACAATCAACGGCATAACATGTATGATTCTTGGGCAAGAAAAACGAAGACAGGGTAAAGAAAGTAAAGCAACGGGAATGGTAACTTCAGAAGGACACAGTTTTATTCTTGACATGCTGGATGTTGCCGAAGGAGAGGGCTTGGCAATAGTTTCGTTTATTGATACGTTTGGAGGCAATACATCAATGGAGTCTGAATTAGGTGGTCAATCGTTTTTAATTTCAGATTGTATTACAAGATTTTGTGAAATTAAGACACCAACATTATCATTTGTAATTGGTGAAGGTGGAAGTGGTGGAGCATTAGCAATACAAGTTGCAGACAAAAGTTTTATGCTTGAAAATGCTCTATATTCTGTAATTGCACCTGAAAGTTGCAGTAGAATAATTTTTCATAAAAGACTCGAGGCAGGAGAAGAGCTAGAGAGTACTGTTAAGGATGCATTAGAAATGCTTAAGCCCGGAGCCGAAAATGTTAAGGAAATTGGAATGATTGATGAAATTCTACCCGAACCGGAAGAGGGTGCTCATGTTGATTATGATTTCACTATCAATGAAATAAAAAAAGCAATAAAACGAAACTTGAAAAATTGGATTAAAATTGATAAGAAAGGAAATAATTCAATTCCCGAAAATGTTTTAAAAAGATTATTGAAAAAACGAAGAGAGAAAGTTCTTAATTATGGTGAATTTCATAGTAATTTAAATAAGCTTAAAAAAAGACGAACAAAAACAAATATTGAACACGATGAAGTTAAAACAATTGACATTGAGAGAGAAAATTTTCATACTAGTATTTTAATTAAAGCACATCTCGAAAAGCAAGGTATTAATGAGACCGAACTTGTAAACTGTGAAGAAGAATGGAATGTAGAGCAAAATTTATTTAGAGTTGCGGGAGGATGTGGTTTTATTCCTGTAAAAGATTATATTGATAATTATTATGCTTGTCCTAAATGCGGAAAAGGAGAATATTTAAGCGCAGAAGAACAAATTGAAAAAATTTGTGATAAAAATACTTTTTTGGAAATAGAGGGGGGCTTAACTACAAGAAAGTTAATAGGGAATGAGCGGTTTTTTCATGGGAAATATAAAGCTTTGCTAGAAAAAATGGAAAGCAAATGTTTTTCAAAAGAAGGACTGGTTACAGGAACAGCCAAAATTAATGATAAAGATGTTGTTATTGCTATAACTGATCTTAAGTTTATTGGTGGTTCTTTTGGCTCTGCATTTGGCGAAAAATTTAAGCGTGCTGTTGATTTTTCAGTAAAGAATGATTACCCTTTTATATCTATATGCTCTTCAGGTGGAGCAAGAATGAATGAAGGAACTATGGCATTAGCACAAATGGCAAAAATGAATATGTCAATTTTAGATTTAAAACGTGCGGGTGTTTTATATCTTTCGGTTATTGCAACTCCAACAACAGGCGGTGCTTATGCCAGTTATGTTACACAAGGAGATATAATGATTGGAGAAAAAGGTTCGCTAATTGAATTTGCCGGACCAAGAGTTGTAACCGGAGCAGGTTTTGAAGTAGATAAAGAAATAGTTTGTACTGATAATTTATATAAAACAGGAAAAATTCAACATCTTGTAATGCGTAAAGAACTTAAGGGAACATTATCTTATTATGTTAAATTCTTTTATGATATTAAATTTCCAAAAACAAGAAAACACAGTGGAAGAATAAAAGATTTTAGATTTAGCCCATCCTTATAAAGCTGTTATTTATTTTCAGCAATAGTATATTAATCAAAAAAAGCTATCCCTTTTGATAAATGAGATAGCTTTTTTTTAAATATTAAAAGAATATTACTATTCAGGTTTTTTATAAACAATAGCAACAACAGTTTTGTCATCACCACCCATATTTATTGTTAATCCGTAAGGACGTTCTGGTTTAATTTCAATCTGAGAATCTCCTGTTTTACCAGTAAGCTGTTCCCAAATTGTAACTGCCTGATGAACTCCTGTTCCACCTGTAGGATGTCCCCATCCAACTAAACCTCCTGTTGTATTAAATGGTATTTTGCCATCTCTTGCTGTATTTCCTGCAGATACAAAGTCAGCACCTTCGCCACGTTTAGCAAAGCCAATAGCTTCGGTTGCAATAATTCCTGCAATAGTAAAACAATCATGAGTTTCAACAGTTCCTAGTTGCTCTTTTGTAATTCCTGCAGACTCTAAAGCTTTTTTTACCGCTTGCTCGGTAGTCATTAAACGTGTTAAATCCTCCGGTTTCTTTGTTAAATCATATTCAGCTTGCCCTAATCCCATAACTTCTACAGCATTGCTTTTAGAAATTCCTGCTTTTGCAAGTCCTTCTTCCGACATAATTGCAATTGATGAAGCAGCATCTGATACTTTAGAACAATCAAATACATTCAAATTATCAACAAATCCTTTTGGATTTGGCTCCATCATTCCTGTTTTTTCAAGATCTTTTATTGTGTTATGGTATTCTTGAGCAGTAGGACAAAGTCGTGCATTTTCAATTGCATTTCTATACCAGCGAGCAAGACCTTTGCGGGTTTTTTCTCTACCATATTTTTCAAAATATGCACCAGCTCTGTCACTAAATTGTCCTGGAAAAAAATAAGCATGTCCTTTTTTTCTGTCCTGATACCAACCTGCACCAGCAAGCACATCAGCGCCGTAAATAGCTTTCATTGTATTTTGAACTTCAACACCTATTGTGAGTACTACATCAGCAGTCTCTGCTAATACAGATTTAATACCAGATGCTAATGCTAGTGCTCCAGAAGCACAAGCTCCCTCAACTCTTGTACAAGGAATATATTTAAGCTTTTCATCAATCATTGGTATAAAAGCTGCTAGGTTTCCTTGTTTATTAAATCTTGCAGCCATAAAATTACCAATTACACCTTCATCCACATTTTCGGCACCACCAATTTGATCAATAGTTCCTTGTCCTGCTTCTTTTATATAATGCTCAAGTCCCGGACGAGGCTTTTTTGGATGAAATTCTTTTCTTCCTGTACCAAGTGCAACCGTGTTGTAACCAGCTGCCATATATACTTTTTTTCTTAGTTTCATGATCTTAAATTTTTAATAATTAAAATAATCGTTTATTGGTCCATAAGCATGAAAAAAGCCAGTTAGCATTACAGTATTTACATCAGCTTTGCTGAATGCAACATTGTCGTTTACCAACTGATTGCCAATTTCGCTTGAACGAATACCATACTTGGTTGCTAATTTAGCTCCCAGAGTATCAAGTGTACTTAATTCTTTGAAGAAGGCTGTAAATTTTTCGTCTTTGCTTCTATCTCTTACAATCGACTTCCATTGTGGTGCATTAGTTGGTAATGCACCTAATTTATCATCGCATTTGGTTTTGAAAGTCTCTATTGCAATATAATCTTTTTTATCCAGATCATAAATTGCAACTGGAGCACCTTTCTCATATTTCAAAAATCCGTCTTTTTGCGAACCGTTTGAATTTTGTCCTCCCATAACTCCTTGCGCAACCATCTTGTCGAGCAAATCGCTATGTAAGTCTTCATTATCTAAATGTGGGTTCATAACACTCATTATGTACATACAAACTTCAACTCCTACATAATCTATAAGCTGGAAAATCCCCATTGGGCGTACAAGAAAATCTTGAGTAATCTTGTTTACTGCATATACTGCCTCAACAAAAGGAACTTCTGGTGCAAGTGCTTCAACTTCTTTTATTCCGTGAAGTGCATCGCGCATAAAGTGTCCGTTTCCTATAAATCCAGCAAAATCATTAGATGGAACAACTACTTTTCTAAGATTTTTAGAATATATTTTTGCAAATTCTTCTAATTCACCTAGAGTATTCTTACCTTTTATAATTTCTACCAGTTTTTGAACTGCTGGTGGATTATAAAAATGAACTCCTAGTATTCTTCCCCCCAAATTAGCATCAGCATCTAGTTTACCAATGGGAATTGAAGATGTATTTGTAAAATACCAGGGTTTTTTTGAGTTGTTTTGGTCTATCTGACTAAATATTTTTACTTTCAAAGCAGGGTCTTCTTTTATCGCTTCAAAAATCAGAGTAGATTCGTAAGTTGGCTCAAGTCTGGTAACTGGTCTAATAATATTCAAAACATCATTAATGTATTGCTCTATTATTTCGCCGTTTTCAATTAAGTCTTCTCTGTTGGCATAAACTTTTCTGAGCGATACGGTATTTTTTTCGGCAATTTTCAATACCTGAGATCTAATATATCCCATTAGTCCGTTTAAAGCCACACTAGAGACATCCATTGCATTTATAACAAATAGTTTGTCTTTGTTCTCGGGCTTTAAACCAAGGTTTGCCATCTCCATTGCTGTTAGCAATAAAATCCCGCTGCCCATTTTTCCTGCAGCGCCAAGCACAGAAACATTTTGCAGTCTTTCAGTATAGTCCATAGTTTAAAATTTTATAGTATTATTTTTTATATTATTTTAGATGAATTACAAAAATAATGTTTTAAAACGATTTTTGAAAATTTTATTATTGAGTATTAAGTTTTGAAAAAATGTTATTGAACATCAATTACTATATTAAAAAAACATCACTCACAAAATTTTTGTAAGTGATGTTTTTCATAATAAAATGTTTGAACTATTTTATCCCAACAACTTTTTTAATATATGTAGTATTATTAATTGTCATTTTTACGATTAAGGTTCCATTAGAAATATTATATTTCTCAGAATTGAATTTGTAAAAATATTCTCCAATATCTTGTTTGTCATTTACAATTGTTTCGATTTTTCTTCCTGAGAGGTCAAAAATTGCAATATTAACATTTGCTAAGCCTGTAAGATTATACAAAATACTGAATTCTTTTTCAAATGGATTAGGGTAAATTTGATATGAAACCTTTATTTTATCATTATTATCTATACTATTAACTTCATCTACATAAATTCCTTCATTTCCGGATGAAGTGTCAACATAAAAATTCAAATCACTGAATAATGTGTCTAAAGATGTTATGTTAATATCGGTATATGTTTCAATTAACGGTAATCCAGGAATATCTACCATTAAACTATATCCATTGCCAGTACCAATATCTCCAAAATTATAATCTCCATTTATATCTGTTCCTGAATTTGCGACAGGTTCATCGTTTGGCTCTTGCTCAATATACACTTCTGCCCCTGGAACCGGTTCTCCTAAAATTCCTTTTGTTCCGTTGCCATAAGCAATGTTCCCAAATATTGATCCGTTTCCTGTTGCAACCGGTATCATTTCATACATAGAAGAAGTCAAATTTATAATGTCTTCACAATTAATGGACAATACTTGTCCTTCTGCCCATGAATAAGCGGAATCGTGATAAGTATCAAGAACATTTGGCATGCTTGTTCCGTTTATTAAAGAAATTTGTATTAAATAGTCCCCCGGATAAATATCATAAAATTCATAATGACCACTTGATAATAATGCAGCATCAAGAGTATCTATTTCGAAACTATTCTCAAATTTTAATAAATAAGCTATAGCAGAAAAATCGGGAATAGGACCATAAGATGTTGCGTTAACATCTCCAATGATAGTTGCAGATAATAATTCCGGAATATGAACCTCAATAAATTCCTGACAGCCATTAAAATCAGTAACGGTTGCTAGATAATTTCCTGCACATAGTCCTGTTTCGGTGGGAACATTTGAAGCATTCTCCCACAAATAAACATAAGGCTGAGTTCCGCCAGTTACAATAAGTGTTCCTTCACCGTCACATAAGCCTCCACACGAAGCTGGAATAACAGATGAATCTAATACCAAAACAAGAGGCTCTGTTATTGTAAATGAATCAATCAAAGAACAACTATAATCCATAGTAACTAAAAAATAGTTTCCTGGTACAAGATTACTAACGGTATCAACATATGAATTAAATTGAGACATTAAGGCATCGTACCATACTGTTTCATATACTGTATTAGGAGGATAATTTGCTATTGCTTGCCCATCATTTGAACCATTACAGGAAACATTAAAAATGTTAAAATTATTTCCAATATAATTTGTTTTTATAGCAAGCATGTTATTGTCTTTTTCGCCGGCAATAATCGGTAAGCACATATTGTTATTTATTTCAATATTATATCCTATTTCATCTATTCCTTGTTCTCCTATTGTTTTTTCTGAAATTATGTTTCCTGAATAACAACTAATTATAGTTAAAAACATATCCTTATCTCCGCTAACAGGATTAGTAGTGTAACCTGTAACATATATCATAGAATCAATCATTTTCATATCAAGAACTTCATCATCGAAAGCTTCGCCAAAAGAAGTTTCCCAAACAACAACACCCATTGATTGATCATATTTACAGACATATGCATTTTTATCGCCGCCTATTGTTGTGTTATAACCTCCTACTATAAATCCCGAAGACATCAATTCATCAAACTTTATTACATTCGCAGCTTCATCTCCATTAGGTAAGTCAATAGTATCTTGCCAAATAACTGTTAAATATGGATTTCCTGGTATAATAGAATAATCGATGCCAAAAAGCATAATGTTTTTATTAAATGCAGGGTCAATTTGATAACCGGCAACAGCGCCTATGCCCGTGTTTTTCACGCCATTATCGGCACAGAAACTTACGGCAACTTCATCAGCATTAGGGTCGCCAAAACTATATGTAATGATTGTATCGTAAACAGATTCGTTATCAACACCTACAAGTAAAATATCTTTATCAAATGTAACATCGTTAGTTTTATATCCAACTGCAATAGCATTGTTGTAAAAATTATATTGATCAAGATCGAAAATACCAATAATCTCATCATCATTTGGAGTATGATATGAAATTGTATCAGTAACATTTCCAAAACCATCGAATATTACTACTAAAATATCTTTGTCGCCACTTGCGTCGGTAAAACCTGCTCCCAAGAATGAATTGGTATATTTTGCCATTGCAAACTCTACATAAGCAGAGTTTAAAACCTCATTTGCTGTTGTTCCGAAAGAAGTTGTTTGAATGGGATTCCCTAAATTATCAACAATAATAGCGTAAAAATCGCTACCCCCATTGCCAAACGATTGAGTTGTTCCTAATAATACACCATCACCACCCATCGGATCGAACTGTATGTGTTTTGCTACATCGGGGTTTGCACCTCCGTATAATTGCTGCCAACCCGGAACCTGAGCAAATATGGAAATTGGCAATAAACAAATAATTAATAAAATTGTGTAGATCTTTTTCATATCAATAAATTTAATTGGTTAAAATTTTATGTAAAAATACAAAAATTTTACAAATTAAAACTACTTTTTTTTATATTGAATATATAGCCTGATTAATAGCCTGTTAAGAAATATTGAATTGAGATATAAATTGATAATTATATTACAACTTTATGTGAAAATTTCTAATTTAAAAGCTAGGCAATGTTAAAGCAATACGGTTTTGAATAGTTAGTGTAGAATGGTTAATTTCTTTGAATAATATTCTTCATTATCATTAAATATTTTTACTATGTATATTCCATTTTTTAAGTGTGAAATATCAATTTTTTGATTTGAGTAAATTTCTTTTGAATATAAGTTTTGTCCATCAATATTAAATATAATTAAAGTGTATTGTTCATTATTATTTAGGTTTAACTGAAAATTATTATTTGCCGGATTAGGATATATTAAATTCTTTTCATTATTAGAAAACTCCGTTAAACCTGTTTGAGTACAGCTTAAATCATATGTTATTTTATTTGATTGTACAAGGCTATCAGTGAAATCATCCCAAATATTTATATTTTGCAAGTAATATTCTAGCCAAGGCTTCAAGAAAGAAAAAAGAGTTGCGTGAAGTTCTTCACGTGTTATGCTTCCACTTCCACCTGTTGTAAGCTCACCAAATGAGCAATTAACATTATAGTTTGCAAAATTACAATGCCCCCCACCGATAATGCTAATAAATGTTTTGCAGTTACTCGCAAGAGAGTCATACATTGGCACTTGATGATCTGCTGGTGGAGCAACACCATCTTCTTCTCCAGAAAAGACAAGTACTGGAATTGTAACATCTTGAGCTGCTGTAATTGATGATGGAGTAGTGTTTGCTGCTGCAAATGTAATCAGAGTTGTAATATCTGTATTGTTTTGGGCCGCCAAAAAAGCTGATCCTCCTCCCATAGAATGTCCCATAATAGCACATTCTGTATTTATTGCTCCATAAAATAAACTTAAGTTGTCAGAATTTAAACCGTAGACTTCATTAACTAAAAACCTTAGGTCTAATCCAAATTCTTCATGGCTAGGAGACATACTTCCTTCTGTACTAGGAAATGCAATTATGTATCCTTTTGGAATAAGTGTGTCAACAAAATTTCCATATGTATCCCAAGACATTACAAAACCATGTCCAAAAATTATATATGGGAAACTTCCGGCAGCAATTGCAACATTATCTCCTGCTGTATTTGCAGGATAGTATAGCTCTGTTTCAATTTGTCTATTACCTCTAGCAGTATCTTCAAATGTAATAGTTGTATGACCAATTTCATATTGAGAAAACAATTGACTCGAAATAAGTAATACTAAAATCGAAAAGTAAATGGGGTTTTTCATCTTTTTGCTTATTTTAAGTTAGACCATATAATATAAGTTCTATTAAATCATCAATTTTAAAAGAATTTTCTACCATACTGTTTCTTACAAATAATGGAATTTCCATAGCTTTGTTAATATTTACAACAATTTTTGCTTTTTTATAAATTTTTTCGTTGGTTGAAGTGCTTCCTATATTTAATATTGAATAAACTAATTCTATTTCTTGCCGATTATATTTTTCCCTTTTTCTCTCTATCAAAGGAAGAAAAGTTAAAAGTTCAGATTTTAAATTTGAATATCTATCAGATAAAAGCTGTAAGTGGCTGAAGCGAGCAATTATATATCCTGTCATCTTACTTTCTAGGTTGTCTCCTTTTGCGGTTTCTTCAACCAACTTAATAAATAATGTTTTTGCTTCTTCTTCAATAATGGTTGAAAATATTGTTTCCTTATCTTTAAAATAATAATACAAATAAGTTTTTGTTTTACCCATTTCACGAGCAATATCTGCCATGCTTGTTTTTTGATAACCAAATTTTGAAAATATTTCAGCAGCACATTTTAATATTTTTTCGGTTTCTATACGTTTATTGCTTGATTCTTCCATTTGAACACTTTGTTTAAACGTTCAAATTTAAATTAATCTTTTTTAATTTCCAAATTCTTTTTTAATTTTTTCATATATGTACTTATTATGTTATAAAATTTGAGAATCTGTACGATTTAGATATAGAACTCTTTTTTAAAGAAAATCAGATAAAAAAAGTATTTAAATTTAAATATTAATTGTTGATTTTAAAAAATATATTACTTTTGCAGCCCAATTATATAATTATTTTTATGGAAAATTACTTAAACGCTGAAAAAAAGCAAGAAATATTTTCGAAGCACGGAAAGTCTAATAAGGATACTGGCAGATCAGAAGGCCAGATAGCTTTATTTTCATACCGTATTTTACATCTTACTGAGCACATGAAAAAAAATCGCAAAGATTTTCATACAGAACATGCTTTAGTAAAATTGGTTGGAAAAAGAAGAAGCTTATTAGATTATCTTAAAAATAAAGATATTGCAAGATATCGTTCTATTATTAAAGAACTAAAACTTCGTAAATAAATTTTTAAAAAAAAGGCAATTTCAAATTGCCTTTTTTTATCCCTTAATTATTAGAATTTTAAATAGCACCTGTGATGTGCAAACGCAAAAATCTCCGCGTAGAAGAGAGATTAATTACTTAATTAACACAATATGTATAATTTAATTAAAAAAGAAATCGACCTTGGTAATGGTCGTATTATTGAAATTGAAACAGGAAAACTTGCAAAACAAGCAGATGGCGCTGTTGTTGTAAAAATGGGAAAAACAATGTTACTTGCCACTGTAGTTTCTTCATCTAAAGCCAGAGAAGGTTTGGACTTTATGCCTCTTTCATGTGAGTTTAGAGAAAAATATGCTTCTACAGGAAGATTCCCAGGCGGTTTTATAAAAAGAGAAGCAAGACCTTCAAATCATGAGATATTAATCGCGAGACTTATTGACAGGGCTTTAAGACCACTTTTTCCTAGTGATTATCATGCCGATACATTCGTAAACGTAGAATTAATATCTTCAGACAAAGAAGTTATGCCCGATTCTTTAGCAGGATTAGCTGCATCTGCAGCATTATCAGTTTCTGATATTCCATTTAATGGACCAATATCAGAAGTAAGGGTAGCCCGTATTGATGGGAAATTTATGATTAATCCTACTTTTGAGGAGAAAGAAAAAGCTGACATTGACATTATAGTTGCCGCAACCAAAGAAAATATTATGATGGTTGAAGGAGAAATGAACGAAATATCAGAAGCAGAAATGTTAGATGCTATTAAATTTGCTCATGAAACGATAAAAATTCAATGTGAAGCTCAGATTGAAATGGCAAAAGAGTTAAAAATAACTAAAAGAGAATATTGTCATGAAAATAATGATGAAGAATTAAAAGAAAAAGTTAATAAAGAAACATATCAAAAAATATATGATATTGCCAAGCAGGGACTTGCTGACAAGCATAAAAGAAAAGAACTGTTTGATGCTGTTAAAGAAGAATTTATCTCTCAATATGATGAAAAAGATGAAATTAACACAGAATTAGTTAATAAATATTTTCATGATGTTCATAAAGATGCTGTAAGACGTGTTTTATTAGACGAAGGTGTTAGACTTGACGGAAGAGATACTGACGAAATTCGCCCTATTTGGGGAGAGGTTAATTATTTGCCGGGAACACATGGCTCAGCAATTTTTACACGCGGAGAAACACAATCTTTAACAACTATAACTTTAGGAACAAGACTTAATGAACAAAGTATAGACGGAGCTATTATTCAGGGTTCTGAGAAATTCACTCTTCATTACAATTTTTTGCCTTTTTCAACAGGTGATGCTCGTCCATACAGAGGGGTTGGTCGTCGTGAAATAGGACACGGAAATTTAGCCCTCAGAGCATTAAAGAAAATGGTGCCGGGTGAAGCAGAGAATAATCCATATACAATACGTGTTGTTTCTGATATTTTAGAATCAAACGGTTCGTCATCAATGGCAACTGTGTGTGCGGGAACACTAGCACTTATGGATGCAGGTGTTAATATTAAAAAACCTGTTTCTGGTATTGCAATGGGTTTAATTACCGATAACAATTCAGATAAATATGCTATACTTTCCGATATTTTGGGAGATGAAGATCATCTTGGAGATATGGACTTTAAAGTTACTGGAACTCGTGATGGAATTACCGCAACTCAAATGGATATAAAAGTTGATGGTTTACCTTATGAAGTTCTTGCTAAAGCATTAGAACAAGCAAAAAAAGGAAGGCTTTTTATTCTTGATGTTATGAAAGAAATAATTGCTGAACCAAACAATGATTACAAACCACATGCTCCAAGAATGGAAAGAATTATTATTAAAAAAGAAATGATAGGTGCGGTTATTGGTCCTGGAGGTAAAGTAATTCAGGAAATTCAAAGTACAACAGATACAGTAATAGTAATTGAAGAAGTAGACGACACAGGTGTTGTAGATATTGCTTCAAGCAATAAAGAAGCTATTGATGCAGCAATGCAAAGAATCCGTGAAATTACTCAAGCTCCTGAGGTTGGTAAAGTTTACAAAGGGAAAGTAGTTTCTGTAGTTTCTTTTGGAGCGTTTATCGAAATTTTTAAAGGAACTGAAGGATTATTACATATTTCAGAAATTGAATGGCACAAAATACGTGCAGTTGAAGATGTATTAAAAGTAGGTGATATTATAGATGTTAAATTGATTGAAGTTGATAAAAGATCGGGTAAATTAAAACTTTCTCGCAAGGTTTTATTAGAAAAGCCTATTAGAGAATAAAAACATTTTCTCTAAAATGGAAAAATATTAATAAATCCATATAACAAAAAAGCCACTCAAAATTAATTTGAGTGGCTTTTTTATGTTTATTTTATAATGTTTTTTTACTATACTTTATGTCTTGGTTCGTCAGAAACACCTAATTTTACTCTTCCTTTTGCTCTTCTGGCAGCTAAAATTTTTCTGCCGGCGGCAGTTGCCATCCTTAGTCTAAAACCGTGTTTGTTTTTTCTTTTTCTATTCGATGGTTGAAATGTTCTTTTCATAATTTATATAATTAGATATTATTCAATAATTAAAAATTCGGACTGCAAAAATATAGTTTTTTTTCGATTTTCAAAAAAAAAAGTTTAATAATCCATTTTTTTTTATTCTTTCATAAATTTACCCATATCCAAAATGTTGCCGTTATTGTCTGAAATTTGATAGAAGTATATCCCTAATGATAGATTGGAAAGGGCAATAGTTGTCAAGTCTGCATCCATTGATATTTCATTTATTGTTTTTACGATAGCAATTCAAAAAACTTCAGTTTTTGTCTTTAACATAAAAATACTCAAATTTTGAGAATCAGGAAAATGGATTGGGTTTATATTGGTTACAACTAAGTTTTATTTTATTTGAAGCATCTTGTCTTTCCATTTATAAACATTTTCGTTATACTTACATGTATCTGTGTCCAAGTCTAGGTTCAAGTTATATATTGTATACATAGTATGTAGGGAATAATGTAAGCTCTTGGTTTTAATCTTCGATAAGGCATTATCCTTATCGAAATAAACAGTTGATTTGGATATAGTCCTGTTGATTATATCTCCACTATTTATTGGCATTACCCACATACTATTCTGTGCCAACAACACTGTATCGGTAATCATTTCTTTTTTATGATTATATACATATAAAATGGTTTTATATTCACTATTACAACATGGCACTTCATTTCCTTTTAATAATTTTATTGTCTGATGAACAATTAGTATGCTATTCAGGCTGTCTTGTTTAATTATATACTTACCATAAACATAACTATTATTGCCATAGCTGGTATTTATCCTTCCTATTAGCTTAGATGTGTCAATATCAATATTCATCTTCTCTATTTTATAAGAGTAATCATATTTATACTCTATGTCTACCTCGAATAAAATAGGATTATTCTTCTCAATAACTTTATACTTATCGGGCTGAAAAATATTTTGAGAAAACAGAACAGTAGATACAGCAATTAAGATAGTTGTAATTAGATATTTCATGCTGAAAACTTATCAATATTTATGCCAATTGCAGCGGCAGTAAATTACTAAAAAATGGCTTGGGTTTATCTTAGCTAAAGATTAAGTTTATTATTCCATTTTAATCTCCCTGTAATAATGCAAAATCAATAATAAATTCAGATTCATTTTCTGCTGTTTTCCAAAAAACCTTTAATTTATTTGACGAAGCATATTCAGAATAAGTTGTAGGTATTTCTCGTGTACTAATATATTCTTCTGCTACAGAATAACTATTTTCAGATATTTCGGGTTTTGTTTCGCTAAAAGTATTTTGTGATAATGTTTTAAATATTAATTTATCTATTTGTTCAATATCAATCCAATCTGTATGTACTTCATTTACATCTTCAATTGTCCATGTTCCACCCGATCCATCTTCGTTAAAAAATAGTGTTGAACTATATTGCTGTTCAATTTTAACAATTTTGAGATCTTTATTAAGAGGATAAAAAAACAACTCTTTACCAAACATATCGCTACAATATATTATTGCAAGGTCAATATCTATAATATTATTTTTAATAATGTTATCTGCTGTTTTTTCAAGTGGATAATCCATAGAACCCGGAACTTTAATTATAAACAGATCTGTAATTATTAATAAAGAATTTTCATCTTTTAATTCTGCAACAAGACTGTCTTTGTAATTATTAATTGCCGGCTTTACATCTGTACTGTCATTAATTTTTACATTTGATGTATCGTCTTCAGTTTCTATTGAAACTTTATTATCTGTTTTTGTTTCATTTGCATTTGGCTCTGAACCCAACTCATTTTTACATGAGTAAAAACTAAATAATAATACTATTAAAATAATTGTTATTGATCTCATAATTTTTATTTAATGTTTGTTATTGTATAACTTACATTATCAAAAGTACATAAAAGTAAATTGATTTGAAACTAATTGTATTTAATTAAATGCTAAGCTTTATTGACACTAATTGCAAATCCGCACAAGTGGGGGTTTCTCTTTTTGGGCTAAAGCCCATTTGATTTTTGTATTTCACCCCCCCCCCCGACCTAAAGGACGGGGCAACTGATTCACGACAGCTATCGGAGCATGGTTCGCACTTTTGCAATGCGTTTACTTTTCATTTCTTGGTTGCTTGCAAACTAAGCAAAATTCACGATGCACACATAATGTCTCGCCACAGTTATTGCAAATCCATCTTTTTTGTTCGTTTTGTACAAATTTTTCTAATCCCAGTTTTTTAATATTGTTAAGATTGTCTATCATGCTCATATTGTATTTTGTTCTGTACCTTTTGTCTAATTGTTTTAAACGGGTGCATGGATATTTTTCACATTCGTAGCAAAACTTTGAAGTAGTTTTTTTAAGATGCTCGCAATTTTTTATTCTGCATGATAGCCTTGACTTAGATTTATTTTTAGAAGCCTGTAAACATCCGTAACATTTGTTTTTATCTCTCAGGTAGGCAAGACAAATTCCGCAATTCATGCCACAGGGGGCAATAAGAGATTTATCCATTTCAATTTTTTTATTAAGCTTTAAAGATATGGAATTTATTGTATTGTATAAAATGCTTTTGCATTATAGTAGTTTGGCTTGCCTACCGTAGGCAGGAAACTACTTTTTACTTGCGGCGGTGTTTATTTCAGTTTTTTAAACTCTGCTAAAAGCATATCAACTATTATTTTTTCTCTTTTAGCAGAATTAATATAATTTTTGCCATCAGAACCCATGAATTCTAAATATGTATAACGCGATTCGTTTTCTTTTAGTGAATTCAATCTTTTTGTCTTATCTTTTTCGTTTTTAAAAGGTTTGAACATTGCACTTTTTGTTTTCTCGGCAAATAATCCATCGTTTAATTTGATTTCTAATTTTGAATCAATTCCATCTATTGAAATATCTTCCCATTTAATTATTCCTGTTATATTACTGCTTGGTACACCCCATTTTTTTATCAATGCTTCAATATGTTTATCCCTATCAACTGCTTCTAATGTAAATTGGCGAATTGTATCATTATTAATAATAATTTGTCCAATTGCAATAGGGCTTTTTTCCTTTTGTGCAAATACATTAAAGGTAATTAATAATGTAAAACTGAATAACAATAGAATTCTCATGTTTATAAATGTTTTATTTTTATCAAAATTAAATAAATATATATAATTAACAAAATCTCTTACAGCAAAAAAGCATGGCATTTAGTACTTCGAAAAGAATGATTATGATCTTAGTAAATTAATTTTTTCATTATTTCTGGATTTGCAACCCAGACAACAAAATATGGATAATCACTATCTTTTTCTTTTAGCATCAAAAGAAAAGGCTTGTTGAAAGTCAGGTCATATGTGTAACGTAATATTGAAACTCCCCTATATCCTTTTAATTTTGCTTTTGATTTTATTTCAGCTCCTTTTTCATCTAATTTAAAAAATATTGTTTGTAAAGCTTCAGTAATTACATAATTATCAAATCTATTATTTAAAATCTTACTTCCTATTAACTCATTAAAATTATGTGTGATGTCTAAATTGAATTTAGGTATTACAAGTCTTATACCCTCAAAGTTTTCAACTTTAGAATATGTAGAGTAATCGATATTTTCGATAATTTGTTTAGCTTGACCTCTATTTGGAATCATAGCACATATTATTTCATCTTTTGATTTTTTTGGCAAAAGCTTTACAATAAAATCATCTTCTGATTTAAAGTAAACCTGCATTTGATTTGCCATTTCAACATGCTTAGTATTATCTGTTTTAAACTTTTGTATCCCAAAAGCTTCAACCCTAGCATACTCTGTTCCATTATCAGTTGTAGTATACGTAAAATCTATTCCATTTTTAATTTTTTCAAATTCTTCTTTAAACTTAAGATTTTTATATAAGAACGAATAAAATACAAAATCATTGGGATTGGGATTATCATCTATTGGCTCGAAAGCATTATTAAATTTCTTTTTTAATGTTGAATTAATATCATCAACTAATTTCTTAGTAACCACTCCTGAGGCAATATAGCAATCATTTGGATTTATATACTTTTTGGCTTCTAGACCTTTGTTCAGTTTACTTGTAAGTTCTATTTCAGGTTTTAATTTAATGTCGCCATCTGCTTTTTCTTTAAATTCATTCCATACCATCTGAAAAGTAGAGCAATAAATATAATTAGATAAACTTGGTATGGTGTCTTGTAGATGTGGAATTACTTGTGTATAATTAGGTATTGAGGTATTTTGACTGAAAGCTACATTAGCTGTAATTATAATTATCAGAATTATTACTTTTATTTTCAAATGCATATCTATCTTATTAAGTTTTATTAAGATTAAACGCATTAATTATGAATATATTTTGCAAAATACTCACAAAATCTCTTTCAGCAAAAAGGCAGGAGTATTAGCACAAGATAGATGAGCTAATATTTTAAGGGCACTTCTTTTTTATTTATACACAACGACAACATATAGGTGTGAGTTGGGGTGAGCTACAATTAACTGTAGAACATTCGACGAACCATTATGCGTATCTTTTTGTCAAGCCCTTTCTCTTTAAGATATTTTTTTATCTCCTTTTTTGCATTAGCATTATGTACTTCAATAATTACACGCACTATATTTTCTTTGGTTAGCAGATTTTCTAATTGACTTATCTCATTTAAATAACTTATTCTATTAACAGGAAGGTCATAATTTTCAATCCCATTTACAAAGTAACCCTCTTGATTGGCTAGATTAATTATCTGAAGACTATCACACTTAGCTAGAACTAAAGGAATATGTTTTAAGGTATTATTACCAAGGTCAATTACTCTGAGTTTTTTTATTTCAGTTAACCAAGGTGGAACATCTGAAATATTGTTTAAGCGAAATGTTAATACCTCAATATTTGGCAAATTGCAAATCCCCTTTGGTATTGAATCCTGTAAACAACAATCCAATAATAAACTTTTAAGATTTTTCAAACATAACAGCTCGTTAGGAAATACGCTTAAATCAAACCATCCAAGTTCCAAGACTTTTATTTTATTAAGTGTATTAAGCTTATTTGTATCTATAATAAGTTTTTGTGGTATATGTGAAAGTTTTAGATTATCATGAAGCCTATTATCTAATCCATAAACACATAAACAACTTAAATTATTAAATTTTAAAATATTTTCTGATGGAAAAACAGTATCTGTATAATTATTGAAATAAACCATAGTATGCAAATCTGGCTTATCACCTATATTATTATCAATAACATTATAAAAGAGATTATCATCACAACAACCGTAGCTCTCTTGAAAGATTGACTTTGTAGAACATCCGAAAAGTGAAATAAATATTATTGCAATTAAAAGTCTAATCATTTCATATTTTAATTGTTTCCTCTCTCCCCCAAAGATACTATTTTTTTATTTACCACACGCTACAAAGCGTGCGGGAGCGGGAGCAATAAGAGATTTATCCATTTCAATTTTTTTATTAAGCTTTAAAGATATGGAATTTATTGTATTGTATAAAATGCTTTTGCATTATAGTAGTCCCAGACTGACTTCTG
>CAYTWH010000013.1:0-6623 GCA_964442075.1 uncultured Bacteroidales bacterium
CTTGCCGGTCCCTGTGTTGTAGAAGACGAACAAACAGTTTTTGAGATAGCAGAAAAAGTACAGTTAATTACTGATAAATTAAAAATACCTTTTGTTTTTAAGGCATCATTTAAAAAAGCTAATCGTACCAGTTTATCATCTTTTACAGGTATTGGCGATATGCAGGCAATTGGAATTTTAAAAAAGGTAAAAGAAAAATATAATTTGCCCATTGTTACCGATATTCACACAGCAGAAGATATTGAAAAAATAAAAGATGTAGCAGATATTATTCAGATACCTGCTTTTTTATGCAGACAAACAGATTTACTTATCGCGGCAGGCAATAGCGGAAAAATTGTTAATATTAAAAAAGGGCAGTTTCTTTCTGCCGAAGCTATGCAATATGCTGTTAACAAAGTAAATTCAACAAAAAATAAAAATGTAATGCTTACCGAACGAGGAACAAGTTTCGGATATCAAGACCTTATTATAGATTATAGAGGAATACCTGTAATGCAAAAAACCAATTGTCCTGTTATTTTAGATGTTACACATTCCTTGCAACAACCAAATCAAAACACAGGAGTTACAGGTGGTTTGCCCGACATGATTGAAACAGTTGCAAAAGCAGGAATTGCTGTAGGTGTTGATGGTATATTTTTGGAAACACATCCAAATCCTGCAAAAGCAAAATCGGATGGAGCAAATATGTTAAATCTTGATAAACTGGAAAATTTACTTGATAAGCTTGTTAAAATAAGAGGAGTAGTAAATATACTATAAGTGGGTTGACAATAGACAATTAACAGTAGGCAAAGTGAAATATATTACATTCTCCAAAAAGAAAATCTCATTTCGAATTTAGGTTAAAAATTATCAAAATTCTGCAGATATGTGTGTTGTTTAAATATATACAATTAGCATTAGACAAAGGAATTTATTTTGTCAACTTTAATCATTTAACATGAAAAATTATTATTTAAAAAAATTTGATTATAGCTGAAGGCTAGTGTGAGAATAAAGCAAGCTAATTGTTTAATATTTTAAATTCTACTCTCCGGTTTTGTTTTCGCCCTTCTTCGGTTTTATTATCTGCAATTGGCTGGTAAAAAGCATAGCCTTTATATTCTAATCGACTATTATTTATTCCATTATTAATTAAATAATCAACTACCGATTTTGACCTGTTAGTAGATAAACGCTGATTTGTAGCCAGACTGTTAGTGTTATCGGTATGTCCGCCAATTTCAATTCGCAAAGAAGGGTTATCTTTTAAAATTTTAACTACCCTGTTTAATTCTGCACGCGAAGCAGGCTCTAATTCAGAGCTGGCATGTTGAAAAAATAAATTGTTTAAAACAATTTTTGAACCTTTTTCTAATGATTCTAATTCTACATCTAGAATAATTTCGCCAAATTCTTTACTTTCGGGCAAATCAAAATTAGCAGAATTAAACAAATAATCATCAGCATAAACAGCAATTCCATAATTTTTACCAGAGGGTAATGTTATGAGATATTCACCTGTTTCACTATTTGAGTTAAAAACTGCTATAATTTCGTTTTTTTCATTATCAAATATTTCAATTTTGGCTTCAATAAATTTGCCTGTTTTGCTATCTTTAACTTTCCCTTTTACTAAAGTAAGATTCACCGTTTTATTATCATCTTCAAAAGCAGTAAAGTTTATCATATAAATATCTGTACTGCCTTTCCCTCCTTGTTTTATCGATGAAAAATAGCCATGTCTGCCATCAGCAGAAGTAACAAAAAAAACATCATCATTTCCTGTATTTATTGGATATCCAATATTTTCAGGCTTAGACCATGTTCCATTTTTATCTTTAGCTGATTTGAAAATATCATATCCTCCAATTGTGTTATGACCTTTTGAGCTAAAATATAAAGTTTTACCATCGGGATGTGCAAAAACACCTTCTTCGTCATATTCTGTATTAATTACATTACCAATATTTGTTGCATTACCCCAGTCTCCGTTAGTCTCTCTGGGACATATATAAATATCTTTTTCACCATAACCACCGGGTCTGTTGCTTGTAAAATAAAGAGTTCTGCCATCAAATGAAATACTTGCAGAAAATTCGCTATAGGGTGAATTTATACTATTTGGCAAGGCTTTAGATTTTGACCACTCACTACCTTTTAATTCACAATAATATATATCTCCTGCATAAACATCACCACTTTTCTTTGTTCCTTTATATACATACAATTCTTGTCCATCCGGCGATAAACCAACAGTAGCATCATGGTTTACAGTATTTACCGGAGTACCAATATTTGTTGGGATACTCCATTTCCCGTTGTTGGGGTTTTCATTAATTCTTTACCTGAATAGCATTCTTTAAAGCGTTTTTGAAGTACTGGATGCCAATTATATAAAATATTCGGTGATAATGAAATTTTAAAACCATTATATTCTTCAATTGCTTTATCAAAATTAAGCATAGATTGATACGATTGTCCAATTCTATATCTTAAATCTTTTGCTATTTCTCTATCTAATTTGTATGCTTTTTGCAAATAAGGCAAAGCTTCCGAGGCGTTTGCAGAATTAATATAACAAATGCCAATTTTATAATTTAATTCGGAATTATTAGGATTAAAATCATTAGCTTTAATATAACTTCCAAGAGCTATTCTAAACGATAAATCTTCATAGGCATCATTACCATCATAAAGATTATCCATGGCTGCATTAAAATTTTCCTTATCATTTTTAAATAGTTTTTTATCAAATGGAACATTCCCCTGCCCAAAAATCAGTACAGAATAAAATGTTAAAAAAATTAATATAAATATTTTTATTTTTTTTAACTCCATATAAAATAATACTCAATTTAATGATAACTTGTTTATTTACTTAATACTTTAAACTCAACCCGTCTGTTTTGTTGACGACCTTCATCAGTATCGTTTGTAGCTACTGGTTGGTCAAAAGCATAACCTTTAAATTCTAATCTTTTCGTATCAATGCCTTTGACAATAAGATGATCTACAACTGACTTGGCTCTGTTTTCAGAAAGGCGTTGGTTTGTAGTTCTGGAACCCCTATTATCAGTATGCCCTGAAATTTCAATTCTGGATGTTGGGAAATCAGTTAATAATTTTACTAATCTTTCTAATTCAGGAAATGATTCAGACCTAAGTGTTGCTTTTGCATAATCAAAGAAAATGTTTTTAAGAATGATCTTTGAGCCAATATCCATTTTATTTAAAAGAATATCTTTTGTTATTTCCTGATAATTTGTTGCAGCCGGTATATTAAAGTTTTCTGAATGAAATAAATATGTTTCGGCTTTAACAGCAATACCATAATTCTTTCCTGAAGGTAAAGAAACAAGATATTTGCCTGTAGAGCTATTAGATTTTGCTATGGAGACAACCTCATTTTTTTCATTATCTACTATTTCAATTGTTGCTTCAAGAGGATTTAAAGAAATTGCATCTTTAACTGTTCCCTTAAGAATTGTAAGTCTTGTGGTTTTAATTTCAACAGATTCTTCCATAATTGTTTCACTAACAGGAGCAATATTTGCTAATAGATTATCTTCATTACTTTGAACAATTGGTTTTTCAGGTCCTCTGAATGTAATCATATAAATATCATAATCACCATAACCATCTTCCTTAACAGAAGCATAGTAACCATGTTTTCCACTTGCACTCATAACAAGGAATACATCATCATCTGGTGTGTTGATAGGATAACCTATATTTTTTGGTATAGACCATGTTCCGTCATCTTGCAATTCTGTACTAAAAATATCTAATCCACCCATAGATTTTTCGCCATTAGAACTAAAATACATGGTTCTTCCATCAGGGTGCATAAATACAGCTCGTTCTTCATATTCAGAATTAATTGCACTTCCTAAATTTTTAGCCGAACCCCATCTTTCTTTTTCTTCATCCCAATAACTCATAAAAATATCATGAGTTCTTGTATTGAATCCATCAGAACCACTAACATCATAATTGTTTTCCGGTTTATTTGTGACAAAATACATTGTTTTACCATCAAATGAAAATGAAGCAGCAGATTCATGATAATCTGTGTTAATGTATTTTTTAAGTGGTCCATCATCAGGTTTTGACCATTCTGTTCCTTTTAACTCTGACACAGAAATATCACCTCCATTATCTTTGCCATTATATGTGAATAATTGCTGACCATCAGATGATAAACCAACAGTTGCATCATTATTTGATGTGTTTAAGGGTTTGCCTATATTTTCAGCTTTCTCCCATTTATTTCCCACATTATAAGCAATATAAATATCCTCATAAAAAAGGTTGTCAGATTCATCTCTTCCTCCACCTTCTGTATCTGCTCTTCTGGAAGTAAATATCATCATAGATTCATCTGCCGAAATAAGTGGGCTGTATTCTCTATACTTTGAGTTTATTGTAGGTCCAAGATTATCTATAAACACCCTTATAGGAGTTTTTACAATTTTTTTACCTACTTCACACTCCATTATACGTTTCTCTACTTTCTTTTTTTCTTTAGCTAATTTTTGTGGAGATAGAATATTTTTATATTTTTTATAATATTCAACAGCCTTATCAAATTCATAAGACAAGTGATAACCTCTGGCTATTAAATATAAAATATCATCAGCAACATGGCGATTAACTTCAAATGCTTTTTTAAAATAATCAATACATTTTTCTTTTTGAATGGTATATAAATAACACATACCAATTTTATAATTAAGTAAAGCTATACTTGAATTTAGTTTATTAATTTCAAGATAATGTTCTAGTGCTCTAACAAATCCTCCACGTCCAAGCATATAGAATGCTTCACCTTCTTTTAGATGATCTTTAGCAATCTTATAGTCATCTTTTGAAGGAAAATCATCTTTTTCTAATTTAATTTCTTGTCCATAGCTCAAGCTAATTGAGCAAAGAAAAAATACTGATAATATTATATTTTGAATTTTCATGCTTTTTAAAATTTTTAATTTATTAATGATTACATTCTTGTAAATACGTTGTTGCTATTTTAACTCCTAATTTTTCTGCTTCTTGCCAGTCTTTACATGCACCATCAAAATTTCTCATTTCTTCTTTTGCAATTCCTCTATTCAAATATGCATAACCATATTTTGGGTCAATCTGAATAGCTTTATCAAAATTGGTTATAGCTCCCTTATAATCTTTAAGTTTCATTTTTGCTGTGCCAAGATTATTGTACGCAAATACATAATCATCTTTAATTGAAATTGCTTTTTTAAAATCTTCTATTGCTCCTTTGTAATCTTTTTTATCGCATTTTACACTGCCTCTGTTATTGTATGCAGAGTAATAATCAGATTTAATTTTTATAGCTTGAGTATAAGATGAAATTGCTCCATCATAGTCTTCTTTTTTTCTTTTAACACTACCAAGATTATTATATGTAAATTCCATTTTGGGGTCCAGTCTTATAGCTTGTTCATAATCAGCGATTGCACCAACATAATCTTCTATTTGTCTTTTTGCACTTCCTCTGTCATTATAAGCATAAGCATATTTTGAATCAAGCATTATTGCTTGTGTATAATCTTCAATTGCTCCCTTGTAATCTTCAGCTTGAAATTTAATCAATCCACTATAATAATATACTTTTGATTCTTTTAGTCCCTTTTCTATGGCAATAGCGTAATCTGCTAATGCTCCCTGATTATCTTTATTCAAATGTTTAGCTCTTCCTCTGCTATAATATGCATTAATAATTGTTTCATCAAGTTCAGTCGCTTTATTAAAATCAGATATTGCTCCGTCATATTGTTGTAATTCCATTTTAACGCTTCCTCTGTTAAAAAATGCTTTGGCAAAATCAGGTTTTAGCTGAATTGCTTCATCAAAATTACTCAGGGCAGCTTTATAATTTTTACTGTTGAAATTATCAATTCCATTATTATATACCAATTCTGCTTCTTGATCTTCTGCAACCACAAGCGTAGAATCTTCTTCTTGCGAGTATATTACAGAATAGCTTAATATTAAAAATGTTGCAAATAAAAATAAATTCCTCATAATTAAAGTATTATATAGTTAAAGGTTTAAAATGTAAAAATATAAAAAAATTTAACTATTCCATATAAATTATACTAAGAAATAATTCTAAATAAAAAATATTGGAAAAATAAGAATATAAATATTTTAAAAGAAAGGCTTAACTAATTGAAAACAACTTATAATACAATGGGAAATAAGTAGCATAAAAATCTAATATTTCACGAATATTTATTCTAATATCATTTTTTCTGGTTATTACCCAAGCATCTTTAACTCCACAACTTGCTTGTAATTCTTTTGCATCCTGATATTTAGCAAAATCACCAATTAAATATTTATACCATCCATTATGCTGTATTTCTTTAACGGTCATATTCCCATTATATCTTTTATGTAATTCATTATATCCCATTGGTTTTCTGCTTGCTCCAACTTGTATTTTAAAAACAACATTTTTAGGGCTCATATCTTCTATTTTCCACGAATTTGTAAATCCTAGATTTTTGCTTGTTGTCTCATTTTCATCATTCGTAGTTTCATTATCTGTTGTTTCTGTGCTTTTCTCTGAAACATCATCATTAATTTCTTCCGTGTCGGGTTCTGTTGTTTCT
>CAYTWH010000013.1:6723-41857 GCA_964442075.1 uncultured Bacteroidales bacterium
AACATCATCATTAATTTCGTCTGTCTCGGGTTCTGTTGTTTCTGTGCTTTTTTCTTCAACATTAGCAAAATATGTTGATGCATCATTTACATCATCCTCATAAATAACATCTGTTAATTGAATGGTATCCGGTTCTACTATATCATTTGTTGCAAGCGTTTTCTCTGTAATATCTTCAGATTCAAATTTAAAGTTATAAATATCTTTTCCTCCCCAGCCATCTCTTCTATAAGAAGTAAAATAACCCGACAAAGAATTCATATCTCCAACTGCAAATATATTTGTTTCATCATCAGTTGTATTTAACGGATAACCCATATTTTCAGGTTTACTCCATTCTCCGCTTTCATTTTTTAAAGTTTTAAATATATCATATCCTCCAATTGAATTATGACCTTTGGAAGTAAAAAGTAATGTTTTGCCGTCATTCAACATAAATACACTTTCTTCATTATAAATGGTATTTATAGTTGCTCCAATATTTTTTGGGTTACTCCAGTTTCCATCCGGGGTTTTTATACAATAGAATATGTCGTTACCGCCTATTGATTCTACTCTGTTACTAATAAAATATAACTCTAGTCCTCCGGGAGATAAACATGCAGAAGATTCCTGATTAGGAGAATTTATTTCTGAAAATGCTGTAGGATTTGACCATTTATTAGAAATAAAATTAGAAACATAAATATCTCCATTATTAACAGAGCTTTTATAAAAAAACATTGTTTTACCATTTAATGATAAACCTGCAGTTGCATCGTTTTTCTGAATGCCACTTATAATATTTCCCAGCTTATCAGGTGTTCCCCATTTATTTACATCTTTAAAAGCGTAGAAGATGTGTTCATAATAAGAATCCGAATTGCTCTCTCTGCCCGAAGTAAACATTATCATACTTTCATCTTTTGTAATGAATGGAGAATGATCATTAAATTTACTGTTGATATCACCTTCAATTTTTTGAATTTCAACATTAATGGGATTGGATGATATTTGTTTGCCTGATTCACATTCAAGAATTTTTTTGTCAAGTTGCTTAATTAATGATTCATCTTTAATTTGTTCTTTATATTTTTCATAATATGTTATGGCTTCATTCCAATTCATGTTGTGGTGATTAGATTGTGCCAATGCATAAAATATTTTTGCGTCAACTTTGCTATCACTAGAATATGCTTTTTTAAAATATTTGAGTGAATTAGATTTATTATTTGAATTGAGGTAACAAATACCTATTTTTAAATTTAATTTAGCATTATTAGGATTAAAATCATTTGCTTTTTCGTAGTATTCGATAGCATCATTGTATAGCCATGTTTTTGATTGATTTAATATTGCATCGCCTTTTCTAATATTTTGAATAGCCTGATCAAAACCTTCGCTATCTTCAAAGTTTTTCTTTTTAAATTCTACATTTTGAGCTTGAACAAAATAAAAATTTAATAACATTAATAAACATAAATAAAATAATGTTTTCATATCGTATTTTTTTGATAATGAGTATTATTTTGAAATATAGCAACAATAAATATTGCTAATCTGAAACATTATAAAAGTTATTAACTTGCTTGTGTTTAAAACAAGGTGTCGTATACACCTGCCCACCTGCTATTTGCAAGCCAAAATATTGTGTATTGTATTGCGGAATTTAGTTTGATTGAAAGATTCCTAATAATAACTTTGATTATTTTATTAATTTTCAAATAACTTTAAACACTTTTAACATAAATGTTGATTATTTTTTTGACCTTAATAATATATATCTGAAAAAATATTTAATTTTGAACAATGGATGAAATTTTAAATATCAGAGACGATTCTTTTACTGATAATGACAGGGAATTTGAAAAACAATTAAGACCTCTTAATTTTGATGATTTTAAGGGGCAATCAAAAATTATTCAAAATCTTCAGGTTTTTGTTGCTGCTACAAAGCAGAGGGAAGAAGCTCTTGACCATGTTCTCTTGCATGGACCTCCCGGTCTGGGTAAAACCACACTGGCAAATATTATTGCTAATGAATTAGATGTAAATTTAAAAATTACATCGGGACCGGTTTTAGACAAACCCGGTGATCTTGCAGGTTTATTAACAAACCTTGAAGAACATGATGTTCTTTTTATTGATGAAATACACAGGCTTAGTCATGTAGTTGAGGAATACTTGTATTCGGCAATGGAAGATTTTCGTATTGATATAATGATTGACAAGGGTCCAAGTGCAAGGTCAGTACAGCTAACATTAAATCCATTTACTCTTATAGGGGCAACTACACGCTCAGGTTTATTAACAAGTCCATTAAGAGCTAGATTTGGAATAACATCACATTTGGAATATTACGACTCAAAAATATTGACAACAATTGTTATACGCTCGGCAGATATATTAGACGTTCCAATTAATAAGGATGCTGCAATTGAGATTGCATCACGCAGTAGAGGTACTCCGCGTATTGCAAATGCTTTGCTTCGTAGGGTCCGCGATTTTGCACAAATTAAAGGAGACGGGAATATTGATCTGAAAATTGCAAAATACTCTTTAGAAGCATTAAATATTGATAAATACGGACTGGATGATATGGATAATAAAATTTTGAATACTATTATTGATAAATTCAAAGGCGGACCTGTTGGGCTTAATACTATTGCAATTGCTGTTGGAGATGATGCCGGTACAATAGAAGAGGTTTATGAACCATTTTTGATTAAAGAAGGTTACATAAAAAGAACTCCAAGAGGCAGAGAAGCAACAGAGATAGCATATAAACACCTTGGTAAAATAAAACAAGACACAAGCGGTAGCTTATTTTAATTTTCTGCAATGAAAGAGGTTATAATTCATGGAAAAATAAGTGATTCAAGAATATTAATTGGAGAATCTTTAGAAAATGTTGGTAATTACATTGCTGAAAAGAATGTTATTATTATTACCGATAAAAATGTAAGTTATTTTTATTCTTCAATATTTCCCAAAGCAAAAATAATTGTTTTAGATGTAGGTGAAAATTCTAAATCATTAGAAACAGTTGAAATTATATATAATAAATTTTTAGAATTTGAGGTAGACAGATCATGGTTTGTTCTGGGTATTGGAGGAGGAGTAATATGTGATATTGCAGGTTTTGTTGCTTCAACATATATGAGGGGACTTAAATTTGGATTTGTTTCTACAACATTACTTGCCCAAGTTGATGCAAGTATTGGGGGAAAAAATGCTGTAAATTTTAATAATTTAAAAAATCTTATTGGAACTATTAATCAACCCGATTTTGTTGTTTGTGATATTGACCTGTTAAAAACTTTACCTAAAAGAGAATTAAAATGTGGATTTGCAGAAATCATTAAACATGCTTTAGTTTCTGATATGGGAATGTTGGAATTTATTGAAGACAATGTGATTAATGCATTATTGGTAGACAGTAAACTTATTGAAGAATTATTATACCGGTCGTTACAAATAAAATCTAAAATTGTAATGATGGATGAAAGAGACAGAGGGGAAAGAAGAAAACTAAATTTTGGTCATACATTTGGACATGCAATTGAATCTATTGGCAAATTAAATCATGGCGAAGCAATAAGTATTGGAATGCACATAGCAGCAAAAATATCTTATAAAAAGAAATATTTGAAAAAACATGAACTTGACAGAATAGTTAATGTATTAGAAAATTACGATTTACCGGTTCAGAATATTCATGACAATGAAAATATTATTGAGAAAATAAGATCAGACAAAAAAAGAAATGGAGATAATATTGATTTTATATTATTAAAGCAAATAGGCTGTGCAGTTATTCAGCAAATGAGTTTTGAAGAAATTGAAAGAATTTATAAGTAAATAAAATATTTTTCATTTATCATTTACAATCATCAATTTAACATTTTAGCTATGAATAAATGCAAAAGCGATAGTTAATTTCTAAGTTTTATGCAAACAATATCTCCTTCAAAAATATCGGGTTTGTTAAAGATACCTGCTTCAAAAAGCTATATGCAGCGAACTGTTTTGGCTGCTATGTTGTCTGATGAAATATCGGAAATTGAAAATCCATGCTATTCTGATGACTCTAAAAATATTTTAAAAATTGCTGAAGAACTTGGTGCAAAAATCAATAAGGAGAATAACAAGATATTTATAAAAGGTGGAATAAACCCGGTAAATAATATCATAAATGTTGGAGAATCGGGTTTGACTTTGCGCATGATTATCCCAATTCTTAGTGTTTTTAATAAAAAATTTATTGTATCAGCACATGGCTCTTTACTGAAAAGACCAATTGATTTTGTTGAAATTCCATTAAAGCAACTTGGTGCAAAAATTGAAATTAATAATAATCCTATTATTGTTCAGGGACCAATTAAAGGAGGCAAAATTGAAATTGAGGCTTCAGTTAGTTCCCAGTTTTTAAGCGGACTTTTATTTGCATTACCTTTGTTAAAAGAAGATTCCGAAATTTTTGTTAAAAAGCTAAAAAGCAAACCTTATATAGACCTTACCATAGAAATTTTAAAGAAATTCGGGATTGTTATAGAAAATGAGGATTATAAACATTTCAAAATTAAAGGAAATCAAAAATATATATCACAAAAAATAAAAATTGAAAGCGATTGGAGCAGTGCAGCTTTTATGATGGTTGCTGCTGCAATTTCGGGCAAAATAGAACTTAATGGTTTAAACATTAACTCTAAACAAGCTGACATGCAAATCATCTCTGTTCTGAAGAAAGCCGGTGCTGATATAGAAACAGATAATAAATCAATGAAAATAAGAAAAAGCCCGCTTAAAGCATTTAGTTTTGACGCCACACATTTCCCCGACCTTTTTCCGCCTTTGGTTGCGTTGGCACTTAATTGTAATGGCAGATCAGTAATAAAGGGAGTAGAAAGATTATTGTACAAAGAAAGCAACAGGGCAAATGCTCTGATAAATGAATTTACAAGGCTTGGTGCAAAAATTGAAATTCAGGAAAATGAAATGATAATATATAACTCCAATTTAAATGGAGGAAAAGTACACTCTAATAATGACCATAGAATTGCGATGTCGTTGGCAATTGCTGCACTAAATGCAAGCGATGATGTAATTATTGAAAATAGCCAGTGTGTTTCAAAATCTTATCCGCAGTTTTTTGAAGATTTGGATATGCTTTGCTCTTTCCAAAAATCATGATTAAGTGAAAATAAATTATGGGAGTTTCTCCATTTTTTTATTATCTTTGTTAAAGTAAACCCTTGCAACTATAGTAAATATAAACGGAATCTGTTTAGTTGCGTTATGGGCAATATAAATAGATTAATGAAGTTTTAATAATAATGCAACAAAATATGAAACATATAATATTTCTTATTTTGATAATATTTGTCATTGGTTGCAAAAAACCAGATGATGCAAAATACGATATTATTATAACTGATACACCTGCAAACCTTGGTAAATTAAATTCAAAATATGATGATTATAATTCAGATTTACCATACCCTCATCAAAGAATGGATATATTCTTTTCTTCTAACAGAAACAGCAAAGGGAATAACTTTGATATTGTTGCTGGAAAAATGGATTTCTCGTATCACTCAGAAGAAAATATTCTAAATGTAAATATTCCTGATGATGAGGCTCCTTCGCCGTCTAAATTAATATTTCCTAAAATTAACTCCACAAAAGATGAATTTGGTCCATATACATATTATTCGGGAAATGATTTAATTTTCATGTATGCAACTTCTTTAAATGATATATTTTCAATAAATTTTGTAGAATATACTAATTGGAATTTTTCAAATAATAACAATGTTTCAAATTCCATTAAAATTGCAAAAATAAATGACCTCGGAGATAATTTATACCCTTCAATAGATTTTGGGAATAAAGAATTATATTTTTGTAGTAATAGGAATAGCAATGTTTTTAATATTTACACAGCAAAGTATAGTTCAGAAATTAATAAACAATTATTAATCAGTGAAAATAACATTGAGATTAATAAAAACACTATATTATCAAGTGTTTATAATGATAAATGTCCTTATGTAAAAGATAGTGTAATAGTCTTTACATCAACTAGAGATGGGGGGTTTGGTGGTTATGATTTGTGGTACTCAATTTACAAAGACAATTCTTGGGGTTCTCCTGTTAATTTTGGAAATAAAATAAATTCTGAATATGATGAATATAGACCTGTTTTTTTTCAAGTTATAGGATTTGATTTAATGATATTTTCATCAAATAGACCAGGTATGGGCGGGTTTGATTTGTATATTGTAAAAATTTCAATTAGTAAAACATAAAACCCATAGCAACCACTAATTAACGTATGCCCCATCATACATTCAAGAAATAGCACTCCAATTATGTTTACTTTTCGATAGTTTTTTTAATTGCTTAACAAGTAATTGGTTTTCTTCTTTTTCAAGGTTAGTGTCATTTTCAAGAATTTCTTCGGCTACTCTACGGGCATACTCAAGTATTTTTCCATCTTTGGCAAGTTGGGCAATTTTAAGGTCAAAAGCTACACCGCTTTGTTGTGTACCGCCAAGGTCGCCCGGACCTCGTAATTGCAAGTCAACTTCCGAAATTTCAAAACCATCGTTTGTACGTAACATTGTTTCGAGGCGTTTTTTACCATCATCCGATATTTTATTACCTGTCATCAAAACACAATACGATTGTTCGCCTCCTCTCCCAACCCTTCCTCTTAACTGATGCAATTGCGATAATCCAAAACGTTCAGCACTTTCAATTATCATAACAGTAGCATTTGGAATATCTACTCCAACCTCAATTACAGTAGTTGCAATCATTATATTAGTTTGTTTATTGATAAACAATTGCATTGATTTTTCTTTCTCAACGGTTTTCATTTTTCCATGAACAACACTAATAGCACATTGCGGAGGAGGAAAAGCTCTTGAAATACTTTCCAAACCATCTTCAAGATCTTTATAATCCATTGTTTCCGACTCCTTGATTAAAGGATAAACAATATAAATTTGTTTGCCCTCTTTTATCTGTTTTTTAATAAAACTAAATACCAACAATCGTTTTGAATCGTTGTAATGTATTGTTTTAATTGGCTTGCGTCCCGGTGGCATTTCATCAATAACAGAAACTTCAAGGTCGCCATATAATGTCATTGCCAAAGTTCTTGGTATTGGTGTGGCAGTCATCACCAATATATGAGGAGGATTAATATTCTTTTTCCAAAGTTTTGCTCTTTGGGCAACACCAAAGCGATGTTGTTCATCAATAATTACTATACCTAGATTTTTAAAATTAACGGTATCTTCAATCAATGCATGTGTGCCAATAAGTATTTGTAATTGCCCGTCTAAAAGCTCTTCGTGCAAAACATCTCTTTCAGCTTTTTTGGAAGAACCTGTAAGCAAGCCAATTTTAATATTTAATCCTTTAAGAAAGTCCTCAATTGTTTTTAAATGCTGATTTGCCAAAATTTCGGTTGGTGCCATTATACAAGCCTGATATCCGTTATCTAATGCAATTAGCATGCTCATTAATGCTACAAGAGTTTTTCCGCTTCCAACATCACCTTGCAAAAGTCTGTTCATCTGTTTGCCGGAACCAATATCAGCACGAATCTCTTTAAGCACTTTTTTTTGTGCATTTGTTAACTCAAAAGGTAAATTTTTTGAATAAAAAGAATTGAAATAGTCTCCAACTTTTGAAAAAACAAATCCATTAAACTTATTGTAACGATAAAACTTTTGTTTAATAATATTTAATTGAATATAAAACAATTCTTCAAATTTAAGACGATATATTGCTTTTTGCAATAAGCTGTTGTCTTGAGGAAAATGGATGTTTAACAGTGCTTTTTTTAATGAAATAAAATTATATTTTGAAATAATATAATCGGGCAATGTTTCCTGAATATAAGAGTAAATAGTTTTAAGCAACGCCTTTTGTAATTTGCTTATTGTTTTTGAAGTAACAAAACTATTTTTAAGTTTTTCACTGGTGTGATAGCCTGCTTGTAGGGATGCATTTATTCTTTCATCAATTTCTGCTACTTTTTCTATTTCAGGATGAGGAATATTTATCTGTTTGTTGAAAATATTGGGTTTGCCAAAAACAATATATTCTTCGTCTATACTTAAACTACTTTTTATCCATTTTATTCCTTTAAACCAAACAAGTTCAATTGTACCGGTGCCATCGGTAAAACTTGCTTTTAATCGTTGTTTTCTTGCGTGCCCTGCTGTTTCAAAATTTGTTATTTTACCTTTTAACTGTATGTATGGCAATTGCGGATTAATTTCATTTATTTTATAAAATTTTGTTCTGTCAATATATTTGTAGGGAAAATAATAAAGCAAATCTTCAAAAGAAAATACATCTAATTCTTTGTTTAGCAATTCTGCACGCTTAGGCCCTACGCCCAAAAGAAATTTTATTTCGTCTTTTAAATCCGGCATTTGTAAATACAATAATCTTACAAATTTAAAACTTTTAACGCAGCTAATGTAGATTTAAGAAAAAAATTATGTAAATTTGTAATATACACTAAAACAAAAAGCTATGAACTTAAAAATTGCTCTTGCCTGCGACCATGCAGGTGTTTCCACAAAACTGGAAATTATAGAATTTCTTAAAACAAAAGGATATGAAATTAAAGATTTTGGAACAGATTCTGAAAAAAGCTGCGATTATCCCGATTATGCTCACCCAATGGCAAAAGCAGTTGAAAAAGGAAAATTCCGGTGTGGTATTTCGCTGTGTGGAAGTGGAAATGGTATAAATATGGTTGCAAACAAATATCCGGGTATTAGGTCTGCATTATGCTGGAACCTCGAAATTGCACGGCTGGCACGCCTGCACAACGATGCCAACATTTGTGCCATACCTGCCAGATTTATTACAAGCAATATGGCAAAAAATATTGTAGAGATATTTTTAAACACCAAGTTTGAAAAAGGAAGGCATAAACGCAGAATTGATAAAATTCCTATTAAGAAAAAAAGTTAAACCTGCCTGTCTGCAGGCAGGTTGCTACATTGTTGCCTCTAAACCTCGCGAAAAATCAATAATGATAAAAAAAGAAGAAATAATTGAAGCACAAAAAGCTTGGGGAAATGCGATTGTTAAAATTGGGAGTTTAAGAAAAAACAGGACACTTTACGAAAAAGAAGCTGAGGTTTTAATAGGAAAACTTTATGCTGTACACGAAAAAAAAATACTTTTTAAACCCAGTAAGGCTACAATTATACAGTTTCGAGAAAATATGGAAGCCGCAAAATCGTATTTTATTGGTGGAGATAAGAATTTTTTGGAAGACAAAGGTTTTGCTTTGCATCCTTGGAAAAAGGTGCGTTTTAAAAATAGCGGAATTATTTTAGAAGAAAACCGTGCAATAGCAATGGGCAACTACTTTTTTACAGATTTAAACAACAAGGAAATTAAAATAGAATTTACCTTAGGATATTTTAAAAACACAAATGGAGAAATAAAAATCGACCTTCATCATTCTTCTTTTCCTTATTACCAGGCGAAATGATTTGCGGCAGAGCTCAATTGTTATTTGTGGTCACGGATTACTCTTCGTTAAATCCGCGCCATTGGGGGCGTTATTTAATACTTTTTAATTAAAATCTGATTATTACCATCATCATTATATATTTCAGTCTTGTATAACTTTGTATTCTTTCTGTAATATTTCCATGTTCCTATTTTATAAAAGTTTTTTGAAAAAATACCTTCGCTTTTTAAATTCCCATTTTTATAATAATCTTTATATGGACCTATAAAAGCGTCATATATAAAAATTCCTTCCTCAATAAGTATTCCTTTTCGATAAAATTTATGATATTTACCATAATTATTTTTACGCGCATTATGCACTGAATCATTAATGTTTTTATAAAAATAATACTCATCATAGGATACTTTAATTCCATTAACTTTATAATTCTTAATATCTCCATTATTATTATTAATATTAATTTCTAAATAATATTTATCAGCTTTATCCCAATTAAAAATAATTGTATCGTTACTTTGTTGTGCTAATAACATTATTGCGAGATTAAAAAATACAATTGTATATATAAGTTTAGTCATATTTATTTTTATATTTTGTTTACATAAAAACAATTCATTGCCCCAAATTCCGCAAGTTTGCAACTCGTGGTCTCTGCTTTTTCAATTAACCACCAGTTGCAAACTGGCGGCAGTTGGGGACACGGAACCACAAGCCCCACTACCAATTTAAAGAATTAAATTTATTCTTAATCTCTAAGCTGTCTCCAAATAATCTTTGAATTTTTCTTTGCTCTTTTCCTTCTATTCTCAAACTATAAATGTGAAGACCTGGATCAGGAATAAATAGTCTAAATTTTAATCTTCTTATAAAATTATTTTTATAAAATAATATTGTATCCAGATTACTTAATAATAAGTATTTTTTTTTATAAATAGCATTAAAATTATTTATTGAAATATCTGTATTTTCTTCGTACGAAGAATCAATTTGAGCACTTATGTAATTCCTTTTATTTTTCCAATTTCCATAATATAAATTATTACAACAATATCCTGTAGTCTCAATAAAAATATGATTATTCTTATTAAAATGCAATATACAATTACAACCCTCAACCATTGTATGATAATTACCTTTTATATGGTTTTTAAAGTGACATGAAGAAAACAATATTGTAATAAATATTAAAAAACAAATAATTATTATTCTATGGATTTTTTGTGTTTTTAACAACATTTTTATACTCTTTTTTTATAATATTAGATTTAATCATATTTATTGGTGTTATATCCTTAAATCCTCAACTCCCACATGTTTCCGAACTTGTGGTCTTAGCATTTTCCATTAATCACAAGTCTTTATTGTAAAAATCATTTCCCAAATATAACAAAAAAAGGGAGAAAACTCCCCCTTTTAATTTTACAATTTATCCGCAAAGCGGTTTAAAACCGCTATGCGGGTAATAATAATTTTTTCTAAACCGTAATAATTTCAATCTCGCTTGCTACACCAATTTCTTTATCTTTAATTACTCCCCAAACCTGATATTGGTATGTAGCATGTGTATCCATTTGCAGGGTATCAATATAAGGGCTGTTTGTATCACGTGCCAGATATGTCCAGTCGTCTTCTGTTTTGTCAAGCCGCCTGTAAATATTCATACCATCGGTTTCGCTTTTTATAAACGAAATTTCTACACCACTGCTTACACGTCTTAGTGTAATATCGGGTTTAAAAGTTTTAGGGTCGAAAGGATTATCGGGAGCTATAATACCAAACTTACGTCCAATTTCAGGCGTGTATTGATAATCGCTTTTTACTTTTTGAGCTATGCTTCGGCAGAGTTTTTCTACCTTGGCTCTGTCGGTAGCTGTTTTTTTAAACTGTGCCAGCTTTTTCTTAAGCAAATCAAGTTCGGTTTCAATATCCACACCAAAAATATCTGCCAGGTCTTGCAGCATTTTAATTTCTTCCTCGTTAATACCGTAATGATTTACAGTTGCTACTGCTACTTTTACAAAGTTTTTTAACCATACCAAAAACTGAATTTTGTTGCTGGGTATGTAATCTTCTTTACTTGCCATAATTTTACTTTTTTTTAATGAATAATTATAATTGATAAAAAATATTTTTTTAATAATAGTGTTCCCATAATAACTTTAGAGTGTTCTGTAACAAGTTTACGAGGTTCTGAAATGATTTTAGAACCTCCCAAAATAATTTTAGAATGTTCCAGAAAAACTTTACAATGTTCCAGAATGATTTTAGGGCGTTCCAAAATAACTTTAGAACGTTCTAAAATGACTTTAGAACTCCCCTGAATAGCTTTAGAATATTCCAAAATAACTTTAGAACATCCCAAAATGACTTTGGATTGTATTTTTGAAAAATTATTTAGGCAACTGTGTGTGTGTGTGTGTGTGTGTGTGTGTACGCCAGTAAGGGATTGCGGACTATTGGATATTATGTTATTGAAATTCATCTTGTAAAAGTATAAAAATATTTTAATGTTACAATGGTTTAATGATTAAAATTTTAAATTGTTCTATTGTTAAATTGTTTGTTGTTTATTAACGTGATGGGTAAAGCCACTCACGAGTTTGCGATAGTTTTTACTTCTTATAGTTAAATCTTAATAAAGTAGGTTTATTGTCTTCTCCTTCATTTGTAATTAACATATCGCAATTTTCAAGAAATGTAATTCCTTCTGCTTTATTAAAAATAGCTGAATTCAGTAGTTCTATATGCTCAATGTCTCCATTCATGTTGAATATAAAAAACAAATGCTCGGATGCAGATAGTAAATAAAGCTTTTTAGTTAATGGATGAATCCCAATAGCTGAAGTTCTAAATTTGATAAATGGTTCTTTTATTTTCTGCCCTTTTCTTTTCCTTGTCTTTGTTGGAAGATTGACTTTTTTCTCAATAGCAAATTTCTTTATTTTCTGAAGATCGAAATCAAATACAGGTTCTTTTGTTAATGTCTTGCTTGTTAAGTCGAATCCATAAATTACTCGTTTGTTTTTATATTCCGGTCCTTTTCCTATTTTTCCTTTGCATGCAATTAACAATCTGTTATTGTTTGGGTCATAGCAAAGTCCTTCGTTATTATTTGCAGGAATACCTGTAACATAAGAAGTCAGTTTTAAGTCAGGTGCCAGATAATTTGAAATTTCAAATAAGGTTCCATCGCTTCTCAGTATATACATGCTATTGTTAACACGCGATATGCCTTCATAGTCACCATTAATATTAAAAGTGTATTGTTTAATAATGTCATTTTTTACAATGTTATAAATAAAGAGAATTCCATTTTCGTCTTGTATGCAGGCAAAAGTTATTGAATCAATTACTGTTAGTCCTGATATTTCTCTCAAGGTATCTGGAAGGACAAAGGAAGCGTCTGGCTTTTTCAGATTGTAGCCTGTTGTTTTTTCGTTGCTTGTGTATGTAGTAGTACAATATGATACTATTAAAAAAAGTAGTATATAGATATTTGTCACAAAATTTAACATATAGTTACTTTTAAAAATTATACCTATTATAGTTATAAGCTGTTAATTTCTTTACAATTCATTTAACAAATATAAACAAAAAAAGAAAAAACTCTGTTATTTGTGACACGGGCTTTCCTAAAACTCATAAACAAATGCTCCGTCTTGCAAAACATTCATATAATCAACATTGTGTGTTTCGCATTCATCAATCCAATTATCTACTATCCAATTAGAATTTGACGAATCGATAATTAGCAATTTAAAATCAAAGAGTTTTACAATATCTTCTATTTTTACTTTTACATTTTTTGACAAAACTATAAAATCAATGTCAAGTTTTTTCTCTGATTTTTTATTAAGATATTTATCATTATCGATAAATAATATGCTTTTATCGTAAAATTTATAAAAAGAATTTTTATTAAAAACCCTTTGATTATCGCTTACAAACAAATTTGTGAAAAGAAACTGCTTGTTTGATCTGTTAAGGTCAATTATTTTTTCATTGTCAAGTCCCAGTTTCAACCAATTGTTTTTTACCGAATACATAAGCTGACTTGGGTTCTCTTTTACAACAATATCGCTGTAAAGTATATTATCGTTGCCATCAATAAAATTGAATGCCGTATTGCCTCTAATATTATAAACAATAAATTGGCGCTGTTTTATAGAATCTAAATTATTGTAAATATTAATAGCAAAAAATAAAACTATTGATACAAGAGCAAACTGTAAAATTCTTACACGTTTATACAAAAAGTAAAAAGCTATTAATAAAAATATGGCATAAAGTATAAGTGTTTCGGGCATATTAATTGAAATATCATTTGTAGTTGAATATGGTAATTGTTCAATATAGTTCATCGAAAAATTTAATCCTTTAATTATAAGCGAAAGAATATAGGCAATAAAAGATGATATTGCCGGAATAAAAGAAGTAACAAGCACAGCCATGCCAAGGCAAAGAATAAGGGTGGCAGCAGGAATAACAATAAAATTTGTGATAAAGAAATAGTTTGGAAACTGATGAAAATAATAAATGGCAATTGGAGCAGTACCAAGTTGGGCGGCAATAGAAACGGTGAATAATGCCCAGGCTTTATCAAATAATTTATATTTGAACGATATCCATTTGTACATTTTGGGCTGAAAAAATACAATTGCAAGTACAGCCAGATAGCTCAACTGAAAACCTACTTCCATAATAATGTACGGATTAATTAAAACAAGCAAAAAGGCAGATGCAGCAAGTGTATTGTAGATATTTGTTTTTCGGTTAAAAGTTTTGGCAACAATAATAAACGAAAACATTGTAGATGCCCGCAAAACCGAAGGCGATAAACCGGTAATATATGCATAAAACCATAAAACAAGCAGCAACAATATAGTTTTAAATATTCTGCTGTATTTATTTTTATCTAAAAAGAAAAGCAGTGAACTAAATATTAAATAAATAATACCAACATGCAGCCCTGATACAGCCAAAACATGCATTGCTCCCGCCGATGAATACGATCTTTTTATTTCCTCGTTAAGTTTGTCCTTATAACCCAGTGTTAATGCTGAAGCAATTGAAAGTTCGTCTCCTGTAATACCATTTTCCTCATAAATACTTATAAGTCTATTTCTTATTTTATCGGCATAGTATTGTATAAAATTGCCCTTATCGCTTTTAATTAGTGTCCAGCTATCCGATTTTAAATATGCCTGTTTTGATATAAGATGAAAAAACAAATATTTTTTATAATTAAATTCATGAGGATTATTTGTACTTTGAATATCATTTAGATTTGGTTCAAAAGCTATTCTGTCTCCTATTTCAAGATTTTTTGAAATACTGTCTTTTTCAAAATAAATTATTGCTTTGCCCGATGTTTCTAACCAATCATCATTATTTTTTATTGCAAAAACTTCTACAACAGATTTAATTGAATTTGGTTTTTCTGATACGGGTTCAACAATATTTGCAATTATTACTCCATTTATGTTAGTAGTATCAACATTAAGTATTTTTGTTTGTTGATACTGTGTAATAACAATTCCCGAAAAACATAGAAAAATATTTACCAATAGACCAAATATCCAACTTCGTTTGTACGATGAACCAATATTCTTTATCAATAAAAAGGCAAATATTAAAATAAAAGAAATTGCTACTGTATATAAAATAAAAATTGGCTGAAAATTGAGTTTTATTTGCAGAATAATGCCAAGTAAGAAAGGGATAAAGAATCTTACAAAAGGAATTTTTCTTATTGATTCAAATAGAGTAAACACAATCATTTATAAAAAAAATTGAAATTACATATTAAAGAATTATTAGCAAAATATTTTATGCAAATTGATTTCATATTAAGATAAAAAGCCACAGATTCACAGATTAAAAAAGATTAATTTTATAATCAGTGAATCAGTGGCAAATTTGATTACCCACTATTTAACACAGAAACTTTTTTCTTTATTATCTTTACCAAAAAAAACTGAGAAATGAATTTTATAAAAGACCTGAAATGGCGTGATATGATACACGATATCAAGCCCGGAACAGAAGAGCAACTTGAAAAAGAAATGACATCGGCATATATAGGTTTTGATCCAAGCTCCGATTCGTTGCATGTTGGCAGTTTTGCACAAATAATGTTGCTAAAAAGATTTCAGATGGCCGGTCATAAACCAATAGTTTTGGTTGGTGGAGCCACAGGTATGATAGGCGATCCATCTGGGAAATCAGCAGAACGTAATTTATTAGATGAAAAAACACTAAATAAAAACCTTGAGGGAATAAAAAATCAGCTTTCAAAATTTTTAGATTTTAATACTTCAATACCCAACCATGCCGAAATTGTAAATAATTACGACTGGATGAAAGAATACAATTTTCTTAGTTTTATTCGCGATATAGGTAAACATATTACAGTAAATTATATGATGGCAAAAGATTCTGTAAAAAAACGACTTGGAGCAGAATCGAAAACAGGTATGTCGTTTACAGAATTTTCATATCAGCTTGTACAGGGCTATGATTTTTACTGGTTGTATAAAAACAAAAACTGCAACCTACAAATGGGCGGTTCTGACCAATGGGGCAATATTTTAACAGGTACAGAATTAATAAGACGTAAAGATCAGGGAGAAGCTTTTGCGCTTACAATACCTCTAATTACCAAATCCGATGGAGGTAAATTTGGCAAAACAGAAGAAGGCAATATATGGTTAGACCCAAAATATACATCCCCGTATAAATTTTATCAATTTTGGGTAAATGTAAGTGATGAAGATGCTGAAAAATATATCAAAGTTTTTACATTACTTAATAAAGATGAAATTGCAAATTTGGTAAAAGAGCATAAAGAAACACCGCATTTGCGTCCACTGCAAAAACGATTGGCAAAAGAAATTACCACAATGGTACATTCTGTTAATGATTATAATATGGCTGTTGATGCATCTAATATTTTATTCGGCAAAGCAACTTCCGAAACTTTAAGAAAAATTGATGAACAAACTTTTTTGTCGGTTTTTGAAGGAGTACCAAACTCCGATATTTCAAAAAGCGAACTAAAAACAGGTATTAATATTATTGATATTTTGGCATCAAAAACTGGGTTTTTAAAATCGAACGGAGAAGCACGACGTGCATTAAAAGAAAATTCTATAAGCATTAATAAAGAAAAATTATCTGATAGCGAAACAATAATTGATAATAGTTTTCTTATTAATGATAAGTATATTTTATTGCAAAAAGGAAAGAAAAATTATTTTCTTGTTAAAGTAGTTTAATCTTTATCGTATTTAATTATCTGGTATAATGCTTTAATATTTATTAGTCGAATACTGAATGCTACAATCATTGAAATAAATATTATTAAAGCTATTCCTATTCTCCAATCCTGAATATATTGTGTAGCAAAAAATCCTAATCCTACAATACTAACTATATAAATAGATAATGAAAAAAGGTATCTATAATTAATTTTTAATTTAAATATTTTAGAAACAAGTATAACTAGTGCAAAAGCCATTAAAGATTGTGTTACCAAATTCGCAATAGCAGAACCATAGGCTCCATACATTGGGATTAAAATAAAATTTAATATAATATTAATAATCATAACCGATGCTGCCAAAATATTGAAATGCTTCAAGCTACCATTTGCAGTTAAAAGAGTTCCAAAAATGTGAATAGTAGAAATTGAAATAAAACCAATTATAAGCAAACTAAATATTTTTGACGAAACATTTACATGTTCATGATAAAGCAAGTCCATAATTTCATAACTGTAAAATAAACATGCAATAGCACCTGCAAGAGCTGGCACAATAATTAAAGAATATGATAACTTTAATAATTTCTGGATAGATTCTTTTTGTTTTATCATTTTTGAAAACATTGGCAACAGCAAAGCAGCAAAAAGCAATGCAAAATTAAATGCCGCTTCAAGTATTCTAAATCCTTGAGCATAAATACCCGCTTGTTCTTTTCCATCGGGCAATAACCTTTCAATCATTACAGAATCTACGCGATAATAAAACGACATTAATAAAAATAGTAATGCAAAAGGGAAACTTTTTTTTAATATTGCTATAAAAAACGTTCTATCGTAATTTAATTTCAAAAATTCTGTTTTTGACAAAACCACAAAAAATGCAGTTAAGGCTGCAAGCAAATATGCAAGAGTTTGTGCATATACAAACCATTCTATCTGAAATGGAGTATCTGTTACATTTCCCCATAACAGAATACCACATATTATTATCATTAAAGTACGATCTAGTACAGAAATTATACTATCAGTACGAAAAAACTGTAAGCCACTAATGTTTGACCTTAAATAAAGTGCAAATGAAGCTAAGAATTGATTAAATAAAAGTATTAAAAGGAATTTTATTTCGTGCCAACCCCAGCCAATTGCAGTAGCAGCTATAATAGCAATAGTGAAATAAACAAGAGCCAATATAAATTTTAATACTATTAGACTTGAAACATATTTGCTTATTAATTGATGATTTTGGGCAATATTTCTGTTGTTGTAGTTAGTTATACCAATATCCAACAAAACATTTAGCATTAGTGAAAAACCAAACAGCGAGAAATAAAAACCATAGTTTTCAGCTCCAACAGCATTCTGTACACTTACTTCAATTCCAAATATCCAAAAAGGCTTAACTAATAGGTTTAAAAGTATGACTAATGCTAAATTTGTTATAAATTTTCTATTCAAATCTAATTAATTTTGTAAGGAACAAAAGTAAAAAAGTAAATTAAAATTACTTAATAATTACTTAAATAAGACTAATAAAAGAGATAAAAGCTTGTATATATTTTTTGTAAGAAAAAAAATTTATATTTTTGACGCTCTAAAATACAGGAATGAGCGAAAATGTTAATTTTAATTTTGATTCACCAGATCTTTTAACTTTTATGTTTAAAAGAAGAAAGCCGATAATAGTACTTACTGCTATTGCTTTTTTTATTTCTGTTATTACTGCATTTTTTATTATTACTCCAAAATTCAAATCAACTGTAATTATTTTTCCTACATCTTCAAGTTCTGTTTCTCATGAACTATTAACAAATAATCTCTATGAGAAAAAAATATTAAAATTTGGTGAAGAAGAGGAAGTGGAACAATTATTACAAATACTTAGTTCCGGTGATATAAGGAATAAAATAATTAATAAATACAATTTATTCAAGCACTATAATATTGATAAAAATTCAAGATATCCTAATACAAATCTTAGAAATAAATATATAAACAATGTTAAATTTACTAAAACCAAATATTTGTCAATAAAGATAGAAGTGCTTGACGAAGAGCCTCAAATGGCTGCTGACATTGCTAATGATATTGTAATATATTTAGATACAATTATCAATAAAATGCAAAAAGAAAGAGCTGTTCAGGCATTGAGAATTGTTGAAAAAGAATATCTTTTTTTAAAAGAACATATAAAATTACTGCAAGATTCCATTTTGCAAATCAGGAGACTGGGAGTTTTTGATTATGAATCACAATCGGAAGTTTTTAATGATGCTTATGCAACAGCTTTAGCAACAGGAAAAATAAATGGTATAAAAAAATTAGAAGAGAAATTATCAATATTAGCTGAACATGGTGGAGCATATACTTCCATACGTGATCTATTAGAATTTGAGCTTAAAAAATTAAGTATTTTAGAATCAAAATATCAAGAAGCAAAAGTAGATTCTGAGCTTGACCTTCCACACAAATTTGTTGTTAATCACGCAGAAAAATCTGAAAGGAAAGCATATCCAATACGATGGATAATCATTACAATTTCAACAATTTTAACATTTATATTCAGTCTTTTATTGCTGATAATTTTTGATATAATTAAAAAAAAAACTTAAATATTTCGCTTTTTAGAAAAATTAAAAAGCTTGACATAAACTTAATATACATTAATTACGATATTATGGAAAACTATTTTAATAACAAGGGCATATTTGCATTAATATCAAAGTGGAAGTATCATATTCTGATAATAATGATTGTATCGGCAATTGTTGCATCAATTTTTTCTTCTTCAACTTTTATTAAACCAAAATACAAATCAGTATCTGTTGTATATCCCGTAAATCTTGGTTCTTATTCCGAAGAATCCCATACCGAGCAAATGCAACAAATTTTAATGTCTCAGGATATTAAGGATAATGTTATTAAACAACTGGAATTAGATAAACATTATGGTATTGATAAAAATTACAAACATTATATATCCACATTATATTATGAGTATGGTAATAATATCAATATAAGTAAAACGGAATTTGAATCAATTCAAATTACAGCATTAGATACTGATCCACAAATGGCATGCAATATTATTAATTCCATTATTGAATTTTATAATGATAAGATAAGTTTAATGCATAGTAAAAAGCATCAAGAAGTAGTTGATATCAAATCACGTGAAATGATTAAAAAACAAAAAGAAATTGATGAATTACATAATCAACTTAATGAATTAAGTGAAAAATATGGTTTATTACATTATGATATTCAACTTGAAGAGCTTACAAAAGGTTATGTTAAATTAATATCTACAGGAAAAGAAAACTCAAAATCTTTAATTGAAATAAAAACTATTTTAGATAATTTTAAAAATAAAGGAGGTAAATTAAAAGAGTTATCCACAAAAATAAGCAGTGAGTATGATACCTATGTTACCTTAAAAGAAGAATATGACATAGCTCTTGCAGAAGTTGAAAAAAAAATAACATATGCACAAATAATATCAGCACCTTTTCCTGCTGATAAAAAATCTTATCCTGTTCGCTGGTTAATTGTAATATTTAGCGTTTTTGGAACTTTTATTATGTCAATAATAATTATTTCTATTATTGAAAGCTTAAAAAAATCTCATTAAATTAAAATATTTGGCTTTTGCTTTTCAAGAAAAAAATAACATGGGTTTATATTATTTCCTTATTGTTTATTTTAATAAATACGTATCTTATTTATAAAGAACTTTATTATTTAACATTATTCCCAATAGGTATTTTAGTTTTATTGTTTGCTTTTTTTTCTCTAGATAAATTATTGCTACTTTTAGTTTTTATAACTCCTTTTTCAATACCATTAAGTGAAATTATTCCGGGTTTGGATTTTAATATGTATATCCCTACCGAACCTTTACTTTTTTGCATTTTAATAATATTTATTTTTAAAATGTTAATTGAACAAAAATTTGATAAGAAAATTTTATTACATCCCATTTCTATTGCAATATATATTAATCTTATCTGGATATTAATCACCAGCATTACCAGTACTATGCCTATAATTTCTTTTAAGTTTCTTTTATCAAGATTGTGGTTTATTGTTGCATTTTACTTCTTAATTTCTCAGGTATTTCGTAATCAAAAATATATATATACTTTTTTTTGGTTATATATTATTTCACTAATAATTGTTATAATTCATACAATCATTAAGCATATGGGATATGGATTATTAGATCAGGAAGCAGCAAATTTTGTAGTTACACCTTTTTTCAACGACCATACTTCATATGGTGCTGTTTTGGCTATGTTTTTGCCTATTATAATTGGAGTATTAATTAGTAAACGTATTAAACCCAAAATAAAATTATTTGTTTTTATTGTTTTTTTAATATTTGTTTTTGCAATTATTTTGTCATATACAAGAGCAACATGGATTAGTATTATTGTCGCTTTATTTGTTTTGATATTTATAATACTAAAAATAAAATTCAAGTACATTCTTATAGTTTCCGGTATACTGATTTTTTTCTTTTTCACATTTCAAAATCAGATATTAATGAGTTTAGAACAAAACCAACAAGAGTCTTCAAAAAATATTGCTGAACACGTTCAATCTATTTCTAATATTACTTCTGATGCTTCCAATTTGGAAAGAATAAACAGATGGAATTGCGCAATAAAAATGTTTGAAGAAAAACCGGTTTTCGGATGGGGACCAGGTACTTATATGTTTAATTATGCACCATTTCAGTTGTCGTATGAAAAAACCATTATAAGTACTAATGCAGGAGATAAAGGGAATGCTCATAGTGAGTATTTGGGACCTCTTGCAGAATCCGGTTTTCTTGGAATGATTACATTTTTGATTATTATAATAACAACATTGTATGTTTCTATAAGGTTATATTCAAAATTAAAAAACAGGGAATTGAAAATTATTCTAATATCTGTAACCTTGGGATTAATTACTTATTATTTTCATGGATTTTTAAATAATTTCTTGGATACAGATAAAGCATCTATTCCATTTTGGGGATTTACTGCAATTATACTAGCAATAGATGTATATCATTCAAAATTTGATTTGGGAATAAAAGAAAAGGGGAAAATTAAAAAAATTCAAGACCAATAATTGAAACATCGTCAAAAAATGATTTTGTTCCTTTATAAGTATCTAATTTGCTGACAATATTAGAAATAACTTTTTCAATTGTTAAATCGTTTATAATAGAAGCCTCTATTTCATCAGTTCCAAACTCAATTTTGTTGTCATTTTCAACCTCAACTAAACCATCGGTATAACATAATAGTTTTGTATGAGACGAAACAGTTAATAAGCCTTCTTTAATTGTAGGTATTTCTTTAAACATACCAAGCCCTATACATCCTTTCTTTAAAAATGACATTTTCTTTTCAACTGTTTTATATAGTATCGGATGATTATGTCCTGCATTTATATATTTGAGTTTCTTTGTTTTAATGTTATACTTAGCAATAAATAGTGTAATGAATTTGTCTCCTTTTGTTGTTGTCATTACAATATTATTTAATTTTTTCACCAATTGCTTAATTGATATTTTATCTGTGAACAATGCTCTTAAACTTGCCTGAAAATTTGACATTAATAGCGCAGCAGAAATTCCTTTTCCAGAAACATCGGCAATGCAAAAACCAACTTCATTATCATTCAAATAAATAAAGTCATAATAATCACCTCCAACCTCAAAATGTGGATCATAATGTGTTGCTACATGTATTTTATCATTTGAGGGTAATGATTCTGTTGTAGGAATCAACATTGCCTGCATTTTTGAAGCCAATTCAAGTTCTTTTTTCATAGCCTCCTGACGTAAATTATCAGTAAATAGCCTTTTATTTTCAATTGCTACAATAATTACATTTGTTAGGGTTTGTACAAAGTGTAAGTGTTTGATGGTTGGACTAATGCCTGTTCTTTCTTCTTCAATATCTCCAATTAGAACATAGGCTAAAGGTATTTTTTTATGATATACAGGTATAACGACATCATATTGTTCTAAATATCTTGGCTTTGATGTTGCAGCTAAATTTGAAATATCAGTATAGCTCAAAAGATCCGTTTTAACGTTAATTCTTTTAGTGATATCGCTACTATCAATTCCAGAAGCTAGAATTCTTTGCCATTTTTGATTAAAACTGAAAACTACAACTTTCCCAATATTTAATTCGTTTCGTAAAATATTCTCATATCTGTCAATTAAGCCTTCTGTGGAAACATTGTCGTTTATTGCCTGAGTAATATCAAGCAATGTGTTCAATTTATAATTTGACAATTTAAGTCTTCGTAATGAAGCTTTACCTTTCATGTTTTTCAGATAAAAGTTTTATAATATCGGGTATTCTTTTAATATAAGCCAATTCTTTCATTTTCTCCCTAGCTTCTTTAACAGGAGAACCAAAATAAACTTTACCTCCTTCTAAAGATTTAGGTATTCCTGATTGTCCAAGCACAACAGCGCCTTTTCCAATTGTTAAATCTTTTTGCACACCAACCTGCCCCCATAAAATCACATCATCTTCTACAATTACACAGCCGGAAATTCCAACTTGTGAGGTAAACAAACAATTTTTACCTATAACAGTATCATGTCCAATCTGAATTAGGTTGTCTAATTTTGTACCAAACCCGATAACTGTATCGCTTGAAACTCCTTTGTCAATTGTACAATTTGCTCCAATTTCAACATTATCTTTAATTACAACTCTCCCACAAGATAATAATTTTCTATAAGCTTCCTGTTTTTTTTGAAAATAAAAAGCATCACCACCAATAACAGTATTAGATTGAATTATTACATTGTTCCCAATAATACTGTTATCATAAATGCTAACATTAGCATGTATTATACAATTATTGCCAATTTTCACATTATTTCCGATAAAAACATTTGGTTGAATTATTGTTCCTTGACCAATTGTAGCAGATTTACTAATACTGTCTTGAGATATTTTAAAAGCAAAAAATTTCTCTACTATTATATTATAATCTCTAAATGGGTCACTGGAAAATATCAGGGATTTGTTATACGAATTTTCAACTTTTTTATTTATTAGAACTACAGATGCTTTTGATCGTAATGATTTTTCATAATATTTAGGGTGGTCAACAAATGTAATATCACCTTGTTCTACGTTATGAATTTCATTTATTCCTGTTATTAAATAATTTGCATCTCCCTCATAATCTGCACCAATAAGTTCTGCTATTTCTTTTAATGTTTTCGGTTTATCAAATTTCATATTTATATTTTATTTTTTAACCCTTTCAGAATAGGAAACAGTTCTTGTATCAACTTTAATTAAGTCACCCTCGTTTATAAACAATGGAACATTTATCTCCAATCCTGTATCTAGTTTTGCAGGCTTAGTTGCGGTTGAAGAAGACGTGTCCCCCTTTACGCCTGGCTCTGAATATGTTACTTCCATAATAACAAAAGGAGGAAGTTCACAAGTTAAGGGCATTTCATTTTCTGCATGAAAAACAACTTCTACTATCATCCCTTCTTTAAGCAGTAGAGGATTATCAATCATGTTTTTTTCAATTGTAATTTGCTCAAAAGTTTCATTGTGCATAAATACAAATCCCATATCATCAGAATAAATGTATTGATATTGTCTTCTTTCAATTCTAACAGTATCAATTTTAACTCCTGCCGTAAAAGTATTTTCAATTACTTTTCCTGTTTCTATATTTTTAAGTTTTGTTCTTACAAATGCAGGACCTTTCCCAGGCTTAACATGCTGAAATTGAACAATGGAAAACAATTTCCCATTGAATTCTATGCATAAACCATTTTTAAAATCAGATGTTGATGCCATAAATTTTTTCTAAATAAATTTTATAATAATATTAACTTTTTGAACATTACAAAAATATAATTATTTTCAGCAGTTTCTCAATATTTTGACAAAACTTCAATAATTTAAAGTAATAATTTATTTATTAAGTTCAAAATTTCCAATTTTTCCTGTTTTCCTGTCTTCATATCTTTTAAGGTAATGCTACCATCTATCAATTCATTCTCACCAATTAAAGCAACAAATGGAATGTTTTTATTATTAGCATAATTCATTTGTTTTTTAATTTTTGAATTATCAGGATAAATTTCTGTATTTATTCCGGATTTTCTTATTTGGCTAATTAAAGACAAGCAATGTTTTTCCTCTTTCTCTCCAAAATTTATAAATAAGAGTTTTGTTGTATTTTGTTTATCTTTTGGAAATTTATCTAATTGTTTTAACACGTCATAAATTCTATCTGCACCAAAAGAAATCCCAACCCCCGAAATATCTTTTAATCCAAAAATTCCTGTTAAATCATCGTACCTTCCTCCTCCGCAAACACTTCCTATATTAACATCTTTTGCCTGAACTTCAAAAATAGAGCCTGTATAATAATTCAATCCACGAGCTAATGTTAAATCAAATTCTAAACTGTTTTTAATTGTAATATCTTTAAAATAAGCCAAAATTGATTCCATTTCTGAAATACCCTGCAATCCTATTTCGGAAGTTTTTAAAATATTTTTTAATTGCTTAAGTTTTTCAAAATTATTACCTGATAAATTTAGAATTGGTTGTAAATTTTTAATTGCCTGTTTAGTTAATCCTTTTGCCGTTAATTCTTCATTAACTTTATCTATCCCAATTTTATTAATTTTATCAATAGCAACAGTAATTGCAATTATCTTGTCAATTTCTCCTATTATTTCAGCAATACCTGTTAATATTTTTCTGTTATTTATTTTAATTATTGAATTTATCTGCAAACTATTAAAAACATCATCAATAATCTGAATAAGTTCTACTTCATTTAATAATGAATTACTTCCTACAACATCAACATCACATTGAAAAAATTCTCTATACCTTCCTTTTTGAGGTTTATCTGCTCGCCAAACAGGTTGAATTTGATATCTTTTAAACGGAAAAATTATATCATTTCTATGCTGAACAACGTAGCGGGCAAAAGGAACAGTCAAATCATATCGAAGTCCTTTTTCAGATATTTGATTTGAAATTTTAATTGAGGCTTTTTCCTCAATTAATTCTTTGTCAAGTTTAGATAAAAAATTGCCTGAATTTAAAATTTTGAATATTAATCTATCTCCTTCATCTCCATATTTTCCCATCAAAGTTGATAAATTTTCCATTGCAGGAGTTTCAATTTGTGAAAAACCATATTTAAGAAAAATATTCTTAATTGTATCAAAAATATAATTTCTTTTCACCATTTCTATTGGAGAAAAATCACGTGTGCCTTTTGGGATAGACGGTTTTTGGATCATTTTTAAAAATTAATAAACAATTTAAGATTCCATTAATTCTTTACCTGTTTTAGCTCCAACAGTTTTTAAATATTGCTTAACTTTAGGATCTATTGTAGTGTCAAGAACTGTACGAGAACTAACGTTTTTTGAATTTACGTTTGCTCCTTTATCAACTAAATACTTAACCGTTTTTAAATCTCCACCTTTAGCAGCCCAAGCAAGTGCTGACATTCCTGTAATATCAGGGATATTAACATCTGCTCCATTTCTAATTAAATAGTCTGCAATGTTATAATAATTTTTATTTAAAGAAACCTGCAAAGGTGTTGAACCAACATTTACAGTTTGATCTATATCTGCACCATGTTCGACAAGATATTTTACAATATTTCCATGCCCGTACTTACAAGCGTATGCAAGAGCAGACCATCTTGATCTGTTTTTTGCATTAATATCTGTTCCTTTTTTAATCATACTTACAACTTTGCTGTATTCTCCTTTTGCAGCAGCGGTTATCATTTTTTCTTCATTTTTATCATCTTGTGCAATGACTGATAAAACAAAAACAAAAATTAATGTACTTATAAAAAATATTTTTTTCATACTTATATGTATTTGAATATTACTAACTATCTATAATTTTTTAAAATCATTTAATAAAAATCCATCTTGTTTTTTATCACTTATCATATGGTAATTAAAATAATATAGCTTTGCATCGCTAGCTCCAATTAAAATTTTAAAACAGCGAGCTTTTCTTTTTGTTCCTTCGGGTCCAACCTTATGCAAAAAAACAACATCTTTGTTATCATTTGTAATAGCTTCTTGAACTTCATCACGAGTAACAAATTTGAATTTATATGGATAAACTGCTTTTACTTTGGCATCTGCATTTATCTCTTTTGTCATTTCATCCTTAACCAAATACAGGGTTTTGTCTTTTACACTAGAAATATTTTTATTATAATGTTTTATAATATTCTTTGAATTCAAGTCAGGATTCTTACTTGTTAAAAGCACATGATTCTGCATAAAATTTATTAGTGTTCCAATTTTATATACATAACTTTCTTCATCAACACCAAAATAGCACAATGGAACTGCACAAATTTGAGGCATATCACTTAAAGTTCTGTATTTCCCTCCTAGTGAAAGACATAAAAACTCATACTGTGCTTGAGTTTTATCTTTTTCATAATATACTTTATCAATAGTAAGAAATGAATATGCAGGATCTTTTCTTTTTTTCTCAAATTCAGAAATATCAATAATTTCAAATTCAGTAAGTTTCCAACTTTTCTTTACAGCATCTTTAATTTCAAAATTATATTCTGACAATGGATTATTATCAACTACTACTAAAGTTTTTGTTTTTAAAAACTGTTTAATTTCTTCTTGAGTTGCGACTTCTTTTTGAGAAAACGCAAAATTAGTTACAAATACTAATAAAATAATAAAGGTTACATTTTTCATAATTATTGATATTTAAATAAATACAGAGGATTATTATCATTAAATTTTCTAATATAAAAAAACAACATTTTTTTCTTTTTTCGCTTTTTTAATTGATTAAATTCATCATATAATTCAATATCCCTCATCAAGAACACCTCAACGCCCTGGATATCATGGCGATATATTTTTCCCGAACTGAAATCAAGCAAATACTGTCTCATTTCTCGTGTTTCGTATGTAGAATTAATTGGAGAATAATAACGATTATAATGAAAAGGGTCAGACATTCTTTCTCTAAGAACCGTTACATCTGCAATAAAATGTGATATATTTCCTACAACAGGTATCCTGTTAAATTCCCTATTGTAGTTTATATACAAAGTTCCACTTCTAGAATAGCCCCATAATTTTTTTGTTTCAACTTCTTGTTTTATTCCAAAATCATCAAAAAAGTAAATTTTTTCTTTTTCAACTAGTTCTTTGAAAAAATTGAATGAATTGTGATCAATATCAGACAAAATTCTTGAAATATTTACAGGTTTATTTAATTTCACTTGCTCAAAAGATATAAATATTCCTTCTTTAAATTCATAATCGGGAGTATATTTAATTTTACCAATATTATCTGTTTGAGCATATGAATTTAAAAAAAATAAACTAATTAATATTATAAAGAAGCATTTCATAGTTTAATATTTTGACAGCTCAATATCAATAAGTAATTGTTGTAGTATAACTTTATAACCTGATACCAATAACTAAAATATCATCAACTTGTTCTAATTCTCCTTTCCAATTTTCAATATTTTCATCAAGAAATTTTTTCTGCTTACCCATTGACAACTTATTAATCGTCAGCAACAAGTGTCTATACCTTCTGAATTTGAATTTTTTTCCAATTGGTCCTCCAAATTGATCAGTATAGCCATCAGAAAATAAATAAATCATATCATCATCTTTATATGAAAATATATGATTTTCAAATTTTTGTTCATCAGTACCCAAATAAACTGTTCCTATAGCAAATCTATTTCCTTTTATTTGAATAATTTTGTTATTTCTAACAATATAAAGCGGGTTCATTGCCCCTGCATATTCAATTTGTCTTTGATTTTTATCTATTATACATAATGAAACATCCATGCCATCTTTTACTTCTTGTTCGTTTACATTTTTAGAAAATGTTTCGGATACTCCAATATTTAGTTGATTCAAAATTTGAGCTGGATCTTCAACACCTTGTTCTTTAGTAATATTTCGTAACAAATCAAATCCAATTATTGACATAAATGCTCCAGGAACACCATGTCCTGTGCAATCGACAACTGCAACAAAAATTTTATTATTTTTTTCTACAATCCAATAGAAATCGCCCGAAACAATATCTTTTGGTTTATAAAAAACAAATGATTGTGGTAAAAGCTTTTTAAACAAAAACTCTGATGGCATCATTGCTTCCTGAATACGTTTTGCGTAGTTTATACTATCTGTTATACTCTTATTTTTAACTGTTAATTCTTCTTTTTGTCTGGCGATTTCAAGTGCAGCCATTTGCTTTGATCTAAGTGTTTGATTTGCACTTTTAAGTTTTTTTGTTCTTAATCTAATAATATTGTAAACAAATAAAACCAATAATACTAAATAAGCAAGATACGCCCAGGTTGTTTGCCAGTATGGTGGATGAACTGTTATTTTCAAAGATACTCCTTCTTCATTCCAAATCATATCATTATTAGAGCCAATAACAGTTAAAACATAATCACCTGCAGGTAAATTTGAAAAAGTTTGAAAATTTTGATTTTCTAAATCTGTCCAATCATCACTTAGACCTTCCATTTTATATTTATATCTGTTCTTTTGTGGATTTGTAAATTCTAAAGCAGCAAAGTATATAGTAATAGTATGATCATTATGAAATAATTCAATTTCTTCAACATTATCTAAAGGTTTTGTAAATATACCATCATTATTGTTTTTAGTATATTCTAAAAATACCATTTTAGGTATGTATGGGTTTTCAAATAACGAATCTGGATAAAAAGAGTTTAAACCTTTGGGACCACCAAAATATATTTCACCGCTTTTGCTTTTATAAATTGAACCAAAATTTAATTCCAAACTTCCTAAACCATCAGCTTTATCATAAGATTTAAATGTATTTGTTTTTCTATCGAACATTGCAAAACCATACCCTGTACTCATCCATAAGTTTTTATTATTATCTTCAATAATATTATATATTAAATCACTTGGCAAGCCATCATTTTTAGTATAAATTGTAAAAGATGTATCTTTTTTATTAAATTTATTTAATCCACTTCCTGTTGCAATCCACAATAACCCATCAGAATCTTCAAAAACATCAAAAACTCTGTTATTACTGATTGTATTTGGGTTTCTAACATCTCCCTGATATCTCATGAAAACTCCTGTTACGGGATTATATCGATTCATGCCATTGGCAACTGTACCAATCCATATAAATCCCTCTTTATCTTCAAGAACCGCATAGACATGATTATTTGATAAACTTTCTTCATTTCCTGTTTCATGAGCATAAGCTTTAACAGATTTTGTTTCAAAATTTATATTATATAATCGATCTTCTGTTCCTACCCATATATTATTATATTTGTCTTCAATTATATCATTTATACGGATATTATCAAAAACTTCATCTCCACTTAAAATATTATTGTCTTTGAAAAGACTTTTAAGTGTTGTAAATTCATCTGTTTTTTTATTATAAATATTAATCCCATTTCGTGTACCAATCCAAATGTATCCACGACTATCTTTTAAAATAACATGAACAAAATTATTTGTTAATTTTCTTTTTCCTTTCGATTTTGAAGTTATTAGTTCAATTTTCTCCGTTTTTTTATTATATAAATTTAATCCTCCTCCCCAAGTTCCAATCCATAAAATACTATCCTCTTCATATATTGCAGCCATATCATTATAGTTCAATCCAAAATTATGTTGTGTAAATAAATTGAACTTTTTACTTTTAAGATCTATTTTGTTAATTGCCCCACCGTATGTTCCAACCCATAAAATATGAGAATTATCTTCAATAATAGATAATATAAGGGGGTGGCTAATTGAATTGGGGTCGTTAACTTTTGGCATAAATATTCTAAATTCATCTGTTTTAGGGTCAAACATATTAAGTCCACCACCAAAAGTACCAATCCATAAACGACCTAAACAATCTTCACGTATCGCTCTAATGTCATTGCTGCTCAGGCTGTTATCTGTGCCCATGTCATTATGGAAATAGTTTATAAACTTTCCTGTTTTATAATTGAATTTATTTAAACCATTATTTGTGCCTATCCATAAATTCCCTTTTGGGTCTTCATAAATAACATTGATATGATTGTCAGAAATATAACAATCTTTGACAGAAAATCTTTTCCATGTTTCATAATCTCTGTCAAACATGAACAAACCATCTTGAGTTCCAATCCATAAATTATCTTGTGAATCTTCAAAAATTGGAAAACTATAATTCAGACTGGGTTTTGTAAAATAATCAATATCATGTACAAAACGAGTGAATTTACCAGTTGCTGTATCCAATTTGTTAATTGCATCAATTGTTTTAGCCCAAATATAACCACGGCTGTCAACCAAAACACCAAAAATCCTATCGCCACTAATTGTTTGAGGGTCTTCAGGGTCGTGAAGATGTCTAATTATATTTCCTGTTTTTCTGTCTAATTTGTCCAAACCAGACATTGTTGCAACCCATATATTTCCGGAATTATCTTCAGAAATTCCATACACCCAACTACTTGACAAAGAATTTGTATCAGATATATTATGCAAATAAACTTTGAATGGTTGACTTGAACTTCCATTATACTTATTTAACCCCCCTTGAGTCCCAAACCAAATAAAACCTTCTTTATCCTGCAACATACAATTAATGGAACTTTGAGAAAGTCCATCATCCATTGTTAAATATGTAAAACTTATATCAGATTTTTGAGCACTTAAAGTATTGGAAAACAATATCATTATAAAAGGCAGTACAAATATTGATATGTTTGAATTGTATTTCATATTGTTGCTTGCAATTTAATACTTCTTTGCTTTATTACCTAAAAAATAAATAATTTTATTGAGCAATCGGTCCGTTGTTCTTAACTAAGTCTTTTAATTTCAATGATGGAGAACTAATAAATTCTCCAATATTTAAATCATTCCATATTTCATTTATTTTCTTAATTGTTTCATCATTTGATATAACAACATTTGGCCAATCCCGTTGAAAATCATCTACTTTCGTCACCTTTCGTGTTCCATCAATTATCAAACATGACTGTTTTTTGTTTGAATAATCTAATATTAGCGTATCTCTCTTTGGGTCTATGTTATTTGTTACATACCATGTTACAATATTCAAATCATAAATATCTATTTCCGAATCTACAAAAATTATAAATTTAACTCCTTCTACATTTTCAAATATTTGTTTTCCTATATCTAATATTTTTGTTGTTTCTTCTTTACTAATAGATAATATTAAAAATGATAATCCTTTTTCAATCAATGAATCGTTAATATTATCAATGTATGGGATTTTTAATATTGCATCTTTGTTAATTTTAGCTTGTACAAAGCTATCCTGTTCAATATTTTTAGTTGCATCAATAGAAAGCTTACTTCCAAAAAACTGTCTTTCTGATGAGTGATCAAGAATATCTAATGGTCCTTGTCCATAAAAAATATCATTTCTAGGATTTACGTTTTCTGATACATACTTGGCAACTTCATTATAGTTTTGAATATCTACATTTTGATTTGCAACAATAATAATTTTATTTAACATCATTTGACCTGCACCCCACATAGCATTTACTACTTTATTGGCATGACCCGGAAATTGTGATTCAATTTTAACAAATGCAAGATTATGTGCTACGCCGGAAAAGGGTAAATTAAGATCAATAATTTCGGGCAACATTGAAAGTTTTATTGGACTAATAAATATCCTTTCTGTTGCTTTCCCAATCCATGCGTCTTCTTGTGGAGGGACTCCAACAATTGTTGCTGGATAAACTGCATTTTTTCTATGAGTAATACAGGTTACATGAAATTTTGGATAATAATCTGATAAAGAATAAAAGCCTGTGTGATCGCCAAATGGTCCTTCTAAAATAAAATTTTCTTCAGTATCTACATAGCCTTCAATAACAATGTCAGCATCAATTGGAACTTCGATATCTTGTGTTAAACATTTTACTAATTCAACTTTCTTCTTTCTAATAAAACCAGCAAATAGAAACTCATCAAAGTTATCGGGTAATGGAGCTGTTGCAGAATATGTATATACTGGATCTCCACCTAAAACAACAGCAATAGGCATTTTTTTTCCAAGTTTTTTATATTCATTATAATGCCTTGCCCCAACTTTATGAATATGCCAATGCATACCGGTCATATTTTTTTCAAAAACTTGCATTCTATACATTCCCACATTTCTGATATTTGTAATTGGGTCTTTTGTTATTACTATTGGTAATGTGATGAATTTTCCACCATCAGCTGGCCAGCATTTTAAAATTGGCAATTTTGATAAATCCGGTTTTGAATGAATAATTTCCTGACAAAATGCTTTTGATTTTACAGTTTTAGGAAACCAAGATGTTATCATTTTCAGCTTCGGCAATGCCTTAAGTTTATCTTTAAAACTAATTTTTGGCATTGAAATCTCCTTAAATAAATCTTCAATGTTTTTTCCAATATCATCAAGATTTTCAACTCCTAGAGCAAGGCTCATTCTTTTATATGAACCAAAAGCATTTATTAAAAGGGGGAAATCTGTTCCTGTATTCTCAAACAAAATAGCTTTTCCACCATTTTCAGATTTTGAAATTCTATTTGTTATTTCGGTAATTTCTAGCTCAGGATTAACAAATTTAGAAATTCTAATTAATTCTCCTTCTTTTTCCAGTACAGAAATAAAATCATTCAAGCATTTAAAAGCCATAATAAAAAAGGGTAACAATTGCTAACTCGATTATAATAAATGTTATTTTATAAATTTAAAATCTTTTCCTAAGTATCTCGCAGAACTTCCAAGAGATTCTTCAATCCTAAGCAATTGGTTATACTTAGCAACTCTATCTGACCTCGAAGCAGAACCTGTCTTTATCATTCCTGTATTAAGTGCAACTGCAAGTTCAGCAATTGTTATATCTTCTGTTTCTCCTGATCTGTGACTAATAATTGTTGTATAAGAATTACTTTTTGCTAATTGAATTGCATTAATAGTTTCAGTTAAAGTACCTATTTGATTCACTTTTATTAGAATTGAATTTGCAATATCTTCATCAATACCTTTTTGTAGACGCTTAACATTCGTCACAAATAAATCATCTCCTACTAATTGAACTTTATTTCCAATTGAAGCTGTATGTTTAGCCCATCCACTCCAATCATCCTCTGCAAACCCATCCTCGATTGAAAGTAGAGGATATTTTTTTGACCAATTTTGCCAATATTCAACGAGCTCATCGGATGTTAATTTTTTATCAACAGATTCAAAATAATAAAGATTTTCTTTTTCATTATAAAATTCGGAAGCCGCAGCATCTAGTGCAATAAAAACATCTTCTCCAGGCTTATAACCTGCTCTTTCTATAGCTTTAACAACAAATTCAATTGCTTCTTCATTTGAAGATAAGTTTGGTGCAAAACCGCCTTCATCACCAACATTTGTTGAAAATCCTTTTTCTTTAAGGGCAGATTTCAAGTTATGAAAAATTTCAGTTCCCATACGTAAGGCTTCACTAAAAGTATTAGCACTAACTGGCATTACCATAAACTCCTGAATATCTATCTTGTTATCTGCATGAGATCCTCCATTTAAAATATTCATCATTGGTATTGGTAAAAGATTAGCATTTACTCCTCCAATATATCTATAAAGGTGTTGACCTGTTGTTTGTGCTGCAGCTTTAGCGCAAGCCAATGAAACACCAAGAATTGCATTAGCACCAAGTTTTGATTTATTTTCTGTACCATCTAATTCAATCATTATTGCATCAATTTTGTCTTGTTCAAAAATATGCGCTCCTCTTAATTTTTCGTCCAATACAGTATTTATATTATTTACAGCATTCAAAACACCCTTTCCAAGATAAATATTCTTATTACCATCTCTTAATTCAACTGCCTCATGAATTCCGGTAGAAGCACCAGAAGGGACAGCTGCTCTACCCATTACTCCATTATTAGTAATTACATCAACTTCAACAGTTGGATTTCCTCTTGAATCAAGGATTTGTCTAGCTTTTATTTTAAAAATTTGTCCCATTTTTTTATAATTTAAATATTTTTTATAAAATTAATATTTTTTTCATAAAAAAAGGGGATTAATAAATCCCCTTTTTAAAAAACTTTGATTTCGTTTATTCTTTATCTTCTTTTTTATTTGTTTTTTCTTCTTTCTGCTCTTCTTTTTTCTCTTCTACCGGTTTTTCTTCTTTAACAACTTCTTTGACTTTTGCCTTTTTTTCTTCTACCGGTTTTTCTTCTTTAACAACTTCTTTAGCTTCTACCTTTTTCTCTTCTACCGGTTTTTCTTCTTTAACCATTTCTTTGGCTT
>CAYTWH010000013.1:41957-82449 GCA_964442075.1 uncultured Bacteroidales bacterium
GCTTCTACCTTTTTCTCTTCTACCGGTTTTTCTTCTTTAACCATTTCTTTGGCTTCTACCTTTTTCTCTTCTACCGGTTTTTCTTCTTCAACCGTTTCTTTGGCTTCTACTTTTTTCTCTTCTACCGGTTTTTCTTCTTTAACTGTTTCTTTGACTTCTACTTCTTCTTTAACTTCTTCAGTAGTATTTTCTACAGTTTCAACAGCAGCTGTTTCTTTAACAGTCTTAGAACCACCTCGTCTTCTTTTTCTCGTTGATTTATCCTTTGTTTTCTTTTCTGTCAACATATTTTCATTATAATCAACTAATTCAATCATACACATTTCTGCATTATCTCCTAGTCGATTACCAATTTTAAGAATCCTAGTATAACCACCTGGTCTATCAGCTATTTTAGGAGAAATTTCCCTAAAAAGTTCTGAAACAGCATGTTTATTTTGCAGGTAACTAAAAACGACTCTACGTGAATGTGTTGAATCTTCTTTTGATTTTGTGATTAGTGGCTCAACATAAACTCTTAATGCTTTGGCTTTAGCTACAGTAGTTTTAATTCTTTTATGCATTATAAGAGAAATAGCCATATTTGATAACATAGCTTTTCGGTGTGCAACTTTTCTTCCTAAATGGTTGAATTTTTTCCCGTGTCTCATCTTAATTATTCTTTCTCAAGTTTATATTTAGTTATATCCATCCCAAAACTCAAATTCATAGAATTTAAAAGGTCGTCTAATTCTGTTAATGATTTTTTTCCAAAATTTCTGAATTTTAATAAATCATTTTTATTAAATACAACAAGATCTCCCAATGTATCTACGTCAGCTGCTTTTAAGCAGTTTAATGCCCGAACAGAAAGATCAAGGTCAACAAGCTTGGTTTTAAGGAGTTGCCTCATATGAAGTACTTCCTCGTCGAATTCTTCATTTTCTTTTTTCTCATCTGTATCTAAAGTTATTTTTTCATCAGAGAACAACATAAAATGATAAATCAATATTTTAGCTGCTTCTTTTAATGCTTCTTTTGGGTGAATTGATCCATCAGTCATTATTTCAAATACCAATTTTTCGAAATCGGTTTTTTGCTCAACTCTGATGTTTTCAATTGTATATTTTACATTTTTAATTGGTGTAAAAATTGAACTAATTGGAATTACGCCAATCTCAGCTTCTAAAGGCTTGTTATCTTCAGATGATAAATATCCTCTACCTTTATTAATTGAAACTTCAATCTGTATTTTCACAGATTGTTCCATTCTACATATTACTAAATCTGGATTTAGTATTTCAAAACTCGATAAAAATCGGCCAATATCGTTGGCCTTAAATTCTTCTTGTCCCGAAACGATAACTGTAGCTTTTTCACCATCAACATCATCAATTCTTCTACGAAAACGTATTTTTTTCAAATTAAGAACAATTTCTGTCACGTCTTCCATTACTCCTTTTATAGTAGAAAACTCATGATCTACACCTTCTATTTTAATACTTGTAATAGCAAAACCATCAAGAGAAGACAATAGAATTCTTCTTAATGCATTACCTACTGTGATACCGTATCCGGGTTCTAACGGACGAAACTCAAATTTTCCATAATAATCATCAGCATCGATCATTATTACTTTATCCGGTTTTTGAAAAGCTAAAATTGCCATAAATTAAATTATTCTTTTAAATTTTACTTAGAGTATAATTCTACAATTAATTGTTCTTTAATATTCTCAGGGATTTCTTCTCTTTCAGGTTTATTTAAAAATTTGCCTTGCATTTCATTTTGATCCCATTCTAACCATGAATATTGACTATATTTAGAAGAAGCTAATGAATCAGATATAACTTCAAGTGATTTTGATTTTTCTCTAACACTAATTATGTCTCCTGGTTTTAATGTATATGATGGAATATTTACATTTACATCATTTACAATTATATGACGATGAGATACTAATTGCCTTGCAGCACTTCTTGTTGGTGCAATTCCTAATCTGTAAACAATATTATCTAATCTTGATTCTAACAGTTGTAAAAGAACTTCCCCTGTAATTCCCTTGCTACTTGACGCTTTATTAAAAATATTTCGGAATTGTCTTTCAAGAATACCATAGGTATATTTTGCTTTTTGTTTTTCTTTCAACTGTATTCCATAAACAGAAGGCTTTCTTCGTCTTTTACTATTCCCATGCATTCCGGGAGGGTAATTTTTTTTATCTAATGCTGAATCGGGGCCAAATATTGGTTCTCCGAATTTTCTTGCAATTTTTGATTTTGATCCTATATATCTTGCCATTTATAAATAATTTTAAAATAATCTAATTAAACTCTTCTTCTTTTGGGTGGTCTGCATCCATTGTGTGGCATTGGAGTAACATCAACTATTTCTGTTACCTCAATTCCAACTCCACTTATTGATCTAATTGCAGATTCTCTACCTGTACCAGGTCCCTTAACAAATACCTTTACTTTTCTTACTCCCAAGTCATAAGCTTTTCTTGCACATTCTTCTGCCGCAACTTGTGCTGCATAAGGAGTATTTTTCTTAGATCCTCTGAATCCCTTTTTTCCCGCTGAAGACCAAGAAATTGTTTGCCCCTCATTATTTGTTAATGTAATAATAATATTGTTAAAAGATGAATGTATATGAGCTTGTCCAAGAGTCTCAATTTTAACAACCCGTTTTCGTGCTGATTTAGTCCTTTTTGCCATAATCTATTATTATTTAGTCGCTTTCTTTTTATTTGCAATTGTTCTTTTTTTACCTCTTCGTGTTCTTGCATTGTTTTTTGTAGATTGTCCACGAACAGGTAGTCCTATACGATGTCTAATTCCTCTATAGCACCCAATATCCATTAATCGTTTAATGTTGAGTTGAGTTTCGGCTCTTAATTCTCCTTCTATTTTGTATTTATCTGTAATAACTGAACGAATTTTTGATAATTGTTCATCTGTCCAATCATTAACATAAATATTTACATCAATGTTAGCTTCTGCTAATATTTTATTGGCATTACTTTTCCCAATACCATAGATATAAGTTAATCCTATTTCTCCTCTTTTTTTATCAGGAATATCAACACCTGCGATTCTAGCCATACTATTTATTTTTTATTAATTATTAACCTTGTCGTTGTTTAAATTTTGGATTTTTCTTATTAATTACATATAATACCCCTTTACGGCGAACTATTTTGCAATCATCACTACGCTTTTTAACCGATGCTCTTACTTTCATCTTAAATAATTTTATTATTTATATCTAAATGTGATACGTCCCTTTGTTAAATCATAGGGCGACATTTCAACTTTCACTTTATCGCCAGGTAAAATTTTAATATAATGCATTCTCATTTTACCAGAAATATGGGCAGTAATTATATGTCCATTTTCCAATTCTACACGAAACATTGCATTTGACAATGCTTCTGTTATTGTTCCATCTTGTTCTATTGAAGGCTGTTTTGCCATATTATTTATTTAAAAACTTCTTCTATATATTTAAATGATGATAATATATCCACTTTTTCTTTAGTTACTGCTATTGTATGCTCAAAATGTGCAGAAGGTAAACCGTCATACGTTTTAATTGTCCACCCATCTTTTAGCTGTCTTACCTCTTTAACTCCCATATTCACCATTGGTTCAATTGCAATTACTAATCCTTCTTTAATTTTTATACCTTTTCCTCTTTTACCAAAGTTAGGGACTTGAGGTTCTTCGTGCAAATTTCTTCCTACTCCGTGTCCTACAAGATCTCTTACAACTGAGTAACCATTATTTTCTGCAAAATTTTGAACTGCAAAACTAATATCACCAATTCTATTCCCAACAACAGCCTTTTCAATCCCTTTATATAATGCTAATTTTGTTACTGTTAATAGCCTTTTTATTTTCTCATCAACTTCTCCTATTTGAAAAGTAAAAGCTGAATCGCCATAATATTCATTTTTAAAAACACCACAATCAACAGAAACAATATCTCCTTCTTTTAATTCATAATTAGAAGGTATTCCATGAACAACACTGTCATTTACTGAAATACAAAGTGTATTAGGAAATCCACTATAACCTAAAAAGCCTGGAATTGCATTGTTATCTCTTATAAATTCTTCAGCAATTTTATCAACTTTAATAGTTTTAATTCCCGGTTTTAGAAATTTAGCAACTTCTCCTAGTGTTTTACCGACAAGTAAGTTACTTTCTCTCAACAATTCAATTTCTTTTTTGCTTTTATAAAATATCATCAAAGAACCCTATTTATATTGCTGCCGCTCCGGCAGTTCTTCCTTTTATTTTTCCTGACTTCATTAATCCATCATAGTGACGCATTAATAAATGACTTTCTATTTGCTGTAAAGTATCAAGTACAACTCCTACCATAATTAATAATGATGTTCCCCCAAAAAATTGGGCAAACTGATTACCAACACCTCCCATAATAGCAAAAGCAGGTAAAATAGCTACTATTGCTAAAAATATTGATCCAGGCAAAGTTATTCTTGACATAATTGTATCTAAAAATTCAACAGTTTTTCTACCTGGTTTAACTCCAGGTATAAAACCACCGTTCTTTTTCATGTCTTCAGCCATTTGTGTTGGGTTGATAGTAATAGCTGTATAAAAATATGTAAACAATATAATTAATATTGCAAATGTAAAATTATACCAAAATCCTCCATAATTAAATGCTGCGGCAAGTCCACTTGTTGCATCAAATTTTGAGAAGAACATTATAGGTACCATCATAATTGCCTGAGCAAAAATAATTGGCATTACTCCTGCTGCATTTACTTTTAATGGAATATATTGTCGAACACCACCATATTGTTTATTTCCAACAATACGTTTTGCATATTGTACGGGTATTCGTCGTGTACCTTGTACAAGTAATATTGTAGCAACAATAACAAGTAACATCACAACAATTTCAAGAATAAACATTATTAAACCACCGCCTGCTACTTCTATTTTCATAAAAAATTCTGATGCCAAAGAAAATGGTAATCTGGCAATAATACCTATCATTATAATAAGTGAAATTCCATTTCCAATACCTTTATCAGTGATTCGTTCTCCTAGCCACATAATAAACATTGTTCCGGAAACCAAAATTAAGACTGAAGATATCCAAAAGAATGTTCCTTGTAAAACAAAAGCTGATTCGGGTAACTGAAAGGTTAAGTTTGTTATATAACTTGGAGCTTGTAATAAAGTGATTATAACTGTTAAATATCTAGTAATTTGATTTATTTTTTTCCTACCACTTTCTCCTTCTCGTTGTAATCGCTGGAAATATGGTATTGCGATACCTAGTAACTGGATTACAATTGATGCAGAAATATAAGGCATAATACCTAGTGCAAATATAGAAGCATTTGCAAATGCTCCGCCTGTAAACATATTTAATATATCCATTATGCCTCCAGCAGTTTGTGCTTGTAGATTATCTAACTGCGTTGGATCAATACCCGGCAATACGACATAAGAACCTAATCTGTATATTAGAATCAAACCCAATGTAGTTATGATTCTCTTTCTTAGATCCTCTATTTTATAAATATTCTTTAGGGTTTCAATAAACTTCCTCATCAATAATAATTTACATTGTTACCACTTTTCCTTTTAATGTTTCAATTGCTTCTTTTGCAGTTTTTGAAAATGCATGAGCTTGTACTTCTAGTTTAATTGTAAGTTTACCATTCCCTAGAATCTTAACAAGATCATTTTTTGAAGCTACACCATTATTTATTAAAATTTGCAAATCAATTTTATCAATTTTATTTAACTCAGCAATACGTTGCAAAGCGGATAAATTAACAGCTTTATATTCTTTTCTGTTAATATTTTTAAATCCAAATTTTGGCACACGTCTTTGTAGTGGCATTTGACCACCTTCAAATCCAATTTTACGAGAATAACCCGATCTGGATTTTTGTCCTTTATGTCCTCTTGTTGCTGTACCACCTCTACCAGATCCTTGTCCTCGACCTAATCTTTTTCCTTTTTTTACAGAGCCTTCAGCCGGTTTTAAATTGCTTAAATCCATATCGATATTATTTAACGTCCTCAACAAAAACTAAATGTGTTACTTTTTTTACCATTCCTAATATTTGTGGAGTGGCTTCTTTTTCTACAGATGTATTTAATTTTCTTAATCCAAGTGCATCTAAAGTTCTTTTTTGTCTTTCTGGACTTTTAATTTTACTTTTTATTTGTGTTATTTTTATTTTTCTAGCCATTTTTCCTAATTTATATCTTATCCATTAAAAACTTTTTCCACAGGAATACCTCTGTTTTCAGCTACAGTATATGCATCTCTCATATCTAATAAAGCATTGATTGTTGCTTTAACTAAGTTATGTGGATTTGAAGAACCTTTTGATTTTGCTAAAACATCAGTAATACCTACGCTCTCTATAACAGCACGCATAACTCCACCTGCTTTAACCCCTGTTCCACTTGATGCAGGTTTAATAAAAACTTTAGCTCCACCATATTTGCCAAGTTGTTCATGTGGTAAAGTTCCGTTAATGATGGGAACTTTTATAAGATTTTTCTTTGCATCTTCAACACCTTTAGCAATTGCGGTGGTTACTTCATTTGCTTTACCAAGTCCATGTCCAACAATACCGTTTTCATTACCAACAACAACAACTGCTGCAAAACTAAAAGTACGCCCACCTTTTGTTACTTTTGTAACACGGTTAATATTTACTAACCTATCTTGTAATTCTAGATCACTTGTTTTAATTTTTCGGATAGCTCCTGTCATAATAATTAAAATTTAAGTCCTTCTTTTCTTGATGCATCAGCTAATGATTTAACTCTGCCATGATAAATATATCCATTTCTGTCGAAAACTACATTTTCAACACCGGCTTTAATAGCTTTTTCTGCTAATAGTTTTCCAACTAAAGCTGCAACTTCATTTTTTTTAATATCTTTTTTCTCAATAATCCCTTTATTTCTTGAAGATGCATTGATAATAGTTTTTCCATTAACATCATCAACTATTTGCACATATATATGTTTGTTACTTCTGAAAACTGACATTCTAGGTTTCTCAGGAGTTCCAAAAATATTTTTTCTAATTCTTTTTTTGATTTTGATTCTTTTTTCTCTTTTTGAAAAAGCCATAACTATAATTTTATTTCTATTATACTGCTGCTGCTTTACCAGCTTTTCTTCTTAGTTGTTCTCCAACAAATTTAATCCCTTTTCCTTTGTATGGTTCAGGTTTTCTTAATGACCTTATTTTTGCAGCAACATGTCCTATTAATTGTTTGTCGATACTCTTAAGTGTAATTATTGGATTTTGTCTTCTTTCGGTTACTGCTTCTACTTTTACTTCAATTGGTAACTCAAAAGCTATATTATGAGAATATCCTAATGACAGTTCAAGAATTTGATTATTTGTTGTAGCCTTGTATCCAACTCCAACAAGTTCAAGTTTTATTTCAAATCCTTTTGAAACGCCAATAATCATATTGCTTAACAATGAACGATACAAACCATGCAACGCCCTATGTTCTTTCTCATCTGATGAACGAGTAACAATAACTTGTTTTTCTTTAATATTAACACTAATATCTTTATTTACTTGTTGCTGTAATTCGCCCAAAGGCCCCTTTACCATAACAAGATTATTACTGTCAATATTACAGCTAACTCCATCAGGTATATCAATAGGTAATTTTCCAATTCTAGACATTATCTAATACTAATTTTAATAAACGTAACACAATACCTCACCACCAATATTTTTTTCTCTTGCTATTTTATCTGAAATCACACCATGTGATGTTGATATAATAGCTATACCCAAACCATTTAAAACTCGAGGCAGGCTTTTATAGTCGGTATATTTTCTTAAACCCGGCTTACTTATTCTAGTAATTTTTTTTATTGCCGGCATTTTAGTTTGTGGATGATATTTTAATGCAATTTTAATTTTACCTTGCACCTTATCATCTTCAAATTTATATTTTAAGATATATCCATTATCATACAATACTTTAGTTATTTCCTTTTTCAAGTTTGACGAAGGAATTTCAACAACTTTATGTTTTGCCATTAAAGCATTTCGTACTCTAGTTAAATAATCTGCAATAGGATCTGTCATTATATATATATTTTAAATATTACCAACTAGCTTTTTTAATTCCCGGAATTAGACCAGCAGATGCCATTTCTCTAAAAGTAATTCTACTAAGTCCAAATTGTCTCATATAACCTTTTGGTCTACCTGTTAATGAGCATCTATTATGCAATCTTACTTTTGAAGAATTTCTGGGCAATTTACTCAACCCAATATAATCTCCTTCTGCTTTGAGTTTTGCTCTTTTTTCAGCGTATTTATCAACTAATTTTTTGCGTTTTACTTCGCGTGCTTTCATTGATTCTTTTGCCATACTAATCCCTTTTTATATTTTTAAATGGTAAGCCAAATTCTTTTAATAAAGCATAACCTTCTTTATCGGTATTTGCAGATGTTACAAATGTAATTTGCATACCAATAATTTTATTTATTTTATCAATATCAATTTCAGGAAAAATAATTTGTTCTAGTATTCCCAAAGTATAATTTCCCTTTTTATCTAATTTTGCATCAATTCCTCGAAAGTCTCTGATACGTGGTAATGCAATAGAAATAAGACGTTCTAAAAATTCATACATTTTATCTTGCCTAAGTGTAACTTTAACACCAATTGGCATTCCTTTTCTTAATTTGAAATTTGATATATCTTTACGAGAAATAGTCTTTACAGGGCTTTGACCCGTAATTGAAGCTAATTCCTCAATTGCTGTATCAATTAGTTTTTTATCGGTAATTGCTTGCCCCAATCCTTGATTTATGATAATTTTTTCAATTTTTGGTATTTGCATAATACTTTTGTAATTGAATTCTTTCATCAAAACAGGAATAATTTCTTCTTTATATTTCTTTTTTAATGTTGGTGTGTATTTCATTACTTGATTTCCTCCCCTGATTTTTTTGAATATCGAACCAATTTTTTTGTTTTCTCACTTATTTTTCTACCTATTCTTGTTGGCTCTCCTGTTGAAGGATCAATTAATAAAATATTTGAAATATGAATAGGAGCTTCTTTTTTAATTATTCCACCTTGTGGGGTATCAGCATTTGGTTTTAAATGCTTGGATATCATATTAATGCCCTCAACTATAGCTCTATCCTTGTTTTTGATAACATTTAGAACTTTTCCTTGTTGTCCTTTGTTGTTACCAGAAATAACAATAACTATATCTCCCTTTTTAATATGTAATTTCTTTTGCATAAAAATTAAACTTTTTAAATTTAAATTACTTCAGGTGCTAATGAAACAATTTTCATATATTGTTTTTCACGTAATTCGCGAGCAACCGGACCAAAAATACGAGTACCTCTTATTTCTCCGGTAGCACTTAATAAAACTACTGCATTATCATCAAAACGAATATAAGAACCATCTGGTCTTCTTATTTCTTTTTTTGTCCTAACAACAACGGCTCTTGTTATTGTTCCTTTTTTTACTTCACTTGCCGGTAAAGCACTTTTAACAGTAACAACTATTTTATCTCCAATAGAAGCATATCTTTTTCCTGTTCCGCCTAGAACTCTTATACATAATACTTCTTTTGCTCCGCTATTATCGGCAACTAATAATCTACTTTCTTGTTGTATCATGATTATTTAGCTCTTTCAATTATTTCTACTAATCTCCAACATTTATTTTTGCTCAAAGGTCTGGTTTCCATCAACTTTACCATGTCTCCTATATTGCATTCATTTTTTTCATCATGAGCAACAAATTTAGAAGTTTTGTTAACAAATTTTCCATATTTTGGATGTTTCATTCTTCTTTTAACAGCAACAACAATAGATTTTTCCATTTTATTACTAACTACTGTTCCTATTCTTTCTTTTCTTAAATTTCTTTCCATTTTTTTTGAAAATTAACTATTCATTTTTCCATCAATTTCTCTTTGCTTTATTTCTGTTTTAAGTCTAGCAATTAACCTTCTACTATATTTAATCTTTAATGGATTATCTAATGGAGAAACTGTATGATTTATTTTCATGCGAATAAGCATATTTTTTTCATCATTTACTCTTTCTGTCAGTTCTTTATTTGATAATTGTTTAATTTCTGTATTCTTCATTTTTATGTCATTTTTAAATCTTCAACATAGTCTCTCCTTATTATAAATTTTGTTTTGACAGGCAACTTTTGAGCAGCTAATCTTAAAGCTTCCTTTGCAATTTCAAAAGGTACTCCTTCTGCCTCAATAATAATTCTACCTGGTGAAATAGGAGCAACAAATGCCTCGGGAGCTCCTTTTCCTTTACCCATACGCACTTCTGCCGGTTTTTTTGTAATTGGTTTGTCAGGAAAAATTCTAATCCAAATTTGCCCGTCACGTTTCATATATCTTGTAACAGCCTGACGAGCTGCTTCAATTTGTCTTCCGGTAATCCATGTTTCTTCTAAAGATTTAATTCCGAAAGAACCAAATGCAAGCTGATTTCCTCTTTGGGCATTTCCTTTCATTTTGCCCTTTTGCATTTTTCTATATTTCGTTTTTTTGGGTTGTAACATTTTATTATTATTTTACCTTGATTCTTATCGTCTCTTTTTAAAACTTCCTTTTGATTTTGATTTTGTATTTTTTGCTCCAATATTTGGTGAAAGATCTCTTTTCCCGTAAACTTCTCCTTTGCAAATCCAAACTTTTACTCCAATTAAACCCGTTTTTGTTAATGCTTCTGCTAATGCATAATCTATATCTGCCCTAAAAGTATGTAAAGGAATCCTTCCTTCTTTATATGATTCCGATCTTGCCATTTCTGCTCCATTTAATCTTCCTGAAACAAGAATTTTTACTCCTTCTGCTCCCATTCTCATTGTTGAAGCAATAGACATTTTTAGAGCTCTTCTGTATGCAATTTTTCCTTCAATTTGTCGTGCTACATTATTTGCAACTAATACAGCATTAAGCTCTGGTCGTTTAATTTCGTATATATTAATTTGAACTTCTTTTTTTGTGATTTTTTTTAATTCTTCTCTAAGTTTATCAACTTCTTGCCCTCCTTTTCCAATAATAATACCAGGTCTGGCAGTATTAACAGTTATAGTTACAAGTTTTAAAGTTCTTTCAATTATAATTTGGGAAACACTGGCTTTAGCCAATCTTACATTTAAATATTTACGGATTTTATCATCTTCAAGAATCTTATCAGCATAGTTTTTACCTCCATACCAATTAGAATCCCATCCTTTGATGATACCTAACCTGTTTGCTATTGGATTAACTTTTTGTCCCATTTATTATAAATTATTCAGTTTGACTATTTTCATTACTTTTAACTTCTTTTACATTATCATCAATCATATTGGCTGAATTAATTGCCAAAGTAACATGATTAGATCTTTTTCTAATTCTGTATGCTCTTCCTTGCGGAGCCGTTTGTAATCTTTTCAATACCCTGCCTGAATCTACAAATATTTCGCTAACAAATAAATTACTGTCTTCGATTCTTGCACCTTCATTTTTTGATTGCCAATTACTGATAGCTGATAATAATAATTTCTCTAATCTACCAGAAGCCTCTTTTGGGCTATATTTCAAAATATTTAATGCCTTATTTATTTCAACACCACGAATTTGATCAGCAACTAACCTCATTTTACGAGGCGAAGTAGGACAATTTTTAAGAACTGCTAAGTGTCTCAATTTTTTCTCCTCTTTATTTTTAATTCTTTTATTTTTTTTATTATTGCCCATTTTACTTTTAATTTCGTCTATTTACCTGTTTTTCCCACTATGACCTCTAAAGTTTCGAGTTGGAGCAAATTCTCCTAATTTATGTCCAACCATATTTTCAGTTATATAAACCGGAATAAATTTATTTCCATTATGAACAGCAATTGTTTGTCCTACAAAGTCAGGAGAAATCATTGATCTTCTTGACCAAGTTTTGATAACTTTCTTTTTTCTTGATTCACCTTGTTCAATAACTCGCTTTTCCAGCTTGTGTTCAATAAAAGGTCCCTTTTTAAGTGATCTACTCATAAATGTTAAATTATATATAACTTATTTTTTTGTTTTACGTCTTTCTATTATATACTTATTAGATGCTTTGTTTTTATTTCTTGTTTTGAATCCTTTTGCCGGCAATCCTGTTCTTGAACGAGGATGACCACCTGAAGCTCTTCCTTCACCACCACCCATCGGATGATCAACAGGGTTCATAGCAACACCTCTTACTCTCGGTCTTCTACCAAGCCATCTTGACCTTCCTGCTTTTCCCGATACTTCAAGACCATGGTCTGAATTTGAAACAAAACCAATTGTTGCTCTACAGGTAATTAAAATTTTTCTCACTTCACTTGATGGCAATTTAATAATTGCATATTTTCCTTCACGAGATATCAATGATGCATAAGAACCTGCACTTCTTGCTAGAACAGCTCCACGATTTGGAACTAACTCAATATTATGTATTACAGTTCCCAATGGTATATCAGATAAATATAAAGTATTTCCCAAATCAGGAGAAGCTCCTTTTCCGGAAATAATTTCCTGACCAACTTCTAAACCGCTTGGTGCCACAATATATCTTTTTTCTCCATCTTTATAAACAACTAATGCTATTCTTCCTGTTCTATTAGGATCATACTCTATAGTTTTAACTGTGGCAACACCTTCTTTATCCCTCTTGAAATCAACAATACGATATCTTCTTTTATGACCACCGCCAATATTTCTGACAGTCATTTTCCCATCATTATTACGTCCACCTGATTTTTTCAAAGGTCTTAATAGAGATTTTTCAGGATTAATTTTAGTAATCTCCTCAAAAGTGCTTATTATTTTATGCCTTTGACTCGGTGTTGTTGGTTTTAATTTTTTTACTGCCATCTTTCTTAAATATTGCTATAAAAATCAATAGTATCTCCTTCAACTAATGTAATAATTGCTTTTTTGAATGCATTTGTCCTTCCACTTATAACCCCTGATTTTGTAAATTTAGATTTCGTTTTTCCCGGATAACGCATAGTATTAACAGAAACAACCGTAACGCTATACATTTCTTCTACAACATTCTTTATCTGAACTTTATTAGCTCTCTTATCTACGATAAAACCATAACGATTCAATTTTTCACTTTGAATTGTCATCTTTTCAGTTATTACCGGTTTTAATAAAATATTCATCTTTTTTATGTGCTAATTCTTAAAAATATCATTCAAAACATCAAATGAACTCTCAGTTACAAGTAAAATCGACGACCTCATAACATCATATGTTGTTATAGTTGAGGCTAATACAATTTTGAAGTCTCGTAAATTTCGAGTTGACAAATATATATTTTTATTTTGTTCTGATACAACTAAAAGTAATTTTTTATCAGTAATTTTTAAATTTTTAATGATTTCATTAATCTTTTTTGTCTTAGGCTGCTCAAAATCAAAACTTTCTAGTGCAATAATTTTTTCGTTTTTAGCCTTATACGATAATGCAGATTTTCTTGCAAGTTGTTTTACTTTTTTATTTAACTTAAAAGAATAATCTCTTGGTCTCGGACCAAATGCTCGACCACCACCCCTTAACATTGGTGATTTAATACTACCCATTCTTGCAGTACCTGTTCCTTTTTGTCTTTTAATTTTTCTGGTACTTCCATTGATATCTGCTCTTTCTTTTGCTTTACTAGTACCTTGTCTCTGTCCTGCCATATATTGCTTTACGTCTAAATATATAGCATGGTCGTTTGGATCAATACCAAAAATCGATTTGTTTAAATCAATTTTTTTACCTGTATCTTTTCCCGTTATATTATATAAATTTATTTTCATTACTTTTCTACTATTATAAATGAACCTTTTGGACCTGGAACAGACCCTTTAACTATTAATAAATTATGTTCAGTAACTAGTTTTACAACTCTAAGATTAATAACTTTTATTTTATCTCCTCCCATTCTTCCCGCCATTCTCATCCCCTTAAATACTCTTGATGGGTATGAAGATGCACCAAGCGAACCCGGAGCTCTCAATCTATTATGTTGACCATGTGTTGCATCACCTACTCCGTGAAAACCATGACGTTTAACAACGCCTTGAAAACCTTTTCCTTTTGAAATTCCAGATACATCAACCCAAGTATCATCACTAAAATAATCAACAGAGATAGTATCTCCAACTTTCCAATCTTTAACAAAACCCTTAAGTTCAATAACCTTTCTTTTTGGAGAGGTATTGGCTTTTTTAAAGTGACCAATCATTGCCTTTGTTGAATGCTTTTCTTTTTTATCATCAAATGCAAGTTGAACGGCAGTATAACCATCAGTTTCTTTGTTTTTGATTTGTGTTACAACACAAGGGCCTACTTCTAAAACAGTACATGGTATATTTTTACCCTCGGTACTGAAAACGGATGTCATTCCAATTTTTTTTCCTATTAATCCTGGCATTTTATTATAATTTTAAATACTTATACTTTAATTTCCACTTCCACTCCGCTTGGTAATTCCAATTTCATCAAAGCATCAATCGTTTTTGTTGAAGTGCTATAAATGTCCATTAATCTTTTATGTGCATTTAATTGAAATTGTTCTCTCGATTTTTTGTTAACGAAAGGCGAACGCAAAACGGTAAAAACTCTTCTATGTGTTGGCAATGGTATTGGGCCACTAACAACAGCTCCGGTAGCCTTAACCGTTTTTGAAATTTTTTCAGCAGATTTGTCTACCAAGTTGTGGTCGTAAGACTTTAGTTTAATTCTAATCTTTTGACTCATTACAAATTAATTTATTTTAGTTTAAAAAAATACTATTTACTAACTTTTTTGCAATCTCATTTGGAATTTCTTCATAACTATGAAATTCCATTGTCGATGTTGCCCTGCCCGATGTGATAGTTCTAAGAGTAGTTACATAACCAAATTGTTCTGCAAGCGGGACTAATGCTTTTACTACTTTAAGTTCACCACGTGAATCCATTTTTTCAATGTTTGCTCTTCTTTTATTAAGATCAGCTACAACATCTCCCAAATAGTCTTCAGGTGTAACAACTTCGATGTCCATCACAGGTTCCATTAAAATCGGATTAGCATTTCTAACAGACTCTCTAAAAGCCATTTTAGCAACAATTTCAAAAGACAATACATCAGATTCCTCAGCATCAAAAGATGCATCTATAAGCTCAACTTTTAAACTGTGCATTGGATATCCTGCTATTGGTCCATTAAACATTGCTTCTCTAAATCCTTTTTCTATGGCACTTATATATTCTTGAGGGATAATTCCCTTTTCTAACTTATTTATAAAATGTAAGCCATTTTCATTATCTTCAACAGGTGAAATAATTATTGTAATTTTGGCATATTTACCTTTTCCACCTGCAAGTTTATCAAACAATTGTTCTTGTTCAACTATAGTTGTAATTGCTTCTTTAAATGCGACCTGAGGTTTACCTTGATTGCAGGTAACATTAAATTCTCTTTTTAACCTGTCAACAATTATTTCAAGATGTAATTCACCCATTCCACTAATAATTGTCTGACCGCTATTTTCATCTGTTTTTACATTGAATGTAGGATCTTCTTCTGATATTTTAAGTAATGCGTCATATAATTTATCAATATCAGCTTGCTTCATTGGTTCAACAGCAATACCCAATACCGGTTCAGGGAATATCATTGATTCAAAAATTATTGGTTGCTTGTCGCTACAAAGTGTGTCACCAGTATAAATATCTTTTAATCCTACTGCTGCACAAATTTCGCCTGCACCAACAACTTTAACAGGGTTTTGCCTATTTGCATGCATACGAAATAATCGGGTTATTCTTTCCTTTTTGTTTGTTCTTGGATTATAAACCATTTCGTTTTCCTTTAATTCTCCAGAATAAACTCTAACATACACTAATTTTCCAGAAAATGAACTTGCAGATATTTTAAATACTAATGCAGATAAAGCTTGTTCATTTTGTGGGGAACGATAAATCTCCGCCTCTGTTTTAGGATCAACTCCCTTAATATCACCAATATCAAGTGGGCTAGGCAAAAAAGCTGTAATTGCATCTAGTAAAGGTTGAATTCCTTTATTTTTGAAAGCAGCGCCACAAAAAACAGGTATAAATTTACCCTCAAGAACACCTTTTCTTACACTTTCTTTAAATTCTTCTACACTTATTGAATCTCTGTTTTCTAAAAATTTCTCAAGTAATTTATCTTCTGTTTCAACAACAGTTTCAACTAATTTTTCTCTCCATTCTTCAACTTCTTCTGTTAATTCATCTGGAATATTTATTAAATCGTATTTTTCTCCAAGATCATCATTGTTCCAAATCAGTACTTTTTTTTCTATAAGGTCAATAACACCTTTAAATTGATCTTCTGTTCCAAATGGTATTTGTAATGGAACAGGATTTGCTTTTAATTTATCTTGTATTTGAGCTACGACATTGAAAAAATCGGCACCCGGTCTATCCATTTTATTTACAAATGCAATTCTGGGAACATTATACTTATCTGCTTGTCTCCATACTGTTTCTGATTGAGGCTCAACTCCTCCAACTGCACAAAAAATAGCAATTGCTCCATCTAAAACCCTAAGTGATCTTTCAACTTCAACGGTAAAATCAACATGTCCTGGAGTATCTATAATATTAATATTGTAATCTATGTTATTATAATTCCAATATGTAGTAGTAGACGCAGAAGTTATAGTAATGCCTCTTTCTTGTTCTTGTATCATCCAATCCATTGTAGCAGTTCCATCATGAACTTCCCCAATTTTGTGATTTAATCCTGTATAATATAATACACGTTCTGTAGTAGTAGTTTTACCAGCATCAATATGGGCCATTATCCCGATATTCCTTATATTTTTTAATTCTGCTTTCATCTATTGACTACCAGTACTTCACAAAATTTAAAATTTAAAATGTGAAAATGCTCTATTGGCTTCTGCCATTCTGTGGGTGTCTTCCTTCTTTTTAAAAGCTCCACCTTCTTCATTATATGCTGCGATAATTTCTGCCGCTAATTTTTCGCTCATAGATTTCCCGTTTCTTTTACAGGCAAATAATATCATGCTTTTAATACTTATTGATAATTTTCTGCTTTGACGAATTTCCATTGGAACCTGAAATGTAGCACCACCAACTCTTCTACTTTTAACTTCAACTGCAGGAGTTATTTTTTCTAATGCTTTTTTCCAGTATTCAAGAGGAGTAAGTTCCGTATCTTTACTTTTTTTCTCAACTAAATCAATGGCACCATAAAATATATTATAAGCAGTATTCTTTTTGCCATTAACCATAAGATCATTAACAAATCGTGTAACTAAAGTATCGTTAAATTTTGGATCAGGTAATAAAATTCTTCTTTGTGGATTTCCTTTTCTCATAATAAAATATCTTTATAATTTATTTTTTCTTAGGTCGTTTTGTTCCATACTTTGATCTTCTTTGTGTACGGCCATCAACACCTGACGTATCTAATGCTCCTCTAACAATATGATATCTTACTCCAGGGAGATCCTTAATTTTTCCTCCTCTTATAATAACAATTGAGTGTTCTTGTAAATTATGACCTTCACCTGGAATATAAGCATTAACTTCTTTTCCATTTGTTAATCTTACTCTTGCAACTTTTCTCATTGCAGAGTTAGGTTTTTTAGGCGTTGTTGTATAAACTCTTACACATACTCCTCTTTTTTGAGGACATGAATCCAAAGCAGGAGCTTTACTTTTTGAAATAAGCTTTTTCCTCCCCTTTCTTACTAACTGCTGAATTGTAGGCATATATAAATGCTTTTTATATAAATTTTTATAAAATCGGACTGCAAAGGTATAATTTTTTTATAAAACAACAACTAATAACATTTTTTTTCCTTTTGTATAACTAAGTTTGTTTGTTTGAAATAAACGATAATTGATATTGTAATTATTTAAAAAGTTGAATAAGCAAATATAAAATTATTCGTTAAAAAATAAATATTTTAAATTTCTGAATAACAGCATTTTATAAATGGGGTTTATTTTTTTTCAATATGTAATACTTATACTTGATATAAATATTAAAATTTTATTATTTTTGCAGTCCATTTTTTGAGAAATCCTTTAAATATTTTTTAAACAAATAAAAATAATTTCTAATGAAAATTTATCAAACTAATGAAATTAAGAACATTGCAATATTAGGTAATTCTCGCTCGGGAAAAACTACCTTATCAGAAGCAATGTTGTTTAATGGAGGTGTAATTGACAGACGTGGTGATATTGACAGCAAAAATACAGTATCGGATTATCGCGAAATTGAACATGAAAATACAATATCTGTTTTTTCTACAGTTTTACATGCAGAATATAATAATAATAAAATTAATTTTATTGATGCACCCGGTGCAGATGATTTTGCTGGGAACGTAGTGTCTTCATTAATGCCGGTTGAATCTGCTTTAATGTTAATAAACTCACAAAATGGTGTTGAAGTTGGTACTGAAATTCAAAAAAGATATTTAGGAAAATTTGAAAAACCTATAATCATAGTTATTAACCATCTTGATCATGATAACGCAAATTTTGAAAAATCAATAGAAACCATTAAACAAAGTTTTGGCGGAAATGCAGTTCTTGCACAATATCCGGTAAATCAGGGAACAGGTTTTGACTCTATTGTTGATCTTATTACAATGAAATTATATAAATATCCTGCTAAAGAAGGAAAACCTGAAATTATTGATATCCCTGATGAAGAAAAAGACAGAGCAGAAAAATTACAAGGTGAACTTATAGAAAAAGCTGCAGAAAGTGATGAAAGTTTAATGGAGATATTTTTCGAAAATGACACATTAACTCCTGAAGAAATGCAAAAAGGTATTGCTCATGGATTAATACAAAGAGGTATATTTCCAATATTCTGTATTTCTGCAAAAAACAATATTGGTGTTGACAGGCTTATGGAATTTATTACTATTGCTGCCCCTTCTCCTTCTGATATGCCTGCACCTAAAGACTCTGAAGGCAATGAAATTAAAATGGACACATCGGGACAAGCTTGTGCATTTATTTTTAAAACTTCTATTGAACACCATATTGGTGAAATAAATTATTTTAAAGTAATGTCGGGAGAAATTTCTGAAAGTCTTGATTTATTAAATCAAACTACACGAAATAAAGAAAGAATATCACAATTATTTGTTGTTGCCGGTAAAGAAAGAACAAAAGTTGCAAAAATGGTTGCCGGAGACATAGGTGCAACAGTTAAACTTAAGGGAACAAAAACAAATCATACTTTAACATTACCGGGCAAATCATATTTTTACAATTCTATTGATTTTCCAAATCCAAAATATAGAAGTGCTATTAATCCTCTAAATGATGGTGATGATGAAAAATTAGGAGAAGCATTAAGCAAAATGCGTGATGAAGACCCTACAATAATTGTAGAATATTCAAAAGAACTGAAGCAAATAATAATTCACGGACAGGGGGAATATCATTTAAACATATTGAAATGGCATCTTGACAACATTTATAAAATTGAGACAGAATATATTGCTCCAAAAATTCCTTACAGGGAGACAATAACAAAAGTTGCTCAATCTTCTTACAGACATAAAAAGCAATCTGGTGGCGCTGGACAATTTGGTGAAATTTATATTATAATTGAACCTTATATTGAAGGAGCTCCTGATCCATCAAAATTTAAAATTGGAGGTTCTGAATATACTGTAAACGTCAGAGGAAAAGACGAACACAAACTTGAATGGGGCGGAAAACTAATATATTATAATTGTATTGTTGGTGGTTCTATTGATACAAGATTTTTACCTGCAATTTTAAAAGGTATTATGGAAAAAATGGAAGAAGGTCCATTAACAGGTTCTTATGCCAGAGATATTAGAGTTTGTGTATATGACGGTAAAATGCACCCCGTAGATTCAAATGAAATATCATTTAAATTAGCAGGAAGAAATGCATTTAGTATGGCATTTAAAGAAGCTGGACCTAAAATTATGGAGCCTGTATATATAGTTGAAGTATTAGTTCCTGCAGACAGAATGGGTGATGTGATGAGTGATTTACAAGGCAGAAGAGCAATAGTACAAGGAATGAGCAGTGAACAAGGCTTTGAAAAAATTACCGCTAAAGTTCCTTTAGCCGAAATGAATAAGTATGCTACTGCTTTAAGTTCAATTACCGGTGGAAGAGCAATGTATTCAATGACTTTTGATGAATACACACAAGTTCCAGGTGATATACAAACGGAACTTTTAAAAACATACGAAAAAGAACAAGAGGAAGAATAAATCTTAAATTACTTTTTTTCTAAAAAAAACCGATTCAGAAAATGAATCGGTTTTTTTTATGGGTGGAAGATGGGACTTGAACCCACGGCCTCCTGAACCACAATCAGGCGTTCTAACCAACTGAACTACAACCACCATATTTCAACAACTGCCCATTAATTAAAATAAGCAGTTGCTGAAAGTACCCGGGGCCGGGATCGAACCGGCACGGCCAAAAAGGCCACTGGATTTTAAGTCCAGCGCGTCTACCAATTCCGCCACCTGGGCATCCAAAAAAATTATCAACCTCAGGCTGATAATTTTGAGCGAAAAACGGGACTCGAACCCGCGACCCCGACCTTGGCAAGGTCGTGCTCTACCAACTGAGCTATTTTCGCAAAATTGGACTGCAAAAGTATATTTTTTTTCTAAAAATACAAAAAATAAAAAATATTTTATTTTTTTTAAATGACACTTCAAGAAATAAAGGACTAAATAATTTCCAAAATAGTTTTCACTACATTTTCTGCACCTTCGCCAATTTGCGCAATTGTTGCATCAAGCATATAACATGGAGTTGTAACAATTTTATATTTTTTGTCAACAACAACTTCTCCGTGTCCAGTAGTTTTATGTGTTCCTCCCATTGCTTCAATGGCTTGAGCTGTTCCTTCATCTTGTCCAATGGTAACTTCAACTCCATTAATAATTTTCGCTATCATAGCAGGAGCTATACATAATGCGCCAATGGGTTTGCCGGCTTCTACTGCTTGCTTAACAATGTTTTCAACTTCATTGTTTACAGTACAATTTGCACCATCAAAAGCAACAGTAGAGAGATTTTTAGCAACTCCAAAGCCACCCGGAAAAATTACTGCATCAAAATCGTTAAAGCTTAATTCGTTTAAGGCTTTAATATTGCCTCTTGCAATTCTTGCAGATTCTATAAGCACATTTCTTATTTCATTCATTTCTTTACCTGTAATATGATTTATTACATGGTGCTGAGGAATATCTGGGGCAAAAATTTCATAAGTACCACCTAATTTAGAAATTGCATAAAGAGTAAGGGTAGTTTCGTGTATTTCCGCACCATCGTAAACTCCACATCCGGATAATATTACTGCTATTTTCTTTGAATTTACCATGATTTTTATTTTTAAAATTTCACATCACTAATGTACAAAAAACTATATTCGTTCCAAAACATGTTCAATTAATTTTTTAATAATTGGCTTGTAATCATTACTATATTCTTTTTTAACACGATTTGCAATAATGGCACATATAGTAGCTGCATTATGCCCGAGTAATTTTGATAATCCAAAAATTGCAGAACTTTCCATTTCGTAGTTTGTTATCTTTTCTCCATTAAAATCAAAGTCTGTGATTTTATCGTTTAGCAAAGGGTCAGCTGTTACTAATCGGAGTTGTCTGCCCTGCGGACCATAAAATCCGGGAGCAGAAATTGTAATGCCCTTTTTTATCCCTTCCCCAAATTGATTGATCAATTTTGTGGAAGCTTCCACAAAATAAGGAGCAGCAAGTTGTTTATTCCAATTCGTAAATTTTACAAAAGCCTTTTCAATTTCAAGTTTACTAACCTTATTTCTGTTTGCGTAATAATTTAACATACCGTCAAACCCTATTGCCATTTTTGACATTAAAAATGAATCTACCGGAACGTCTGTTTGTAAAGCACCCGAAGTTCCAATTCTTATAAAATTTAAACTTGTATGTTTATTTTTAATTATTCTTTTTTCAAAATCAATATTTACAATAGCATCAAGCTCATTTACAACAATATCTATATTGTCTGTACCAATCCCTGTAGATATTACAGAAATATGCTTATTATTATAATAACCGGTATGAGTTAAAAATTCCCGATTTTGAATTTTGAATTCAACTTTATCGAAATAAGAAGAAACTATTTCAACTCTTCCCGGATCACCCACAAGAATAATGTCTTTTGCAATATGTTCTGATTTTAAATGAAGATGAAAAATACTTCCGTCTTTATTTATTATTAGTTCTGACCTTGGAATAATATTCATTTTGAGAATTTATTATAAATTTAAAACAAAGATAGAGATTTTTGAAGGATTTTAAGATATACAACAAATTGTATTTTTTTATAAAAGATATCGTCTTTAAGTTAAATTCATTAAAAAATTAATATCTTTCGCATTAAATAGAATTTGGTATTGACTCAAAACTGTTTGAAATTTTTGAAAAAAGGATTAGTCATAAAATCTACAGGAAGTTGGTATCTTGTAAAAGATACTAATGGAAATAAATATGAATGTAGGATAAGAGGCAAATTACGCCTTGATGGCATTAAAAGTACAAATCCTATTATTGTTGGAGATAATGTTGAATTTGAAATAGAGGATATTGAAAAAAATATTGGATTAATAAAAAATTTATGTGAAAGGAAAAATTACATAATAAGAAAAGCAACAAATTTATCAAAACGCACACATATTATTGCTGCAAATGTTGACCATGCCTATCTAATTGTTACTATTGCTTTACCTGAAACATCAACAGAATTTATTGACAGATTTCTTGTCTCTGCTGAAGCATACAGAATACCTGTTTCACTTATATTTAATAAAATTGATATTTTTTTAAAAGAGCATCTTGAATACATGCATAAGTTGGTTGAAATATATGAAAAGATAGGGTATAAATGTTTTGAAGTATCAGCGTTAAATAATATTAATATTGATATTTTGAGAAATAAAATGAAAGGAAAAGTTAATGTTGTTGCGGGTCATTCAGGTGTAGGAAAATCAACATTAATAAATATTATTGCTCCAAATGCAAAACTTAAAGTTGGAGAACTTTCAGAATATCACTTAAAGGGAAAACATACAACTACTTTCGCAGAAATGATAGAATTTAATTCAGGTGGATATATAATTGATACGCCGGGAATAAAGGGTTTTGGTGTTATTGATATGGAAAAAGAAGAATTGTATCATTTTTTTCCCGAAATATTTAAAATTTCGAAAAAATGTTTTTATTATAATTGTACACACATTCATGAACCAAATTGTGCTGTATTAAAAGCCGTTGAAAATGGGAACATAAGTATTTCAAGATATAATAGTTATTTAAATTTATTTCATAAAGAAGATAACAAACACAGAATTTGATAAAATTCTGTACAATTGAAAATAAAAGTTATATATTTGCAATGTATGGATTACAGCATAATTAATACCGTAATTTTTAGTTTTATCACTGCTGTTGGTATTACATTTCTTTCAATTCCGGCAATAATTAAAGTTGCCAAAGAAAAACAGTTGTATGATGAACCAAATAAACGCAAATCTCACACAACAAAAATTCCAACTTTAGGCGGTATAGGCATATTTGCAGGAGTAATGTTTGCAATAACATTTTGGACAGATTTTTCTCAATGTTTACATCTACAGTTTATTATTGCAGCTATGACAGTAATCTCTTTTATTGGGATAAAAGATGACATAAGCGGTTTATCGGCTTCAAAAAAATTATTAGGACAATTATTTGCTGCAATCATCCTTGTTATATGGGGAGACATTAGAGTAACCAGCATGTTAGGAGTTTTTGGAATAGGAGAAGTACATTTTATTTTTAGTGTTATTTTTTCAACTTTTACTATTCTTGTTATTATTAATGCTTTTAATATGATTGATGGCATTAATGGTTTATCTGCAAGTTTTGGGATAATTAGTGCTGTAACTTTTGGTATATGGTTCTTTTTAATTGAAAATTATCAGCATGCTATTATAGCTGTAGCTTTGGTTGGCTCTCTTCTTGCTTTTTTAAGATTTAATATTTCTCCTGCTAAAATTTTTATGGGCGACACAGGATCAATGTTATTAGGTTTAATTTTATCAGTTTTAGCAATTGAGTTTATTCAAACCAATATAGATTTTAAAACCATTCCATATGCTGTTCAGGCTGCTCCTATGGTAGCAATAGGAACATTATTCATCCCTCTTTTTGATTTATTAAGAGTATTTTCAATTAGAATTTATAGAGGCAGGTCACCATTTAGACCTGATAGAAATCACTTGCATCATGTTTTAATTGATACAGGATTATCGCATAATTTTGCAACTTTTATTCTTTCAATTTTTGCAATTATTTTAACGATTACTGTTTTTATTTTACAAGGAATTGGAAATTATTGGTTAGGTTCACTTTTATTTGTCAGTACTCTTTCATTTTCTATTATTATTTATTTAATAGCCAAAAAGAAAAATAAAAAAATATAAATAAGCCCTATGAAGGTTTTATTGCTACTAATATTTTTATCCCCTATAATCTCGTTTTCTCAACAACTATTTCTACCATTAAATCATAATGTTAATATTGATATTAATAAACAGGTAAATTATTTAAACAATAATGTTCATACTAGCTTTAAACCTGTTTTAAGTTCTTATTTGAATAATTATTTTGATAGCGATTCAATAATATATGATTATCAGCGCGACAGTATTTTTTTAAGCAAAAAAAAGCATACTTGGATTTGGCGAAAGCTAAGAACAGAAGATTTAATATTAATTGATACAGCCGATTTTTTTCTTTCAATTAATCCAATGTTCAACTTAGAATATGGTAGAAATACTATAAATGATTCGTTACTAAGTGTAAACACCAGGGGAATAGCAGTAAAAGGCAATATAGGTAAAACATTATCTTTTTATTCCGATTTTTATGAGAATCAAGCATTTTTTCCTGATTATGTGCATCAATATATAAATGAACATGCTGTAATTCCCGGACAAGGAAGAAATCGTGGATTTAAGGGCAATGGACACGATTATGCTTATGCATCCGGATATCTATCGTTTACACCAAAAAAATATTTGAATTTCCGCATTGGACACGGGAAAAACTTTATTGGAGAAGGTTACAGGTCATTATTATTATCAGACTTTTCTTTTAATTATCCTTTTGTTAGAACAACAATTACGTTGAATAAATTTCAATATACTTCAATGTTTACTGCTCATCAGGAAATAAAATCTGCCGACTCAAGATTACTTGCTTACCAACGAAAACATGGCTCTTTTAATTATTTGAGTTGGCTGATTAATAAACGAATTCAAATTGGTTTATTTGAAGGGATTATATGGAAAACTACATATTCGAACTCAAATAATAATTTTGATATAAATTACTTTAATCCGGCAATAATGGTTCGCCCGTTGCAATACGGATTAAGCGATGAAAATAATGTTGTATTAGGTTTAAATGCAGAAATAAAAATAATTAACTCTATTCAGCTTTACGGTCAATATATGCTTGATGATGTAATAAATGATTATACCGGTGAAAAAAACGGATATCAGATTGGAATTAAGTTTTTTGAAATCTTTAAATTGAAAAATTTGTATTTACAAGCAGAATATAATAGCGTATCCCCTTATACTTATGGACATGTAGACCACTTCCAAAATTATTCTAATGCAAATGAGCCACTTGCCCATCCTTTGGGTGCTAATTTTAAAGAAGTAATTGGTATTATGCATTATAAAATTAATGACTTTTTTATAGATTTCAAATACATAAAATCAAATATTAATACAAGTTTAAATAATTATCACTGCGGTTCAAACATTTTTCTTTCAGATACTTTAGCCTGTGAACTTATTCAAACAAATGATATTAAATATTTAAAATCAACATTAACATACATTTCATTGCGATTAGGGTTTTTAATTAATCCAAGAAACAATATGCATCTTTTTGCAGGTTTTGTAAATCGCAAGTTTATTAACAATTCAATTACTACCGAAACTAATTATATTTTTCTGGGTATCAGAGCTTCTCTAAATAATCACTATTATGATTTTTAACAATATAGTGTACATTATGTTCGTTATAATTATATTGCAGTTTGATTAATTTCATAATATTTAACTCTGTGTCAAAATTCAAAAAAATAATTAAATGGGTTTTAATTAGCATTGCTATAATAATAGCATTGATTATTGGGACAGGATTAGTTATTGCTAATTTTTACGGAGATGAAGTAAAAAGCTATGTAATTGAAGAACTTAATCAATACATTAAAACAGAAATCAGTGTTACTGACATTAATTTTAGTGTTTTAAAAAAATTCCCAAATGCCTCTCTTGAATTAACAGATGTTGTCGCAATGTCAACAGATGAATTTAATAAAAATAATTTTAAAAAGAGAAATACCGACACCTTGTTTACTGCAAAAAGCCTTTTCCTTCAATTTAACATTATTGATATTATAAAGAAAAACTATAAACTCAAAACCATTGATGTTGATAAAGGTAGTTTAAATATATATATAGATAATAAAGGTAATGATAACTTTCATTTTTGGAAAGAAAGCTCAAGTACAAATTCAAATTTTGAATTACAGCTTAAAAAACTAATATTTAACAATATAAGCCTACGATTTGTTAACATCCCAAAGGGTGTTGAATTAGAAACCTTTACATCTTATTTGGATTTGTCAGGCGATTTCGCATCAGGCAATTATCAACTTGGAACTAACGGCACTTTCAAAATTCATAAATTTAAGTTTGATGATATTAATTATTTTGTTTCAAAAAATGTTGAATTGGATTTAAATCTGGATGTTAAAAATAATTACTATAATATTCATAAAGGCAACCTAAAAGTTGAAGGAATATTATTTAACATTAGTGGAAATATAATTACCGGTGAAACAAGCGATATTAATTTAGAAATTAAAGGTAAGGATATTAATGTAAAGTCATTTATATCACTTTTACCTGATAAATATAAGAATAAAATAAATGATTTTAACAGTAATGGAATATTTTATTTTAATTCAAGTATTATTGGCAAAAGTAATAGCATTAAAACTCCACACATTGAAATAAATTTTGGAGTAGAAAATGGCGAAATTGAAAAAAGAAACAGCTCTGTAAAACTGACAAATGTAAATATTACAGGCATTTACAGCAACGGTTCAAGAAATAACATTAGCAGTTCATATTTGTATTTTAATAATTTTGATATTAAAATGGGTAATAGCCAACTTACTGGAAACTGCAAAATGGAAAATCTTAAAAGACCTAAAATTGAATTAATTGCTGAAGCCAAAATTGAACTTAAAGAGTTACATGAGTTTTTCGAATTTGATACAATTGAAAATATTTCCGGATTAATTCAAACAAATTTTAAATTTAAAGGAAGACTCAACAGCATTAATGAGTTTACCGTAAAGGATTTTAGAAGAGCTAAAACAGAAGGAAAACTAAACATAAAAAACGGACAATTAAAAATTGAAAATAATGATTACGACTTTTTAGATATTTATGGCGATTTTACTTTTAAGAATAATGATATTCGTATAGATAGTATAAGAATGATCGTAAACGAAAATGATATTTTTATTCATGGCTTTTTCAAAAATATTTTAAGCTATATTCTGGTTAAAGATCAAAACCTAATAATTGACGGTTATATAAAATCAAAATCGATTGATATTGAAAAATTATTTGTAATAGGAGAAAATGATCTGAATAAAAATGAAGGATATAATTTCCCCGATAACATTATATTAAATACAAAAGTTACAATTGATAAATTCAAATTTAACAGGTTTAAAGCAGAAAATGTTCATGGAACAATTTATTACAGAAATAAAACTCTGAATGCATCTCCTTTGCATTTCAACACTATGACCGGTAATTTGAAAACTACAGGGACAATTGCACAAAACACCGACAATACATTTACTACAAAATTTGTAACAGAACTTAAAAATATCGACGTTGAAAAACTGTTTTATACATTTAAAGATTTCGGTCAAAATTTCATCAGACAGGAACACTTAAAAGGTAAAGTAAGTTCTAATATTAATTTTTCATCAAATTGGTCAGATAAATTTGAGGTAAATGAAAAAAGTATTATTGCAGATGGTAACATCAATATAAGGGATGGCGAATTGGTTGATTTTGAGCCAATAGAAAGATTGTCGAAATATATTGCACTTGAAGAATTGAGGCATATTAAATTCTCTACTCTGGAAAATGATATTTTTATAAAAGACCGGAAAATAACTATTCCACAAATGGAAATAATATCCACAGCTGCAGAAATTGAATTATCGGGCGAACACACATTTGATAATCACATATTGTATAGAGTTAAAATTTTGCTTTCTGATGTTCTTTCAAAAAAAGCTAAAAAATCTAAAAAGGAAAACAACGAATTTGGTGTTATTGAAGATGATGGACTTGGCAGAACAAGCTTGTATTTGTCAATTACAGGAACAACTGATGATTATAAAATAACTTATGATACTAAAAAAGTTAAAGACCATATTAAGCAAAGCCTGAAAGAGGAAAAACAAAATTTGAAATCAATACTTAACGAAGAATTTGGTTGGTTTAAAAACGATTCTACAATTATCCGTAATAATCAAAATAATGACGATAATTCTAATACCAATTTTTCAATAATCTGGGACGAAGAAGAGGAAGAGCCTTTGGAAGAAGAGGAAGATGATGATGATTGGTAACATTTAACACCTATTAAGACACCTTATTCCAATTTATTATATTATATTATTTTCACAACCTGTGTCGCAATATTGTTTACCCGCAGAAAAAACAATCTATCCCTTAAACTGCAAAATTTTTGAATCAGGAGATACATCTTCTGTAATCCAAATATTACCTCCAATAACAGAATTTTTTCCAATTCTTATTCTGCCAAGTATTGTTGCTTCGGCATAAATAATAACATTATCTTCAACAATAGGGTGACGTTGTATTCCCTTAATTGGATTGCCATTTTTATCAAGAGGGAAGCTTTTTGCTCCCAAAGTTACTCCCTGATACAACTTTACATTATTACCAATAATTGTGGTTTCGCCAATTACCACACCAGTACCATGGTCTATGGTAAAATATTCTCCAATTTGTGCCCCCGGATGAATATCAATACCCGTTTCGGAATGTGCAAGCTCAGTAATAATTCTTGGTATTAGCGGAACATTTAGTTTTAATAATTCGTGAGCTATTCTGTAATTTGTTAATGTTCTAATCACCGGATAACAAAAAATAACTTCGCCATAACCTTTTGCTGCAGGGTCTCCATTATATCCTGCTTCAACGTCTTTCGAAAGTTTTAGTCTTATATCAGGTAATCGTTCAAGAAATTTTTTAGTGATATTTGTAGCCGAAATATTGCAATTTGCACAATTCATTTCAGTCTCTTCATCACAATCAAAACATAAACCACGCCTTATTTGTTCAACTAAAAGTCTTGAAACCTTATCAATATTTACCCCAATATAATATTCCATTGTTTCTTTATTTAAAGAACTATCGCCGAAATATCCCGGAAAAATAATTTTTCTTAATAATTCAACAATCTCTATTAAGCTTGATGTTGAGGGCATTGGCTCTTCGTGTTCGGGTAAATGAAACACATGGTTATATGCTTCATAATCTGATAATGTTTTGATAATTTGTTTCATCTGTTTATAATTTGTTTTTATTTACCATATGTATCACCATTATAATCATTTACTTTTTATATAAGAATAATGACATGGCTCGTTTCATATTATTATAAATTAAATAATTCTGTGCTTAAATAACGTTCACCTGTATCGCAAATAATTGTTACTATAATTTTTCCTTTATTTTCAGGATTTTTTGCCAATTGTAAAGCTGCAAAAACATTTGCGCCCGATGAAATCCCACAGAGAATACCTTCATGTTTTGCTAAATCCCTTGCTGTTTGCATTGCATCATTATCGCTAACTAAAATTATATCATCCAGAATTTTTGTATTCATTACTTTAGGAATAAAACCTGCGCCTAACCCTTCTATTTTATGGAGCCCCGATTTCTTTCCAGACAAAACTGCTGAATTTTCTGGTTCAACAGCAATTATTTGAATATTATTTTTCTTCTCTTTCAAAACTTCGCCAACTCCGGTAATGGTTCCTCCCGAGCCAACTCCGGCAACAAAAATATCAATTTCACCATTTGTGTCGTTCCAAATTTCCAAAGCTGTTGTTTTTCGGTGCATTTCTGCATTTGCAGGATTTTCAAACTGCATTGGCATAAATGAATTACTGTTTGTCATAATTAATTCATTTGCTTTTTTAACTGCTCCATTCATCCCGTTTTCAACCGGAGTTAAAATAACTTCAGCACCATAAGCTTTAAGAATTGCTATTCGTTCTTTACTGGCACTCGCCGGCATTACAAGTGTTAATTTGTATTTTTTTACAGAACAGAGCATTGCAAGTCCAATACCCGTGTTCCCACTTGTTGGCTCAATAATTAAAGTGTTCTTATTTATTTTTCCTTTTTGTTCGGCATCCTCAATCATTGCCTTTGCCAATCTATCTTTTACAGAACCTCCGGGATTACAGCTTTCAAGTTTTACAAGTATATCAGAACCATAGGATTTTGTTAAATTCTGCAATTTTATCATTGGTGTGTTTCCAATTAATTCCGATATGTTTTGTGCTATTTTCATTATTTGATCTTTTTGCAAAAGTAATATTTTATAAATTTAGCTTAATATAAAATACTGTTAGAGTTTTCACCCCCCTGCAAATGGTGGCAATAATGCTATCTCATCCTTATTGTTTAAAACAATATTATTTGCAATAAGATTTCTGTTAACCGAAACTTTATATTTATATTTTTTTATTTGGGGATATTCAGTTTCAATATATTTAATAAGTTCATTTGTGTCCTTTTTATTCTCAACATTAATTGACATTGTTTTTGCAATATCAGATAATACACCAAAGAATAATACTTTCACAACCATCAGCGTAATAGTTTTTTGTAAAGATCATAATTTTCATCATCAAAACAAACAAAAATTATTTTTCCCAAAGAATGATTAGTTTTTATAAATTCCTTTACTTCATGAACTGCGATAATTGCAGCTCGTTGTTTTGGGAATTTGTAAACTCCTGTACTAATATTTGGAAAAGCAATGGATTTCAATCCATTTTCTATTGCCAGTTTAAGGCTTTGCTTGTAGCAACTTGCCAACAACTTGTCTTCTGATTTACTGCCACAGTTCCACACAGGTCCAACGGTATGAATAACATATTCGGCAGGCAAATTGTATCCTTTGGTTATTTTAGCATCACCGGTTTGACAAGCATTTAGTGTTTTACATTCTTCTAATAATTCTTTTCCTGCGGCTCTGTGGATGGCACCATCAACTCCTCCCCCACCAAGTAAAGTTTTATTGGCAGCATTAACAATAACATCAATTTGAAGTTTGGTAATATCGCCTTGTATTAATTCAATTGTCGTCATTAGTTAGTGTCTGTATTAAAACGCCAATAACTTCGTTACGATTGTCTTTATCGCTTTCTTATCAAACATTTCTAAAATTTATAGTTTTATTGCAAGCACTAGTTAAATATATTCATTGTTTGTTCAAGCCCAATTGTACTAAAACTTTTAATTATTTCTATAGTTTTATTAATATGCTCAGGTAATATATTTTTTTCTTCTTCTGTCCATTGTCCAAGAACATAGTCAACTTGACCTCCTCTGTTAAATTCATTTCCAATTCCAAAACGTAATCTGGCAAATTTATTATTGCCAAGTGTTTCAATAATGCTTGTTAAGCCATTATGACCGGCACATCCGCCTTTTGGTCGCAATCTTAATTTACCAAATGGCAAAGCAATATCGTCTGCTATAATCAATAAATTTTCAACTGGAATTTTTTCTTTTTTAAGCCAGTAATTAACAGCTTTCCCGCTTAAATTAACGAAAGTTGATGGTTTTATTAAAACAAATGTTCTTCCCTTGTGTTTAACAACTGCTTTATTTCCGTATCGTTTATCCTCAAAAATAATATTGGATGCACCGACAAATGCATCCAATACAGAAAACCCTATATTATGTCGGGTATTATAATATTTATCTCCAATATTACCTAAACCCGTAATTAGGTATTTCAAAATTATATGAGTTTAAATTATTTTTTTCCTGGTTTTTTACCGTCTTCGGGGTTTTTACCACCTTCAACAGGTTTTCCAGAATCCGGTGCTTTTCCTTTTTCTTTTCCTTCACCCTCTTTGCCTTCTTCACCTTCTTTACCTTCTTCACCTTCTTCGCCTTCTTCGCCTTCTTCGCCTTCTTCTTCTTCATCCAATCCTTTAGCAGCCCTTGTTAATTTAACCGATGCTACAACATTATTAGGATTATCAACAAGTTCAACTCCCTCAAAATCCAGATCTCCTACTTTTAATACTTTGCCAAGACCAAGACTTTCAATATTAATATCTAAAACATCCGGCAAATCTTTAATTAAACTTCTAACAAGTAAACGTCTTTGTTCAAGTGCCAATTTCCCACCATCCTGAATACCTATAGGTAAACCGTGTAATTTTACAGGAACTCCAATTATTATTGGCTTATCTTCAAAAATTTGAAGAAAATCAATATGTAAAATATTGTCCCTTACAGGGTGATATTGAATATCCTGCAAAATAGCATCTGTTAATTTCCCTTCAATATTTAACTTAACAGTGTGTGCATTAGGAGTAAAAATTAGTTTACGAAAAGCATTTTCATGAGCATAAAAATGAATATTTTCTTTTCCACCATAAATAACACAGGGAACCATTTCCTGCTTACGTAATTCTTTAGTACTTTTTTTCCCTAAATTTTCTCTTACTTTTACATCAATTGTTAACGATTTCATTTTAATAAATTTATGTGCTACTCAAAGTAAAAATATTGACCGATTTTCGGGATATTCTTTTACTCCCCATCACACGTTTAATAAATTGGGCTGCAAAGGTAATGTTTTTATTTAAGTGAAAAAATATTGTCGAAACAAAAAAATTATGTGTATTTTGGCTACACATTTTATAAGAACAATTATGGGTTCTTGATGTTTTTAGAAATTTATTAAAAAATGAAATTTTTAGAATCCATATTATACCGAATTGCATTTATTAATATTTAAAACCATTTATTTTGACATCACTTTCTAAGTTATATTCCGATATATACCATATTTATGTTATTGGCGATTTTGGCAGAGTAGCTACGTATGAGTTTTGTAACAAATTTGTTGAATCAGAAAAACAAATGATTGAGAATATTCTTGGTCATAATGATTTTTATGATGAGTACCGGAAAACAATGATTACTGTAAATTCGTATTTACCTTTAATAAAAGAGGAACAGATTAATAAATTAAAAACACAATCAGGTTTTTTGGATGATAGTATTCTTATTGGGTTTCCTGATGGAATGACAATTGATGACGTAATTAATAAGTTTTGTGTTATGCTAATTTCATTTTTATTGAGTTCAGAGCAAATATCCAAATCCAAAATTATTACTTTACCATGCAATACATTATCACCTGCTCTAATTAAAATAGAGGAAATATTTAATAATCATGACCAACTGAAAAAGATTATAAAGAATAATAAAATCAGTATTTCTGAAAAAGAAATATTATATATACTGAATAATAAACGCATTAAATATATTACTGTTGCTGAGGCTGTAATAACTCACCTTACAAATAAAAACTACAAATATGTTCTACCTTTGGGAACAAGTGATATTTCTAAAATTTATTCTTATGAATCATCCAGAAGTACAAAAGAGATTAAGGTATTAAGTGCAAGTAAAAATTTGCAAAAAAATGTTTTTAGTGCCATAAAAGCCTGCATTAAAAACTCCGAAAATGAAATAGAACATTTTAAACATGCTATTATTAATGAAATAAAAGAATATGAACAACAATACAATAGCCCGGTAGCAATTGTTGAAGCCTGCACTGATCTTAATCTTGGAATTGGATATAATTCATTAAATTTATATGCAGATTATCTTGCAAAACATATATATATGTAGGAAATAAAATTTGGATTTGGCTTACAAGATTGGAAATAAAAAATTACCATATTATACCGAGTTGCATTCATTAATATTTAAAAGTATCGTTTTATCAATGAAAGTAATTCATTTGCTTTTATAGGTTTTGGCAAATAATCATTGCAGCCGCTATCAATTGCTTTTTCCTTGTCGCCTTGCATAGCATAAGCTGTTTGTGCAATTATAATTACGTCTTTGTTAAATTCCCTGATTTGTCTGGTAGCTTCATAGCCATTCATCACTGGCATCAGAATATCCATCAGTACTAAATCAATGTCGGGATTATTAAGGCATGCTTCAACCGCTTCTTTTCCCTCTCTTGCAACCATAATATCGCATGCGAATTGCTGAATAACTACAGAAATTAGTTTTTCTGATGTTTCATCATCTTCAACAATTAATATTTTCAAATTGTTTATAGGAGTCTCTTCTACCTGAGACAAAATTTCTTTTTTAGTGCTATTTTCTTTTATTTTTTCTGTTTGGTATGGGATAGTAAAATAAAAGCTGCTTCCTTTTCCCGGCTCTGATTCTACCCAAATTTCCCCACCAAGCATTTCTACATAAGCTTTGCTGATTGATAATCCTAAGCCTGCTCCCTGATACGCATTTTTATCGGCAATATCGGCCTGAATAAATCGTTCAAAAATGGCTTTTTGTCGGTCTTTTAGAACACCAATACCGGTATCTTTTACATAAAACTCAATGTATTTTCCCTTTGTGATATAACCAATTTCTATTGAACCTTTTTCGCTATACTTAATGGCATTTTTTACAAGGTTTGTAAGTATTGCAAAAACTTTTTCGCGATCGGTTTCTATAATGGCTTCGTTTAAAGGCAAAGAATTTTTGTATGTCAACTGCATCCCTTTTTTTTCAATCTCGTTTTTAAAAAAGTTATAAATGTATTCTATTTGCTTGTTAATATTTGATTCCTGTATATTAACTTCCATTAATCCTGATTCAATTTTTGAAATACTAATAATATCATTGATAATGTTAAGCATTCGTTCTCCGCTACTTTCTATAATAGTAATATATTCTTCTTGCTCATCGCCAGAAAGACCAGGCTCTTTCAATAATTTGGAAAAACCCATAATGCCATTCATAGGTGTGCGTATTTCGTGGCTCATATTGGCAAGAAAGGCTGATTTTAATCTGTCGCTTTCTTCGGCTTTATCTTTAGATATTATAAGTTCATCATTTTGCGTTTTTAATTTAGATTGGCTTTTTTGAAGTTCCAATTCTGCTTGTTTGCGTTCTGTGATATCATCCACGAATGCGGTTCCGAATTTGACATTTCCCTCAGCATCTCTAATCCCAATAGCATTGACGAATACATTAATCTCCTCACCGTTCTTGCGTATATATTTTTTCTCCATGAAAAAATCTGTCGTTTCCAAAGAAAACATGTCCTGAAAGAGCTTTTTGTTTTTAGGGTGGTCATTTGGATGTGTCACATCAAAAAATGAAAGTCCCACAAGCTCTTCTTTGGAATAACCTACCATCTGTTCATATTCCGGATTTGTCGTGATAAAATTGCCAAGCATGTCAACAGTGCATATTCCAATGGGTGATGAATTGATTATTTGATTCAATTTCTTTTCGTTTATCTGTAGCGCTTCTTCTGCCTGCTTGCGCTCAATAACGTGACCTATGCGTTCAGCTACAGCATCAATGAGCAGTCTTTCTTCTTTAAGGAAAGGTCCTTGGTCAATATCAGGCATTTTTTCTAGATAACAAATTTCTATAATACCTACATTCTTTCCATCAACTTTGATATTACTGCTTTGCATCCAGTCAGTTTTCTTGAAGTTTGGTTTTTTGTATTCAATTCCATCTATTATAATCCGGCAAACAGCAATTTCGGGATATTGCCAGGAAGCAGGAACCAGGCTAATAACTTTAGGTAAAATTTCTTCTATCGATATATCTGGGATTTCTATAATTTTTGAAATACCATAAAGACAATTAAGTTCTTTTAATCTTTCGTTTAGGACAAATTTTGCCTGTTTAAGCTCGTCGTTGGTAGCTTTTATTTCTTCGTTTTGTGTAAGGTATTCTTCGTTAAGTGATGCGTATTCTTTGTTGGAAATTACTAATTCTCCAACATATTCGGATTTATCGACTTCTTTCTGTGCAGATTTTGATTTAAGAATTTCTATTTGCTTTTCTAATTCTATATAAGTTGGTTTATTTTTCATAATTGTTTTTTGAATTGGTCAACACCCCACTAAAATGCAGTAGTGTTTTTTATATCTATTATAGTTACAAGTGTTTATTTTTTCAAAGGTAATAAAAAGAAAAGAAAAATTGGCAATTCTTATTTAATAATATCAAAAAGTAAATTGGCAATAAAAAAAAGCCTGACATTACGCCAGGCTCACAATCCATTATTAACTAAAAAACCTATTGTTATGAGAAAACAAAAGATTAATTACCAATACAAAGATAGTAAAATAAAATGGATTTCCAAAAAAAACATCCAATGTTTTTAAGACATCAGATGTTTGTATATGTTTTACCACACACGCAGGATATAAATCCCATTAACCACCAGAAAGGATTCTGGTAGCTGGGCAATAAAAAAAACAAAATAGCACCTAAAGCTTAAATCAAAAGACAAAAAAATAAAGTCAAAAATTAAAAATAAATATAAATAATGTGATAATTCGTAAATGTGCTAATTAGCTAATTAACTTATTCTGTTTTCTCATCGTTTACTTCCACTACTTCTTTGTTTATTGCTTTGTCTATTGCTGCACGTAATTGAAGAAGTTCTTCTGTGTTAAAGTAGTTTGTAGACTCCCATTTGTCGTCTTTTTTATAAACTTTTTCTATTTTAAAGTTTTTTTCGGTGTATTCGCCGTATTTACCTTCTTTTTTGTTTTCCCAAACAGTTACTTTAGATTTCCCAACAGTGTAGGTAGATTTTGGTTTGTTTTGTGCATTCGCCGTAATAGCAAATACTGTAAGTGCAATAATTAAGATTAGGCTTTTCATATTTTTTGGTTTTTATATTTTAAATTTTTAAAAATGAATTAATAAAAAATATAACATACAACAAGGGGATTAATCCCCTTGTTTAAGTACTTTTCTTTTAAATAGAAACTTGCATTATTGCGCTACGCTTACCTACTTCGGTATCGCCAATAATAAATACTGCATAATACTCTGTGCCGTTTACCATAGGTTCGTTATCTACATAAGGGCTGCGAGTGTCGGTAGCCAAATATGTATAGTCGGCTGCATCGGGGCGTTGGCGGTAAATGTTTACACCATCAAAATAATCTTGCAAACCAAAACTTAATTCCCATCCATGAGCTTTTTGTGTTAGCTTAAGTAAAGGCATTGCATTTTCTTCGTCCATTTCTTTTTCTGGACCAATAATACCAAACTCACGTCCTATATCTTCGGTATAGTCGAAGTCGGCTTTAATTACGTTTGCAATTTTTCTACAGGTTTTCTCAATTGCCTTACGGTCTTTTTCCGATTTTTTAAATTGCGCCAGCTTTGCGTTAAGTATCTCCAGTTCTATTGCCATATCCTCTTTGAAAACATCTGCCTGCGGTTGGGCAATTTTTATTTGTTCCTCATTAATACCATAGTGATTTACATATTTGGTCAATTTTTTTAAAAAATTAAGCAACCATGCTATAAATTCCATTTTGTTACTGGGAATATAATCTCCCTTTTTGTTTTTCATAATTTAAGTTTTTAATGATTTATATTTATATTTATTTAATATTGACATACTTATTGATTTGTTGTTGCCCAAAAAATGACTTTTCGGGCACCAAATATGACTTTTCGGCACCGTTCACTACCCTATCGGGCACGGGAGAAGAGCCAAGGGGCACGATAGAAGAGCCAAGGGGCACGGTAGAAGAGCCAAGGGGCACGGTAGAAGAGCCATCGGGCACGGTAGAAGAGCCATCGGGCACGATAGAAGAGCCAAGGGGCACGATAGAAGAGCCAACGGACACGGCAAGGGGCCTATCGGTACCGAATAATAAGTTTTTGGGTTGTTTGTTGGGTTTCGGCATACTGCCGAAAATATTTTTTAGCTTATAAAGCCCCCCTACGCTGTCAAGGGTTTCGAGAGGTCTACCCAAAAAGAGCAGGGCATCCCGATAGCTATTAAGAGGGTTTTGTGGTGTAATGTTATCGGGATTCATTTTGTAAAGATATAAAATAAAAATTGAAAATAACAAAAAACATTAAGGAAAAAAATAAGTAGCCTCACCCCAACCCTCTCCAAAGGAGAGGGAGTTTTTGACTTTGGCTATGCTTGTTGCTTGTTAAAGGCATGAAAAAGCAGCAAGCATCTTTTTGTTTATCTGCTAAACTGAAAAAACCCTTAAGGAATGTATGAAAACCTTAAGGGTTAATATTAATTATTAAAAAAATTATATCCTTATGACAAGACATAATATGCAAATATATATAATATTAAATTATTTTGCAAATAATTAAGGTTAACCAAATATTTTGGGTCCAAAATAAAAAAATGTTGCCAATATTAATACAAGTACAAAAAATACTGATATTGTAATATTAAAATTTTTTCTTTTTTTTCTCGACAATTTTTTTAAAAGTAAATATCTAATAGTTCGTGTTAGTTTTTTAAGTGCTAAATAATTATTTTTTACAATATATTCATTAACCCCTAATTTTAAAATTTTAACGGTTGTTTCAATGCTTTTTTGTTCCGAAAGCATAATTACTTTGCTTTTTGGGCTTTTGTCACGTATTTTTTTTAATACATCAAGTCCGGTCATGTCACCAAGGCTATAATCAAGTATTACTATATCGGGATTTTGATTAATATTATTTACACATTCTGTACCATTAGAAAACAATTTAATATTACTATATCCCTTATTTTGAAGTTGAAATTTAATTAAACGTAGAAACATTATATTATCTTCTACAACAAAAATTAAGGAATTTTTTACACTTTGTATCATTTGTATCATACGTATAGCATTATTTAATTGCAATTTAACCGACTTACCTAAAGACATAATAAAATTGATGTAATTGCAGCAAATCCAATAAAACCAATTACTGAGCCTTTTATAGCGTTTTTAATTTTTTTATCTTTTGCTGTTGTTTCATATCCCTCTTTATAGAAATTGAAGTAATATTCACTTATCTGATAATCGGATTGGTCATTTGTTAAAATAATATCATTGGCAGTAGAATTATCTTGTCCGTATTTGTTATTATTTGTTTTTGCATATAAGTTAATTGCGTGCTTGTTTTGCAAAAATGTTTTTTCAAGCTTTGGCGTTTTAATACCCGATGTAAAAACATAACTTGTTGGTATAAATGCTCCCCAAAATCCGTAAAAGCCACCGGTAACTCCCATTGCCAAACCACCTATTGTTGCAAATGGTGCATGATAATTGGCTTTGGCATCTATTACTCCATCTAAAAAATATTTCATTTGTATTTGAGAATAATAATGTCCGTTAAGAGTATCTTTTTTATACCATGTTAAAGTTTTATTGTCTGAAGTAACAGAAAATACATCTTGTTTGTGAATAGTTTTTAATTTAAACAAAAGCCTGTTGTTACATTTAATTTTTACTTTTTCAAATGTAATATCTTCAATTGTACCTTTTATTAATTTTCCGTTAATCAATAAAAGTGTATCTGTATTTTGAGAAAATACCAAACTTGTTGTAATTACAAGGCTAATTAAAATAAGAGTTTTCATAATGTTTATTATTATATTTTATTAATTTTTCACAAGGGTTAATTCCTGCATATCAATACTATTTGTGTTTTCAACAATCTGGCTTTGCGTATGAAGCAATTCGCCTAAATTGGTAATAGTAGCAATTCTGTAATATGCTTTTGATGATAATGGCTTTGTATCTTTAAAACAAGACAGAATATCAATATTAATTGGAACACCTGTGCCGTTAACATAGCCTATTGTTTTAAAATCAATATCATTTGCAGAACGCTGTATAATATATATACAATCTTCTTTTTGCCCATTGACAAGCCATTTTAAATAAACTGTTTTATTATACAATTGTGCAGTAAACGAAACCAGTGTACTTATTGGTTTGATTTTGGTTTCAATTTCTTCTGAAGCAAAATTTCTAGTATTTGCCATCTGTGCATTGACAAGATTGAAGCTGATAATTAGTGCCAGAAGAGCTGAGTTTCTAATTGTTTTATGTAAAGTTTTCATATCTGTTTATTTTTTAATAATTACTTAAGGTGGGTTCTAAAAATTCATTTTTTCAAGATAAATCGTAGAACCCATTAAC
>CAYTWH010000014.1:0-80594 GCA_964442075.1 uncultured Bacteroidales bacterium
GCCAACTAGTAGATAAAAAGCATTAGTGCCTGTTATCTACCTTATAGCTACTTTTGTTAATTTTGTTAAATTACTTATAATCTTTAACAAATATAGACAAAAAAAAGGAGAGCAAAAAAACTCTCCCCTTTTAATTTTATTATTGTTATGCCTATAGGCAGATAAATTTATTGAATAGAACCTAAAATGTGGATTGCATTTTACTAAATGCCTGTTGCGAGTTACAAAACATCTATATTTTTAAAACCTATACGCCAAACTCACATACAGGCTTTGCGAAAATGAGTGTTGTGGAATTATCACGCCAAGTAAATTATTGCTGTTAATATTAAGCGATGCTTTATTATCAAACATATTAAGTTTTACTCCCAAACCAAGCTTATAACTGCCATATCCGCCATATCCGGTAAAAACCGAGGCTTTAATATAGTTATTTATCCGGTAAAGTGTGCTTGCATAAAACAAGGGCATACGGGCGTTTGAGTTGTAATAATATCCAAGTCCGGCTGTAAGCCACAGCTTGTTGTTTTGCAAAGTTTTTGTTGCCGAAAAATGTATGCGTTCGGGCAAAACCTTATAATATTCGCTTGTATCGGTGTGGCTAAAAAAGTCGGTAATAATGGTATCGGCATTGTAATCGGTAAAACCTGTCTGGCTCATGTCAAGCAGATTTTCAATTTCAAGGCCTTCAAACCTGTGTGTGGTATCTACGGGTATAGTAATAGCAGTGCTTTTCCAGCGTATAAAACCAATATTGCTGATAGATAGGCTATATACTATTTTATGCTTAACATCCTCATAAATACACGCCATATTTAATGCTCCGCCAATACCGTTTATATCTAACAGTTCACTTTTTACGGTATCAATACATTGATAAGTCATATTTATATCAAGGTCGATATATTCGCCTGTTTCGGCAGTAAATATTGTAGCTTCGTTTACTTTCAGCGCATGAAATTCCTGCCCTTTAATAAACGATAAACCTACGTAATATGTAAAAGGATTTTCGTCAACCATGGTTTTCTGAAAAATACCAAATTGTAATTCCTGATATGTAATCAAATTTAATCTTAAGTTACTAATATCGGCAGTATCGCCGGCAAAACGCTTGTTGCCAAAAAACATAAGGTTAAACAAATCGTCGGTAAATTTCATATCTCTATGATTGTGATATACCAAGCCAATACGGTAACCTGTATTGTTTGTTCCCAAAAAAGTATCGGGCTTGTGGCAGAAATATGCATTAATATTATCCTGATTTCCCAAATAGTTAATGGGCTTTAATTTGTTTGAGTTTTTTAGTTCGTTATCGATATATTTTTTGCCATACAAGGCACTTACAAATTTATTATTGATAGAGTTAGACGAAGCAAAAGTATTGAAAGTTGCTCCTGTCTCCATCTTGTTATCATTAAAATAATAATGCAGATTGGTGATGTTTTCCAAATCGTTTACTTGTGAGAAGGCTTGGATGGTGAAAAGCAAAAAGAAAATGACAATCGTTAGTCGTTTGCCTCTTCGACTCCGCTCAGAACCAGCGTATGTTGTTTGTCGTTTGTTGTTTTTCATTTAATTGACGTGATAACTAAAATCGCCCACCAAAATAATATCAATAGAATATGTGCTGTAAATTTTCACATAAGTATTATATGGATTGGTAGTAAATCGGGTTACAATTTTAATCTTTTTTGTATTTATTAAGTCTCCTATACGGTTTACCGGTATTGGTATTTCAATTTTTGTTTTCTTTTTTGATGATACTTTATCAGTTGTAAAATCATAATTTCCTGCTTCAATAGTAGCATTGTTTGGCAATAATGAATCTATCATCATATCAAATTCATCTAAAAGATATAGTTGAACAACAGCATTCAGCGGATATCCATTATCGGCATAAAGTATTATTTTGCCCCCGTTAATATTTTCAACATCGGTTTCGTTTAAACTAAACTTGGCAGTATCGATAAGTGTAATATTGTTTGCAATAAAGCTTAATGGTATTTCTATATCAAGACTTGCAACAACTTCGCTATTGTAATAAACAAAATCTGTTCCGGTAGCAAGAGGTGGCGGCGGAGTACTTGCGTTTATCTGAAAATCGAGTGAGTAATCAAATATATCGGGCATAATTTCAATAAGTTCATCGGAATTTGAATTAGATTTATCTAATATTATTGTGTTAATTGTAGGTGTAACGGGAACAATAGTTGTGTTAGGGTCGAATGGTTTTGCAATTGCAAATGGAACATATTGTGAAGGAATATCCAAATTAATCGTATTATTATTAGATGTATTTTTAGCAATAATACTATTAATTACCACATCGCCTGCCACGCCTATTTGATTTGCTACTGAAATTGATAATTTAACGTCATCTAAATCGAAAGTGCCATCTAAAATATCAGAAAAAATATCAAACTCTTCGGTACCCGAAACGGAAACAATTTCTTGTCCTAGATAACCTTTGGCATATTCGGGAATAATATCTGTAAAACTTACATTTACGTAAACACTATCGCTTAACGATAAAGAAATAAGGTTGCCCGATGAATCTATTCTGCCTGTAAGGGTATAATAAAGAGTATTAACGGTGTCGGCATCGGTAAAACCATTTCCGTTAAGGTCGCTGCTAACTTGTTGTTCAATGGGCCCTATGCCTTTTAAATTAAGTGTGTATCCTGCAATATTGCTGTTAATTGTTGATTGCCCCGGATTACCTCCCGAAGCAGCAGGCACAGTACCACTTATTGCTAACTGATTAGAATTTTTAATTGCTCCGGGAACTGTAAATTCATAATGCAGATCTTCTTCAATAGTATTAAAAACCTGAACATAAATTTTGCCTTCTCTCACAATTGCGTATGTTAATTGAATGTCGTTATTATTAAATGATGTAGTTGAACCTTGGTCAACAATATTTTGCGAAGGAAAAACAGCAGTTGCAGATTCTATTGAAACATCACGAACTCTAATAGTAACTTCCATTGCCATACTTGTGTCTATTGTAACATCGCCGGAGCTACCGGGACTTTCAAACATTACTGTTGCATCAAGATTTCCTTCTATTGTTTTTCCTGCAATTGATCTTGAATGAGATTCGCTACTAAAAGCAGGAACTAAATCAAAAGTATCTTGTAAAATAACAAGACTGTTACTGTGATTTCTTAATTCCATTGCAACTTTTTCAAAGTCAATTGGCATACCATTATCAAACTCAATATCAATATATCCGTCAATAACTGTTATGGTTTGAAAATAATCGGTAAGGTCGGCATTAAGGTCATAAATTTGCTGGTCAATGGCAGCAATTGCTGTAGGGTTTCCGGTATTGTGTCCAGTCATTATTATATCGTATAATCCGCCAACTACATATCCATTTTCATCAAGATCGTATAGTGCAATATCTCCCAGCGATTTTCGAAGTGTAATTTCTATTGTACCAAGGTCTAAATTGCTAAGTTTTGCAGTATATTCAATGCTTGTATCAGGAATACTAAATAATGAATCGAGATTAAAGCGATAAATCTCATTTTGATAAACCAAACTTATTGAACTGTCGGGGTTAATATTTGTTAAACTGTCGGCAACAATATCATCAATAGTTAAAGTAGATTTTAAAAGAGGTGCAAGTATATCTACATCCCAATTGGGATCTGAAGATTCTTTTTTGCAGGAACTTATTAGTAGAACCCCTGTTACTAATACAATTAAATATTTTAACAAATAAGTTACTTTCATATATATAAGACTGCTACTTCTTTAAAAAAGTTGCATTAATAAAAAAATAATCAACGAATTTACATATATGGATGTTAACGGCAAAATTTAATAAATTCTTTTTGGTTGATACATACCCTTTTTTGGTTTCCCTGCTCGGTAATTAGAGTTTTTAAGTTTAATTATATCAATATTTGAATAATGTATCCACTTGCCATTACTAAAGCGTAATCCATCATAAGAGCCATCGGGTCCATAGTATTGATATTGTCCTTTCTGAACAGGTTTTGACGGGGATAAGTAATCGTAAATTATCATTTTAAGTCTTTTGTCATAACTTAATGACATTACTGCTTTATTAGAAAACTCAAATATTAATCGTTTACTTCTAACTTTTTCAACTTTAAAAACAGATTTTCCAAACTTAGGTTTACCACTTTTTGAAAACGTTAAAATCTCAATAATCTTTTTTGTAGTTAAATAAGAATTACCATCCCATCCGAATAATGTATAGTATTTTTTGCCTGCATATTTATTTTGAAGTATTTTGTAGTAAAGGCATCCATACCAATTTGTATCTTTAAGATAAACATTTAAGGGCTCAGAAATTTCATCCGATTTATCAATTAATTTAAAAGTTTTTATCTTTTTTTTACTTTTTAAAAGATACTGTATATAACCAAAGTATTTATATGTTCCATCAGTAAATATAAGATTCCATGTGTATATTTTCAGTAATTTATCATCCGAAAACCTAATACCAATATTTTTTAAAGAATCAAAAGGGTACTTAAATGAATTTTCATCTTCAAGTATTTCATCAAATATTTCAATTATCTGTGTGTTAAGTTCTTTTTTTTCGATGTCTGATTTATAATATTTGGTACTATCAAAAGCAAAAGCACTATCAAATAATTGTTTTAATTCTTGTTCCTGTTCCTCAAATATTCCATCATTAGTTTGAGTAAATGCTACTGTAAAGGTAAGAACAAGTAGAACTAAAGATATTTTAATTTTCAAAAACATACTCTAAAATAATCTACGATTCAAATGATATAAAGAAACATTTTTTTTTAATAGTTCAAAAGTATTAATTTTGTTCAATAAAATAAATTAAAAAATCTATATTATGTATAAAATTTTGTTTACAGTAGTTTTTGTTTTGAGCATTATTTTTTCAAAAGTTCAGGCACAGGAAAATGAAGAGATAGCAGTAAAAACATATCAATTTACCGATGTAAAACTTATTAAAACAACACCCCCGCGAGACCAACAGAGAGCAGGAACTTGCTGGAGTTATTCAACACTTGGTTTTATAGAGGCAGAAATGATTAGAATGGGAAAAGACGAAATTGACCTTTCAGAGCCATTTGTGTTTCGCACATCTTTTGAAGATAAAGCAGAAAAATATGTTAGAATGCACGGAACAATAAATTTTGGTGGCGGTGGTGCAGTAAACGACCCTATAGATGTTATAGTAAAACATGGCATTGTACCCGAAGAAGTTTACAAAGGATTAGATTATGGAACAGAAAATCATGTTCATGGCGAAATAAATACAATTTTGAAAGCTTATGTTGATGCAGTTATTGCAAACAAAAACAAAAAACTTACTACCGCATGGCTTAAGGGATACAAAGGAATTTTAGATGCATATTTTGGTGTTACCCCCGAAAAATTCAAATATGACGGTAAAGAATATACTCCACGTACATTTGCCGACAAAGTAGTTGGTATTAACCCCGATGATTATATTTATCTTTCATCTTATACTCATCATCCCTTTTACAAGCAGTTTGCTGTTGAGGTACAAGATAACTGGTCGTGGCAAAAGTTTTATAATCTTCCAATTGATGAACTAATTCAGGTTTTTGATAATGCTATTGATAAAGGATATACAGTTGGTTGGGCAAGTGACGTTAGCGAGAAAGGCTTTGCAACAAAAAAACACGGTTTTGCAATAATCCCTGCCGATGATATTGAAGAAATGGATGGTATGGAAATTGCAAAATGGGAAAAAATGGATGCAAAAGAAAAAAGTAATTATTTGTATTCATTTAACAAAATAGTTAAAGAAAAAACTATTACACAAAAGATACGACAGGAAGCTTTTGATAATTATAAAACAACGGACGACCATGGAATGTTGCTAATGGGTATTGCCAAAGACCAGAATGGAACAAAATATTACAAGGTGAAAAACTCATGGGGAGATTATAACGATTATGGCGGATATTTTTATGCTTCTGAAGCCTTTGTAAAATATAAAACAATGTCGTGCATAATACACAAAGATGCAATACCAAAAGAAATTGCTGCAAAATTAGGATTAAAATAATTCCTGAACTTTAAACATAAAAAAAGCCCGCTTAAGCGGGCTTTTCTGTTTATGCTTGATGTTATTTTTTTGCTTTAGTTTCTTTTTTGGGAGCTGCTTTTTTAGCTGCTGGTTTTTTAGTTGCAGGTTTTTTGGCAACTTCTTTTTTAGCAACAGGCTTTTTCTTTACTGCTTCTTTTTTGGGAGCTACTTTTTCACTTGCGGATTTTTTGGCAACTTCTGTTTTAGCAACAGGCTTTTTCTTTGTTGCTTCTTTTTTTACAGCTTCTTTTTTTGGAGCTGCTTTTTTAACTGCAGGTTTTTTGGCAACTTCTGTTTTAGCAACAGGCTTTTTCTCTTCCTTTACTGCTTCTTTTTTTGGAGTCACTTTTTTAGTTGTGGATTCTTTTACAACTTCTGTTTTAGTGATTTCCTTATCGGTAGCTTCTACTTTAACGGTTTCTTGTTTTTCTTTTACTTCAACTGCCTTTTTTTGTTCTTTTTCAACATTTTGTTTAGCATCCGTTTGTATTTTTCTTAATTTTTTTCTCGGTCTGCTAATACCATAAGATTTATTAATAATTTTACCTCTACGAGTTTTTTTATCTCCTTTTCCCATGTTCTATTACTTTTTTTAATTCTTTAAAAATCAATGGCGACAAAATTAGTAAAAATTACTTAAAAACAAATTTTTTATATTTTACTGCTATATAAAACGAATTGTAAGGTCAAACTGATTTCATAAACTTAGCAATATAAAAAAGTCACTAGCCCCGCCATGAAGGACTGGGCTGCTGAATAGCCAGTTGTTTGCTTTCTCTGAAATCAGTATAAACTTACAAGGAATTTAATCTATAAAACTGCTTATTTTTTCAAAAAGCATACGGCTATTAATGGGTTTTGGTATATAATCATCGCAGCCTGCTTCTATTGTTTTTTGTTTATCGTACGATAATGCAAAAGCGGTTTGTGCTATTATTGGCAAATTGGGTTTTATTTTTTTTATGGCAATTGTGGCATCATAGCCGTCCATAACTGGCATCTTCATATCCATAATTACTATATCTATATTTTTATTTGTTTTACAATATTCAACAGCTTCTACCCCGGTTGTTGCGTGTATAAGCTTAGCGTTTGTTACAGATAATACTTCTTTTAAATATTTATAATTTGTTTCTTCATCTTCGGCAATTAATATTGTTTTGTTTTTCCAGTTTTCTTTTTCTAGTTTTTCATTTTTTCTGTAAATAGTTTTCTTTTTTATTTCAACAGGTTTGTATGGAATTGTAAAGTAAAATGTAGTGCCTTGCCTTTGTATAGAGTCAACCCTAATTTTTCCTCCCATTTTATTGATAAATGCTTTTGAAATAAACAAGCCAAGTCCTGTTCCTCCCATGTTGTTAGTTGCTATTGTTTCTACTTGCCTAAATGGTTGGAATATTATTTCCTCTTGTTTTTTACTTAAACCAATACCCGTATCGCTAATGTGAAATTCTATAAAATTATTTTTAAGTACACATCCAAATTCTACTTTTCCTTTATCTGTAAATTTTATGGCATTGTTAATAAGGTTTGTCAGTATCTGATTTAGTTTAACTTCATCAGTATATATTGTACATTGCTTATTTGATAAATTATTTTTATGGTGCAAGATAATTTTCTTTTCTGCAGCTTGTGGCTTAAAAAACATATCAAGTTCCGCTAAAATCTGTTTTATATTTGTATTGATATTGTTTATTTCAATCACACCTGCTTCAATCTTCGAAATATCAATAATATCGTTAATAATTGATATAAGCTTGTAACAGCTTTTGTTTATTATATCAATATATTCTTTCCTTTCGTCTTTTGGTAGATCTGTATCACCAAGTAATTCCGAAAAGCCAATTATTCCATTCATTGGCGTACGTATTTCATGGCTCATGTTTGCAAGAAATGAGGATTTTAATTTGTCGCTTTCCTGAGCTTTTTCTTTGGCAATTATTAGTTCTTGTTCTTGTTGTTTTATACGTGTATGGTCAACTAATATTCCTCTTACACCAACAGGCTTATTTTTTTTATAAATAATATCGGAATAAATGTTTACAGGAAAAATGCTGCCGTTTTTTTTAACAGCTAAGTATTCGTCTACATCTGTATCTTTTTTACTAAATCTGGTTTTCACATTATTTAATGCACGCTCTTTATCCTGTTCTGCAATAAAATTTATAAAGTTTATTGTTTCACCCTCAAATTCTTCTTTAGTATAACCAAACATACCATAGCTTTGCTGGTTAAGAAAAGTTAAGTTACCTTTTATATCTGTTTCAAAAACTGTTTGAGGCAATAGTTCTGCTATGTTTTTAAATCGTGCCTCGCTTTCTTCTAACTTTAACTTTGCTTCTTTTAACTCTTTGTTTTGCGATTTTGTTTCATCTAATACACAAAGATATTCTTCGTTTAATGCAACAAGATCTTTGTTAGAATTATAAAGGTTTTCTTCTGCTTGTTTTTGCTCAGTTATATCTTCAACTGTTCCTTCATAATATAATACTTTCCCATTATTATCTTTTATTTCTTTAGAACTTTCACGAATAAAAATTTTTGTTCCATCTTTTCTTGTCCAAATTGCTTCATAAGCTTTTAATACTCCTTCTTTTTCAATTAGATTTATAAATTTCTTTCTGCTATAAGGTTCAACATAACCTTCTTTATTAATGTTTATACTTTTGATATCTTCAAAAGATGAATATCCTAACATTTTAACCAATACAGGATTTGCCAGAATAATCTTACCGCAAGGTGTTGTTCTATATAAACCAATAGTTGAATTTTCGTAAAGAGTACGGAATCTCTCTTCGTTTTCTTTCAGCTTTTCTTCGGTTTGTTTTATTTCTGTGATATCTATTAATGATGCTACAGACTGCTTTGTTCCTGTTATTAACTCAACAGTTATGTATATCCATCTTATATTATTGTTTTTGTCTTTAAAACGAAATTCGTATGTTTTTGGAGTATTATTTTTTTTTCTGCGTTCCTCATGGTGTTTTACCACTTTATCTAAATCTTCCCTAACAATAAATTCGATAAATTTCTTTTTATTTTCTATTTCTTCTTTTTTATAACTCGATAATTTTTCAAATTCAGGATTTACCAATGAAATTATTTTGTTTTCTTCAATAATACAAGTTGCTGTACCTGTATTTACAAATAATGAATGGTATTTTTTTTCGTTTTCTTCTGCTTTTATTTTTGTTTCTGTTATTTCTTCGTTTTGTGCAAGGTATTCTTCGTTAAGTGAGGATAATTCTTCGTTTTTTAGTTTAATTTTCTCTTCTTGTTGTTTTTGTTTTGTTATATCCTTGTATATTGCTACAATTTCTCCTGTTGGTAATTTATAAACATGGTTTTGTCGCCAGCCTTCAACTTTATAATCTTTGTAAAACGATATTGGGTGATCCATTGGTTTTCCCGTTTCGTTTACTTTTTTAAATACATCAAGTAAACCAAACTCTTCAACTCCTGGGAACATATCTGTTAGTTTGTTTCCTATTACCTTTGCCTTTGATAATTTTTCAAGCTTTTCGGCTGCTTTGTTAAATTTTACAATAACAAAATCATTGCCATCGTCTGTTGGGCGGGAAACTACAACACAATCTGGTGTTTTTTCAAACAGATTATAATAATTATCTTTTTCGTGTTTTAGTTTTATATTGGCAACATGCAGTTTTTCGTTAGCATTTCGGTTAGCTTCAACTGCTTCCTGTAACTCTTCGTTCTTTTGTTTTAAGTTTTTAATAAGTTCTTTTTCGTTCATTGTAAAATATGAGCTTTAAAAATTTACTTTATACTGGTTTTGCTGAATTTAATTTTAAAATGCTAGTTTTAACTTTACAAATATAATAAAAATTCATTACTATTTTGCTATTATTTAAAAGTTTCAACATTGCAGAGTCTCATTTCAACATTACAGCGAGGCTTGGGAACATTGCAGCGAGGCTCGGGAACATTGCAGAGAGGCTCGTCAACATTGCAGCATGGCTTGGGAACATTGCAGAGAGGCTCGTCAACATTGCAGAGAGGCTTGGGAACATTGCAGCGAGGCTCGGGAACATTGCAGAGAGGCTCGTCAACATTGCAGCATGGCTTGGGAACATTGCAGAGAGGCTCGTCAACATTGCAGAGAGGCTTGGGAACATTGCAGCGAGGCTCGTCAAGCTTGCAGAGCCTCTCCTCGATATCGCAGAGCCTCATTTCAATTAATGTGGATTTATTTCAGGAAGCGTGGACTTATTTGAAATAATTGAAAAAAGTTGCCACAGATTCAATTCCCATATTCAAACTTACGCCCTGTAATTTCGTAAATATGAATTTTAATAACAGTAACATGATTAATTGATGGTTTTGAATACTCAAATTTTCTGTCGCTATAGTTATCCATAAATATATTTAGTCCTTCAACTTTTTCGTTGTAATCTTCTAAAATTTCTGCACGCCCGTGTGCCATTACACTTCTGTAGCGCATTCGCCACGAACAAGCCACATGCTGATCTCTGAAAAAAACCTCTCTGTCTGTATCAAAATACACACACACATTGTTGTTCTTTTTCAATATATCTATCTTTTTTCCAAACTCACCACAGTGCAAATAAATGGCATTGTCTTTATAGCCAAAATTAAATCCCAACAAATATGGTTTGTTGCCATCAACCATTGCAACATGGCAAGTATCAACTTTGTTAATAATTGCTTCCATTTCTTCCTTTTCGGTAATATCAACTATTGCTTTATCTCTTTTATATTCCATAATTATATGATTTAACCTGTCTGTAAAGTTATCTTATTTTGAATAAATATAAAAATCACAAATTTCATTTATAATTCTATATTAACAATTGAACAATTTATTTACATTTTAAAATTAATTAAATATAATTTTTCAGTAGCTCTTGTAAATGCCGTATAAAGCCATCGCAGGTATTCGGTATTTATCATTTCTTTTGTTAAGTACCCTTGGTCAACAAATACTGCTTTCCATTGCCCGCCCTGTGCTTTGTGACAAGTAACAGCGTAAGCAAATTTAACCTGCAGTGCATTAAAATACTGGTTTTCACGAATTTTTTCAAACAGTTTCTTTTTGTTTTTTATATTAGTATGATCTTCGGAAATTGTATTATAAAGTTTTCTACTGTCGTCATAATTTAAAGATGCAGTATTGCTGTTTAAAGTATCTAAGATAATTTTCACATCAATTTCCATATCTTTATAATCTATTAATCTAATGGTTACGTCGGCAAATCTAAAACCGTACAGATTTTCAATATTTCTAATTCTTAATAATTCAACAATATCACCATTGGCAATAAACTCTGTGTTTTCGTTTTCGGGCAACCAAAAATAATTGTTTTTTACCACCATAAGGTAATCGCCTTGCGAAATCTCTTCTTCTCTGTACAAAATCCTGTTTCTAATACCACTATTATAATCGTTTGCCCTTTTGTTAGACCTGTTTACCACCATTACATTTTCCATTCCGTATTTGCCATAAGCAGTTTCTATGGTTTCAATAAGGTCTACACCTGATATTTGCTCAATATCATTAAAATTATTTAATTTAAAATTTGGCATATTAGCATTACCGGTAGCTATCTGATTTCTGATCAATGTAGCATTGTTTAATATCCCTGAGCTTTTTGCCTGCCTTATAACATCTGTTAAATATACTTCAATAACCTTATACCCATAGCTTTCAAGAATACTATTATCAAGCGCCGGACTAATATCAAGTTTAACAGGAGGTAACTGGGCTGTATCGCCAATTAAAATTAAACGACAGTTTTTACCCGATTCAACAAAATCAATTAGATCTCTTAAAAGATTACCGCTGCCAAATGCCGAAATTTCTTTGCTTTGTTCATTTATCATCGATGCTTCATCAACAATAAAAAAAGTATCAGACGATTTATTAAAATTTAAAACAAAACTTCCAAAGCCATCTTTTGAACTTTTTTGTCGATATATTTTCTTGTGTATAGTATAAGCATTTACTCCCGTATATGAGGTAAGCACTTTTGCGGCTCTGCCCGTTGGTGCCAACAATACCGAATTATTTTCAAACTGACGCAGAGTTTTAACTATTGAATTTACAATACTTGTTTTTCCTGTGCCGGCATATCCTTTTATTAAAAATATAGATTTTGTAAAATTGTCAATAATATATTCCGACAACTTACTAATTAAGACATGCTGACTTTCTGTAGGCTCATATTCAAAGTTCTTATTTAATATTTCAACTATGTGATTTTTTAACATTATTTAATTTAAAATTGAAAAATGTATTTAATTTTTAATAAAAAATTATAATTTTGCATGCGAACATACAAAATAATTTATAGTGATGGATAATAAATTTATTAAAATTGGAATTCAAGTAGTATTAATTGCACTTGCTATATTTTTAGGATATAAATTATATAGCGGAATTATGGAACCTATAGAATTCAATAAGGAAAAAGAAAAACGTTTTAATGCAACTATTAATAACTTAAAGGATATTAGAAAAATTCAGGCATCGTATAAAGATGTTAAAGGAGATTATGCCGATAGTTTTGAAAAACTTATCAGCTTTGTTAAAACAGATGTATTTCCAATTGTTAGGAATATTGGTACTGTACCTGAAGAGTTAATTGATTCTATAGGATATCAGGAAGCAGAACTTATTGCTTTAGAAAAAGGATTAATAGAAAGAGATACAAGCATGATACCTATATTGGATTCTCTATTTTCAAAAGATTATAATATTGATTCGTTAAGATACGTACCTTATGCAGAAAACAAAATTGAATTTAAAATTGCTGCAGGTAAATTTAAAACAATGTCGGGAGTTATTGTTCCTGTTTTTGAAGCATCGGTTACTAACGATATTCTTTTACATGGTTTAAATAAGCAATTGCTTATTAATCTAAACGATGAAAAGTTGCAAATGAATCATTTTCCAGGATTAAAAGTTGGCGATGTAAATGCTGCCAATAATAATGCAGGGAACTGGGAATAATAAAAGCCCCATTAAATAAGAACATTGTTTCTGAGCTATGTATGATATATCATTAATTGATGAAACATTTGATATAAACCTGTCTTCAAACTATCATTTATCTATTCAGATTGGTAGAAAGTCATTTACATATTGCATTCTTGATAGCGTTAGAAATAAGTATATCGCATTAAAACACTTTTATTTTGGTGATGATATTCCTGTTAACGCTTTAATTGAAACTGTTAAAGAAATTTTAAAAGGAGAAGAATACCTTACTAAAAAGTATAAAAGCATAAATGCTGTTTTTGTAAGCAATAAATCTATATTAATTCCAAAACCATTATTTCAAGAAGATAATCTATCAAATTATTTTAAGTTAAACCATACCCTTAACAATAACGAAGAAATAATATGTAACAAATTAAAAAATATTGATGCATACCTTGTTTTTTCAATTTACAAAGAATTAAAAACACATTTAAGCAAATGTTTTACCGGAATTAAATTTTATCATCAGGCAAATACTTTAATTGATAATAATCTTATGACATATAAGAACAAATTGAGTTTGCCAAGTGTATTTTTGAATTTATCTAATGATCTGTTTGATATTGTTGTTCTTGAAAAAAACAAATTGATATTTTACAATGCTTTTTCATTTAACGAACAAAACGATTTTATTTATTATTTAATGAATGTTTACGAACAACTGAATTTAAATCCCGAAAGTACGGAATTGATAATATCGGGCGAGATATCTAAACTTTCAGAACATTATAAAAATATTAAGAAATTTATTAAGCTTATTAAATTTTCGAAATTAGCAGATAGCTATTCATGTAGTTACAAGTTTAACGAAGTGCCGGGTCACAGGTTTTCAAATCTTTTAAATCTTGCAAGGTGCGTATAATAAGTGGTAAATATAAAGGAAAATCTATAAACCCTGGTAAAAAACTTAAAGTCAGACCAACAACAGATTTTGCCAAAGAAAGTCTTTTCAACATTATTAATAATAATTACTATATTGAAGATCTAAAAATTCTTGATTTATTTTCCGGCACAGGAAGTATTAGTTATGAGTTTTCATCACGTGGAAGTGAAGACATTACGGCAGTGGAGATAAACCATAAACATTTAGCATTTATAGAAAGAATATCAAAAGAGATAAATGCAAATATAAAACCTGTACATAAAGATGTTTTTAAATACTTAAAGTATTGTGAAGAAAAATATGACATGATATTTGCTGACCCGCCATTTGATATGAAAGGCATAGAAACATTGCCAAAGATAATATCCGAAAGAGGAATGCTAAAAAAAAACGGCTGGCTTATAATTGAACATTCTAACACAATAAATTTTTCAAAACTTCCTAATTTCGAATTTGCTAAACAATATGGCAAAGTAAATTTTAGCTTTTTAAATTATTCAGAACCAGACGATACTGTTTTCAAGCATACAATTGATGAAAATAGTTTTTTAAGCGTAATTAAGATACATGAGAGCTCCGAAGCCCTGCTTAAAAAAGTGCAATTAAACGATTATGACAGGGATATTTTTGACAAAATTAAAAACGAAAAGATAAAAGCACAGTGGCTTAGTGTAAGATTACTTGTTAGTGAGCTGTTAAATGAAAATAAACATATTGTTTACGATAAGCATGATAAACCACATTTGTCCGATAAATCGTATAATATCAGCATTTCGCATACCAAAGATCTTGTTGCAGTAGTGTTAAGCAAAAATAAATTGACAGGAATTGATATTGAGTATAAAAGTGATAGAATATTAAAAATTATTAATAAGTTTTTGAACAAACAAGAAATAAATGAGCTTGAAAAAGAATGCGAAATTGTAAAATATTTGCTATATTGGAACGCTAAAGAAACTTTATATAAGCTTTACGGCAAAAAAAATCTTATATTTAAAGATAATTTACTAATATCATCGTTTAAACTTAATAATGAAGGAAGTTTTAATGGAAAAATACAAATTGATAATAACAACAAAGACCATATCTTAAATTATAAAGTATTTAATGATTTTACACTTGTTTGGTGTTTGAAATAAAATAAAAAAGTTGACAGTAAATAATTAACAATTACAAATAAACTAAACAATGTTATACAAAAACATAATAAATAAAACTGCAAAGGACAAAGCACAACTTGCAATATTAATCGATCCTGATAAGCATACTAGTAAAACATTAAAAGAATTGGTAGAAATTGCCAATAATGTAAATGTTTCGTTCTTTTTGGTTGGCGGTAGCATTATTTCCAATCCTGTTGATTTTGTAATTGATGAAATAAAAAAACAAAGCAATATTCCCGTTATATTGTTTCCCGGCAGTTTGCTGCAAATTTCCGATAAAGCAGACGGCATACTTTTGTTATCATTAATATCGGGGCGAAACCCAGAATATTTAATTGGGAATCATGTTACAGCTGCTCCAATGCTTAAAAAAAGTAAGCTTGAAATTATTTCTACAGGATATATTTTAATTGAAAACTCAAAAATTACTTCTATTGAATATATGAGCAATACCAAACCAATACCTGCCAACAAACCCGACATAGCTGTTGCAACAGCTATTGCAGGCGAAATGCTTGGCAATAAAGCAATATATCTGGAAGCCGGCAGTGGTGCAGAACAAGCCGTTAACTCTACTATGATAGAACAAATTAAAGCAAATATAAATATACCGTTAATTGTTGGCGGTGGCATAAATTCAGCACATCAGGCAACCGAAACAATAAATGCAGGTGCCGATATTATTGTAATAGGTACCGCTGCAGAAAAGAACCCCAATTTTATTGTAGAAATTGGGGAGCTATTTTAATCCTGACTGCCTCCCTCCCTAATATCTTTTACTCTTAATTGCAAACTAACTCTGCCTCTGTGATGATTTTCGTCAATAACATAACACACATCAAAATTTGTATCAGATTTAACAATATCCAATTTATCTGCCTGCCTAAATGCAATGCCGTTGTATCTGTTCTTGTTGTTATCTTCTCTGATATCAATTCTTAAATGCTCTTCGTTTTTGCCCACAACTTTACTCCAGCCAATGTCCTGAACATTATTGCTTATAAACAGTGGTCGCATATTATCAGGTCCAAAAGGTTGAAACTGGTTTAAAATACGAAAAAGTTTTGGTGTAATATCTTCAAGCTTTATTTCTTTGTCAACTTCAAGATATGGAGTTAATTGTTCTTCTGTAATAGTTTCTGCAACAATTTTTTCGAATCTTTCTTGTAATAATGGTACGTTTTCAGGTTTTAATGTTAAGCCTGCAGCATACATGTGTCCTCCATAACCTTCAAGCAAATCACCACATTTTTCAATAGCCGCATACAAATCAAAACCATTAACAGAACGAGCCGAGCCTGAAACCAGTCCATCATTTTCGGTAAGCAATATAGTTGGTCTGTAATAATGCTCCATAAGTCGCGAAGCCACAATACCTATCACTCCTTTGTGCCACTCAGGATTAAATAATACGGTAGATTTTTTATTAATAAGTTCATCGTTGTCCTCAATCATTTGCAAAGCATTTTCCGTTATACTTTTATCAAATTCTTTACGTTCATTGTTAAGATCATTAATTGCTGATGCTAATTCTGTAGCAAGTTCTTTATCGGTAGTAATTAAAAGTTCTACAGCTCTGTTTCCCGACTCAATTCTTCCTGCAGCATTAATTCTTGGCCCTATTCTAAATACCATATCATTAATATCAACTTGCCTTCCGCTCATATCCGAAACATCTATTAATGCCTGAAATGCTATACTTGGATTTGCATTTATGAGTTTTAACCCATAATATGCAAAAATTCTGTTTTCGTCTGTAATAGGCACAATATCGCAAGCTATACTAGTTGCAACAAGGTCTATATATCGCAATAATCCTTCAAACTGAAGGTCTAATTTTATCATAAATGCGTGTAAAAGTTTAAATCCTACTCCGCAACCCGACAATTCTTTAAAAGGATAATTACAACCTTCTTGTTTTGGGTCTAATATTGCTACAGCATTTGGTATTTCATCGCCAGGCAGGTGATGATCACAAATAATAAAGTCAATTCCTTTTTCATTTGCATAATCTATTTTATCGTTTGCCTTAATTCCACAATCGAGAGCAATAACAAGTGTACAATCATTTTCAATAGCATAATCAACACCTTTTGTTGATATTCCATAACCTTCGGTATATCTGTCGGGGATATAATAATCAATATTGCTATTAAATTGTTTCAAATATGAATATGTCATTGCAACAGATGTTGTGCCATCTACATCATAATCACCGTAAATTAGCATTTTCTCGCTATTCTCTATTGCTTTTTGCAGACGTTCTACAGCTTTGTCCATATCTTTCATTAGAAATGGGTCGTACATTTGATCTAACTGTGGTCTGAAAAATGCTTTTGCCTCATCGTAATTTGTAATACCACGCTGAATTAACAACTCCGAAACAATTGGGTCAACATTTAAAGTTTCGCTAAGACTGTTTACTGCTTCTGTGTCATCGTTTTGTTTTAGTATCCATTTTTTGTTCATTATATATTTAGTTTTAAAGTTTACAAAGGAACCGTTTGTCGTTATTCGTTATTTGTTGTTTTTTTATATCTTCATGTTAAATTCTTTAATTATTTTTTTTAATAATACTTTTTTAACCTCTTCCATATCCTGCTCTTTGCCTAACTCCTTTTTCATAGATGTTACACCTTTGTCAATATACCCACATGGATTTATGTAAGTAAAATACTCAAGATTAGTGTTCACATTAAAAGCAAAACCATGCATAGTTATATATCTGCTTGCTCTCACTCCTATTGCACATATTTTTCTTGTTTTTGTATTATTAGTATCAAGCCAGATACCGGTCGCTCCTTCAAGCCTTTCGGCAATAATTTTAAACTCGCTCAAGGTAGAAATTATTGCTTCTTCTATTTTACAAATATAATCTTTTATATTTATATTAAATTGTTCGAGGTCTATTATTGGGTAACCAACAATTTGTCCAGGACCATGATATGTTATATCTCCTCCCCTGTTTATCTTGTAAAATGTAGCTTTTTTATGTTTTAATAAATCTGCGTTTAATAATAAATTTCTTTTATCTCCACTCTTTCCCAAAGTATAAACATGCGGATGCTCACAAAAAAGCAAATAATTATGTGCTTTTTTATTGTTTGCCTTAAGCTCTAATGATCTTTGAAAAAGTTCTTCCTGATAATCCCAGGCTTTTTTATAATCAATCGTTCCCAGTTCCTCAAATTCAACCGATACCATTCAAATATATAATTGTGTTGTTCTTAATTCTAAATCTTGAATTTTATTTTCTTAATCAATAACCTCTCTAACTACATCGATTACTGTTCCGTCAACCCACTTAATAGCTGCAATAACTTTCTCGCCAAATTTAGGTTTAGAAGGTTTTCCACAAATTTTTTCTGCTTCATCTTTCAACTGCTCTATTGTTTTAATAGGTAAACCAGAGCCTTTCATTTTTTCTATTAGATCTTTCCTTCGCGGATTAATTGCCATTCCTCTTTCTGTTACAATAACATCAATCAATTCTCCCGGTCCGCACAAAGTAGTAACTTCATCAACAATAACAGGAATTCTGTCTCTAAACAAAGGGATAGGTAAAATTGTACATTTTGATGCTAAACAGTTTTGCCATCCGCCAATTCCATGTAACAAATATCCATCGGAATGTGTAACAACATTTGCATTAAAATTCACATCAACTTCTGTTGCTCCAAGTATTGCCACATCAACCATCGAAGCGAAATTTCCTTTACCATGATAATTGTAACTTGTAAACGGACTTGTATTAATATGACCAGAGTTTTCCCTCATAGAACGTACGCCTTCCAAATCGAAAGTTTGTCCGTCAAGTATATAATCAACCAAACCGTCTTCCAACATCTGAACAGGATATTTATTACTTCCTGCTCTAATAAATCGGGCTTTTATATTTCTTTCTTTAAGCATTTCTGCAAAATAAATTCCAATTGATAAAGCAGTTCCTCCGGCTCCTGCCTGATATGAAAATCCATCTTTTACAATACCTACTTCGTCGCAGAATTTAGCTGTCATTTCAGCAATCAACAATCTGTCGGGGCTTTTTGTTATATTAGTAGTTCCAGAGACTATTTTTTCGGGCAATCCAACAACATCTACTTTTACTGTATAATCGACATAATTACCATGTATTTGCCACGGGATACAAGGAAAAGGCACAATATTATCGGTAGCAACTATTACCTTATCGGCATACTGACTATCGGCAAGAGCAAAACCAAGCAAACCACAAGCAGCAGGTCCTCTATCGCCTGTTGCATTGCCAAAAGTATCGGCAGTTGGTGCAGCTATTACAGCAATATCAATATGTACATCGCCATCTTGCACTGCCTGATATCTTCCGCCATGTGAACGTAAAACACCAACACCTTTCATTTTTCCCTTTGTAGCAAATCTGCCAAGAGGTCCGTTCATGCTACCTTCAATATGATGAATTGTGCCATCTTCGAGATATTGTATTAAATGCTGGTGGCAAGGAAATGAAGCAGAAGGAAACCATACAAGGTCTTTAACACCAAGTTCTTTTGCAATATCAAATATCTGATTTGCTATTACATCTCCATTCCTAAAATGATGATGAGTAGAAATTGTCATTCCGTTTTTTAGTCTTGATTTTATCAAAGCTTCTTTTAAAGATGGCTGTAATTTATTTCCATCATCAGGATAATCAGCGCATGTAGAAATTTGCGGTGCGTATTTTCTTCCTTCCGGTCTGTGTTTGCCAACACCTTTAAAAGGAATAACAGGTTTCCCGTTAATTTCTTCGGGAATTAACCTTCCTACTGCATTTTTTACGAATTTCATTATAAAAATTTATTTATTAACTCTTTAACCAATCCATATCTAATTTTCCAAGCTGAACAGCAAGGTCAATAGTTTTTTGAGCTCTTTTTACCACAGGAGGATCAATCATTTTTGTACCCAAAGATACAACTCCCAAACCTTTCTTTTCTGCTTCAATAAATGCTACAACTATCTTTTTTGCTTTTTCAATTTCATCCTCTTTAGGAGCAAAACCATCCTTAATAACTTCAATTTGCCTTGGATGAATACATCCCATTCCATCAAATCCTAAAGACTTAGAAATACAAACATTTTCTTTTAATCCTTCCATATCAGCAACATCAGAAAATACTGAGTCAATAGCCTGAATACCGGCAGCTTTACATGCGTTAACCAAACGTGTTCTTGCATATAAAGATTCTGTTCCTTCTTTTGTTCTTTTTGTTCCTAAATCGGCGGTATAATCTTCTAGTCCAATAGCAAGTGAAACCACATTTTTGGAAGCTGTAGCAATCTCAAACGCATTTTCTACTCCCAATGCACTTTCAATTATTGGCATGTAATATATTGGATAATCAATATTTTTATCTTTTCGTATCTTATCAATTTCATTGTCAATTTGCTTGATATAGTCCGCAGTTTCGCATTTTGGAATTAAAATCAAATTAACATAATGAGGTACTATAAATTTTAAATCTTCTATTCCATGGTCACCTTGATTTATTCTTACCATGCGTTCTGCTCCATAAAAGTCAACTTGTCTTAAAGCATTACGAACCAAATAAGATGCTTCATCTTTTTTTGCAGGTGCAACAGAATCTTCAAGGTCTAAAATAATTCCATTAGGTTTGTGAATTCCTGCATTAAGCATCATTTTTGGAAAATTGCCAGGCAAATAAAGTCTGGAAAATCTAAACTCATCGGGTTTTGTTGAATATTTATTTTCTTTAATAATTTCGGGCAAATATTCTTTTTCCGTTTTAACAAGCTTTTTTATTGCTGCCTCTAATCTTGCAGCAATAACAAACGGTAATGCACCACTATCATCAATGATAAGTTTCGCATTACTTATTTCAAAATAAGCTAATATTTCCTTGCATAAGGAAATTATTGAATCGCCATATAAAGGCTTTACTTTACTGTTGAGTATAATTTCATTAGAACCTGATTTTTTCAGTTCTATGCTTATTTCACAATCAGATCTAACTTTTGGACCGGTATTACCTGCAATAGCTTTCATATCGCATCAAATATTTTAATTTTAGGTACAAATATACACATGAATTTTACAGTATAGCATAAAATTTATTGTGTTTTAAAAAATTTATTTATTTTTCATAAATTTTGTATTGAAGATTAACAAAATTTGTATTTTTAAAATTCTTATAAAACAAGAAGCCATGAAACACATATTACTGCTTTTCAACATTCTATTAATATCTACATTAATCTTATCTCAACAACAAGTGATTTATAATGTAACAAATAGCGAAACATTTGTTGCAAAATATAGTTCAGGAATTGAGTCGAGAAACAAAAACCATATTCTTAAGGTAATAGCTGCGAGCATTCCAAAACATGTTAACAACACACAATTTGTTATAAGTTATAAGCAAAAATTGAAAATTGAAAGAAGATTAACCAAATTATTTTTTGGAGTTGATCTCACAGAGATACAATTTTCCGGTGATGTTTATTATAAAGGATTTCCTATGAATGAAGTTTTATTTCCTGCTACAATTGATATTAAAATTAACTGGATTGCTAATAATACCATTTTGGGAACATATCAATTTAATGATATTGAACTTGAAGGGAACCCAATTAATATAATATCTATGAATGTTGTTGATACTTTTAATCTTTCAAACTATCAATTAAATTGCACATACAAAAAATTAAAATACACACATGAAAGTGTAAATACATTTAATTCAAAATGTGTATTAATTGATGATTACTACAATTTTGACACTCAAATGAAAATCGCATTTATAGATTTGCAAAAAGTAAACTTAAATGATTTAGACAGAATATTTGAATACAAAAACTTAACTGATCGTAATGCACATATTATTAAAAACATTAACGATAAGGATATTATTAATAAACTTGAACTTAATTTATTCGACCCTATTGATTTTGAACAAAAATACAGCGATTTGCATCAATTAAATTCAAAAATCAGTGTTGAAATAAATAATATTCTTCAAAATTTACATCAAATATATTATACAAAAGGTCTGGAATTTTTATCGGAAAACAATATTGAATTAGCTTCATTATATTTTAATAAGTCGATAAACTCAAACTTAATGTTTGCTCCGGCTCATTATCAACTTGCAAAAATTGATTTTCATAAAAATGATATCTCACAAGCTGTTCAACGTATTAAAGATATTTTAATCAGAATGCAAGCTGACCCAAACACACAAAATTTAACTATTGAGCTTGCAAAAAATATTTATACTGATCAGATAAATGAAGCTGCAAAACACAATGCTAATGGAAGATATAATAATGCAATTGATCTGTTAAAAAATGCCGAGAATATATGCATAAGCATATCCGGAGTATATTGTAATGAAGATCTAAAAGATGAATTTTCAAAGTCATATAACGGGAAACTAAACAAATATATTACAAAAGCAGAAACTTTAATTAAAGCAAAAGCATTTAAAGATGCCGAATCGATTATTAGTACTGCCAAAATTTTTATCCAAAATCATAATACATTTTTAAATATTAATTTATTGAACAATATTAAATTAATGCTTTATGAAGCATATTTTAATTATGGGAAATTATTGAATACTACCGGCAAATATGATAAAGCACTAATTCAATTCCAAAATGCCGAAAACATATGCGCCTGTAATTCATTTATTGAATGTTCCAACAATTTAAACAAAGGTATATATGCAGCAAAATACGGTATTTATTTAAATAAAATAAAATTGGCAAGGCAAGCCCTTGATGATGATAATAATCATAAAAAAGCAGAAGATTTACTGAAAAATGCCAAAATTTATCAGCAAAAAAATAATTTGGAAATTGACACTTTGGCAATTAAATTATTAAACGATATAAAACTTGTTTTTTATACCAATGCTATTAATAACGGGAAAAAGCTGTCAGACTCAAAAAAACATAAAGAAGCCTTAAACAGCTACAATACAGCAAAACAACTTGAAAACAATTATAGTTTTAATAAGGATGCAAATTTGAGCTCATATATAGAAAATAGTGCAAGAGCATTAATATTTTCAGAAACAAAAAAAGGAAATGTTGAAGTTGAAAAAAACCATATCGAAAATGCGAAAAAATACTTTTTCAATTCACAAGAACTCCAAACACAATACAATTTGAATAATCATAAAGATATTAGTAATGCTATAAATGAGTTAAGAGATAAAATATTTTCTCAGGAGTGTAAAAATGCACAAAGCGATTATGATAAAAAATACAATAAAGCAATAGAGTTTATTGGGGAACAAAGGTATATTGATGCTGAAAAAAGCTTAGATGACGCTCTGAAAATTTCCGATAATAATTCAGATTGCAGAATGTCAACAGATAATGTAATTAATAAAAAAAATGAAATACTTGCAGGCATAATTTATCAGAAAAAAATTGTTAAAATAAATGAATTAATATGTGTTGGCAGATACAAGGAAGTTATAACAAATTATAATGAAGCTGAACAATATTTTAATGGCAACAATGTATCTCATTTGAGATTAAAACATACTATTTTATTTGACTTTATAAAATCAAATAAAGATTTGAGATTTATTAATTATTCTGTTGGATATTATTCCGGCAATTCAGAATTTGATAAATCGCTTGAATTATTAGACGAATTAAAAAGGAAAGATTATCAGGTTAATATAACAAAAGACAATCAGATTTTTCTTGGAACTAAACTGGCAATTAAAGACCATAAGCAAAATCCGAAAATAATTGCAAAAAATAATGTTATAAATTATACTAAAGGTGATAAATGGTATAAGTATTTAAAAAAAGCATATATTAAACAATGGAAACAACTTTAAATATTTGCTATTTTTTAAACACATAATTTACAATTCAAAAATTGGCACAATATTTGAAAATACTGATTTCATTTTCTAAAAATAATTTTATAAAAAGTTAAATATTATAACATTTAATAAATAAATATTTTTGTTTTAGAAAAAAGTAATATATTTGTAAAAAATATTAAAAGAATTATTTATCTAAATTTATTGTTTAATTAAAAATTTAATACATTATGAAAAATCTTAAAATTTTCGCTTTAATTTTATTAGCAGGAACAATTATGTTCTCAAGCTGTAAAAAAGACGATCCGGAAGGACCAACTTTAACTATTGATGCAAACGTTAGTGAGGCATGGCAAGGTGATACACTTATTTTCACTTATTCTGTTGCTTCAAACGAAGAATTAGAATTATTAAGCTATACAACTTCAGCTGCTAGTATTGCTCCTGCAGGAGAAGTTGCATTATCAGGAAATTCTGTTTCAAATCAAACATTCCAAGTTATACTTCCATCATCTGGTGTAACTGCAGGTACTTTAACTTTCACTTTTATTGCAACCGACAAAGACGGTGAAGAATGGGGTGACACAAAAGAAGTTACTATTACCCTTAAAGAGCCTACTGCTGCTACTACTGCTTTAGGTGCTTATACTGAATTCATGATTTGTCATCCAAGTCAAACTGGTTGGGCATCTTATAATGGAACTAATGTAACAACTTCATCTAACTCTGTTGTTGGAATTGCTTACAAAGAAAATCATGGTGGTGGTGCGACAATTGAAGTAAGTGGTGCTACAGGAATGGTAGTTATTGCTGATGTATCAACAATAACTGATTATGAAGCATTACAATCAGCTTATGATGGTGGTACTGCTGTTACAGAAATGGATCTTCAAGGAGATTATGCTAAAGCTTTTTCCGAAGCATACTTTGCTACAAAAGTTGGTACAACTTACTATCTAGTACATTATAAAGCAGGTATAATTGACACTACTAATGGAGCAGTTGCTGTCTTTGAATACAAAACATCAGAATAATTATTATTCAATATATTAAAAAAGCAGCCAATTGGCTGCTTTTTTTTTGCTTTATACTTTGGTAATTATCTTTTATATTTTGGGACAAATAAACAAATATATTATACCGATTGAACATTCAATATAGTTCAAAATCTTGAACTATTTTCATGTAACATCGGCATTAACCATTGTAAAATTATAAAATAGTCCAAAAACTATTTCATAATTACAATTGGTATTATTTGATAAAATTTCCAATTTTTAATCCAAAATAAACAATACGCGGATTCATTGGTCCATATATATATCCCGGGTCCCTGCCAATTCCGCTATCAAAATCACTTTGATATGAATTGAATATATTTTTCACTCCCGTAAAAACCTGCAAAGTAGCTCCGTTCAGTTTGATATTGTATCGTATTTTCAATCCTATATCAAAAAAACTTTTTGTTGTTCTTAATTCTCCATCATCAGGATTTGGGATTTGTAATCCAAAATAAGGAACAAGCATTTTACCTGTATAATTACCTGTTGAAGATATTCCCAATTTTTTTGATGCTTGCAAATCTAATGTCAAATAAGCATAATCTTTAGGTGTACGGAAGAAACTTTTTTCGTTAAATTCCTGTACTTCTTCATATTTACTATTTTGTTTAGTAAAACCTGCTTTTAATGAAAATTTATCAGTTGGTACTACATTCAATTCAATATTTACACCTTGTACTTTTGCTCCTTTTTCTGCATTAACTCGTGTATAAACAATAGTTCCGTTTTCATCAGCTTCACTGTATTCATTTGCAAAAGGATTATTCAGTTGAGTATAAAATCCCTCAACTAATAAACCAACATACACTTTCCCTATTTGTTTGTTAAAGTCAAATGATGCCATATAACTATAGCTTGTTTCTTGTTTTAAATCAGGGTCATTTTCATGAATTACTTTTCTGGAACCGGATGTTTCAATATGTAAATCCTCATCAAATATTTGTGGAGCACGATATCCTTGTGAATAGCTCACTCTGGCTTGCAAATACTTTTTTATGTCATATTTTAAAGTAAACCTTGGACTCAACACATTTCCTGATTTATTATAACCAAAATGTTGGTTATCTACTACATTATAATTATCAAACCGTGCACCGGCAGAAACTTTAAGTTTATTCCATTTAATTTCATATTGTGAAAAAATGCCTGTGGTATTTGTAATTTGGTCTGCAATAATAACATTATTTGTATGTTTAATATTAATAATAGTATCATCAATTACAGAATTTTCAATATCAGAATATCCAAGCTTTTTATCTTTTAATGAGGCACCTTCATTTTCTATACCTATTACCAAACTTGATTTTTTAAATTTTGCATTATACTGAGTACCCATTGTATAAGAAAAATCTTTAGTGTTTCCATAATCACTTAAGGATTTATTTGCTCCGTAATACGAATCCCTGTTTATTCTTTGTCCTGAAACATAAATGGAAAACATATCATCCTCCCTAAAAAATTGCTCATATGTTAATGCCCCTGTAGTCAAATTATGTTTTAATGCCTCGGCAATGTTTGCTTCATGAACCGGATAATCAAATTTATCTCCTCCCCGTCTTTCTTCTTTAATATTGAAAAAATCGGCTGTGAGTTTATTTCTAGTTCCAAAACGATGAAATAATCGTGTTCCTATTGTAGTATTTTTTAAAAGAGCAATTTCAGAAAATCTATCATCATTTGCATCAAATGGTTCTCTGTCGCGATAAAATCCATAAAGAGCCATAGCTGTTTTATTATCGGCAGAGACCAAAGATGTGTTGAAATTTACCGAATAATCTTGGGCTGGATTACCAGTATCATCCAATCCTACACCAATAAGTCCACTATTAACTCCAAATTCGTAAGAATTATTAACGGGGTCTTTTAAAATCAGGTTAATTGTGCCTGCAATGGCATTGCTCCCATATAATGCAGAACCACCACCTCTAACCACTTCAACACGTTCAATCATGCTTGAAGGAATTAACTCCAAACCATAAACTCCAGCTAATCCGCTAAAAATTGGACGACCGTTTATTAATATTTGGGAATAAGGACCTTCCATTCCATTCATCCTAACTTGAGAAAAACCACAATTCTGGCAGTTATTTTCCATTCTTAAACCAGGACAAAAATTCAAACCTTCGCTTAAAGTTACTGATTGTATTGTTGCAAATAATTTAGGTGTTAAAATACTCACAATAGTTGAAGATTCTGTTCTATTTGTTTTGTTTCTATCTCCAGTAACTACAACTTCTTCAATCCCTAAAACATCCTTATCCAATTCAAATTTTAGTTCTTTGGTTTCATCCGCTTTAATTGTTATTTTAATTTCTTTTGGTTTATGACCTAATGATTGTGCTCTAATTGTTATAGTTCCTACGGGTAAATTAATTAACTGATAATGTCCTGTTTCGTCTGTTGTTGTTCCAATTGTTGTCCCTTTAACAGTTACTGTTGCAAAAGGGATATGTTCTCCACAATAAGAGCAAATCACATGTCCAACAATAGTGGCATCTGTTTTATTTTTTTGGGCATAATTGATTTGTGTAAATGATAATAAAAACATTATCAAGATAATATATATTTTGTTCATAATATTATTTTTACATTAAAATATTGATATAATACAATTTATGCAATTTCTGTCTTAAAAACTGTAATTAAATATGAAATTATAAAATTGGAGGTGCTCTGCCTTTATAAAGAATTATGCAGCTTAGAGTATTCCTTGATATTAAGTGGAATAAGTGTTTTATCTTTTTAATAAGGGCAGGTAAAGCAAGAATCAAAAATACTATTAGAAAAAGAATTTCTATATTTTGAAAAAATAATAATTCTGCATTTGTATGATGGTGAGACTTGTATGGCTTAGAATCGTCTGACTTATTGTAAGGGTGAGTATGTACAATAACTGTTCCGTCATTTAGTCTATGGGCATGCATAAAAATAGTCTTACTGACAATAAACATCCCCATTACACCTATTATCAAAAAAATAACTAATTTAATTGTTATATTTCTAATGGTCGTTTTCATGAATTGGCAAAAATATATAATTCAAAGTAACATACAATAGCTAATTGAAAATATTTATTGCAAATCAATATATATAAATTATTTTGCTAAAGATGAGCTGTAAAATAAAATTAAAAGAGTTAAAGCTATTAATTAAGATAAGGAGATAATCTTCCTGAATTCAGTATTACTTAATTAAAACTACTTGTTTAGTTATTATCTTGATATCAGTAATTATTTTACACAAATAAACTCCACCTGATAAATCTGACATATCAAATACTGTCTTATTTTTACCAATGCTCTTAATAAATTGTCTGCATATCATTTTCCCATTAATATCAAGTAATTGTATTTCTGCATTATTATTAGGATTATATATGCTTACAAACAATTTATCATTTGTAGGATTTGGATAAATTTCAACATAAGATAATTCAGGTTTATCAGAAATTGATACACCAACAACTGTAATTATTATAAAAGATGTGTCGTTACCACAATTATTTGAAGCTATTAAAGTTATAGTGTATGTACCATCTGCACTATATGTATGTATTGGATCTTGATCTGTTGAAGTATTTCCGTCACCAAAGTCCCAACTATATGATGTTGCATTAGTTGAATTATTTGTTAAACTAACTTCCAAAGAATTTGTTGAATAAAAGAAATCTGATGTAGGCTGTACATCAACAGTAATTGTTAATGCATTTGAAGTTGCAGGATTTCCTGTTGCACATGATAAAGATGAAATTAATTCACATGTAATAACATCTCCATCAACAAATGATGTTGAAGTATAAGTTGGACTGTTGTTTCCAATACTGTTTCCATTAATAAACCATTCATATACAGGGGTTGTTCCTTCATTAGTAGGTGTTGCATCAATAATAAGTGTTTCTCCCGTACAAATTGAATTGTTTCCTGCAATTACAACGTTTACAGGCAAACTTGAAGCAACTGTTATTGTTATTGAGTTTGAATTTGCGGGTCCATCGTTACATGTTTCTGATGAAGTAAGAATACAAGTAACAACATCTGCGTCAACCAGTGTTATTGATGAATATGTAGAATTATTTGTTCCTACAACAGAACCGTTCACTTGCCATTCATAAATCGGTGTTACTCCCCCGTTTGTTGGAATAGCATCAAATATTACATTATCTCCCGGACAAATTGATGTAGTTGAAGCAGTAACTAAGACACTTACCGGCGACTGTGCCACAACAATTGCCTCAACAGATTCTCTTTGGCTAAGGCAAGCCGGTTCCTGTACTTCCCAATCGTAAAAATAATAATAATATCCTGTTGGATTAGAAGTCGCACTGCTATAATTAATACTTAATAAACTGGGCAGTACATAAGGATAACTTGTATTTGCATTAGTTCTAAAAAGATTGGGTGTACCTGTACAAGCTAATTGCAAATCATTATCAGCGGGAATATCAAAATCAAGGTCAATTCTACTAATTCCTGCAGGAACATTTAATGTTATAGTTTGCAAAACTGTTCCTAAATTATCTCTTAACTCTATTGTTCTGTCAGCAATAGTTTCAGCATTAACTTCAACCGATAATAATGTTACAGGTGTAAAACAATCGAAAACAAGATAATGTGTAGCTCCTAAAAAGCCACCATCGCCTGTATTATTTGTTTCTCCAACATTCTGAGGACTTTGTGATACACTGTTTTCAACATAATATGTTGTAGATACTGTAAGAGGAGGCGTTGTATATGTAATACCTGTGTCAAGCAAATTTCCTGCTGTTACTGTATCGTACCAGTATATTTCTCCCGAAGCTGTTGCTGATAAAGTTGCTGTTTCATTTTCACAAACTGTAGTTCCTGTAGTAACCGGCATATCAGGTGCAACAATAAAAATATAATCAATTATTGTAATTGTATCAGAACCATAGGCATTAGTTGCAATTAATGTAACAGTATAAGTACCATTAGAGGTGTATGTGTAAACAGGGTTTTGATCTGTTGATACGTTACCATCGCCAAAATCCCAATTCCACGACGTAGGTGCATTTGATGAATTATCTGTAAATATTATAGTTCCTGTACATGTTGTGTTATTGATTACAGAAAAATTTGCCACAGGCGGAGTACTTGGATAATAACATGTCCAGTCTAACTCAAAACCTGCTTCTGTAACTGCCGGATCTGAATATTGTCTTACTGTTATATCACCACCTGTAGATGTTATTGTTCCGGGACTACCTGTTGTATTACAATAAAATGTTCCATTAATTAAAGGAGAAGAAATATCAGGACCATCGTAAAAAGCTATATAATCGAAATCGCATGTTGAACCACTTCCTGCTTCAACACTAAACGAAAGAATATCTAAAGTTATTTGTGTAGCTCCCGGTGGTGATATAGTAAATGATACATCAGTCTGATCCGGATAATTATTTGTAGCTCCGCCGGTATCGTATAATTTTCCGTTACAGGAATAATGGGTATAAGTTCCCGAAGTTGGCATTATTGCTATACATGGTAAAGTAGTGTCAATTTCAATATACGATGTTTTAATTTCAGTGTCAGTACCACAAACACCTCCATCAGAAAATAACTGGACATTAAATGTTCCTAAAGTGGTGTAAGTATGTGTTGGATTAATATCCGTACTTGTGCCTCCATCACCAAAATCCCAGTCAAAATTGGTGCCGTTAACCGACATATTTGTAAACTGTACTGTAAAAGGAGCAACACACGATTGTGTATAATCAGCTTCAAAATCACTAACAACATTTGGAGTATATGCGTTTCCTAATCCTACTGCATACAATGCATCTGTTACTGCTTCTACCTCAGGAGTACATGCTCCATATAGGTCTACTGCTGACTGTATTGCATAAAAACGGGCATCAATATATTGTGATGAAGTGGTTAAATAAACAGTTAACAATCTGTAAGTAATATCACCGGCTTTATCCATTCCTATTGGACTGATATTATAAGAATCGCCATTATCGTTTGTTCCACTGCCACCTTCACTAATTAAATAATACCAGTGCATTAACACTCCACAATTAGTATGTACTCCACCATAATCACCGCTACCTGTTGCCCAGTAATTTCCAAGATATGTATCAGGTAAACTATAAGCATTTGGATCGGCAAGTGAACGAAATGTTGTTCCAATATCTTCGCCAATATCCCAATTTGCCAGCAATGGCTTTGCATAAAACTCCACGGTAGTGCCAAAAATATCGCTAAATGCTTCATTTAAAGCTCCTGATTCATAACTATATACCAGAGCAGCAGTATAACTTGTTAAACCATGAGTAATTTCATGAGCACAAATATCTACTGTTGTAAGCGGACTTATTGTACTTCCGTTACCATCGCCGTATGTCATATAATTTCCATTCCAAAAAGCATTGGCATAATCAGTATCGTAATGAATATAACTAATAAGTTTAAAACCACTGCCATCTATACTGTTTCTACTATGCGTATTATAATAATAATCGTAAGTCATTTCTGTTGCCCAATGAGCATCGGCAGCATACTCGTCTAATTCAGGATTTGCATTATTCCAGTAATTATCGCTATCGGTAAAATCTACTGCACTACCGTAATCTGTCCCATTATTCATATCGTAGGTTTCTACACCAAGTCCCCTGCCTGTTTCTCTTAACCTGTAATATCCACTATAGCTATCGGCAGTAAGTGTACGAGTTCCGCTATACCCTGTTTCTGCTGTGCCGGGAACATCAGCAGTATGAATTATTTTATTTTCGAAAAGAATTTCTCCTGTATTGGCATCAACATAAATATAAGCTCTACTGACTGGTTTGTGTGCATAAATATTGAATTTATATGCATATTTTAATTGATTATTATAAACATTTCCTTTCTCTGCAATAATCATAAGTTCTCCATTTGGAAAATATGTTGCATTTGGGTCTTTTTGCAATTTTTTAATATGGGATTCCTGCCCCGGGATTTCCCACATATATTTTTCTGCTCCTACATAATCTTTTGCTTTATTTAGAGCATCAGCTTCAGAAACAGAAGTGGATTGTGAAATGTTTATTTTGTCGTAAAGATTTCCGTTTGCAGATATTACTTTACCATTTTTTACATGAAAAATATACATTGTAAGTTCTACGGGTATATTATTATATGTTTGCTGATATCTGTAATGTTCTATTCCCAACCTGTCGGTTTCTTTATTTATTAATTTAAAACCAAAATTATTATCCGATTTGTAAAAACGTTTCATCCAGTTAATGATATCAGCATATTGAATTTCGCTTCCTTTTTTAAATTTTATAAAACTTGGGATATCAGAAAAGTCTTTAAAACGTAAAACTTCTGTTCCGGGAATAATATCATTAGCTTCTTTACCATAATATGTGGCGCTAAATAATTGACTGAATAATATCACATTAACAAATAATAAAAGGGCAATTTTTTTCATAATATATAGGAGTTTTAATTGATTTTTAAAAATACAATAATTTTATTGAATTACAAAATTGAAGATTTTATCCCGAGTACTCGGGAGTTAATTATGACAAACTATGAAGATAATTCAAGATTTTGGATTCTCTCGAAACTAATATTACTTATTCCTATAAACTACATTTTCTCAAGATTATCTATAATGCCATCCAAAGCTTTTTGTAATGGGTTTTTCAGCATCTTTTTCATCATTACGTTTACCTTGGCTTTTGTGGTAATTCTTACGGCGGTTTTATTAGTATTTATTTGTTTTAGCTGTATCCACAAATCAAAATTCATAGGAATTGCTCCGCCACCACCAATTTTTATTAATTTATTGGGCTGTTTTTCTATAATATGCAATTCTATATTTCCTACTTTTTCAATTGTGAAACTACAGGTTTCTTCTGTTGCCTGCCAATCGCTAACTTTATCTTTTGGCAGCATTTGCCCTAAATTATTAAAATCTGATAATCTGTCATATATTTCCTCTTCAGATTTATTTACACTACCAATTTTACTTACAACTTCTAGCATTTAAAAATTTGTTTCTGACAAATTGTCTAATAAAATATTTAAAAAGTTTTTCAATGGAGAAACAGCCATCATTTTCAACATAGGGTTTAAATCAGCATTAAAAATAAACTGAACACTTGTATTTTCGTTATCAAGTTCTGCCAATTCCATTAAAAAATTGAATGTAAAAGGCACTTTTCCATCGTTAATTAATTTTATGAATGTAGAAGGCTTTTTTTCTTCAATCTTCATCCCTAAACTAGCTGTTCCTTTAATAGTGAAATAACAGCTTTCGCTTGTCGATTGCCAATCAACAACCCTATCGGGCATTATTTTTTCTAAATTATTAATATCTTCAAGAAAACTATAAACAAATTCAATTCTCTTATTGATATTCTTTTTGTTACTTTCAATTTTTGTCATAATTAATTATTCTTTTCCCCATTCACCGGGATTAATTCGCCATTCTTTTAATGTGTCAATATCGTTTTGCTCAATATAATTATTTTCATTAGCAGCTTCAATCATTGCATTGTAATTACTTAAAGTAATAAGTTTACAGCCAACCTTATCAAAATTTCTTCTTGCAACTTCAAAATCGTAAGTAAAAATTGCTACCATACCAAGCACATCGCAATCGGCTGCACGCAATGCATCAACAGCTTTAAGACTACTTCCGCCTGTTGAAATCAAATCTTCAATTACCACAACTTTTTGTCCTGCTTTGATCTCACCTTCAATCATGTTTTCCAAACCATGCCCCTTTGCTGCCGATCTGATATAAACAAAAGGCTTATTTAAAACTTGTGCCACAAGCACTCCCATTGCAATTGCTCCTGTAGCAACACCTGCAATAACTTCAACATCTGGATATTTTTCATTTACAATTTTCACAAAACAATCTCTTATATAATCTCTTGTTTCGGGATATGATAATGTTTTTCTGTTATCACAATATATTGGCGATTTCCATCCCGAAGCCCATGTAAAAGGATTTGCAGGTTGTAGTTTTATTGCTTTAATTTGCAATAAATGATTAGCTACGTTTTTTTCAATATTTTCCATGATGCAAAATTATAAAGTTTTTTTTAACGATAAAGTAATTCATATTTCAGACAAAAAAGAAATGGAAATCAAAAATATCAATTATATTGGTAATATTGAGGACATTACTAATGCGATTCATTTAATAAGTTCCGATTCTGATTTAGACGAATTATGTATATATTCACAAAATGTTGAAAAATTATTTATGACCTTTTCTTCTCAATTTCAAACAATTGAAGCTTCGGGAGGAATAATTAAAGATGAAAACGACAGGATATTATTTATTTTCAGGAGAGGTAAATGGGATTTACCAAAAGGAAAAATTGACGATGGCGAAACACCCAAAATTACTGCGATAAGAGAAATTGAGGAAGAAACCGGTTTAAAAAACGTAAAAATTATTAAGCATATTTGCAATACATTTCACACATATAAATTAAAAAATAAAAATGTGTTAAAAAAAACCTACTGGTTTGAAATGAAATATTTTGGGAACGATAAGCTAATACCACAGACAGAAGAAGATATTACAAAACTCGAATGGTATAATATTAACAAGCTTGATTTAATTTATAGAAACACTTATAAATCTATCAAAGAGGTTGTAGAAAAACATCAAACTTTATATTAAAATATCCGATGTCTTTAAGACATCGGATATTTTCTTAAAAAACTCATCAACCAACCTCTACTTATCTACTTTTAAATATTCTTTAATATATTTTTCAAAACTTGCTTTTGGCATTGCTCCTGTTGCCATTGATGGTTCACCTTTTGCGGGTACAAATAGAAATGCCGGAATACCTGAAATTCCAAAAACACTTGCAAGTTCTTTTTCAAATTGTGTATTCACTTTATAAATCTGAATTTTCCCATTGTATTCTTTTTGAAGCTCTTCCAATGTAGGAGCAACCATTTTACAAGGTTTGCACCAATCTGCATAAAAATCAATTATTGCAGGAACATTGCCTTCGTATTCCCATTTATCATTTACATCATAATTAAAAACCAGTTTTTTAAACTTATCCTTATTTAAATGTATAATTTCTTTTGAACTATTATTTGATATTACACCTGATTTAGCTGCATCAACAAGCAATGTATTTTGAGAAATCAAAATCGAATTAAATGCTATAAATACTAATATTAAAATTGATAATTTTTTCATATCTACATATTTTTTTTACCGCTAATTCGCTAATGTTTTTCTTTGCCACGAATCACACGAATTTACACTAATATTTTTTATAATTACTCTATAATATCACGTAATTACTTGCTTTTCTTTTACTTTCAACACATCTACAAATGCTTTCTTAAAAGTATCTTTTGGTAATGCGCCTTGTGCCATTTGTGGTTGCCCTTCTTTTGGTACAAATAAAATTGATGGAATACTTTGCACTCCAAAAACACCTGCTAATTCTTGTTGTTCTTCAGTGTTTACTTTATATACATTAAGTTCTCCCTTATACTCGTCCTGTAATTCTTCAAGAATAGGAGCTACCATTTTACAAGGTTGACACCATTCAGCATAAAAATCTATTACAGCAGGAATTTTGCCTTCAAATTGCCATTCCTTATTTTTTTCATAATTAAAAACTTTTTCCTTAAAAGTTTCTACAGTTAAATGTTCGATCATAATATTTATTTTTAAATTATTAAATAACATATTGACGTATTCACATATCAACATATATGCCATTTCATGTATTAAGTGAATTTTGTGAAAAAATATAATAAAAATTGTAATTTTGTCATGTTTTGAATACAGATATGTCACATACTAGAATTATTGAACACCTTAATAATAAAGTGCTTAATGCCGTATCCGAAATACTTTCAAAAAATAATCAAGAAGCATTTGTCATAGGTGGTTATGTCAGAGACATGTTTTTAAAAAGAAAAAGCAAAGATATTGACATTGTAGTAATAGGAAGCGGTATTGATTTAGCCAAAGAACTTGCCAAAAAATTAAAAATTAAAAATGTTGCTGTTTACAAAAACTTTGGTACTGCTCAAGTAGTATATAAAAATTTTGAGATAGAATTTGTTGGCGCAAGGAAAGAATCTTATAATAGAAATTCCAGAAAACCAATAGTAGAAAACGGGACTATTGAAGATGATCAAAACCGAAGAGATTTTACAATTAATACTCTTGCAATATCATTAAATAAAAATTCTTATGGTAAATTTATTGACCCGTTTAACGGCTTAAATGACCTTAAAGAAAAAATTATTAGAACTCCGTTAAGCCCTGATATTACTTTTTCTGATGACCCGTTAAGAATGCTACGTGCTATTAGGTTTGCTTCCCAATTAAATTTTAATATTAATGAAACATCATATAAAGGAATTATTAATAATAAGGACAGAATTAAAATTGTTTCACCTGAAAGGATTATTGACGAAATAAATAAAATAATGCTTTCAAAAAAACCTTCAGCAGGTTTCAGATTGCTTGATGAAAGCGGATTACTAAAAATAATTATTCCAGAACTTGATAAACTAAAAGGAGTAGAAATAATAAACAACAAAACACATAAAGATAATTTTTACCATTCACTTGAAGTATTAGATAATATTTGTGAAAAGTCTGATAATTTGTGGCTTAGATGGGCATCATTACTTCATGATATTGCAAAACCATCTACAAAAAAATTTAATAAAAAAACAGGTTGGAGTTTTCACGGACATGAGCATTATGGAGCTAAAATGATACCTGATATTTTTAAAGAATTACGATTACCATTAAACGAAAAAATGAAATATGTACAGAAACTGGTTAACTTGCATTTAAGACCAATTGCTTTAGTTTCTAACAAAGTTACCGATTCTGCAATAAGAAGACTTTTATACGATGCAGGAAATGATGTTGATGATCTTATGCTATTATCGGAAGCTGATATTACATCAAAGAATGAAAAAAAAATTAAACAATATATTGAGAATTTTAAATTAGTAAGAAAAAAGATTATTGAAGTTGAGGAAAAAGACAAAATAAGAAATTGGCAACCACCTATAAACGGGGAAGAGATTATAAATATTTTTGATATTAAACCTTCAAAAATTGTTGGAGATATTAAACTCGCTATAAAAGATGCTATATTAGATGGGTTAATTGAAAATAATTACAAATCTGCTTATAATTATATGCTAAAAATTGGAAAAGAAAAATTTGGTTTAGATCCAAAAAAATCAAATTAATTTACTCTTAATTATCACTAGCAATTCATCATTATCAATTGGCTTGGAAATATAATCATCAAAACCCGATTTCAACAAACGTTCTCTGTCTTTACTCATAGCATAAGCTGTTTGAGCAATAAAAGGGACATCTTTATAAAAATTCCATTTTTCTTTTATTGTTTTCATAAGCTCAATACCATCAAGTTTTCCAGGCAAATTAATATCGGAAATTATTATATCAAATTTTTTAGTTTCACCCGATTTATTTTGAATAATTTCTAGTGCATTATTACCATCAACAGCAGTAGTGGTTTTTCCTATTTTAGTTAAAATTTCTTCCAATATCAAGGCATTAAATTCATCATCTTCAATAATAAGTATTTCAAGTCCGCTTTCTTTTAAAATATCATTTGAAATATGCATTTCATCGGCAGAAATTATATACTGTTTATCTGACAAACTTTCATCTATTTCTTCTACAGGTATGAATATTTTCACTATTGTTCCTTTATTCTTTTTAGATGAAATTTCAATTCTACCGCCAATTAATTCTATTAACTTTTTAGATAGTGATAAACCTTTTTCTGTACCATCAAACGATTTATAATAACCTTCGCTTTCAAGAGCAACCGATTCAAAAATATGTGGTAATAGTTCCTGGTCAATCCCAATTCCTGTATCTGAAACCTGTATATATACTTCATTACTTTCAGGCATGTGCATACTTGATATATCTATACCACCTTCTTTTGTATATTTAACTGCATTTTCAATAACTTTAGAAAAAACTTTGGCTATAATCTTACAATCAACATTTACTTTTGGTAAAATATTTTTAGTCAAATTAAGTTCAAGGCCTTTCTCATTTGCAGTAAATGAATGCATTTGAATTGAAGTTTCAATAATCTCACATACATTACATTGAATAATATCTGAATCTACATCTTCAATTAAACTATGTTCAAGCATATTATTAAAATAATTCAATAAAGTATTACTGCTTTTTTTAATACCATCAATATAACGAGAACAATCAACATTAGTATCTTTCAAAGAATTTTCCACCAAATTAGAAAGCCCTATAATTGCATTAAGAGGGTTTCTTATTTCATGACTCATGTTAATCAAAAATGCATATTTTTCTTTATTCGTTTTTTCAGTTTGATTTAATGCAATTTTAAGTTCTTCTTCTGTTCCCTTTCTTTTTTCAATATCATTTTGTAATTGATGCGTTTTTTGTTCTACTCTTTGTTCATTCATTAATTTTTGAGAATTAATTTCAGAATTTATCTGTTTAATCTCCATATATTTTTTCTTTAAACCAGTTTTCTTTTTTTTATTAATTTTAATCATTATCAACAACATTATTAATAACAATACAATCAAAAACCCGAAAACAACATGTAAGGACAAAAAGCTATTTTGTTTAGATATTTTAAGTTTATTGATATCTTTTTTCAATTTTTTATTTTCATTTTTTTCACTACCTGAACTATAAATTATCTTTAAATCAACAATTTTTTTATTATTATCAATACTTAATATACTGTCTTTATATTGGGTGTAAAGTTTAAAATAGATATATGCTTGTTTATAATTTTGCAATTTTTCGTGCAATAATGAATAATTCTTATAAGTATTTCGCAATACAATTATAGAACCTTGTTGTTTGGCAAGTGTAATGTTTTCTTCCAGATATTTTCTTGCAAGCTGATATTCAGCCTTTTTAAGATGTAAATCGACAAGATTACTGTTACTATAAATAATATCATCAATAAAATTATTCTCTTTTGCAAGTGTTAATCCCTCACTGAAAAACTTTTTAGAATTATTATAATCATTCATATCAAGATATATCAATCCCAGATTATTTAAAGTTAAAACAAGATTGACTGTATCCAAAATCTCTTTTTCAATTTTAACAGATTTCTCATAAAAATTTATTGCTGTCTTATAATCTTTTTTAGTATAATAAACACTTGCAATATTATTATATGCAACAATCATTTGATCTTTATCAAGATTTTCTTCTTGAATTCTAAGATACTTTTCAAAGTAAGATAATGCTTCTTTAGTATTATTTAGATTAGCATACACAATACCAAGATTATTATAAGCAGAAGCGATTTCACCATTTCCTTTATTTTCTTTTGCTAAATTGAAAGCAAATAAAAAATATTCAAGTGCATCTTCATAAAGTTCTATTTTATTATAAATTTTACCAATACTTATTAATAATTCATATTCATCCTTTTTATTTTTTAATTTTTGTGATATAATTAATGCACGCTTACTGTACTCAAGCGTTTTAGACGGCTGTCTTTCCATCTGTATATCAGAAAGTTGCTTAAGTATTTCTAATTGTTCTTTATCTTCATTGAAATTTAAGAGGTTCTTTAAACTATCTACCTTATTGTCGGCAATTGATGACAATGAAAAGGCAAAACAACATAAAAACAATAAGAATATCGGGAGTTTCTGTTTCTGCTTCATAAAATGATATATTTATTTTATAAATAATTATGTTATAAAAGTATATAAAAAAATAAAATAAAAATAATTTTTACTTTTTTTAATATAAATATTTTTCATAATCACTTCATCAAAATACAGGAATACGATTAAATCAGAACAAATTTTACAAAACATTAAAATAATATCATCATGTTTTTGGTTAAGATTAAAAATCTTCGCATTTTTGAATATAGAAATCCAGTAAATATTTTAATTTAAACATATCATGGTAAAACGAGTTTACACGTTTGGAAATAAAGAGGCTGAAGGAAAAGCCGACATGAAAAATCTTCTAGGCGGAAAAGGGGCAAACCTTGCCGAAATGAATTTAATTGGTGTACCAGTACCTCCGGGATTCACAATTACTTCTGATACTTGTACCGAATACAATGAGCTTGGTGAAAACAAAGTTATTGAATTATTGCAAAAGGATATTGAGAATGGAGTTGCTTATATCGAAAAAATTATGGCAGCAAAATTCGGTGATAAAGAAAATCCATGTTTGGTATCAGTGCGTTCCGGTGCAAGAGTTTCTATGCCGGGAATGATGGACACGGTACTTAATCTCGGATTAAATGACGAAACGGTTACAGGTATAGCAAAAAAATCGGGTAACGAACGCTTTGCATGGGATTCGTATCGCCGTTTTGTTCAAATGTACGGTGATGTTGTTTTGGGCATGAAACCTGAATCTAAAGAAGATATTGACCCATTTGAAAAAATAATGGAAGAAATTAAAGAAGCAAGAGGTATTGAATTAGATAATGATCTTAGTGTTGATGACCTGAAAGAATTAGTTGCAAAATTTAAATCTGCTGTAAAAAAACAAACAGGAAAAGATTTCCCAATAAACCCATGGGATCAGCTATGGGGTGCCATAATGGCTGTTTTTGACAGTTGGAATACTGAAAGGGCTATTTATTACCGTCAATTAAATCAAATCCCATCCGAATGGGGAACCGCCGTTAATGTACAAGCAATGGTTTATGGAAATATGGGAAACAATTCAGGAACAGGAGTTGCTTTTACAAGAGATGCAGGAACCGGCGAAAATATATTTAATGGCGAATATCTTATTAATGCACAAGGCGAAGATGTTGTTGCAGGAACTCGTACTCCACAACAAATTACTAAAGAAGGTTCATTACGTTGGGCTGAATTAGCAAATGTAGTAGAAGAAATAAGAGCTTCTGAATATCCATCGCTTGAGGAATTAATGCCTGTGGTTTATAAAGAACTATTCGATACTCAGAAAAAACTTGAAAAACACTATAAAGATATGCAAGACATTGAATTTACTATGCAAGATGGTAAACTTTGGTTATTGCAAACAAGAAGCGGAAAACGTACAGGTGCTGCAATGGTGAAAATTGCAACTGATATGTTTAAAGAGGGTGAGATAGATGACAAAACAGCTGTACTAAGAGTTGAACCAAATAAACTTGATGAACTTCTTCACCCTGTTTTTGATAAAGGAGCAATTGCTTCAGCAAATGTAATTACAAAAGGTCTGCCTGCTTCTCCCGGAGCAGCAACTGGTCAAATAGTATTTCATGCCGATGATGCAGAAGAATGGGCAAATAATGGTAAAAACGTTATTTTAGTTCGTATTGAAACATCTCCCGAAGATCTTAAAGGAATGAACATTGCTAATGGCATTTTAACTGCACGGGGAGGAATGACATCACATGCAGCAGTTGTAGCACGAGGAATGGGCAAATGTTGTGTTTCGGGTGCAGGTAACATAAAAATTGATTACAAAGCAAAAACAATGACTGTTGATGGTGTTACTTATAATGAAGGTGATTGGATATCACTCAACGGAAGTACCGGTGAAGTTTATGAAGGACAGACAAAAACTATTGACCCTGAATTAAGTGGAGATTTTGGCGAACTAATGGCTCTTGCCAATAAATTTACAAGAATGAATGTAAGAACAAATGCCGATACTCCTCACGATGCTAAAGCAGCTCGCGAATTTGGAGCACAAGGCATTGGTCTTTGCCGTACAGAACACATGTTTTTTGAAGGCAACAGAATTATTGCAATGCGTGAAATGATACTTGCCGATGACGAAACAGGAAGAATTGAAGCTTTGAAAAAATTATTGCCTATACAAAGAAAAGATTTTGAAGGTATTTTTGAAGCAATGCAAAACTTACCTGTAACTGTTCGCTTACTTGACCCTCCTTTACATGAGTTTGTTCCACACGATGAAAAAGGACAACAGGAAATGGCTGATGTAATGGGTGTATCTTTAAAAATAATTAAAGATAAAGTAGAAGACCTTTCTGAATTTAACCCAATGCTTGGGCATAGAGGTTGTCGATTGGGAAATACTTATCCTGAAATTACCGAAATGCAGGCAAGAGCAATTATTGAAGCTGCTTTAAATCTTAAGAAAAAAGGAATTAAAGCTATTCCTGAGATTATGGTTCCACTTATAGGTACTGCAAAAGAATACAGAATGCAAGAAGACTTAGTTGAAAAAATTGCCAACAAAGTATTTGAAGAAAAAGGTGACAAAATTGAATATTTAATTGGCACTATGATAGAAATACCAAGAGCTGCTCTAACAGCAGACAAGGTTGCTGAAACTGCCGAGTTCTTTTCTTTTGGAACAAATGACCTTACTCAAATGACATTTGGTTATTCAAGAGATGATGCGGGTAAATTTTTACCTGTTTATACAGAATTAGGGATTTTGGAAAATGATCCTTTTCAGGTATTAGACCAGGAAGGTGTAGGGCAATTAGTTGAAATGGGAATAACAAGAGGTAGAACTACTAATCCCAATTTAAAAATAGGTATTTGTGGCGAACATGGTGGTGAACCATCATCGGTAGAGTTTTGCCATAAAGTTGGAATGAATTACGTAAGTTGTTCGCCATTTAGAGTGCCAATTGCACGATTAGCAGCAGCACAAGCAAATATTAAACAAGGGTAAAAATGAAAAATAAAAATTCGCAAAACGAACTTAGTAAAGCTGAAAACATAAGATTAATTATAGATTTTTGGCACAGAACTATGATGCACCATGCAATGTGGTTTGCTGAAGTGCAACACCAAATGGGTAAAGAAAAAGCTTTTAAAACACTAACAAAAGCTTATGAAAAAAGCTATGCAATACAAATGAAAAGAATATCGAAAGTATTAGGATTTGAGATGAAAGAAGATATTCCCGAACCTTTGCTAAATTTGCCCGATGAAAAAATAAACGAACTTAAAGAGGCTGTTGCAGTAAACTGGCTGGCAAACGATGGTGTTTGGTTTCAGGCAGTAGAGTTTGAACACGGAATGTTCGACGCCAAACGTTGCAATGATACTTGCTGGGGACACTTCTCCCCTATTGAAGCATGGTCTATAAAACGCTTACTTGAATTACCAGAAAATCCCGGGCTTGATGGTTTAAAAAAAGCATTACAATTCAGGCTTTATGCAACTGTTAATAAACAATCAATTACTGAAGAAACAGATAACAGTTTTGTTTTTCAAATGAACGATTGCAGGGTTCAGTCTGCACGCAAAAGAAAAGGGCTTGAAGATTATCCATGTAAATCGGGTGGAATGGTAGAATATAAAACATTTGTCGAAGCTATTGATAAAAGAATAAAAACAGAATGCTTAAGCTGTCCACCCGACAAACACCCTGATGAATATTATTGTGCTTGGAAATTTACGATATAGGATATCGTTTGTTGTATGTCGTTTCGTTTCAATACTAGGGTTATAGGATTAAAACGAACGTTTAGCTAATTCTTATGCTCTATTGCTACGTAGATTAATTTTTCCAATTCGGAATAATAAATAATTACATTATCATTATCCTGAATACTGGAAATAATATTGTTTAATTCGCTAATAATTTGTGCTTGATCAATTTTATCGAAAGTTTTATAATAATCAAATTTATATTCAATAAGGGTTTTCTTTACCTCACCTAAAGAAGAGTTATTAACCAATCTTTTCCAGAAAAATTTATGCTCATTACTACCAGAAATAATTGCTTCATGATTAACATTCTCAATTTTTTTATTGGCAACGTTAATATTTAATTTGTCAATAGGGTTTTTTTGCAAAGAATCTTTTTCTAAAACAGTTTCATTAACCGGTGCTGATTGATCTATAAAACCATTTTCTTTTTCATATTTTACCTGAGCAAGAATATCTGCATCAACAACTATTACATCTTCACGTGCTGCATTATACAAATATTCATAACCTTTTTCATTACTAATTAACTGAAGCGGATTCACTGTTTCATTAAGCGATGGATCAAAAACAACAAAATATCTTTTTCCTACTTCAACATTAAATATAATCTGAGCTTTATATTTTTTGTCTCTTACCTGAGTTAATTTTAATACTCTTTTTGGTTTTCCCGCACAATTAAACACAAGCCATTTACCTGTATATTTGTCTGTAAACACAGGGTTATTTCCTGTTAACTCTGCAATGTATTTATTGTCTATCCATGCATTGTAGCTTACAGCACTATTTGTCGATTTTTTTAATCGTATTAAATATATAATAGCATAATTATCATTTTCCTGCCCATAAATATCTATAGTTGGACATACAATAAATAATACAATTATAAGAAATGCAATTTTCGATATTTTAACAGTAAGTTTATTCATTATAAATATGAATTAGTACATGTAAAAAAAGGAATCATTACAAAAATGATTCCTTTTTTAAAATTATAAATTATTTAATTTTTCCTAACCTAGCAGTAACTTTTGCTTTTGTAGTAACAAAAATAATTGGGAAACCTGTTTTTTTAACTTCATATTGAGGATAAATAACCACGTCATACCCGGGGTTATCTTTCATCATATTATACAAAGCATATAGATTTGCTTTTGTTCCAACAATACCACCTATAATAGGAATTGAAAACATTCCGCGCGCTTCAAGCTCGCCGTATTTTTTTGAGAATAATCTAGCAAAATCAATTCCGAAAATTTTAATCTCATTAGCTTCACCCGAAACTTGTTTTGAAAACTCAAAATCATCTTTCTTAAATTCAATGCGGTTATCAGGAATTTTCATTGAATGAGTCATAGTTGTACAACTCGAAAATAAAACAGCAAGTGCTATTAGAACAAATAAACCTTTAAAAATTTTCATAATAATAATAAATTTAGTTTAACATATATTTTTAATTATTGCAAAATTAGCTTTTATTGTAAACTATAAAAATATTTTATAAATTATTTAGACTAAACATTATCGAAGTAAAAACAAGCAATAGCCCACCTTTATATAATAATTTGGAATACAGACCAAAATGCATTATATTTGTTCAATGTTTAAAATAATATTACCCAACATGACCGGGAATTGAACAGAATAGTAAATTTGATATTAATTTAAAAATAAAGAAAATGAAAAAAACTTTACTTATTTTATCAACTTTAGCACTTGTATTTACAATGCATACTGCACATGCCCAACTCATTAACCCCGGATTTGAAACATGGACAAATGATCTGCTTGTGACAACAGCTATGAATCCTAACAGTGGCAACAACACATACGGCTGGTGGGATTATAATTGTTTTAACAGTTCTTTAATTGGAAGCAGCCCTATTTCAGTTATCAGGTGTACCGATACAGTACACTCCGGAAATTATTCTGTACGACTTGAAACCACAGTTTACACTCCAACTTCTTGGAATATCTATAAATACTGGGGCATTCCATTTATTGCTCATGAGTATAACGATACCTTGGGTATTTTGTTTAATGGAAAAGTGGATGTAACAAACCAAACGTTTAGACCGGGTATTGAGTTCACTCAGAATTTAGACCAATTCAAATTCTACTATCAATATCGCCCAAATGGAAATGATACAGCTGAGTGTAGAGTATCATTAATGAGTGCAGGAACTTATGTGGCAGGAGGAATTTTTAAAACAAGTGTATCTACAGCCGGTTTGGGATGGCAACAAGCTATAATTGATTTTACTTATGTTAATGGATTAACACCCGACACATTGTATGTATTAATGAGTTCTTCATCTCTTGATTACGACCCTCAAGCTGGTAGCGTATTGTGGATAGATGATGCAAGTGTAGTGCTTTCTACCGGTATAGAACAAACGCTTAGTGAAGAAAACAGTTTGGAAATTTTTCCCAACCCCACAACAGGCCTTATAAGAATTAATAATGATGAATTAAAAATTATGAATGTAGCGGTTTATGATATTTATGGCAAAGAAGTTAAATCAATCGGGTTACTGAGCCTGTCGAAGTGCGAGATTAACTTAAGCCAACAGCCTCAAGGCATTTATATAATAAAGGTAACAACTGATAAACAAACTATAACAAAAAAGATAATAAAACAGTAATGACCTCCTAAAAGGAGGACTTTCTCCCCTATCAGAGCCTGTCCCGATTTCTCGGGAGGAGATAAAAGAGGGGTCACACCCTAACAATTAGGAAAACAGATAAAAAGGTTTTATATTTGTTTTTCAATAAACTTAAAACTATGAAAACAATTTTTACAAGATTATTATTAATAGGTGCATTCCTTATTTTAACAAATAGCTTATTCTCTCAAATTGTAATAACACCAACTATTGCTCATTGTCTTTGCTATGGTGATAATAATGGCGGTATATATATTTCTGTATCAGGAGGGACTCCTCCATATACTTATTTGTGGAGTACAAATAGTATAGACACAATCATAACTGGACTAAGCCCAGGAGACTATTCAGTAACCGTTACAGATGATGTTGGCAGTACTCAACAATCAGGAATTATAACTGTAACTGGGCCAACACAATACTTGTCTTTAACTTTAACAACAATTAATGCTTCATGTAATGGATTAAGTGATGGAGAAATACATTTATATCCAACTGGTGGTACTCCACCTTATACATACACATGGGCTCCAACAGGGTTTACTATAAATAACAACATTTATTCTGGGTTACCTACTGGATGTTATGCCGTTACTATTACAGATGTAAACGGTTGTGCAGTTATGATACCCAAAATTGATATTATGGAAATAATGATATCCGTAGATTCAATAGGCAATGCAACTAATGGAGTTTGTAATGGTTATATTGATGTTGATGTCGAAGGTGGAATATCGCCATATGTTTATTCATGGAATACAGGTGATAATACCGAAATGATTGATAATTTATGCGATGGTTCTTATCAATTGTCTGTAACTGATAGCACTGGTTGCCAAATTGACACATCACTAATTATCGAAAACACCTATGTAAGTCCATATACTTTTGTCGACACATTATTAATTACCATTGATACATGCATTTTCAATGTATTATTACCTGTTGATAGTGCATATATATACGATTTTAATCTAATAGGTCAGGATTCTGTTATGCTAAACTGGGTATTTTGGCAGGCAGGTGACTCTATTACACTTAATGTTAGTTTAAGTTTAGCTACACTTGGGTCCAATCTTGTTTATCTCGAAATTGTTTGTAATAGTAAATCTAATAGAGCAGTAACTATTTATAGGTTTTATGGTGTATTTAATACAGACGAATTGAGTATACAGAAACCAGAAAATAATTTTAATGCAATTATATTTCCCAATCCAACAACAGGATTAATAACAATAGAAACTGAAAATATAGAAAAGATTGAAATAAGCGATATACATGGCAGACAAGTATACACTGGTATAAGTAATACTATTAACTTAAGCCAACAACCACAAGGTATTTACATTATTAAAGTAACAACAGATAAACAAACTATAGCAAAGAAGATAATAAAACAGTAATGACCTCCTAAATCCTCCTAAAAGGAGGACTTTCTCCCCTATCAGGGGAGATAAAAGAAGGGTAATAATTAGGAATACAAACTAAAATAATGTATATTTGATGCATTTATAATGCAACCTTTTTGCAAGATTTTGAGTCTAATATAATAAGTGTATGAAAACTATTCCTTACTTTATTTTAATCTTAATTTCTTTAAATGGGTTTTGTCAATATTCAGGCTGTAATGTTCCTCAAGAATTGCGTGACGCATACGAATTTGATGTAAGTCAGTTAGCACTTACAAGGATATTAGAAACCAACTCTACATATAAAGATAGCATATCTATTCCAATAGTTTTTAAGGATACAATTTGGGATGGTTTAGCAGCTATTTTTAATACATTTACGATTCCTGAGCGCGATTCTGTATTTGATATTTATTGTGTTCATAATGAAAATTGTAATGGATATGCTCTGTTAATAGGAATTGAAGTAGATACACAATTAGCCTGGACAGATAATTGGCAAAATCTTATAATACAAACAGGGATTTCTGAATTAGATAGCTTACTATCTGAATTTAATTTTGATATAATCGATTTTTATGTCGATCAAGCGATTTTAAGAACATATACTTTTATAAATTTAACACCTTTCTTAGATTCTCTGGAAACATTTAACGGCATTATTAATGCCGGTGATGTCGAATTAACATGTTGCCATAATGAAATTTTTTATGAAAAAATTGCAAACCTTAAGTTTTATACCTTTGAATTAAATTTTGATCCTCATATTTTTTTCTGCGGTAACCATTATATATGGAAATTTGAAGTAGATGATCAATGCAATGCAGATTTAATTGAAAGTCAACATTTAATGTCTGACACTTCTGTGTTAGCGCCTATCCAAAATTGCAATATAACTTCGGTATTTCGTAATGAAAAACTAAACAAAGACAACTTTGTTTCAATATACCCAAACCCCACAACGGACAAAATAACAATAACCGCAGATGGAATTAAGAAAATAGAGGTTTTAGATATAACAGGAAAACACCTAACAGGTTTTGGAAACCTGTCAGGTTTAAAACAAATAGACTTAAGCCAACAGCCACAAGGTATTTACATTATTAAAGTAACAACAGATAAACAAACTATAGCAAAGAAGATAATAAAACAGTAATGACTTCCTAAATCCTCCTAAAAGGAGGACTTTCTCCCCTATTAGGGGAGACAAAAGAAGGGTCATATACCAACAAAATATATACACTACTACTATCTTGCAGACTACATATTATTAAAAATATGCCTTTAACGAGTAACTCGACGACCCCATATTATTAAAATTATGCCCTCTGCGAGTAACTCGATGACCCCGCATTATTAAAATTATGCCCTCTGCGAGCAGCTTACATACCCCAGAAAACTAAAAATATGCCCTATGTTGGCAACTTACATACCCAAAAAAACTAAAAATATGTACTATGTAAGCAGCTAACATACCACACAAAACTAAAAATATACCATATGTGAGCAGCTAACATACCCCACAAAACTAAAATTATGCCCTATGCAGCAGCTAACATACCCCACAAAACTAAAAATATACCCTATGTGAGCAGCTTACATACCCCACAAAACTAAAATTATGCCCTATGTAAGTTGCTCGCTTACCCCACAATATTAAAATTATGCCCTCTGCGAGCAGCTCGATGAGGCAAGATTATTAAAAATGTGCCTTATGCTTGCAGCTTGACATATAGTTGTTTACGCAATATTTGCTGTGTTTATTAAAATATATTTCAAATTTGTTAAAAAATTTAATGATAATTATACACAATAAGCATAATAATTGTGTGCTTATATAATGCCGCATAATTAAAATTTTAATCTCATAAAACATTAAATACTATCTAAATATCCGATGTCTTGAAGGCATGGGATGTTTCTTTTGATATTCCTCCCAAAAATTTCATTATAAACAAATTGTTAAAAAAAACAAATAACAAGTTATTGTTTTTAAAATTAAATTTATTCATTTTTGTAAATAATAAAATTATTTGAAAATGAAAACCTTAATATGCATTATTCTGTCAATGTTCTTATTGTCATCATGTAATTTTCTTGATGTAAATATGGATGAATTATATGAAGATAACGGGATAATGTATTTCAAAAAAAATGACGAAATTTTTACAGGCACAGCAAGTGATAATTTCGAAAATGGTAAAATACGTAAAAGTTACGAATTTGTTGATGGTGAAAAACATGGCGTATGTAAAGAATGGTACGATAACGAACAAATGCAATATTTACGAAATTATAAAAACAAAATACTTGACGGACCTTATGAGGAATGGTTTGAAAATGGACAACAGGTTGTAAAAACCGCTTACAAAGATAATGCGTATGATGGGAATTTTGAACATTGGTATCAAAATGGAAATTACAGAGAAATAGGAAAATTTAAATCAGGCAAAAGAATTGAACATTGGATATGGTATTATGACAACGGGACAAAGTGGGTAGAAATTGATTATGAAGATGGCAAAGAAAATGGGCACTGGATTGCATGGTACGATAACGGACAAATACGTGAAGAAGTTGACTATATTCAAGGACGAAAAAACGGACACTGGGTAGAATGGTTTAAAAGCGGTATAAAACTTTCGGAAGGGAAATTTGTTGACAGCAAAGAAACAGGATTATGGAAATTTTGGCACGAAAACAAAATTTTAGCCTATGAACGAACATACAAAGATGGCATTATAACAGAAGAAAAAGAATGGGATGATAAAGGGAATCTTGTTGTTAGTGAAATTGAATGAAAAACGATTTTTTTATAAATTCAACAAGCTCTCCACATATTTTGCAATTGCCAAACAAGAAGTTAATCCCGGCGATTCTATGCCAATAAGATTAATAAATCCATCATAACCTCTCTCCTTTTCATTCTTAATAATAAAATCGCGGCTTGCATCACCAGGTCTTTGAAGTGTTGTTCTTATTCCTGCCTGATCGGGATATAGATCTTCTAATTCAATAAATGGTAAAAATCTTACAACAGAATTATAAAAATCTATTTTGTGTTTTTCATTTACTGAATATTCTAATTCCTCATTATCGAGAAATAAAGCATTTGGACCTAATTTAAGTCTGTTATTTTTATCAATTGTAGTATGAATTCCCAAACTTGCTACGTTAGATTCAGGAACAGGATATATAAGCGAATTTAAAAATTTATTCTTTCCGTTTACCACACTAAAATATTCTCCTTTCCAAAAACACAATTTGTATTTATCATCGTTTATACCTGCAAGCTCAGATATTTTTTGGGAAGAAAGCCCTGCAGAATTTATTATCTTTTTGCAGGTAAATGAGAAATCGCAATTATCGGCATCCTTAATTGTAACAATATATTCCTTGTTTGACTTTTGTATCTTTATAACTTCAGCTCCGTATATAAATTTTGCATCATTATTAACGGCATCTGTTTCTAACTGATGCATCAAATCATGTGCATCAATCACAGCTGTTGAAGGAAAATGGATTGCTTTTCTGGCAAAAATATGAGGTTCCATATCTTTTATCTCATCAATACCAATAATCCTGTGATCATTTACACCATTAACTTTTGCCTGATTATATATTGATATAAATTGAGATTCTTCAAAATCGTTTGTTGCTACTATCAGCTTTCCGCATCTGTTATACCAAATATCATTTTTATCACAATAATCATATAGCAAATCTCTTCCCTCTACACATAATTTTGCCTTTAACGAACCTTGCGTATAATATATTCCCGAATGAATTACTTCACTATTTCTACTGCTGGTTTCCTGACCAAATTTTAAATGCTTTTCAATAATAAAAACATTATCTGTATTTTCAGAAACTTTGGCAGCAATTGCCAAACCAACCACTCCGGCTCCAATAACAAGAACTTCAACTTCCATAAATACTTTTGTCTTTTGTCCCGAGTACTCGGGATAACTTCCGTCTTCGGACTTCTGTCTATTTATTCAATGTCTCAAGATAACCCGCCATAATTTTTTGGATATACTTACCTATTACATCAAATTCGAGGTTTACAATTGTTCCTGCTTTAAACTCATGAAAATTAGTAATATCATAAGTAAACGGTATTATTGCCACATCAAATTTATCGTCTCTTGAATTTACAACTGTAAGACTAACTCCATTAACCGATACCGAGCCTTTTTCAACCGTAATATTCCCTTTCGATTTATCGTACTTAAAAGTATAATACCAACTACCATCGGCTTCTCTTACTTCAAGACATTCGGCAGTTTGGTCAACATGACCTTGTACCATGTGCCCGTCAAGAAGTTTATCCATTGTCATACTTCTTTCCAAATTAACCTTACTGCCAATTTTCAGAAGACCAAGATTTGATTTATCTAAAGTTTCTTGTATTGCTGTTACCACATAAGTATTATTTTCCTTATCAATATCAACTACTGTAAGGCAAACACCATTGTGCGATATACTTTGGTCAATTTTTAGCTCATTAGCAAACGAACATTTCATTGTAATATGCAGATTTTCCTTCTCTTTTCGTAAATCTACTACGGGAACTGCTACTTCTACTATTCCTGAAAACATAATATATTTGTTTTAAAATTTAAGGCTATAAAATTAGCTATATTTCCTTAACAATACCAAAAACAGCAAAAAAACCGTCAATACCAATATTTGGTTCAGACAGATTTGCATTTGAAATATGGCGAAACCTAAATTGCAGGTTTAAATATAGAGGTTTTTCATTTTTTCCTGTTAAAAATATTCTTGTTCCTGTCATGAAGTTATCGGAAAAAATAAAGCCTGTTGCCTGCATTGCAGCATTTACGGTAATAAAATGTGGTCCTGAGCCAATTCCTGCATACCAAATAGATTTTTGTCCAATTAAATGCAAATAATATAAACCAACATTACAACCAAATTCTAAATCATTTAAATTATTGTCAAGAAAAACAGGGTTGATCTGAGGTTCTATACCCACTGAAAAATTATGCTTTGTATTTGTCTGCATTAGTGGAATATTATAATATCCCATTATCAATATGGGATTATAATAAACATCTTCAGATAATGATTCGCTAACAACAGGCAAACCAATATTAAAACCAAAAGATTCTTTATTTAAAATGTTTTTTTCCTGACTTACTGCAATTAATGTAGAAAATAGAAATAAACCTGTTAGAATATATATATTTAATATCTTCATCTGTTTATTTGAATAATCAATACATTTTTGGTTTTTTCTGTGATTTTAAATCTGTTATCAATACGTTTCCCAATAATCCAAACAATATTATTGTTGCTTTCCAGTATTAAGGTATTTTGTTTTTCAATTATCGAGATCTTACTGTCTATAAAAAAATCGCTAAGTTTTTTAAAATTTGTCATGCCAAATGGCATAAACCTATCCCCTTTTTGCCATTTTCTAATTTTTAAAGGAAACTCAATTTTATCGGCATCCAAATACGCAACATCACTCCTCTTTTCTATTTCAAAAGCATTATCTTTTTTAAGGTACGATAATTTTAAAGGAACTGGTTCTTCAATTGAAACTATATCTTTTCCAATAATTAATTCATCTTTTACTGCCTCTATCTTGCTAATGATCAGACATTCTCTGTCTTTAACAAGCGAGTATGTTTTTGAATAAAATATCTTACCCGATTGTTTATCCAAAGCAGAAATAATATCATCAATTGTTGAAGCATTAAATCCATAGTGATTTAAAAATTCAAATAAATAATATTTTAAAGGATTTAGTTTTTTAAGTTTTTCAATATCCAGATAAATTAAATTGCTGCGTTTGCTTACTATAATCTTCCTTTTGCTTTCAATTTCGTTTGCAATAATTTGCTCGGCATCAGCAAATCTGCTAATTGTTTCCGAAATAGTTTGTTCTATATTGGGGTTAATTAATTTTAATTCGGGTAATATGTTTTTTCTAATTCTGTTTCTTGAATATTTTAATGAATTATTACTTGCATCTTCCCTGTAATCGATATTATTTTCGCTTGAATATTTTTCAATTTCTTGTCTGTCTGCAAAAAGCAAAGGTCTAACAATATTTCCTGTTTTTGATTTTATTCCTGTTAATCCCTTAATACCGGTACCTCTTGTAAGGTTAATAAAAAATGTTTCTACAATATCATTTTTATTGTGTGCAATGGCAATTACATCATAATTATTTTGCTTACGTATCTGCTCAAACCAGTTGTATCTTAGATCTCTTGCAGCCATCTGAATAGATATAGTATTTTCTTTTGCGTAATTTTCTGTTTCAAATCGTTTAAAATATAATGGGAAATTTAATTTTGATGAAAGCTCTTTAACAAATAATTCATCCTTATCGGATTCTTTATTTCTCAATGTAAAATTACAATGAGCAATACTGCACTTGTATCCTTCTTTACAAAATAAATAAGCCATTACGGTAGAATCTACACCACCACTTACTGCCAAAAGTATCTTTGAGTTTTTAGTAAATAGCTTATTATCGCTTATGAATTTATTAAATGATTTAATCATTATCGGCTACTATTTCCAATTGATGTAAAATTAGAATAAAAATTTGGATTTTCGTTGTAATAAAGATGGTGTATTTTGTAACTTTGCCTACATAATTATATTATTAGATGTCAAATATTCCTTTAGCAGAACGATTACGACCTAAGACTCTTGATAATTTCATTGGTCAGGAACATCTTGTCGGGAAAAATGCAATACTCAGAAAAGCTATAGAATCGGGGAATATTCCTTCTATGATATTTTGGGGACCTCCGGGAGTTGGTAAAACAACATTGGCTAAAATTATATCGAATGTTTTAGACAGGGCTTTTTATATTTTAAGTGCGGTAAATTCAGGTGTAAAAGATATAAGAGAAGTTATTGAAAAAGCTAAAAATCAACAATTTTTCGATACTCCCAATCCAATCTTATTTATAGATGAGATACATCGTTTTAGTAAATCGCAACAAGATTCGCTATTGGGGGCAGTAGAACAAGGTATTATTACTTTAATTGGTGCAACAACAGAGAATCCTTCTTTTGAAGTAATTTCGCCATTATTATCACGGTGTCAGGTTTATGTTCTTAAAAATTTAAGTAAAAAAGAATTACTAAACTTGTTAAATTATGCAGCTCTTAACGATTTTGAATTAAAAAAGAAGAAAATAAAATTTAAAGAAACCGAAGCAATAATTAGATTTTCGGGTGGAGATGCTAGAAAATTATTTAATATTCTTGAGCTTATTGTAAATTCTGAAGATACAAAAACTATTACTATAACAAATGAAAAAGTAAAAAGTAAATTACAGGAAAACATCGCACTATACGATAAGCAGGGAGAGCAGCACTATGATATAATTTCAGCATTTATAAAATCTATAAGGGGCAGCGACCCAAATGCTGCGGTTTATTGGTTAGCAAGGATGTTAGCAGGAGGCGAGGATATAAAATTTATTGCTCGCAGATTAATAATACTGGCATCGGAAGATATTGGTCTTGCAAATACAAATGCCTTATTAATCGCAAATAATTGTTTTCAGGCAATAAATGTTATTGGAATGCCCGAAGCAAGGATAATTTTATCGCAAACAGCTATTTATTTGTCTACATCTCCAAAAAGTAACTCAGCATATCAGGCAATTGAAACAGCATTGTCTTTGGTTAAAGAAAAGGGTGATTTATCTGTTCCCTTGCATATTCGTAATGCACCAACAAAACTTATGAAAGAATTGGGATATGGTAAGAATTACAAATACGCACATAGTTATGATGACAATTTTGTTGACCAAGAGTTTTTACCCAAAGAATTAAGTAAGACAAAAATCTATGAACCTCAAGAGAATGCTCGTGAGAAAGAAATTAAAGCTAATTTGAATAAACTTTGGAAGGGTAGATATTAGCAAATTATAAATAAAGAAATTGAAGAAAAAAACTTATTTAATTCTTCTCCTTCAATTCCTTAAGTATTTCTTCCTGCAAAGCTTCAGAAACAGGAGTATATTTGCTAAATTCCATTGAATAATTTGCTCTTCCGCTAGAAATATTTCTTAGTTGAGTAGCATATCCGAACATTTCTTTCAAAGGTACAAACCCGTTTAGTTTTTGTGAACCCTTACGATACCTTCTCATAGACTCAATTGTGCCACGTTTTCTATTAAGATTGCTAACTACATCTCCAATATAATCATCAGGGGTATTAATTTCAATTTTCATTGTGGGTTCAAGAAGTTTTGGAAAAGCCTTTTTAAAACCATTTTTGAAACAAATAGAGGCACAAATCTGGAAAGCCATGTCTGAAGAATCTACAGCATGGAAACTTCCATCTAGCAATACTATTTTTACATCAACAATTGGAAAACCTGCAAGAATTCCTTCTTCTATTACTTTTTTAATTCCTTTGTTTACAGAAGGAATATATTCTTGTGGAATACGACCACCTTTTATCATATTCACAAATTCATAACCTTTACCGGAATTAGGTTCGATTCGCATAATGGTATGGGCATATTGTCCTTTTCCTCCACTTTGTTTGGAGTGTTTGTACTCTACTTGAACCTCCTTTAATATAGCTTCACGGTATGCTACTGCAGGCGCTCCAACTTCAACCTCAACTTTAAATTCATTGATTAATCTGTCCATGATTATCTCTAAATGAAGTTCTCCCATACCCGAAATTATAGTTTCGCAAGTCTCATCATCATAATGTGCAGTAAAAGATGGATCTTCATTTGATAATTTACTTAATGCTTCACCTAATTTGCTTTGATCTTTTCTTATTTTAGGACTAATCTTCATTTCAATCACAGTCTGAGCAATATGAATTGATTCTAATAATAAACGCTGCTCATTATCACAAAGTGTATCACCGGTTTTGGTGTATTTCATGCCTATCAATGCTACAATATCTCCGGGTCCTGCCTTGCTGACTTCTTCTCTTTCCTTTGCCTTTATTTTTAGAATTCTCCCTATTCTTTCGTGACGTTTTTTGCTAGGATTATATAGTTGTGTTCCACCCTCAAGACTACCAGAATATATACGGATAAATGTTTGTTGACCTACATAAGGATCATTAATAATTTTGAAAGCTAAAGCTGAAAAAGGCTCTTTTAAAAATGGATTTCTTTTTATTAATTTCTCTTCATCATCAATATCGGATCCAAATATTGCTCCAATATCAATAGGTGATGGGAGCAAATCATTAACCGCATTTAATAACAAACGAATTCCTTTATTCTTATATGCTGCACCACAAAATACAGGTGTAATCATTAATTTTAATGTCGCTTTTCTAGCAGCTTTTTTTAGCATTTCCGCAGATATATCATCTTCGTCAAGATACATCTCCATAATATCACTGTCATAATCAGCTAACTTTTCAATTAATTCATTTCGTATTTCCTCTGCATTTTCTTTATATTCATCAGGGATAGTAGTTTCTTCTCTTTCATATTCATCGAAAAAATATGCTTTGCGTTCAATAATATCTATTATTCCATTAAAATTTTCTTCAGAACCAATAGGGATTTGAAAAGGAAATGCATTAGCATCAAGATATTTGTTCATCATACTGACAACTTCGATGAAATCAGACCCTGTTCTATCCATTTTATTGATAAAAGCTATTCTTGGCACCTTGTATCTGTCGGCTTGATTCCAAACTGTTTCTGTTTGAGGTTCAACTCCTCCTACTGCACAAAAAACAGCAATCATTCCATCAATCACACGCAAAGACCTTTCTACTTCAATAGTAAAATCAACGTGCCCCGGAGTATCAATAATATTTATCTGTGAACCATTCCACTGGCAAGATATTGCAGCTGATGCAATAGTGATTCCTCGCTCTTGCTCCTGCTTCATAAAATCCATGGTAGCCTGCCCATCATGCACTTCACCTGTTTTTCTTGTTACGCCTGTAAAAAATAATATTCTTTCAGTTACTGTTGTTTTGCCAGCATCAATATGTGCTGCAATACCAATATTTCTAATTTTTTGTAATGCCATTTATTAACTATATATCTATGTTCAAAATTTGAGTCTGCAAATATCGTATATTTAAATATAAACTTAAAATAAAAATTTAGAATGAAAAATGAGAAGTTTACAGCAGTAGATATGAAAGAAGTTATTCCTGATGTCCATAAAGATTTTTTACCAGAGACGCTGATGCTCAAGAAATTGAAATGAAAAATGGGACATTATTGCAACATTATTATTCGATTTACCAAGAACAGGAAAAAATATCATAGCTAAATGGGGAAATGAAGACTCAAAAAATAGATATACAAAGTACTCAAAAGGAGATAGAATGAACTTGATATGGAATGATGGAAAATTAAAAAAAAGTGATATTTATTGGGAATAATAAAATTAATTTTTCCCAATTTTACCATTTTTAATAAAATATTGCGAAGTTTGAAGTATCGAATTTACATATTTCAACATGCTGTCAACTTTTTCAGGAAAAACATTAAAATAGTTTTTTTACCAAGGCTCAAGATAAAAACAAATTTGAATAAACTTTGGAAAAATAGATATGGGTATTAAAAAGCACATAAAAGCCATAAGTAAGAAACAATTTATTAAAATATTAATATTTATTCCTTTGATTATTTTGGTTTTGTTATATTTCTATAACGAAGCAAAAAAGGGAAGTGATTTTAATGTATTTTTACAAGCAGCTCAAAAACTTTGTACAGGAGAAAACATATATGATTATTGGTATCAAGTTAATAACAGTTACCTTTTATATTTTTACAGTCCATTATTTGCTTTATTATTAGTTCCTTTTTCTTTTCTCCCATATATTGTTACAAATTTTATTTGGCTTCTTGCAAATACTTTTTTCACATATAGGATTGTAATAATATTAAAGAAATTCATTGATGTTAAATTTATTTCAAAAAAGCATTTCAACATTGTTTTATTAATTTCTTTTATTTTTATTTTCAGGTTCTTATTATATAATTTTGATTTAATTCAGATGACAATTTTCATGTTGTATTTGTCTCTTGAATCAATAAATTTATTTGAAAAAAAGAAAATTATTGCAGGTGCTATTTTGTTGGCATTTGCTATTAATATAAAAATACTTCCTATTGTATTAATCCCATATCTCTTATACAGGGCATATTATAAAGAAGGTATATTAACAATCATTTTATATGTTGTTTTAATATTTTTTCCGGCAATTATTATAGGATTTGAATATAATAATTTTTTAATACATGAATGGTGGGCAACAATAAATCCACTTAATACAGAGCATGCAATTGAAGTTGATATGGGCTTACATGGATTATCATCACTAATTCCACCATTATTAATGGAAACAAAAGGAGAATTGGAGATGAAAAGAAATATTATGACAATATCACCGGATAATGTTGCACTCGTATTAAATATCGTGCGTTTCTTTTTTATCGCTTTGGTATTAATTTTTCTCCAATCTTTACCATTTAAAAAAGAAAGATCAAAAATTCATAAACTATGGGAACTAAGTTATCTTTTCTTGGTTATTCCTTTAATTTTTCCTCATCAACAAAAATATGCTTTCTTTTTCCTTTTTCCGGCAACATTCTATTTAGTTTATTTTATTGTTTTTCAAATTAAAACAAAATTTGTTGCAATTAGTAAGTTGAGATTTTGGAGTATTATTGCATTACTTTTTATTGTTTTTGCTTTAACTACGTTAACAACAGATGGTATAATAGGGAGAGAATTAAATAATATTACTCAACATTATAAATTAGTTACATATGGAACTATAATATTTATAATTCCATTGTTTTTAAGTAAGCCAAAATTTTTAATTCCAAAATAGCTTATATTATTATTAATCTTTTAATAATAATACCATTATTCACATATAGTTTTATATAATATAATCCTTTGTTTAAAATATTAAGCTTTAGCTTTTTATCGTTTTTAAAATAACCATTTAACATTATATTTCCCTGCTGGTCAATAATTTCATATTTAATTTTTTCGTGTTTATTAGTTGCCTTAATATATAATTCATTACTTGTTGGATTAGGAAATATTTTGATGTTTTCGGTTGATAAAGTATTAATTCCCGTAACGTAAAAAGTTAAATGTGTTGTATCATTACTACAATCATTATAAACAATTTGTGTTACAGTAACGGTATCTGTATAATTATAAATATGAATTGGATTTTGATCTGTTGAGCTTGTTGTATCTCCAAAATCCCAGTAATATGTATTACCGTGTAATGAAGTATCTGTAAATGTTACCTCCAAACCATTTGTTATATATGAAAATCCAGCCGTTGGTTCTTCACAAATTGTAAAATTATCAACAGCAAAACCTGAAAAACCTGTAATACCAAGAAATTTGCATCTAAATTGAACTTGTGATTCCCCAGCAAGGTCGTGTAAAACATGAAATACATTTACCCAATCACCGGAATGTCCTATCCAATTATACCCCTGATTATACCAATTATCATCTGTAGATGAACCGTAAACATTCCAATTTTGACCACCATCTACTGAATATTCAAATTGAGTACCTAGGCTTTCCTGTTCATACCAAATATAAAAACTAACTTTTGGTTTAGCCAAATCAGAAAAATCAAAACAGGGAGTATAAAGAAATGATTGCTCTGCATCATTATGAATTCCTGTAAGATTTGTAACCCAGGCATTATTTCCTGACGCAGCATGATCAATGATTGTGTCTGCAGGAACACCATGTTGCCAGGTTGACTTAGATCCTTTTGCGTACCAGCCACCATCATTTATTTCAAAATCTTCTTGATATGGATAGCTTGAAATTGTGTTGAAATGAAAAATATTTTTCGCAATCGTATCATTATTTGAATCGGAATCTGATGGTAAATCAACAAGTGCAATAATATTTGATAAACCATTTGCTGAAAGATCTGCCTGTGTTATAAATGCATATATTAAAGTATCTTCAGATATAATAGTATTTGTATATGTTTCAGTAACAAAATTATTTCCACCGTCAATTGAATAAGATAAATCAAAATTACTTTGATCATATAAACCTACATTTGCAATTTTTATAGTAATATCTTCATTAGATGAAAGTCCACATCCGTCTTCAGGATATATAATATCAACAACACCAAGATCATTTAATGGCGATTCATAAATTTTAACATCATCAAATGCAAATCCTTCATTTGTTCCATTTACTCCTCCTTCAAAATATATTCTGAATTGTACTTTTGAAACACCGGCAAGATCATTAAGTACATGTTTTGCATTAAGCCATCCACCCGAACTTCCATTCCATGCATCAGAACCATTTATAGTTCCATTATACCAATTATAAGCATCTCCCTCATTACCAATAGCTATCCACGTATATCCACTATCTAACGAATAAGCTAATACTATATAATCAGAATCTTCTGTTTCATACCAAATATTAAATTCAAAAATTGGCAATATTAATGAGCTAAGATCAAAACAAGGACTTAAAACATATGATTTTTCAAAAGGATTAAAATCTCCTGATAAGTTTGTAACCCATGCATTATCAATAGAAGCAGCCGAGTCAATAATTATTCCATTAGGAACCCCATATTCCCATGATGATAACGATATTGACGAGTTAATTTTTTCAGTTACCCATCCTCCATGACCTGATTCAAAATCCTCATAATATGGGACATTAGAATAGATGCTATGAGTAATATTTGTTTCTAGCGAGTCATTTGATATATTTCCATCTGTACTATATAAAGTATATGCTTTTATATTATAAGTTGCATCGGGAATTGACATATCTACTAAGGTTAGAAATGTATAATATTCAACTTCTAGAGGAAGTATAGTTCCATAAAAAGTATCAACTACAGCAATTCCTCCATTTATTTTATAAGCAACAGGAATATCATTTAGAGTATCGTATCCAAAATTTTTAATTTGAATTGTTAAATGAACAGCATTATCCAGATCACAATCAGACCTGTTGTGAAATGATACCACACCTGCATCAAAAGGTATTGATTCTTTAATTTCTATATCAAAATTTGTACTTGGATTCATATTAAAAGCGTCATAAGTTGAAACAATAATATAATATGTTATGCCTGCTAATAATTGAACAGAATGGACTTGTGGATTCCCATTTTGCTCCTCTTCATATGCTTCGCAAATTGCACTGGGATCATCAGGACATTTTTGGGTTACAAAAACACCTGTTCCAATTCCTGTATTAGTTACAATAACGCTTATAGGTATATCAACTGTTGGTGTATATTCAAAAATATAATCTTGTCCTGTCATATATACACTAGCACAACACGAACCATTATCATAATCATCTCCGGAACCGGCGGTTGTCATTCCTGTTAAACTAAATGGCAAACCGGTTACCAAATGAGAATTTGCGCAATCACTCCCAACTTGTGAAAATGTAACTGAACTTAATATTAATAATATTAGCGTAATAGTAAGAAAATGTTTCATATTATAAAAATTTATTGTTTAATTATAAGACTCTTAATATTCAAAAAAGTTGCATTATTAATAAAAATAAATTTGATTAAAAATCCATAGAATACATTGGGTCCCATGGTGGAAGTTTGATAGCCTTTGTTTTAAGGATATCTAAAGTTTTTTGATCAATAAATTTTTTGAGAACTACAACTCTAAACATATATTCGTTAAACCATTCATCTGTAAAAGTCAAATATCCATTATGACCTGCGCTTGCTCCCCAACTGTTTTCAAATTGCCATTTTACAGGTTTTTCATTTTTGTCAACATCAACAGCAATAAGAGCCATGCCATGCGATGAACCACTTTCAAAACTTATAATTCTATCTTTTTTATCCATTCCGAATTTTACACCATAAATGCTTTCATAATCGAAATTCTGCAATGAGAGCAAACCTTCGTCTTTATTAAGTTGTTTGCCAACATCACACGAGGCATACATTGCCTCATTATTTTTTATTGATGTTAGTGCGTATTTTTTCAGATCATCGGCAGGCAAATTAATATATATCCAGTTTTTGCCTTCCATAACATTGCGGTCATATTCAATTTCGTAAAGTTTGTAATAATCTCTCGAAGGGTCGTTCATTAACATTATATAATTATCGAAACTTACATCGGGCAAGGCTTCTTTAAAAAAACTTATTGGAGTATATTTTTTAAGTTCGCTAATATTGTTGTCTTTATCTTTATATCGCCAGTTGAATTCTGTTGGAGGCTCGCCAAGATTTATAGCAAGCATTTTATAGATATCGCCAAGCATTTCAATTTTTCGTTCCTGCAATTTATTTACATCGGCTTTTTTCTCAGCCATTTTTCTAAGTTCAATACCATCCTCACGCAATTTACGTCTAACTAACCTACTCATCCATCTTGTACTTTCACTGTTTTTTGTTTCGGGCATCACTTCTTTTGGGACTACTCCGTATTTATCAACCAGATTTGTTAATGAATTCCAAACACCACCATCGCCAATTGGGTTTTTAAATAACCACTCAACTGTTTTATCATCCATTGGTTTATCTTTATGGTCGATAATTGCCTGTAAAAAAAGATTTGCTTTTTCAAACTGATCCCAGAAAAACAAATGGTTTGTTGAAAACTCAAAACTGCTAATATTGTATTTTTCCATCACCTTTGGACGCAACACATTTAAACCTGTAAACATCCAGCATCTACCTGAGCTTTTTTGATCAGTAATACCTTTTACATCTACTTTATATTTAAAATAATGGTCAACTTTACCTGCATTTTCACGATTTAAGACCAATTTGGACATATCATTATTTGAGACGGCATTTCTAATTGCTTTTACTGAAGCGTCATTATTATTATATGATTTTTTAATTTGCTCAAGCATTTCTTTTGTAACAGCACCTTTTTGTGTAAAACCTGTTGAACTAATTGCAATTAATAGAATAAATATGTAAATAATTTTTCTCATTTCGTTTTGTTTTAATTATTTCTAATAATATGATTATTTTGTCTTTAGATTGAAATCTATAAATGAATGACTTCATTATATGCTGCTGCTGCTGCTTCCATTATTGCTTCTGACATTGTTGGATGCGGATGTACCGATTTTATTAATTCATGACCAGTAACTCCTTTATTAATCGCAACAACAATTTCCGATATCATTTCAGTAACATTATCACCAATCATGTGTGCACCGATTATTTTATCTGTTTTAGCATCAAAAATTAATTTGATAAATCCATCTCTATTTCCCGATGCACTTGCCTTACCGGATGCTGTAAAAGGAAATTTTCCTATTTTAATTTCATATCCTGAATTAATAGCTGCTGTTTCTGTTATTCCTACAGAAGCAACTTCAGGGCTTGTGTATGTACAAGCAGGAATATTATTATAATTCAATGCCTGTATATCTTTTCCTGCAATTTTTTCCACACAAATAATTCCTTCGGCAGAAGCCACATGTGCTAATGCTTGTCCGTGTACAATATCGCCAATAGCATAAATACCTTCAATGTTTGTTTTATAGAAATCGTCAACTTTTATCTTGCCGTTTTCAAGCTTAATCCCCAATTCTTCAATTCCTATATTTTCGATATTCGGAACAACGCCAACTGCCGAAATTACAATATCAGCTTCAATTATTTCTTCACCTTTTTTGGTTTCAACAATAGCTTTTACTTTATCGCCTGCTGTATTAACGGACTTAACTGCTGAACCAACCATTACTTTAACACCTGATTTTTTGAACGAACGCCCCAATTGCTTTGCAACTTCTTCGTCTTCAAGTGGAATAATTGTTGGCAAAAACTCAATTAAGGTAACTTTTGTACCAATAGTTGAATATAAATATGCAAATTCACAACCTATTGCACCTGAACCGACAACAATCATACTTTCGGGTTGCTCTTTTAATGTTAATGCTTTACGATAAGCAATAACTTTTTTACCGTCTTGTGGCAGATTTGGCAATTCTTTAGATCTTGCACCTGTTGCCAAAATAATATGCTTTGCTGTTATTGTTTGTTTTTCGTCATTATTTTCTACCTCTACGGTGTTTTTATCTGTAAGTTTTCCAAAGCCTCTTATATGTTCAATTTTATTTTTTTTAAAAAGATACTGAATGCCTTTACTCATGCTCTCTGCTACTTGTCTGCTACGTTCAACCATTTTTGAAATATCTGCTTTTGCTTGTCCATTTATTTCAATTCCATAATCGGCTGCATGTTTTACATAATTGTAAATTTGGGCACTCTTCAGTAATGATTTTGTTGGTATACATCCCCAGTTTAGGCATATTCCTCCAAGTTCCGAACGCTCTACAACACCTACATTCATTCCAAGTTGCGATGCTCTAATTGCTGCAACATATCCACCTGGACCACTTCCTATAACTAATAAATCGTAGTTCATTTTTATAATTGAGATATTTAAAAAATTTATTTACTTGCTATCTTTTTAAAATCGCCACCCGTAGGATTTTGAAATGCACGTAATTCAAATTCGGGTAATATTGCAAATATATGATCAAAAATATCCGACTGAACTTTTTCGTAATCTGCCCAAGCTTGTATTTTACTAAATACATATATTTGTATTGGCAAACCTAATTCCGCTGGTTGTAATTGCCTGATAAGAAAAGTCATATCTGTATTTACATTTGGATTTCCTTTCAGATATTCTTCCAGATATACTCTAAAAGTACCAATATTAGTCATTCTTCTTCCGTTAACAGTAACTGAAGAATCAATATTATGTTTCTCATTATATTCATTCTGTTCTTTTTTCATATTACTCACATATTCTTTCAAGACTTCAATTTTTTCAAATTTTCCAATCATTTTTTCATCGCAAAATTTAATACTGCTAATATCAATAATAACAGAACGTTTTATTCGCCTGCCTCCAGATTCCTCCATTCCTCGCCAATTACTGAATGACTCAGATACTAATGAATAAGTAGGAATTGTAGCAATTGTTTTGTCCCAATTCTGAACTTTAACTGTATTAAGAGAAATATCAGTTACAACACCATCAGCACCTTTGCTTGGCATTGAAATCCAATCTCCCGGACGTAAAAGATCATTTGAAGCAATTTGTATTCCACCAACCAGACCAAGTATTGAGTCTTTAAATACCAACATAAGTATAGCGGCCATAGCGCCCAAACCTCCCAGAAAATAACCAGGTGATTTACCCATAAGTATAGAAATGATTAGTATGCCTGATATAAAATATACAAATATTTTAACTACTTGCAAATAGCTTTTTATAGATCTGTTTTTAGCAGCAGGTAGTCGATTATAAATTTCGCCAATAGCATTAAAAAATGATATTAATACCATCATTCCCGCAGCTATCATATAAATATATGTACCGGATTGTATTGTGTTAACCCATCCCGGGTTATTAGCCAAAGCAGGTTCTATTAAATAATAAATAACCATTGCCGGAGCAAAATGTGATATACGGTTAAATACTTTTTTCTCAAGTAAAATATCATCCCATTCTGTCTTGCTTTTTCTAATAAACATTGCCAGAATTGATAATATTATCTTTTTGGCAATAAAATTTGCAATAAAACACAATAGTACTATAACAACAAGAAAAACTGCAATCTTCATATAATTGGCATAGTTTTCTGCAATGCCTTGTTCAATTAACCATGTTTTAATAATTTTTCCCCAATTCTGAATTTCACCTTTTTCTAAACTGGAGTTAGTTACCAAATCTTGCAAGTAAAATGTAACTGCAAATACTTTTGAAATTAAATAGTTTATCATAACTTAGTAGTTTATATTTTTATGCAAATTTATCATTTATTTTTAATATTACTTTTTACTTTTGTCGTTTATCGCACTAAAAAAACCAATTATTAAAATCTTAAATATATAATATGAGTGTACTAATAGCTCCATCACTACTTTCTGCAAACTTTGCCAATTTACAAAAAGATATTGAAATAATAAATAACAGCGAGGCTGATTATTTTCATATAGATGTTATGGATGGAGTTTTTGTTCCAAATATTTCTTTCGGATTTCCTGTAATAAAACAAATAAATGCTTTAGCTAAAAAACCTCTGGATGTTCATTTAATGATTGTAAATCCTGATAATTATATTGAAGAATTTAAAAAATACGGAGCTAATATTTTAACAGTACATTACGAGGCTTGTAATCATTTGCACCGAACCATACAAAACATTAAAGAGAATGGAATGAAAGCAGGAGTTTCGCTAAATCCACATACTTCTGTGAATGTTCTTCAAGATGTAATAAATGACATTGATATTGTCTTAATAATGTCTGTTAATCCTGGATTTGGCGGACAAAAATTTATTGAAAACACATACAATAAAATTAAGCAATGTAAAGAGCTTATTGAAAAAAATAATGCCAAAACCCTTATTGAAGTTGATGGTGGCGTAAACAATTTAAATACAGGTAAATTAGTTGAAAGCGGAGCAGATATTCTGGTTGCCGGCAATTATATTTTTAAATCAGATGATATGCAAGAAACTATTGCTTTGCTAAAAAAACATTGATTCGTTTTTCGTTTGTCATTTGTTGCTTATTGTTTATTTAAAGAAAACACTCAATATTCAATATTCTCTAAACCACAAAAACTCTCCTTTAAATTTTAAGTCAAAAATCAATGCTTTCGCATTTAGTAGTTACTTTGTAAAAACTACCTTTTTTAAATAAGATATATTATCTAAGGTAATTTTAAGGTAATAAACTCCATTAGAAATATTATTTGCATAAAAAGATATAGAGTGCTTACCATTTGTTTGTTTTTCGTTAATTAATCTTTTAATTGTTTTTCCGTTTTCATCAAACATTAAAATATTTACAAAACTATAGTTATCGAGTTCGTATTCAATATTTAGCTTATCGGTAAAAGGGTTGGGGAAAACATTTACGGCAAATTGTTCATTGATATTAATAATACCTGAATTATCAGCTATATGTATTAATGTATCAACAATAAAATCGAGGTCTGTAATTGATAATTCTGTTGCTGTAATTTCCAAATTACTATAGGTTGTAAGCATAGGAAAACCCGGGATATCAACAAATATTTTAAATAATAAGCCTTCCGGTATTCCATCAACAATATAATCACCCAAGGAATCAGTTTCAGTATTGAGTACCGGTTCATCATTTGGTTCTTGTTCTATATATACTTCAGCACCTGGCACAGGTTCGCCTGCTGATTTATTGTTACCGTCATCATATGAAATATTTCCGGAAAAAATACCATTACCGGTTCCAATATCAATTGGGAAAAATGCCATATTTAAAATTATATTTTGCCAATCGCATTCAAATAAGCTTACAATAGAAGCTTCTTCCCAATTGTAAGTTGTGATTGTATCATTTGTATAATATGAATTAATCATATCAAGATGTGCTGTCCCGGGTTTTACAACAGCTTTTATATAATAATTACCCGGCTCTATATTTTCAAACATAAAAGTTGTTTGCATAAAAGTATCAATTACAGCAAATAGAGAATCGGAACCATTTGCAACAGGGTAAGTAGGAGAATATATCTCCAAAGCAATGTCATGATAATCTAACATGCTTCCTTCATAATTTACATAAACCTGCAAACTTGCTTTTACATCCAATTTTGCAACACCCATACTTGTAGCAAACCAAATATTACCGTCAAGGTCAATTTCAATATCATAAACAAGGTCGCTGGGAAGTCCGTTAGAAGTATTATATGTTGTCCATGTTGTTCCATCATATTTATGTGCGCCGAGATATGTTCCAAACCAAATATTTTCGTTCATATCAACTTCTACACAATTAATATAATCAGATAAAGGGCTATTATTATAATCAAATATTTCAGCATTAGTACCATCAAATTTTATAACATTATTCATAGATGTCAAAATCCATATATTGCCATCCATATCAGCCTCAATTTTGTTAATATATATTAAGGGAATTGTATCTGCAAACTTATAGGTTATCCAATTTGTACCGGTAAATTTTGTAATTCCTGTATCGGGATATTCTCCTGAAGCAAACCATACATTATCATAAGCATCAATTGTAATATCAATAATATTGTTGCTAACCAAGCCACTATCTTGTGTAAATGTATACCAGATATTATTACCGTCAAAATAAGTAACTCCATCTGATTTTGCAGCCGGATCTGCACTAAACCAAATGCCTCCATAGTTATCGGGCTCAACATCAACAATTTCATCTCCCAAAAGAGAGCTGTTTAGCGAATTATAAACAGTCCATGCTGTATCAAACCTATATACACCATTATATGTTCCTGCCCAAATATTACCATTATTATCTACTTCAAGCATAGGGATAGAGGATTCATATAAACCTGTAGAAGCATTATGTAATTGCCAATTTAAAAACCCATCATATACAGCAATACCAGTATCTGTAGCCATCCATAAATTACCATCATGGTCAACTTCAATATCATTTACATAATTGTTGGGCAAACCACTATTACCCATATCATATAATGTCCAATCACACTGACTTTTCAAATTTGCAGAAAACAAAAAAGTAATTGTTAATGGCAATATAATTTTTAAATATAATTTCATAATTATAACGTTTTTATACATCCTGTTTTAATATAGACTACAAAAACAGCAAAAAGGTTGTATCCGGTGAATAAAATAATTATTTATTTTTACGTGATTTTTTTATAAAATGTTATATAAATAACATGAGGGTATAAAAAAACCCCGAAATCGGGGTTTAAATTTATTTTTTATTTTTATCCATATGCTTTTGATACCTGTTACGGAATTTGTCAACACGCCCTGCAGTATCTACAAATTTCATTTTACCTGTATAAAACGGGTGACTTGTATTTGAGATCTCTAATTTAAAAAGTGGGTATTCTGCACCTTCAATTTTTATTGTATCTTTTGTATTTACAGTTGACTTTGTTATAAAAGTATACTCATTTGACATGTCTTTAAAAGCTACAAGTCTATATTTATCCGAATGTATTCCTTTTTTCATTATTCAATTCTTTAATAAATTTATTCTAACGGGCTGCAAAATTATATACTTTTAAGCAAAATACAAAATTATTTTTCCAATCTTAAACATTTTATTTTATGTTCTTTTCATTTTATCGCTCGTCTCATTTGTAAACCTCTTAAACTCAGCATTTCTGTCAAACAGGTATCTGTATGTGGCATGTTTTTTCACAATAGGAATTCCTAAAGTTGAATATATTTTATTTACAGAAACATTATAATCTCCCACCCATGACATTTCCAACTCCTTATAGCCATTCTCTATTAATGCATCAATCATTTTCATAAACAATGCTCCAATAATATATGTTCTTTGTTGGCTGGGAACTACGCCTGTCATAAGTAATCGTGCTCTATTAATCTTCTTTTTATTTGCAACAAACTTAATTTTACCAATTAAATTAAGCTTTCCATTTAATTTTTTAAGCACTTGATTTACATCCGGCAATAACATAACCATTGAAACCGGTTTTCCTTCAAAATATGCATAAAGAATAATTTTTTCATCAATAATTGGTTTAGCCTCATCAAATATTTTCTTAATATCATTATAATCCATTGGGGTATAATCTTCATGAAAATCTGCCCACACTTCATTAAAAATATAAGTCAATTCTTCTATATATTTTTTGCTATTTTCAAATGTAAAATGTTCAAATGAGTAACCTTCTTTTGTTCCAACATGTCTTGAAAATTTTTCCTGTCTTTCGGGAAAAGGTTCTGTTAAATCTTTATGAAATGTGTGTTGTTTAAAATATTCTTGAAATCCATAATCTTCAAAAAGTTCTTTATAATATGGAAAATGGTATTGCATTCCATATCCCTGATGCATAAATCCTTCTATTAACAAGCCCCAATTTGTAATATTCTCTCCGAAGTTTATCGGACCATCCATTGCTTCTAGACCTTTATCTTTCAGCCATTCTTGGGCTGTATCAAAAAGAAGAGAAGATGCTTTTTTATCATTAATACACTCAAAAAAACCTATTCCACCTGTTGGTTGTTTATTATTAACATTCATTTTGTTTTTATCATAAAACGCAGAAATTCTTCCTATTAATTCATTGCTATCGTTTTTCAATATCCATCTTTTTGCTTCACCTGTTTTAAAACAACTATTATTTTCAGGATCAAAAATCCCTTCAATTTCTACATCTAAGGGGCATGTCCAATTTTTGTCATTTTTATAAAGTAATTTCGGAACTTTTAAAAATTCTGTAATTGTACTTTTTTCTTTTACTTCTATAATATTCATAATGTTTACAATTTAAACCAATCATCTATTTCAATATCGATATCAGATTTATAACTTATATGCTGAAATTCATTTGTTGATTGACAATATTTATAATCTTTTTCCCATGTTTTATAACTTTTCATAATTTCACTAATTGCGTTAATTATGTTATCAATATCACCATCTGTCATTGTAGGATGTAAGGATAAACGAACCCATCCCGGTTTCTCTGACAAATTGCCGGAACTAATCTGATCTGTTATATTTTTGGAATATTCTCTATCTATATTTAACAAAAAATGCCCATAAGTACCAGCACATACACATCCGCCCCTAACCTGAATACCAAATCTATCGCTTAATAACTTTACAAATAAATTATAATGAATATCATCAGCATAAAATGATACAACCCCAATTCTATCTTCAATATTTTGAGCAAAAATATTAATCCCTTTGATGTTTTTTAATCCAAGAAACAATTTTTCAATTAATTCCTTTTCTCTTGCAAGTATTTTTTCAACACCCATAGAATTTTTTAACTCTATTACCAAGGCAATACGTATTGCTTGTAAAAATCCTGGTGTTCCTCCGTCCTCACGTACTTCAATATCATCAAAATATTTGTGTTCACCCCAAGGATTTGTCCAGTCAACAGTACCTCCACCGGGATGATCGGGAACGGATTGCTTATACATTGATTTATCAAAAATTAAAACACCGGAAGAACCAGGACCTCCCAAAAATTTATGTGGAGAAAACATTATTGCGTCTAACTTTTCCATTGGATCTTCAGGGTGCATATCTATGTCAACATAGGGAGCAGAAGCTGCAAAATCAATAAAACACAAACCGCCATATTCATGCATCAATCTTGCAAGTTTATAATATTGTGTTTGAATACCCGTAACATTTGAACATGCTGTAAATGAACCTATTTTAAATTCTCTGTTTTTGTATTTTTCAAGTTTCTTTTTTAAATCATTTAGATCTACGAACAATTCATCGTCAGGTTGTATTATCTCAACATCAACATTTGTCTCATACCACGATGTATGATTTGAATGATGTTCCATGTGAGTTATAAAAACAACAGGGCGTTCTCTTTTCTGAATACATCCAGTTTTATATAACTCACCACAAGTCTTTAACCCAAGTATTCTTTGAAATTTATTTATTACAGTTGTCAGTCCAAAGCCGGCTGTAATAATTACATCATCAGTTCCTGCATTTACATGTTTCTTGATTAGTTGATGAGCCAATTTATATGCTTTGGTCATTCTTGTTCCCGTTTCACTTGCTTCTGTATGAGTATTTGCTACATAAGGTCCAAATTCGTTTTTAATTTTGTCCTCAATTGGGGCATATAACCTCCCTCCTGCAATCCAATCTGCATAAATAATTCTTTGCTTTCCATAAGGAGAATTATAAGTAGCATTATGTCCAACTATATTTTTTCTGAACGGCTCGAAATATGCCTCAAGTTCTCTTTTTTTCATTATTTACAATAGGCTTATGAAATAGATTTTATTTAAACTTTCAAAAATACATTATTTTATTATTTATTCTGTATGTTAAGAAACAAAAATATCAAACTCTATTACCAAATATATCAAAACTGTTATTAGGGAATAAAAAATATGCCATGGAATGGGAATGTATTCTGAAGGTTTTATTTTTAAATATTGATAATTAAAAATTATCAATATTAATTTTTCAACAAAAAACGCTATTACAGATGCAATTGCTACCCCTATAATACCAAAATATTCAATTAGAATCAAACTTAATACAATATTAATAATTAGCTCAATAACAGTTGCGAACAAAATAAATTTAGTCTTTTTTAATCCTATTAAAATTGTCTGAGGAAATACCAACCTACTAACAATTAAAAGCAAATAGGCGTTAAAAACACCTGCGCTTTCAGAAAAATTACTATTAAAAATAATTGGATAAAAATAATTGCTTGTTAATATCAGCAATATTGTAATTGGGAATAAAAAGTGCATTAATCGCTTAGACTTATCCCTAATCGATGATAATGTATGCCTTAGATTGTTGGTTTTTGAAAATACCGGCAACATTGCATTACTAAATGCATTTGCCAAAAGAACAACTATTGGTAATTCTCTGGCTCCGTATCTGAAAACAGCAAACATACTTTCATCATATCTGTTTGAAATAATAATTCCATCAATATATTGTGCCGATCCGCTTAAAAACACACTAATAACCAAAGGAAATCCAATATTAATATGTTCTTTTATATATGTAAAAGAAAATTTAAAACTTGAGTATTTAAGTATTAAAACAAATAACCAAATAAATCTTACTATTGAAATACCTATTAATCCTAATAAACAAACCTCTATTCCATAACCTAACAAAGGAGGAAATCCAACTATTAAAAATTGAACGAAAAAAGTTAAGCCTCCATATATTATTATATTTTTCGGCTTATTCTTTACCAAGTATATATATTCAATTAAAAATCCCATATTACTCAATAATATATACCATAACAAATAATTTACATACGGGATATTTTCGTTTTGTACAAATACTTTTGCAATGTAATTTTTGAAAAATAAGACAAACAAAAAGGCACAAATGCTGAAAAACAGGAATATTAAAGAAGTATTGAATATCTCCGGAGATTTTTTAGTGTTATTTCCTTTAAATGCATTATTGTTGTTAAATAGCGAGATAAAAGATTGCAGAAAACCTGAAACCCAGAAAAAACTCACACCACCTGCAATAAATACTAAAGTTTCATAGATGCCAATATCTTTTGGCGACAAATTACTTTTTGCAAATAAAATTCCTATTAGAAATAATGTCCCAAATCTAAGTAATTGAAAAAATTGCAGCCCTGAAATATTATTTATATGTTTATTAATGACACTCATACATCAGTGTATACTCATACTTTAGGCAAATATTCAATTATTTTTTTATCATTTACAATTTTTATTAAAAATAAAAACCTGGATTAAATCAAATTAAAAACTGACAAACAACATATGAAATTTAATAACAAGAATACATTAAAAAACATATATTTGTGGTCAATAATATTTATTATTTTAAATATGTCAAAAATAATTAAATTAAGGAAAGGTCTTGATATCAAGTTAAAAGGCGAAGCTGAAAAAATATTTGGCACAACCATTTTTCCTAAGAAGATTGCGATTAAACCTACCGATTTTCACGGTATTACACCAAAACTTACGGTAAAAGTTGAAGATGAAGTAAAAGCAGGAACAAGATTGTTTTTTGATAAAAATAATCCTGAAATTGCATTTACATCTCCGGTAAGTGGTAAAATATCGACCATTAACAGAGGTGAAAGAAGAAAGTTGCTGGAAATTGTTGTTAATGCTAATGAAAAAAAGGAATATGAAAACTTCACGAAAGAAGACCCTGATAAACTTTCAAAAGAAGATATTTCTGAAAATATTGCAAAAAGCGGAATCTGGCCTTTTATAAAACAAAGACCATATAATATAATCGCAAACCCGCAAGATGAACCTAAAGCAATATTCATATCTGGATTTAGCAGTGCTCCATTAGCTCCGGATTCTTCGTTTTTATTTGAAGGTGAAGAAAAAAACTTCCAAACCGGAATTGATGCTCTTTCAAAATTAACTAATGGCAAGATCCACATTACTGTTAATGGAAAAGAAGAAGTTCCATCAATTTTTGCAAACACTAAAGGAGTTCAATTAAATAAAATTTCAGGACCTCATCCTGCAGGAAATGTTGGTGTGCAAATTCACCATATTGACCCAATGAATAAAGATGAAATTGCATGGACAATAGACCCTTATGGAGTAATATTAATTGGAAGATTATTTGAAAAAGGAATTTTTGATGCTTCACGTATTATAGCCTTTACCGGTTCAGAAGTTATTGAGCCGAAGTATTACAAAACAGTTTTAGGAGCTAATCTTTTTTCAATATCTGAAAATAATGTTGGCAGTGAAAATATAAGGTATATTAGTGGGGATGTTCTTACCGGAACAACCATTGAAAAGGATGGCTACTTATCATTTTATGGTAACCAAATTACAGTTATTCCTGAAGGAGATCATTATGAATTTTTAGGTTGGGCATTGCCAGGACTTAAAAAACTTAGTGTATCCAGAACTTTCATTTCATGGTTAAGACCAAATAAAAAATACAAATTACATACTAATCTTTTCGGAGGAAAAAGAGCATTTGTATTTACAGGTCAATATGAGAAAGTTTTCCCAATGGATATCTTACCTGTAAATTTATTAAAAGCAATTATAGTAGAAGATATTGACAACATGGAAGATCTTGGAATTTACGAAGTTGCTCCAGAAGATTTTGCATTATGCGAATTTGTATGTACATCAAAAATAAATTCACAATCAATAGTTCAGAAAGGTATTGATTTAATGATTAAAGAATTAGGTTAAAATCATATAATAAAAATAATATATGAAATTTATTAGAAAACAAATAGACAAAATAAAACCAAATTTTGAAAAAGGCGGGAAACTATATATGTTTCATTCTGCCTTTGATTCTGTTGAAACTCTCTTTTTTATACCAAAAAAAGTTACATCAATAGGTTCTCATATTAGAGATAGTATTGATATGAAGAGAGCAATGATAGTAGTTTGGATAGCGTTGATGCCAGCTTTATTGTTTGGAATGTGGAACACAGGTTTGCAACATTATATATCAATAGGTGAAGCAACAGATTTTTGGCAAAATTTCTGGTATGGATTTTTAAAAGTTTTACCAATCATTGTTATCTCTTATGGAGTTGGCTTAGGTATAGAAATAATATTTGCACAAATCCGACATCATGATGTAAGTGAAGGATTCTTTGTTTCAGGATTATTAATTCCATTAATATTACCTGTTGATTGTCCTTTATGGATGGTTGCAGTAGCTACTGCTTTTGCAGTTATTATTGGTAAAGAAGTTTTTGGTGGTTCAGGAATGAATATTTTAAATCCCGCACTTATTGCTCGTGCATTTCTATTCTTTGCTTATCCTTCATGGATGTCGGGCGATAAAGTTTGGATTGCAGGTTTACATGATGGTGGTTCTTCAATAGTTGATGGATTTTCAGGTGCAACACCTCTAGCTGATGCTGCCGCCGGTAATATGAGTAACTTACCTTCTATTACTGAAATGATTATAGGTAATATTCCTGGGGCAATTGGAGAAACATCTGTAATAGCAATAATGATTGGTGCTGCAATCCTTTTGTTTACAGGTATTGCAAGTTTCAGAATTATGTTCTCTGTTTTTGTTGGTGGTTTTGCTATGGGATATTTACTAAACTTAGTTTCTCCCGATGGTCACGCATATATGAATATGCCGGCATATTATCATTTACTACTTGGAGGATTTGCATTTGGTGCAGTATTTATGGCAACAGATCCTGTTACAGCAGCTCAAACAGCAAAAGGAAAAATAATATATGGGTTTCTTATAGGTGTTTTTGCAGTTGTTATTAGAGTATTTAATCCGGGATATCCTGAAGGAATGATGCTTGCAATTCTATTTATGAATGTATTTGCACCTTTAATTGACCATTATGTTGTTCAAGGTAATGTAAAACGTAGATTAAAAAGATTAAAAGTTTCTAAATCGAGTTAGTTAACACTTAATATAAATTGATATGAAAAATTTCAGTAATACATATATTTTTCTTTATGCAGCAGGATTAGTAATAATTGTCGCAGCTATGTTGTCTTTTACTGCTATTCAATTAAGGCCCGCTCAAAAGAAAAACATTGAAAATAAAAAAATGCAGGATATTCTTTCTTCTGTAAATATTGAAAGTACTTCGCAAACAGTTGATGAACTTTACAAAAAAAATATTTCATCTTCTTATATAATAAATTCAAAAGGAGAAAAAATAGAAGGAGATGCATTTAAAGTTAATTTGAAAAAAGAGAAATCAAAACCTATTGAAAAAAGGGAACTTCCTGTTTATGAGTGTACACTTGATGATGGCAGTAGTGCGTATATTATTCCTGTAAGAGGGAAGGGATTAGGTGGACCAATTTGGGGATTTATTTCATTTAAAGAAGATATGAATACTGTAATTGGAACAACTTTCGATCATGATGCAGAAACACCAGGCTTGGGTGCTAAAATTACTCTTAAAGAATTTCAAATGTCTTTTAAAGATAAACAAATTTTTGATGAATCAGGAGATTTTGTATCAATATCATTATTAAAAGGAAATAAAGCAGCTGGCAATCTACATGCTGTTGATGCAATTTCAGGAGGAACTATAACCAGTAAAGGTGTTGATGCAATGTTTAAAGAATGTCTTAAAATATATGAACCTTTTTTAAAGAAAAATAAATAATATTATACTATGAATAATAATAGAGAACCTTTATTTTCAGCAAAAAATATGAAACTGCTTAAGCAGCCACTCAATTTCAGTAATCCTGTAACAGTATTAATTCTTGGTATTTGTCCTGCACTGGGTGTTACAGTTGAATTAAAACCTGCAATTGTTATGTCAATTTCTGTAATGGTTGTACTTTCGGTTGCAAATGCTATTATTTCATCATTACGCAATACTATTCCTCCAAGAATAAGAATTATTGTACAACTTGTAGTAGTTGCAGCATTAGTAATCCTTGTTGATCAATTTTTAAAGGCTTATGTTTTTGACGTAAGCAAACAACTTTCTGTTTTTGTTGGTCTTATTATTACCAATTGTATTATAATGGGAAGACTTGAAGCATTTGCTTTAGGAAATAAGCCATGGGCAGCATTTTTAGATGGAATTGGGAACGCAGCAGGTTTTGGTTTAATACTCGTTTTATTATCATTTTTCAGAGAACTATTTGGTTCAGGTACAGTTATGGGCTACCCTCTCCTTGACAAAATTGGCATGTATAACATTGGCTACGAAAACAACGGACTTATGATATTGCCTCCAATGGCATTAATAACACTCGGTATTTTTGTTTGGATTCATAGAAGTAGGAATAAAGAATTGATTGAAAAATAATAATAGAAAATTTGAATTAAGAAATATAATAACATGGAAAATTTAATAAACATATTTGTAAAAGCAGTTTTTGTTGATAATATGGTATTTGCATTTTTTTTAGGAATGTGTTCATTTCTTGCAGTATCAAAAACAGTAAAGACAGCCACAGGATTAGGAATTGCAGTATCTTTTGTATTGCTTATTACTGTCCCTGTTGATTATTTAATGTATAAATATATACTTAAAGATGGTGCTTTAGAATGGTTAAGTCCAAGCTTAGCTGAAGTTGACCTTAGCTTTTTAAGTTTTATAATGTTTATAGCTGTTATTGCCTCAATAGTTCAACTTGTTGAAATGATTATTGAAAAATTTGCACCTACTTTATATGCACAACTTGGTATATTTTTACCGCTTATTGCTGTAAACTGTGCAATTCTTGGTGGTTCTTTATTTATGCAACAAAGAGAATATAACACAATTGGCGAAGCAACTGTATTTGGATTAGGCTCAGGTATAGGATGGTTTTTGGCAATTATTGCTCTCGCTGCTATTCGTGAAAGAATACGTTACTCTAATGTCCCTCCGGCATTAAGAGGATTAGGAATAACATTTATTATTGTCGGGCTGATGGGATTTGCCTTTATGTCCTTTATGGGAATTAAATTATAATATTTGATTAATTAATAAATTGAAATAAATATAAAGATATGCTTTTAAATGTAGGAATAGGAACAATAGTTTTAATTAGTATAGCTGTTTTTCTTTTAACAATTTTACTTTTAGTTCTACTATTATTATTTGCAAGGGCAAGACTAGTGTCTTCAGGTCCGGTAAAACTAACAATTAATGACAAAGAACTTGAAGTACAATCGGGTTCTACTTTACTTAATACATTAAGCAGTAACAAAATATTTTTACCTGCTGCTTGTGGTGGTGGCGGAACATGTGGTATGTGCCGATGTCAAGTTGAAGAAGGCGGAGGATCAATTTTACCTACAGAAACAGGTTTCTTTTCTAAAAAAGAACAGATGAGTAACTGGAGACTTGGATGTCAGGTTAAGGTAAAAGAGGATATGAAAATTAAGCTTGCACCCGAGATACTTGATATTAAAAAATGGGAATGCGAAGTTATTTCTAATAGAAATGTATCAACATTTATTAAAGAATTTGTTGTTAAACTTCCCGAAGGAGAACATCTTAATTTTAAATCAGGTGGTTATGTACAAATTGACGTTCCAAAATGCGTAGTTAATTATAAGGATTTTGAAATTGAAGAAGAATATAGAGATGAATGGGATCAACTTAACATGTGGGGTTTAACAATGAAAAATCCTGAACCAACTTATAGAGCATATTCTATGGCTTGTTATCCTGCTGAAGGAGATATAATTAAACTCAATATTAGAATTGCAACTCCACCATGGGATAGAAAAAAGAAAGATTTTATGAAAGTTAACCCTGGTATTTGTTCATCTTATATTTTTGCACAAAAACCAGGAGATAAAGTTACTATTTCCGGTCCTTATGGAGAATTTTTTATTAGAGAATCCGATAGAGAAATGATGTATATTGGTGGTGGTGCAGGTATGGCTCCAATGCGTTCTCACTTATTTCATCTTTTTAAAACAGTTAAAACAGGTAGAAAAGTTTCTTTTTGGTATGGAGCACGTACAAAAAAAGAAATTTTTTATGAGGAAGAATTTAGAGCAATAGAAAAAGATTTTCCAAACTTTAAATTTAATATAGCTTTATCGGAACCGAAAAAAGAGGATAACTGGACAGGTTTAACAGGTTTTATTCATCAGGTAATTATTGACGAATACCTTAGCAAACATGAGGAACCTGAGGAAATTGAGTATTACCTTTGTGGTCCACCTCTAATGAATCAGGCAATTGTTAAAATGATATATGATTTTGGTATTCCTGACGAAATGCTTGAATATGATGATTTTGGATAATCGTTAATTATTTATCGTTTGATGACCACTAAATCCCATAGAGGGAATTTTTTACTTTTGATTTTTGGCTTTTAACTTAATTATTCTAATTTTAAGCTGTGAATATTTACAAAAACATATTATTATTACTTGTCTTATTGTTTATCACAATTGGTTTTACACAAGCGCAAATAAACGACTTTGAACTGTGGACAGGTGTTAAACTTAGCAAAAAAATTAACGACAAACTCAGACTTAGTTTTGAAGAAGAATTTCGTTTTAACGAAAATGCTACATCAATAAAAAAATTCCACTCTGATATTGGTTGCTCATATAAATTACACCCTAAAATAAAACTTGGAATTTATTACAGGTTTATTCAAAAACAAAAGATAAGTAGCGATTACAGTTCAAGACACAGATATTATATAGATCTGGTTATTGCTGAGAATATTCAAAGACTTAAAATTAGTATTAGAAACCGTTTTCAAACAAAATATACCGATTTATATAGCGACGATATGGGAATGGTGCCAAATAATTATTTAAGAGAAAAACTCTCTTTTGAATATAATATCAGAAAAAATCCTATTACTCCATATATATCGGGCGAAATTTATTATCAGTTAAATGGTGTTAACAGCCATCAATTTAACAAATACCGTTTAACATCCGGAGTAAAACGTAAGATTAATAATAACAGCAGTATTGGATTATATTATCGCCAGCAAAACCAATTTAATGTAGAAGATCCTGCATATTCATATATTTTGGGAATTTCTTATTCTTATAAGTTGTAATTCCGATCTGGAATTCAATATAGTCTAATTTAAGG
>CAYTWH010000015.1:0-79607 GCA_964442075.1 uncultured Bacteroidales bacterium
CATGTATTTATACTTCAAAAATATCAAATCAATTGAAGCAGGATATTGAAAAATTCAACAAACAATACAGCAAAATTGATGTACAAACTTTCACAAAATCTCACGATCGTTTTATTATTATTGATAATTCAATTGTTTATCATATAGGAGCCTCATTAAAAGATCTGGGTAAAAAATGGTTTGCATTTTCAAAAATAAAAATCAATGCATCAGAAATATTAAATAAATTACAAACTTGATGAACTTGACAACCAAAAACTCCATACTTAATCTTATAGGTCGCGATAAATTACTGTTTACACAGGATATTTCAAATCACAAGCAGGAACTTGAAAAGGAAATTTTATCCTCATCTTTTCTCGTACTTGGAGGAGCCGGTTCCATTGGTCAGGCTGTTGTGAAAGAAATTTTTAAACGGAATCCGAAAAAACTGCATGTTGTAGACCTAAGTGAAAACAACATGGTAGAGTTAGTGCGTGACATTAGAAGTTCATTCGGATATATTGATGGCGATTTTCAGACATTTGCACTTGATATAGGTTCGTCGGAATATGATGCTTTTATTGAATCTGATGGAAAATACGATTATGTTTTAAATCTTTCGGCATTAAAACATGTACGTAGCGAAAAAGATCCATTTACATTAATGCGAATGATTGATGTAAATATTTTTAATACAGAAAAAACAATTAAACAGTCAATTGCTAAAGGAACAAAAAAGTATTTCTGTGTTTCAACAGACAAAGCTGCAAATCCTGTAAATATGATGGGTGCATCAAAACGCATCATGGAAATGTACTTAATGAAATATAGTCAAGAAATTGAAATTTCTACTGCTCGTTTTGCTAATGTAGCATTTTCAGATGGTTCTTTATTACACGGTTTTAATCAACGCATTCAGAAAAATCAACCTATTGTTGCTCCAAATGATATTAAAAGATATTTTTTAATACCGCAAGAATCCGGAGAATTATGTCTAATGTCTTGTATCTTTGGTAAAAACAGAGATATCTTTTTTCCAAAATTAAGTGAAGAATTGCATTTAATATCTTTTGCCAAAATAGCAGTAGAATATCTAAAAGAAAAAGGCTATGAAGCTGTATTGTGCAAAACAGAAGATGAAGCTAGAGAATTAGCCAAAACTTTACCCAAAGAAAATAAATGGCCATGTTTATTTACTAAAAGTGATACTACAGGAGAAAAGGACTTTGAAGAATTTTACACAGAAAAGGAAACCTTAGATATGAAACGCTTTAATAATCTGGGAGTAATAAAAAACGACTTAAATTTTAACAATGATAAATTAGAGCTATTTACAGATACTATTCAATATTTAAAGAAAGATAAGAAATGGAATAAAAAAGAAATACTTGACCTATTCTTTAAAATGATTCCTAATTTTGAACACAAAGAAACTGGTAAATATTTGGATTCTAAGATGTAAGATTCCAATCGATAATAATTGCATTGCATACAGCATATTAATTCTTAATGTTTTAAAAATTATAAAAATATCATGGACTTAAACAATAAATCAATATTAATAACCGGAGGAACTGGTTCTCTTGGAAAACAATTAACTAAACGTATATATCAGGAATGGCCAAATGTAAAACGGCTTGTAATTTACTCAAGAGATGAACAAAAGCATTATCAAATGGCACAGGAATATCCACATGAAAAATATTCATCAATAAGATATTTCATTGGAGATATTAGAGATAAGGAAAGATTGATTAGAGCAATGGAGGGTATTGAAATTGTAATTCATGCAGCAGCAATGAAACATGTGGATATAGCTGAATACAATCCAATGGAAGCAGTTAAAACTAATATAATTGGTGCTGAAAATGTAATAAATGCATGTTTTGTAACTGGAGTTGAAAAGGTTGTAGCACTTTCAACTGATAAGGCTGCTGCTCCTATAAATCTTTATGGAGCTACAAAACTAGCTTCTGATAAATTATTTATTGCTGCTAACAATATTCGTGGATGGAAAAATATTAAGTTTTCAGTTGTTCGTTATGGAAATGTGATGGGCTCAAATGGTTCTGTAATTCCATTTTTTCTAAAAAAGCGCAAAGAAGGAGTTCTTCCTATTACGGATAAAAATATGACAAGATTTAACATCTCACTTGATGGTGGAGTGGATATGGTTTTCAATGCAATAAAAAATGCTTGGGGAGGAGAAATATTCGTTCCAAAAATTCCATCATACAAAATAATGGATGTTGCAGATGCTATAGGACCTGATTGTGAGAAGAAAGAGGTAGGAATAAGACCCGGAGAAAAAATTCATGAAGAAATGATTACTACTTCTGATTCATTTTTTACTTATGATATGGGGAATTATTACGCAATACTTCCTTCTCGACCAATTTTTGATCTTCAAAAATTTATTAAAGAAACAAATGCAAAAAAAGTCCCTGAAGGTTTCTCATACAATTCTGGTAACAATGATAAATGGGAAACCGTGGAGAGTATGAGGGAGTTGATTAGAAAACATGTAGATGACTCAATTTAAAAGCATGAAGCCAATAAATTACGGCAGACAAAATATTACCAAAGAGGATATTGACTCAGTAGTCAAAACTCTAAAATCTGATTATTTGACTCAAGGTCCAAAAATCAAGGAATTTGAAGAAAAATTTGCAAAATACGTAGATGCAAAATATGCAGTAGCTGTTTCTAACGGAACTACTGCTCTACATTTATGTAATATGGCATTAGGTGTTAAAAAAGGTGATAAAGTAATTACAACACCAATAACTTTTGTTGCTTCTGCAAATTGTGTGCTTTATTGTGGTGGTGAAATTGATTTTGTTGATATTGATCCAAAAACTTATTTGATGGATCTAAACAAACTTGAAGAAAAACTTAAAAATATACCAAAAAGAACTTACAAAGGTGTAATTCCTGTTGATTTTGCAGGATACCCAGTTAATTTAGAAAAGTTAAAAAAAATTGCAGAAAAATATAATCTCTGGATAATTGAAGATGCCTGCCATGCCCCCGGAGGATATTTTATAGATTCAAAAGGAGAAAAACAAAATTGTGGTAATGGAAATTTTGCTGATCTCGCTATTTTTTCATTTCATCCGGTTAAGCATATTGCAACAGGTGAAGGAGGAATGGTTACAACAAATAACAAAGGATTGTACGATAAACTAAATTTACTTCGAACCCATGGGATTACTAAAGATCCTGAAATGCTTTATGAAAACCATGGTGGGTGGTATTATGAAATGCAGGAATTAGGGTTTAATTATCGTTTATCTGATATTCAAGCTGCTCTTGGAATATCACAATTGAAAAGAGCAGAAGAGGGAGTGAAAAGAAGAAATGAGATAGCAAGAAAATACAATGAAACCTTCAAAGATACATCAATAAAAACTCCATTTTTAGATGATAATGCTTCTCATGCATACCATTTATATGTAATTCAGACTGAAAAAAGAAAAGAACTTTATAATTATTTAAGGGAACATAAAATATATACACAAGTACATTATATCCCGGTTCATTTGCAAGCATATTATAAAAACTTAGGATGGGAAAAAGGTAATTTCCCAATTGCTGAAAAATATTACGAGCAATGTTTAAGTTTACCTATGTTTCCAACACTGAGCGATGAAGAACAAGATTTTGTTATTAAAAAAATAATTGAATTTATAACAAAGTAAATGACTCCCAATAAACTTAAAAATATAATTTTGCAAGGCGAGGGTCTTAAAATTGAATTTAAAAAAGCTAAAAATAGTTTGCCAAATAATTTATTTGAAACAGTTTGCTCTTTTTTAAATAAAAGTGGCGGAGAGATTATTCTTGGTGTTGATGATGATAAAAACATTATAGGAATTAACGAAAATATTGTTGAACAGTTAGCAAAAGAAATAGCAAATTTAAGTAATAATAAACAAAAATTATTTCCTTCTTTTTTATTGGAGCCACATATTATTGAGTATAAGAACAAAAAGCTTATTTATATTTTTGTTCCTATATCATCTCAAGTTCATAAAACTGCAAATAAAATATACGACAGAAGTGTTGATGGTGATTTTGTTTTAAACAACGATACTCAAGTAAAACAATTATATATCAGAAAGTCTACCGAATATTCAGAAAATAAGATTTATCCTTTTCTTTTCGAAAGTGATTTTACTAAAGGTATTATAGAAAGAACACGTAGAATTATAAGAGTTTATAGACCTAACCATCCGTGGAACGAACTCTCTAACAAAGATTTTTATAAATCAGCAGGTTTATATAGAAAAGATATGGCAACTGGTAAAGAAGGCTTTACTATGTCAGCTTTGTTATTATTTGGCAAACCAGAAACAATAGGCAGTGCAATACCACATTATAAAATAGATGCCATTTTAAGGATAGAAAATATTGATAGGTACGATGACAGAATAAATATTAGATGTAACATTATAGAGGCTTACGATAAATTAATGGAATTTGTAACTAAACACTTGCCAGATAAATTTTATATGCAAGGTGACCAGCGGATTTCTTTACGTGAGAAAATTTTTAGAGAAATAGTAGCTAATATATTAATTCATAGAGAATATACTAACGCATTTCCTACAAGTTTTATTATTTACAGAGATAAAGTAGTATGTAAAAATGCCAATAAGCCTCATAATTTGGGTAATTTAATACCCGGAAATTTCTCTCCATTTCCAAAAAATCCACATATTGCACAAATTTTTACTCAAATGGGACGCTCAGAGGAACTTGGCACAGGTATTAAAAATGTTTTCCGTTATAATAAAATATACTCTAATGCCGACAATAATGAGTTTTTAGAAGATGATATTTTTATTACATCTGTACCTCTAAAATTATTTAAAGAATTAAATGATACTGTAAATGATACAATAAATGACACAATAAATGACACAATAAATGACACAATAAATGACACAATAAATGGCACAATAAATAATAAAGAAAAAGTACTGGAATTAATTAAAAATAATAATAAAATAACTACAACAAATTTAGCATTAAAGTTAAATGTTTCGAGAAGTACTATTGCAAGGATAGTGAATAAGCTTATAGAGAAAAATGTTATTAAAAGAATAGGAAGTAAAAAAACTGGTTATTGGGAGGTAATAAAATAATGCAAAAACAAAAAAATATAGCAATAATTCCTATCCATTTAAATTCATGTCATAAAAATTTAAATTGGAAAAAGGGAGATTTCCTTATTGCTGAAAAATATTATGAGCAATGTTTAAGTTTACCAATGTTTCCTATTTTAAGTGACAAAGAACAGAATTTTGTAATAGAAAAAGTTCTTGAATTTGTAAAATGAAAAACACAACCATCATACCTATACAAGACGGAAATAAAAAAACATCACGAAAAAGGATAAAATTCAATGTGAAAAACACGATAATGTTTGATGTATTTTGCAACAATACCGTTAATTTATAATTTCAACATATAATTTAATATTTGATATTTTTCCTTGCGGATTTTAAATCCTAACAAACAAAATGCTTTTTAATTCTATAGACTTTGCAATATTCTTACCGATAGTATTTATACTATATTGGTTTGTAATAAATAAAAACCTTAAGCTTCAGAATTTATTAATTGTCGCTGCAAGCTATTTGTTTTATGGATGGTGGGATTGGCGATTTTTATCTTTAATTTTGTTTAGCACTATTGTTGACTTTTTAGTTGGATTAAAACTTTCAAAAGAAGAAAATAAAACTAAACGAAAAATTTTACTTTTGACTAGTATATTAGTAAACCTTGGTTTTCTTGGCTTTTTCAAATATTACAATTTCTTTCTTGACAATTTTATAACTGCTTTTTCATTTTTTGGGACTGAAATAAAAGGCAATTCCTTAAATATCATTCTACCAGTAGGAATAAGTTTCTATACATTTCAAACGTTAAGTTACACTATTGATATTTACAAACGGAAATTTGAACCAACTAAAGACTTCATTGCTTTTACTGCGTTTGTAAGCTTTTTCCCTCAATTAGTTGCAGGACCAATAGAACGAGCAAAAAACCTGCTTCCACAATTTTATAAAAAACGAACCTTCGATTATGGTAATGCAGTAAATGGACTCCAACAAATACTTTGGGGATTATTTAAGAAAATTGTTATAGCAGATAATTGTGCTGAATATGCTAATATGATTTTCAATAGCTCGGCTGATTATTCCGGTAGTACTTTAGTATTAGGAGCGTTGTTTTTCACTTTTCAAATATATGGGGACTTTTCAGGTTACTCTGACATAGCAATTGGTACATCTAGGCTTTTTGGCTTTAACTTAATGAGAAATTTTGCATTTCCATATTTCTCAAGAGATATTGCCGAGTTTTGGAGGCGTTGGCATATTTCTCTTTCTACGTGGTTTAGAGATTATTTATATATCCCTTTAGGGGGTAGTAAAGGTGGAACAGGTATGAAAATAAGAAATACGTTTATTATATTTATTGTGAGTGGCTTTTGGCACGGAGCAAACTGGACATTTATAATTTGGGGTATTTTAAACGCAATTTACTTTTTACCTCTTCTACTTCTTAATAAAAACAGGAATAATATTGATATCGTCGCAAAAGATAAATTTTTGCCATCTATTAAAGAACTATTTGGAATAACAATAACTTTTGGATTAACAGTTTTTGCTTGGATATTTTTCAGAGCAGAAAATATTGAGCATGCATTTAATTATATCTCTGAAATATTCTCAAAATCAATTTTTACTATTCCTAATTTTGATAATATGCGAACCGCCTTAAATATAATTTTTTTAATAATGGGTTTTATTGTTATTGAATGGCTTGGTAGAAAAGAACAATTTGCTATTTCGATTATAAAAAAGGTAAAACCTCCGGTTATTAGATACTTGTTCTACTATTTAATTGCTATTACAATTATGATTTACGGTAATTTTAATGAAAACCAGTTTATTTATTTTCAATTCTAATATGAAAAAATTTATTAAAAAATTATTTCTTATCGTTTTAACTGTGTTATTATTGTTAACTACTGTAAACTACTTTGGGGATGCTGCCAGACTATTTGATAGTAATTATGAAATTAAAATGGCTTCTATTATAAGGCAGGGCTATAATGTAACTAATATTTCTAACTTTAATGAAAGATTGTTTCAAAAAGAGATTATAAAAAATTTAAAAGTAAATCCAGATATTTTAGTATTAGGCTCTAGCCGTTCTATGTTAATAAATTCTGATTATTTTGAAGAAGAACAATTTTTCAATAGTAGTGTCAGTGGGGCAAGTATTGAAGATATAATTGGGATTTATCAGTTATATATAGACAATGATAAACTCCCTGAAAAAATTATTTTATGCATTGATCCTTGGATTTTCAACGAAAATAATGGGCAAAAAAGGTGGCAATCTCTGCAACTTGAATACTATAAATTTAAAGGAGAGGAAAGAATAATTGAAAACAGTCTTAACATTGATAAATATTTTCAAATTTTCTCATTATCGTATTTTCAAGGTTCATTAAAAAATTTATTTAAAGTAATTTTTGGAGAAAATTATCCAGTTGCAACAAAAAACAAAGAAAATGAAAATGCAACAATCTTGATTGATGGGTCTTATGTTTATAGTAAAATAAAACGAGAATGTTCAGAAAAATTAACGGAAAGAATATCAAAACAATATGTTAATGATGAAATCTATAGTATTGAACAATTTGAAAATATTTCGGAAAAAATTAGAAATTCATTTTCACTTTTAATTAAAGATATAAAATCAAAAGACATTGAAATTGCTTTTTTCCTTCCACCCTACTACCCTTCTGTCTACAATGTGATTAGAGAGGATTATACTATGGTCGATATGGTAGAAGTGTACATAATAGAGTATGCTAAAACTAATAATATTAAAGTCTATGGTTCATTCAACCCCATTAATATAAATTTAAACGAGTCTTATTTTTATGACGGAATGCACTGTAAAGAATCTGGTATAAAAAAAATTTTGAATTCAAAAATGTAAACAAACACTAATTTACGACATTGGTATGGTAAAATGAAATACCTTACAGTAAATCTGACTAAGCATTAAAACAGAATTAGTAAAATAAATAATGAAGAAATACACATAAATGAGAAACAAACTAGCAATAGGGACAGTACAATTTGTTTTGGATTATGGAATAAGTAATGATAATGGAGAAGTTCCTTTAGACGAAATAAAAAATATATTGAACAAGGCTAATGAAAATTCTATAGACTTAATTGATACTGCAAAAGCATACGGTAAAAGTGAACAAAAACTAGGAAAACTTGGCTTATCTGATTTTAAGCTAATAACAAAATTAAGCAATTTAAAAAATATTAAAAACGCTATCGAAGATTCTCTATGCAAGTTAAATATTAATAAATTGTATGCCGTATTAGTTCATGATTTTAATACTTTCATTTCTATCTAACAAGCTTATAATGATTATAAATCATCTGAACACTGTGAAAATAAAGTTAATAAAATTGGGTTCTCTTTAAATAAAGTTTCAAAATTAGAATATTTGCTATCAAACAAAAATCATTAATGCAGAAAAGTGGAAAACTAATTTTTCGGAATTATTTAACACCAAACTGCAAGCCGTTGAAACAGAAACAACTATGGATTTCAATTTTGCAGTATTAAAATTTAAACATACAATTAAAAAGAAGTAATAATATTAAATGCAAAAACAAAAAAACATAGCAATAATACCTGCAAGAGGTGGCAGTAAACGAATACCAAGAAAAAACATTAAAGATTTCTTAGGCAAACCAATTATTGCATATTCTATTGAAGCTGCATTACAATCTAAGCTTTTTGATGAAATAATGGTTTCTACTGATGATAATGAAATTGCAGAAATTGCAAAGCAGTATGGAGCAAAAGTTCCTTTTTTTAGAAATGAAAAAACAGCAAATGATTATGCAGGCTTAGCTGATGTTATAATTGAAGTCTTAGAGCAATATAAAAACCAAAATATTGAATTTAAAAATGTTTGTTGCATTTTAGCAACAGCTCCGTTTATTACAGAAAATGAATTAATAAATTCATTTCATAAATTAAAAGACAGCAATTTTGATTCTATTTTTCCTGTTGTTAGATATTCATTCCCTATACAAAGAGCAATGCAGTTTGCAGAAGATAATATAAAAATGATTTGGCCTGAAAATTTAACTAAACGGTCGCAAGATCTAACACCAAGCTTTCATGATGCTGGTTTATTTTATTGGACAAAAACAAATATAGTTCTAAAGCATAAAAAACTTTGGACTGACAATACAACTGCCATAGAAATTAGCGAATCGAAAGCTCAGGATATAGACACAGAAGAAGATTGGTATTTAGCAGAATTAAAATATAAATTAATGTACAAATAAAATTGCATTTAAAACAACAAATATTATTTCGAGCAGATGGAAATTCTGAAATAGGCCTGGGTCATTTATATAGGCTTTTTGCATTATTCGAAATGTTAAAGAAAGATTACAGTTGCATTTTTGTTACTAAAGAAGATTCGGCAAAACATGTTATTCCCGAAGATTATTTAGTAGAGTTAATGCCTTTGGAAGTGAAATTAGAAGACGAAACTCAATGGTTGAAAAATCATTTTCAAAATAATGCAATTGTTATTGCTGATGGATATCAATTTAAATCCGATTATCAGAAATCTATTAAAGATGCAGATTTTAAGTTGGTTTATATCGACGATTTGCAAGAATACCATATGTATGCAGATTTGATTATTAATCATGCCCCAGGAATACTTGCAGAGAATTATAGCGCAGAATCTTATACTGAATTTGCAATTGGTCTAGAATATGCACTTTTAAGGCCTTCTTTTTTAAATTTTGACAGATCGAATATCAAGAAGTCGAGCAAAATAGAAAATATTTTTGTTGCGTTTGGTGGTGCGGATCCTGAAGATTATACTTTTAAAACAGTTGATGCGATTAAGGCTCTTGAAAGAATTATTACAATTAATGTTGTTTTAGGCGGTGCTTATAAGCATCAGAAAATAATAAATCTTCAATCTGATAAAATCAGAATTCACCGTGATTTATCCGAAACCCAATTGTTTGATTTAATGTCGAAAACAGATTTGGCGATAACTACCGCAAGCACTGTTAGCATGGAACTTGCTTTTATGGGAATACCAATGGTTCTTGGATATTTTGTAGATAATCAAAAAAGAATATTTCATGGTCTTATCAATCATGCGCCATCATTGCCAATTGGAAATTTAAAGCGTTTTGATTTTGCTGGTTTACCAAATATTATTAACCATTTTCAAGAGCATCCTACCCAAAATAAAATAATTCTATCCAAACCCAAAATAAATATCATTCGTGGAATTAGAAACCTCAATTTAGCAATAAGAAATGTAAACAAAGAAGATCTTGATATGTTTAATAAATTACAAGCATTTTTTGATGAGAAAGAAATTCCATTTGATATTTTACAAGCCTATGATTATCTAGATCTAAATCCTGAAATTAGTAATTTGAATCAACATATATCATTACGGTATAAAACTGATCAGGAATTAATTGATACCTTAAACAAGGTTACAAAAATAATAGAATAAAATATTGCTATGAAGCTAAAAGTATATTTCCGAGTTGATAGCAATTCAGAAATAGGATTTGGGCACATAATTCGCTGCACTGCTATTTCAGATATTCTACGTGACGATTTCTCTTGTACTTTTCTTATTAAGAATCCTTCAGAATATTTAATTGGTGAAATATCTGCTACAGGGGCAAATTATATTGTTATACCTGAATCACAAAATATATTAGTAGAAGCAAAAATAATTACTGAAAAATATATTCAAAAACAAGATATCGTATTAATTGACGGTTATCAATTTAAAACTGAATACCAAGAGATATTGAGAAGATCTGGATGTAATATCGTTTACATTGATGATTTTAATGACAAGGATTATATCTGTGATGCTTTGATAAATAATATTCCAGGCTTTACTGAACAATCTTTTAAAAAAAAGAGTTATACTAAGCTTTATTTAGGAACTGATTATGCCTTATTGCGGAAAGAATTTTTTAACCCTTCTTTAAGAAAAATTGCGAAAAAACGCAAAACAATTTTAGTGTCATTTGGTGGAGCTGATATCTATAATTTATCATTGAAAATCATACAATTTATTAATAAAATTAGGCCTGATTATTCAATTAATGTATTAATTGGAGATGCCTATATGCACAATGAGACTTTGAAGAATATTAGTAATGTAAAATTACACCATAATATTTCTGCAAAAGATGTAGCTGAATTAATTGCACAAAGTAAAATTTGTATAATTCCTGCTAGTAGTATTTTAAATGAAGCAGCTTGTGTTGGTTCAAAAATATTAGTTGGGTATTTTGTTGACAATCAAGTTCAACCGTATAATTATTTTATTGAAAACCAAATGGCCATTGGAATTGGTAATATCCATGAACTAACGCTAACTTTATTAAAAACAAAATTTGAGGAAGTTCTAAAAGCAGATTGTTTAATAGAAAATCAATTTCAAAAATATCGATTTCAGCAAATAGAAAACATAAAGAATATTTTTTATCAATTGTAATAAAGTTTACATACCTAATAGATGAACAAAATGCCTGAATTAACGTCCTTAGAAGAGTTTTCTTCAAAACATTTAGATACAACCTATAAGTGGCTTAACGAACCCGATTTCAGAAGAGATTTCTTAATTAGAAGAGAAATATCATGGGGGAATCATCTTGAATGGTATGAAAATTATAAAGAAGATGAATCACAGAAAATATTTGCTATACTCTATGAAGGAATACATGTAGGGAATATTGGTTACAAATTTATAAACTTGAATGATGATATTTCTGAATTTTGGACATACATTGGAAACCAAAGCTATAGAGGAAAAGGCATCGCTAAAGCAGCATCTAAACAATTTATAAATATAGGCTTCAATACTCTAGGATTAAATAAAGTCTACTGTAGAATTATTGAATACAATACTCCGTCAATTAATTTATATAAAGGTCTAGGATTTAGGATGGAAGGTGAATTTATTCAAGAAATGAAAATTGACAAAAAATATTATACAATTTTTCGTTATTCCTTATTAAAAGACGACTTTCTAAAAAACAATCCATCACATCTATAATTGAATTTTAATAAAAAGCAACTTAGGTTTATTACTTATTATCGAGGAAATATGGCAAAGAAAATAATGATTATTGGTGCAGGCGAGATGCAAATACCAATAATAATAAAAACCAAAGAGCTTGGTTTTTATACCATTACAATTGATATTAACATTAAAGCGCCAGGAAACAAATATGCAGATTTGGCTTTAGAAATAGATACAAATGATAAAGATTCTATACTAGAACATGCAAAAAAACATAAAATAGATGGTATTCTTACCACTTCAGATTTACCAGTTAGAGTAGTGGCATATGTATCTAAAAAACTTGGCTTATTTGGATTAACAGAAAAAGCTGCAGAGATTTGCACAGACAAATACCTTTTGCGAAACCATTTCAAAAAACATAATTTCTTAACGCCTAAATATCAATTAATTGATAATTTTAATTTTGACGCCACCAAAATTGACTATTTCCCTGTAGTTGTTAAGCCTGTAGACTCGTCTGCAAGTAGAGGTGTATCTAAAGTTGAAAAAATTGAAGATTTAAATGCTGCAATTGAATTTGCAAATGTTTATTCGAAAACAAATAGGGTAATTGTAGAAGAATTTATTGAAGGAAAAGAATATAGTGTTGAAACCTTTACACAAAAAAAAATTACTACGATAATAGCCATCACTGAAAAAGAGACGGCTGGTGAGAATAATAAATATTTTGTAGAGGATAGACATATTATTCATGCCGATTTATCAGCAACAGAAGAAATACGAGTGAAAAAACGTGTTAATGAAATCGTTAACAGTTTGCAAATTGGAGATAGCTCAACTCATACTGAATTAAAGATTAATAATAAAGGAATATTTGTTATTGAAGTAGGAGCAAGATTAGGAGGAGATTTTATAACCTCAAATTTGGTTCCATTATCGACTGGTGTTGATATGTTATCAAATACAATTAAATTGGCACTTGGCGAACCAATTGATGTGATTCCTAAATTTCATAAATTTTCTGGTGTGCAATTTATTAATTCGCAAAATTATTTTTTAATTAAAAACTATATTAAAAAATCTGTCCATAAAATTTCAGAATATCATATTGAGCCATATGCTGAGACGGAACTTAAAAGTTCATTAGATAGACTCGGATACTTTATTGCTTCTTCAGATAAGAGAGATGATTTAATTCAAATTTTAAACTGTAACCATAAATGAAAATAGATAATTTTGAAATTGCTAAAGGTAATGTCTTCATAATAGCTGAACTTTCAGCTAATCATGGGAAAGATATTGAAATAGCAGTTGAAACAGTTCGTGCTGCTAAGCGAGCAGGTGCTAATGCCATAAAATTACAGACTTACACCGCGGACACAATTACAATTGATTGTGATAAAGACGATTTTCTTATTAAAGGTACGATTTGGGACGGACAAAAACTTTACGATTTATACAAAGAAGCATCATTACCATGGGAATGGCACCAAAGGCTTTTTGAAACAGCCATTGAAGAAGATTTAATTTGCTTTTCTTCACCTTTTGATAAAACTGCAGTAGATTTTCTTGAACAATTTAATCCTCCAGCATATAAAATTGCATCTCTAGAGCTAACAGACATTCAGCTTATTGAATACACTGCTAGTAAAGGGAAACCTATGATAATGTCTACAGGAATAGCAAACGAAGAAGATATACAATTAGCTATTGATACATGTAGAGCTGTTGGGAATAATGATATTATTTTACTTAAAACTTCCTCACAATACCCTGCCAAAATAGAGGATGCTAATTTGGCTATGATTCCTGATATGGAGAAACGCTTTAATGTTATTTCAGGGCTTTCAGATCATACGATGGGAGAATTAGTTCCGATAGTTGCAGCCACATTAGGAGCTAAAGTTATAGAAAAACATTTTATTCTTAATAAATCTGTTGGAGGTCCAGACGCTTCTTTTTCTCTCGATGAAAAAGAGTTTAAAGATATGGTTGATGCTGTAAGATCATCAGAAAAATCATTAGGCAAAATAAATTATGCTTTATCCGAAAAAGCAAAAAAGAGTCGGGAATTTTCTCGTTCACTATATGTCGTTAAAGCTATAAAAACTGGTGAAATAATAACTGAAGAAAATGTAAAATCAATAAGACCAGGATATGGATTGCATCCTAAATATTATAAAGATATAATAGGTAAAAGAGCATCTTGCAATATTCAGAAGGGTGAAAGGTTTAAGATTGAATATTTATAAGTAATTAATGAAAAGAAAACCTATATTACTAATTTTAACAGATTCGATATCGCTTCCAAGAAGTTATGAGAGCGGTCATGTTGAGTGGGAAGAAACCTATATCTCTAGATTAAAAGATGTTTTAAATGAATTTGAGATTATTTCTATTGCAATTGGAGGCGCAAGTATAAAGGAACTTCGTAATCAGGTAGTATACTATTCTGTGTTGAGTCCAAAGTATGTGATAATTCAATGTGGAATTGTTGATTGTACACCAAGAGCTTTTGGTAAAATAGAAATTGAGATAGTAAAGAAATTGAGACTATTACGTTTAACAAGACCATTTGTTAAATTATTAAGAAAATATAGGTCGCATAAATATGTGTCCCCAAAGAAATTCGAGCATTATTTAAAAGAAATGAAAATGAAATTAAATGCTGAAATTTTCTTTTCACTGAGCATATTACCCTCAAATGATGCTTATGAGCGAAAAGCCCCTGGAATAACAAGAAATATTAATACATACAATACAATTTTAGAAAGAAACACAAATTTTATTAATTTATCAGCTATTCCTAAAGAGGCTATTTTAAGTGATCATCACCATATTAATGCCTTAGGACATGATTATATTTTCAATTGTATTTTAGAAGAAGTAAAATAATGATAGTTAAAAAGATTAGACATCTTTTGTTATCGAGATTGGTTAAACATTCATTTGTTTTTGTGATTACTGATGTGATAAATAAGTCTATACCTTTCTTATTACTTCCCATACTTACAATCTACTTAACTCCAGCAGAGTATGGGTCTATTGCTTCTTTTAACTCAATATTTGCTGTATTATGCGTATTTGTAGGTTTAAGTGTTCAGGGAGCAGTAGGAGTTAATTATTTTAAACAATCTAAGAAAGAGCTTAGTGAATTTATTGGAAATGTTTTTATAGTTCTGTTTATAAGTACTACAATTACTCTTCTCATAGTCTTTGCTTTACGATATCAATTAGAAGAACTTTTACAATTCCCTTGGAAATGGATAATAATTGCTGTTTTTACAGCATTTGGGTTTTTTATAGTCTCGATAAACCTTACTCTATGGATTGTTGAGCAAAAACCAAAGAACTATGGAATATTTAATATTCTTGATTCGTTATTGAAGGTCGGGCTTTCTGTGTGGTTTGTTATAGTATTAACAATGGGTTGGGAAGGTAGAATAGGAGCAATATTTATTGTGACGATCTCTATGGCAATTATCTCTACGTACATGCTTTGGAGAAGAGGCTATTTGAAAATTGTATGTAAAAAGGTATATGTCAAAGATGCCTTAATGTTTGGCATTCCTCTTGTCCCCCATCAATTGGGAAGCTGGATAAGAAAAGGAGCAGTTATATTATTATTGGTAAGTTTAGTTGGACAAGCAGAAACAGGATTATATGATGTAGGGTTTAAATTTGCATCTATTATGGTAATTCTTACAATGGCAATAAATAAAGCTTATCAGCCATATTTATTTAAAAAGCTAAAAGGTGAACCACAAGAATCTGAGAAAAGAAGAATGGTAAAATATACTTATTTGTATTTTATTTCACTGATTATCATAGCAGGTTTAATAACCATATTGTCACCATTACTAATCAGTTGCTTTCTTAATAACACTTTTTATGAGTCATATAAATATATAGGATACCTGACTTTTTCTGCAGCTTTTCAAGGCATGTACTTTATGGTTGGGAGTTATATTATGTATGAAAAAAAGACAAAATATTTGGCATATGTAACATTTATTGTTTCAATAATTCATATTTCATTAGCCTTTTTCTTTATAAATAGGTTTGGTGCGATAGGTGCTGCTCAGGCTAGTCTAGTTGGATTCTTTTTATCATTTGTGTTTGTTTGGTTCTATAGCAATAAAGTTTATAGAATGCCATGGCTTAGTATTTTTAAAAGACAATGAAACATCTCGATAATATATTGTATGTGTACAATCAAGTCTTCACAGACAAGATTATTATAGATACCGTAAAAAGTAAATACGGTGAAAATATTTACAAAATATTGAAAATAATGATATTTCATACTGGTAGATGCTTTTTATACTTGTTCAAAAGCTCTATTAAACAAAATAATTATCCAAATATATTTTTATATGCAACAACTGCAAATCAAATTAATTCCTTAAAACCTTTACAAAACTCTGAAACAGATTTTGTAAACATTAATCTTAGATTTTTATTATTTTATAAAATAATATATTTCTTTCCTTTATTATTTAAAGTTATTAAGGAGAATAAAAGCGATAAAATTTCTATTTATTATAATGCACTTGGTAGGTTTGAAGAAAGTAAAAGAATTCTGAAAAGAATTAACCCAAAAATTGTTGTATTTGCAAATGATATCAATGCAAGTTTTAGAGCAATGATGTACGCTGCAAAGGAATTAGGGATAAAAACATATTATTTTCAACATGCATCTGTTTCAAAATATTTTCCTCCTTTAGAATTTGATGTGTCATTTCTTGAAGGTAAAGATTCACTATGTAAGTATAAAGAAAAGGGAATTTATGGCAAAGTAGAACTTATTGGAATGATAAAATTTAACAATAAAATGCATATAAAGAATATTGAAAAAAAAGTTAAAACAATAGGTGTTGCATTTAATTCACTAGATGACATATCACTCGTAAAACACTTGTTGTCTGAAATTAATAAGAAATTCAAAGATATTACCATATATGTTCGGCCACATCCAAGAGATATGCGAAAATATAAATTTGATGATGTCTTGCTATCAAATTCAAAACATGAAGATTCATTTTCATTTTTACAAAAAATTGATTTATTAATTGCTAGCGATTCTTCTATTCATCTTGAAGCTGCCTTAATGAATGTTGTTCCAGTATACTATTTGCTACACAATGGAGTCTATATTGATTATTATGGGTATAACAAACACAGTCTAAACTATTTTGCAGAGAACATAGAGCTTTTAATAAAATTCCTTGAAGATCAACAAAAAAGTAAATCAGAGGTATTTGACAAAACTAATTTCTTTGTAGAACCAGTTTCAATAGAAGAAAGACAAGAAATAATGTCAAGGCATGGCCTTTCTGTCAATTATGATTGGACTAAAAAGTGATTTCATTTAATATTTAACTTGTAATTATATTGTTTGAATATAATTTTTTCTCGTATTATTTATACTTTCAAATTAAATGAATAATAATAAGATTTGGAATATTAATATTGTTTTTTATGGCATTCTTTTTTATGCAGTTACAATAATTTTGGCATATGCTTTTCTCCCTAAAGCAATTATTGGGTTTGAATGGATTTTATTTCAATTTTTAATTATAATCTTTTTCTTTATAGGTATTTATTTATTTCAAAATTTACAATTTAAAATCACTGAAAGAAGTTTTATTAATAGAATATTCTTCTTTAGCATTGTAATTAAAAGCATTACCGTTTTTATAAACTATTATGTTTTTATATTGTATAATGGCGAACCTTTTAATGTTATAAGTGATCCTGTAGAATATCATGAAGAAGCACAATTACTGGCTTCCTTTTTTAAACAAGGCAATTTCGATTTTTTAACTATAATTCCGAGAGAAGATATATCTGATATGGGTGGAGTAATATATTATGCCTTAACATCTATGTTTACAAGTAGTAGTATATTTAATATTATAATAGGTAGATTATTTAATGTGCTTTTTGCAAGTATAACTTTAGTTTTATTTTATAAAACATTAAAGATATTTACTGCAATAAATATTGCACGTATTTCTACTATCATATTCCTTTTCTTTCCAATATTCACCTTATATTCAGGAACACATCTAAAAGAAACTATTTTAATATTTATAATAATTAATGCGATTTATTTATCACATAAGATTATCACATTGAAAAAATACAATATTCTAAATATCTTTTATTTAACATTCTTAATTATTTCAATATTTTTCTTTCGTACAACCTTGGCATATGTTTTTTTATTATCAATTTTAGCTTATATAGGTGTGAACATGGCTAAAATATTTAATTTAAGCTTTATATTATTATTAGTAACATTTACAATTGCTTTCACACTGGCGTATCAATCTCTTATAAAGGATGATACGGAAATGTTTTTAGATAAAAGTGATAATTATTCTGAAATAGTAGTAACTTCTAATGAAAACAGAAGAGGGGTTAAAAGTGGTATAGGCAAATATTTCACAACACCCTTTATGCTGGTAGCTTCAATTCCAGCACCAATTCCAACATTAATTAAAAATGAACATGAAAGATCCGATGCTCAATTTGGAAACAATGCATTATTATCCACATCAATTCTTAAAATATTTATTTCATTTTGGACTATCATTGGTTTATTCTTTTTAATTAAAAAAGACTTTAAGAAAAACAGTTTTAGCATTATATTTTTTCTCTCTTATACTTTATTACTAGCAGTGTCAGGGCTGAGTTTTAAAATTAGATATGTTCTGCCAATTATCCCATTCTACTTTTACTTTGCTGCAAATGGATTAGTCTATTTAAAAAAATATAAAATAGGATTTGTATTATTTCTCACTTTACTAACAGTGGTTATAACATATTATAATATTTCAAAATTGTCCGCAAGTTTTTAAATAAAACTACTCCAGAAGATAAAACAACAAAGAAAAGAAATAAAATTATATGTTGATTAAATTATCTTTTAACTAATGCTATTTAATTCAATTGAATTTGCAATTTTTCTGCCAATAAGTTTTTTAGTGTTTTGGTTTCTATTGCCCAGAAAATCTGTTAATTATCAAAACTTATTCATTCTATCTATAAGTTATCTTTTTTATGGATGGTGGGATTATCGGTTTTTATCTTTAATCATTATTAGCTCTTCTGCTGATTTCTTTATTGGCAAAGCAATATCGAATAACTCAAAATCAACTCAAAGAAAACTTTTACTTTTCTTAAGTATTTTGATAAACCTAGGATTGTTAGGTTTCTTTAAATACTATAATTTCTTTGTTGATTCATTTATTGATCTCTCAAATAGTTTAGGATTACATGCTCATCCCCGTACCTTAAATATTATATTACCTGTCGGTATTAGTTTTTATACTTTTCAAACATTAAGTTATACAATTGACATCTATCGAAAAAGGTTTAAACCAACAAATAATTGGATTGCATTCTTTGCTTTTGTTAGTTTCTTTCCACAGTTAGTAGCAGGCCCAATTGAAAGAGCTTCAAATTTATTACCGCAATTTTATAAGATTACCAAATTTGATTACAAAGTTGCTATAAGTGGGATGAGAATTATATTATGGGGACTATTTAAGAAAATTATTATTGCAGACACCTGTGCATCAATTGTTGATGTTATTTTTGAACATTATACAGGGTTTAATGGAAGTGCTTTGTTGCTAGGCGCATTTTTCTTTGCATTTCAAATTTATGGTGATTTTTCAGGTTATTCAGATATTGCAATTGGAACGGCAAAACTTTTTGGTTTTAATCTGAATATTAATTTTAATTTGCCTTATTTTTCTCGAAATATAGGAGAATTTTGGCACAGATGGCACATTTCATTATCTACTTGGTTTAAGGATTATGTTTACTTTCCTTTGGGAGGCTCAAAAGTGCCTAAATTAAAGCAGGTTAGGAATATATTAATAACATTTACCGTAAGTGGATTATGGCATGGTGCAAACTGGACTTTTGTTGCTTGGGGATTTCTTAATGGACTATATTATTTTCCATTAATCTTTTTCAAGAAAAATAAGAACCTAACATCAGTTATTGCCGAAAATTCTATTTTACCATCAATTAAAGAATTATTTCAACTATTCTTGACTTTTTCTTTAACACTAATCGCTTGGATATTTTTTAGGTCGGATAGTATTACAGATGCATTTAATTATTTAAGAATTATTTTCTCCGAAAGCTTATTCCAAAACCCTTTACCACTTTTACGTGGAAAAGGAATTACCGATTCATTGATTGATGGAAGTATAGCTATTATTATTTTACTTATTTTTGAATGGGTAAATAGAAAAAAGGATTTTCCTTTTTATTTAGATAAATTGCCAAAAATAATTCGATGGATAATCTATTGGTTAATTGCTTTTTTCATGTTGTTCTACTTTGGAGAAGAAAAAACATTTATTTATTTTCAATTTTAGTATTTGATATTTTATTAATAAATAAATTAGTTCTTCTATAAATGAAAAAATATTTAATAAACATATCACTATTTACAATCCCTTTTATTCTTTATTTCTTTATCATATTGTCTGTTGACCCATTTAATTATTTTAACATTTCAAAAATTATTTCATATGATTTAAAAAATGAGATTTCAAATAAAACACATTATCAACTTTGGAAAATATTAGATTTTGAGAATAATCCTTCCCCCAATATTGTTCTTGGCGATTCTAGAGCAGCCCGTTTAACTTCGGAATTGCTATTAGAATTAACGGGGAAAGAATACAAAAATTTAGCTTATGGTGGTGGATATCTCAAGGAAGCCATTGAGACTTTTTGGTTGGCTGATGAAAAAGTAAAACTCAAAAATGTATACATGGGTGTAAATTTCAACTTGTATAGTGATAATGAGTTGAGAAACTTAGTGCAGGATGTTAAATCAATTAAGAAAAATCCATTCAATTATGTTTTTAATAAAATTACTTTTAAAGCACTATACCGTATTTTATATTCGCTTATAACAAATAATGAGAAAGATTATGAGAAACCACAAATGAATAAAGAGGATTTTTGGAAATATCAGCTTACAACAACAACAAAAAGATATTACTCAAACTATAAATATCCTGAAAAACTTTACCGTGAAATGCAAAATATTGCAGAATATTGCAATATAAATGAGATTAAGCTAGTTATTTTTATAGCTCCCACTCATACCGACTTACAAGAAGAAATAAATAAATATGACTTATACACAGATTATAAAAAGTTTCTCTATGATATGATTTCACTTAATGTTACAGTTTTTAATTTCAATATAAAAAATGAATTTAATAAAGACACAGCCATGTATGGTGATCCTTTTCATCTATATGATTATACTCCAATTGTAAAAGAATTATTTTTAGAAACTGATTCCTTGGAATATGGTGAAATTATTTCCTATGCAAAAAATTATTAAAATTCAATAAATAGATAATAGTGTATAAGTTCAACTTAGAAATTATGAATATTAATTCAAAAGTAATAACAATTACAATAAATGAATAGAACCTACAATACTATATTAATGGCTGATACCTCAGACATTTACCATGATGGCAGGATATTGAAAGAAGCAAAATCTTTAGAAAGAAATGGATATAAAATAAAAATTTTCGGTTTTCATAATATATCATCTTCAAAGGCAATATATAATTTTAAAATTAAGACTTTACTTATCGTTTCTCGTAAATATCGGATTCTAAGGAATATAAATATCATCCTAAATATTTTATTAATAAACTTTAAAATTTTATTTAACAGAGCGAAATTTTACCATTCTCATAATACAATGTTTTTACCAGGGATGTATATTGCAAGCAAAATATATAATGGCAAATTCATTTATGATAGTCATGAGGTTCAATGGGAAGCAAGTTCCACAGCCAGAAGACTTGAAAATTGGTTTATTCATAAAGCGGACAAAATAATTAATGTTTCAGAAGGAAGGGCAAATGAGCAGGCTAAAAGATTTAATTTAAACAAAGAGGATATTACCATAATTTCAAATTATCCTGAAATACCAGAATCACTAAACAACATTAGTAAAACTAAAAACAATGGTAAATTGAGGTTTATTTATAGTGGTGGGTTTAATTTAGGTACTAACAAACTTGACAATTTCTTGGATGCGATAAAATCTTTTGATAATTGTGAGTTTATATTAATGGCATTTGGATATGGTGTGAGTCACCAAAAAATCATTGATCAAATACATAAAAATAAACAGGAAAAACAAGTTCGTTTTATTCCATTGGTAAAACCAAATGAAGTAATAAATGCTATTGAGGAATATGATATAGCAGTAAATATGATCTATAACTGGAATGATTCAATTTCTTTGAAATATCACGGAATCAATAAAATGTATGAATATTTAATGGCAGGCCTTCCTATTTTGTGTTCTGATTTAGCTTCTTTTGTTTCAGATTTTGAGAATCATGGAGTTGGAAAAGCAGTTAATCCAGTTGACCAAGAATCTATTAAAGAAGGTATTGAATATTTCATAAAGCACAAAGAGCATATTTTTGAGATGAAACAAAAAGCAAGAGATTTAGCATTGAAAGAATTTAATTGGAATACTCAAGATCAAAAATTAATTGATTTATATAATAATTTACAGAATAAATAGTATATGAAACAACTTACACAAAAACTCCGGTCAGGAGATATGACTATACAAGAATTACCTATTCCTCAAATCGGAAAGGGTATGGTTTTGATTCAAAACCACTATTCACTCATTAGCGCAGGAACAGAGGGCTCAACTGTTCAAACTGCTCGTAAAAGCTTAATTGGTAAAGCAAAAGAGAGACCTCAACAAGTTAAACAGGTGATTGATGTACTTAAGAAACAAGGTCCAGTACAAACATATCGTGCAGTTATGAAGAAATTAGATGCATATTCACCCTTAGGATATAGTTGTGCAGGTATAGTGATTGCAATAGGTGAAGCAGTCTCAGAATTTCAAATTGGAGATAAAGTTGCATGTGCAGGCCTTGGGTATGCAAACCATGCAGAATTAGTTGCAGTACCCGTTAATTTAACTGTAAAACTTGATAAGGAAACCGATTTAAAACAGGCTAGTTATAATACCTTAGGTGCAATAGCAATGCAAGGAATACGACAAGCTGATATGCGATTAGGAGAAAATTGTGTTGTTATTGGTATGGGGCTTTTAGGTCAATTAACCTGTTTAATGTTGAGGGCATCTGGTGTATATGTTATTGGTATTGATATTGATGAGTCGGCAGTTAAAACTGCTAAAGAATATGCAGCAGACAAGGCTTTCAATCGTAATACTCCCGGATTAGAAGAAAAAATCATGGAATTAACAAATGGGGAAGGAACTGATTCTGTGATTATTGCCGCTGCCACATCTAGTACTGACCCAGTTAATTTTGCAGGAGCAATAACGCGTAAAAAAGGAAAAGTCATTATTCTTGGTGCAGTTCCCACTGGCTTTGAAAGAGATCCACACTGGTATAAAAAAGAGTTGGAGTTGAAAATGGCTTGTTCATATGGTCCTGGAAGGTATGACTTTGGTTATGAAGAAAAAGGAATAGATTATCCATACGCTTATGTCCGTTGGACAGAAAAAAGAAATATGCAGGCATTTCAAGAGTTGATACATGCAGGCAAAATTAACATCGATTATTTGACATCACATGAATTCCAATTTGAAGACACACCAAAAGCTTATGATATTATAGCTGATAAAACAGAATCATATCTTGGAATTATTTTAAAATATGATGTTTCAAAAAAACATTCATTTTTAAATTCATTTCAAATCAACCCACCAAAACCACAAGGGAAAATAAATATTGGGTTTATTGGTGCTGGCAGTTACGCTCAAAGCAATCTTCTTCCAAATATTTCCTTAAATGATAAAGATATTGTCAATAAAGCTGTGTTTACAAATAATGGTACGACCTCGAAAAGAGTAGCTGAAAAATTTAACTTTCAGTTATGTACTGACGATGAAAAGGAAATCTTCAATCCAAGTATTGACACTGTTTTTATAGCAACACGACATGACTCCCATGCCAAATATGTTATCAAAGCATTGCAAAACAACCAGAATGTTTTTGTGGAAAAACCAATATGCCTTAAATCATTTGAATTAGAAGAAATTGAGAAAGTTTATTCTGAAGTTAACCGTCCAGTAAATTTGATGATTGGGTTTAACAGAAGATTCTCTCCACTTTCTTCAATTCTTAAGAAAAAAATTGGTGAAGGTCCAATGACAATGATATACCGGATAAATGCTGGTAAAATACCAAAAGATACATGGATACAAGACATTGAGATTGGAGGAGGAAGGATAATTGGTGAAGCATGTCATTTTATTGATTATCTGACTTGGTTAAATGGGAGTTTACCTATTGGTGTTTATGCAACTGTTTTACCTGATTCGGAAGGTTTAAATGATACTGTAAATATGAATATAACTTTTGAAAATGGCTCAACAGGAATAATTGCCTATTATGCCAATGGTTCAAAAGAACTTTCAAAGGAATATATTGAGGTCTATCGGGCAGGGGCATCAGCAGTTCTTACTGATTTTAAAAGCCTGAAAGTATATAGTAAAGGGAAACCATACAAAAAAAAGTTGTTAAATCAGAATAAAGGACAGGCTGTAATGGTTGAAAAATACCTTTCATCAATTAAGTCAGGCAAGTTGTCCCCTATTCTTTTTAAGGAAATTGTTACTGTAACAAAAACTACTTTTGCTGTGTTAAAATCAATCTCACAACAAGAATTTATCAAGATTGATTAAAATGGATTTCCAAGACTCATTCAATAACTTAAAAATATATTGTGAAAAAGAAAACTTCAAGGGATGGGATCCTTATGATGGATTAAACAGTATTCTGTTTGATTACTCGCCTGCAAAATTCATTAAACTATTCCGTTTAATTCAAATACAAGCTTTCAAACGTAATCCCATTAACTTACGCCGATTGTTTCTTATACATAAGGGATATAACCCTAAAGGTCTGGGATTATTTTTAACAGCATATTGTAATATTTGTCAAAAAGAAAAGAATTCAGATGATTTAGAAACCATACATTTTTTAGCCAATAAAATTATTGAATTACAAAGCAGTGAATATTCGGGTGCATGTTGGGGTTATAATTTTGATTGGCAAAATAGAGCATTCTATTTAAAACGTTGGACACCAACTATTGTTGCAACCGGATTTATTGCTTATGCATTAATGGATGCATATGATGTAACTGGTGAAGAAAAATATTTACAAATAGCTCTTTCCTCATGCGATTTTATTTTAAAAGATTTGAATCGTACGGAGAAGAAAACAGGATTTATCTTTTCATATTCACCTTATGATAATACAAGTGTGTATAATGCTTCATTAATTGGTAGCAGATTACTTGCCAGAGCATATTCTTACAAGAAAAATACTGAATGGATAGACGCTTCCAGAAATTCGGTGCTTGCATGCACCAATTCACAAAGAGATGATGGTGCTTGGATATATGGTGAATTAGAGATGCAAGATTGGGTGGATAGTTTTCATACTGGATATAATTTGGAATGTATCAGTGAATACCAAAAATATTCAGGTGATAAATCATTTCAGAAATTTATAGATAAAGGCTTAGATTATTATTTAAATAACTTCTTTCTTGAAGATGGCACTCCTAAATACTATAACAACAAAACCTACCCTATTGACATACATTCTACAGCACAATTTGTTGTAACTCTGTCAAGATTAGACATTTTGAAGGACAAAAAAGATTTAGTTGACAATGTTTTAAAATGGACAATTCTTAATATGCAAGATAAGAAAGGTTATTTTTATTATCAAAGAAAACAAAACTGGTCATCTAAAATTCCATATATAAGATGGGCACAAGCATGGATGCTTTATGCATTTAGTTTCTATAACAAAGATTTAAATTTTTCTACTGTAGAATGAATATTTGGTTCGATATAACTAATTCTCCGCATGTAGTTTTTTTTGAAGAATTGATTAATAATCTAAGAAAAGAACATAAAATAATAATTACATGTAGAGATCTTGCAAATACTTTAGATCTTCTTAATTTAAAAGGATTTAAATACCACCAAATTGGAGGCCACGCTGGTGGTAATATTCTTAAAAAACTTTTATATTTTCCTAAAAGAGTTGCATCACTTAGAAAATTTCTAAAGGATAAAGATATTGATATTTCAATTTCTCATAGCTCCTTTTATTCCCCAATTACATCTTGGCTTTTACGTAAACCTTCCATATATTTAAATGACAATGAACATGCTAAAGGAAATTGGATTTCATTCCTATTTGCTACAAAAACATTAATTCCTGAATTTCTTGGCAAGATTGCAAAGAAGCAAAAATGGACATGGTTAACCAAAATTATTTTATACCCTGGAACTAAAGAGTGTGTTTATTTAAAAAATTTTGAAGTTAAAAAGAATAAGCATTCTGAATCTCCTATAATATATTTTAGACCAGAACCATGGACCGCACAATATTATTCAGGTAAAAGATTCTTTACAGATAATTTGTTGATAGAATTATCAAAAGAATATGAAATCCATTTATTACCAAGAGGAGAACTACAAGCTTCACATTTTAAAACAACAAAATTCCCTTCAATTATAATTGAGGACAAAGCTATTGAACTTGAGCAAATTATCAATTCTTGTGATATATTTATTGGTGCAGGAGGAACAATGACTCGTGAAATTGCAATAATGGGAATTCCAACAATTTCAATATACCAGGACAATCTATTAGAAGTTGACAAATATCTAATTTCAAACAATTTTATGAAACATAATCAAGATTTAGAAATTGACTATATTCACCAATTCATTAAAAAAAGAAATGATTCAAGTAATCATGAATTACTTAATAAAGGACAAAAAGCTTATAATCTGATTAAAAACATAATATTTGAAACTATAAAAAATGAATAAGTTAAAAATTGGAATAATTGGTATGGGAAGAATGGGAATAACACATTATTCCATAATTAATCCACATCCAGATATTGAAATAATCTCTGTTGCAGATACTACTAATGTTGTTGTTTCAATTTTAAAGAAGTATCTGAAAAATATTGAAATATATAAAGACTATAGAGAATTAATAATAAAGTCAAAACCTGACGCAATAATTGTTTGTACACCACCAGATTTGCATTCTCCAATATTAGAACTTGCAGCTGAACATAACATACATACATTTGTTGAAAAGCCCTATACTGTATGTTATGAAGATTCTATTAGATTGTCAAAATTGTTTGAGAGTAAAAATCTTATAAATCAAGTAGGATATGTAAATAGATTTAATGATGTATTTCATTATGTTAAAGAAATAATTGATGATGGTGTTATTGGAGATGTAATAAGATTTAAGTCTGAGATGTTTAGTAATACTATTACAAGTAAAGATGAAGGTAAAGGATGGAGAGGTAAACATGAAAGTGGAGGTGGTGTAATCTTTGAAATGGCTTCACATGCAATCGATTTAATTAATTTCTTATTGGGAAAACCAATAAAAGTAAGTGGCACCAGTATCAATAAAATCTTCTCCAAGAATGTTGAAGATATAGTTTCATCAACAATATTTTATAATAATGGTATTAATGGGACAATTTATGTAAATTGGAGTGATACAAGTTATCGAAAGCCTACAAACAAAATTGAACTTTTTGGTAGTAAAGGAAAGATTTTAGCTGATCAACATTCCCTGAAAATATTTCTCAATGAAGCAAATACAAAATATAATTATATTAATGGCTGGAATACTGTCTACATAACAGATGTGTTCAGAAGTGTTCCTTTTTATGTAAGAGGGAATGAATTTACAGGGCAGTTATACCATTTTATTGATTTAATTCTTGGGAAAAAGAATAATTCAATTTCTTCATTTAATGATGGTGCTGATACTCAATTTGTAATTAATGAAATGTTCAAAGAAATTTAAATAAATAGAAATGCAAAAAATTGATAAAATAGTCTTTGGTGATAATCAATTCTTTGGGATTAATCATATGTCTCAAGAAAAAGCACAACAATTAACTGAAAAATTCCATGATATAAATAATATTTACAAAGTATATAATTTAGTATATGATAATGGTATAAAAGCTTTCTTTTTGAATAGTAATGATAGAGCAATTGAAATTTGTAATCATTTTAAAGATAACAACAAAAAGTTTCCAGATATATCATTCTATGTGTCAATTCCATATCCATACAAATATGCTAATATGGTTGCTGAAAAAGGTATTGTTTCTAGTATGAATGATATACTCTTTAAGAATAACACTATTGGTGGAGCAGTTGGGATGATAGCAAAAGGCAGTATGTCGGTTATTTCTAAAGACGCTATTAAGCTAATGCAGATCCTTATTGACCTTGAGATGAAGATGTTTAGTGGCCTTAATGTAAAAGTAATATTCTTGCAAAATATAATAACTGACTTGATTCTTGGATATAATATAAAAGAAGTTTTTGAAGAATATTATAATTATGTTAAAAAGAAATATAATTCGATACCAGGATTAATTACTCAAAATCTCCCATACACATTAAATAAAATGAAAGAATGGGGTATTAAAGATATGGTTATTTGTTCTTCTTTTAATAAAATAGGTTACTTAATGTCACCAGATATTAATTCATATTTAGATGTAATTAAGTCAAACAATAAAAACGATTATCAACTAATGGCTATGTCGACATTAGCTTCTGGAGCAATAAAACCAGATGAAGCATATCAGTTTTTAGAAAATAAAAACATTCAATCAATTGTCTTTGGTGCTTCAAGCAAAAATCACATCGAAGATACTAAACAATTAATTGAAAAATATATTTAATAAGATTCACAATAAAAAAAGCCCTCATTTGAGGGCTTTTCTTGTTATTAGTTTATATAGTTATTGTTTTATAAACTTAATTGTTTTAGAATATTCGTTATTATTACCAAAAATCATAAATAAATAGACTCCCCTTTCCAACTTATCTCCAAATACATACTCTTCATTTGCATTAACTAAGCTCTCAGATAAAATTTTACCTGTTATATCACTAATATATACATTAAAAGTTTGGCTGTAATCATCAGTAATTAATATTTTAGCATTATTATTAAATGGATTTGGATATAATTTTGTTTTGGTAGCAATCATATCATTATTGCTTGTATGTCCACTCTTAGCTCCTGTCATATCAATCTGGCAAACTTGTCCCCAATCACCCCATGATCCTCCTACTTTAGCTCGTACTCTTACATCATATATTTGACCATTTTGAATTCCTGGCATGTAATAAATTCTTATGTAATTTCTGCTAGGCTTGGTAGGATGAACATTACTTCTTGTTTCGCTATATCCAATACCTGCACACGTAAATTCCCATTCAAAATCTTGTGAGCCATAAACACCGTCACAGTATATCCAAGTACTTTTGTCAGTTGTTGTATAACCGCAAAAATCATCTCTCAACTTGGTAGTTGGGCCACTTAATCCCATAACTACATTTTCAATTACATCCTGATCAACAACATCTACTGTACTATTTACATCGTTATATCCAGCATAAGTAACAGAATATGATTGTCCACTCCCTACACCTACTCCTGCAAAAACAGTTGTTCCAACTGCATTTGTCATCTGAGGAGAACCTCCAAATGTAACCTCTGCATTTTCAATAGGGTCTGTTCCGTCAGTAACACTAAAAGTTACATCATATGTTTCAGGCTGCGGAATTGTATAAGCTCTGATACTCACATCATATCCACTTGCTCCGGCTTCACTCCAACTTGAGCCACTACCACTAAACCAACATACATCACTTTCAATTGTTGGGTCAGCATATCCGCCATATGCACATTCAACAGGAATCACATAAGTCTCGCTAGGAATATTATACCGCACTTTCACATAAAAATCATCACCTGATGAAACATTAATAGCGGATGCAAGATCAAATGTATAAAATCCTGGGTATGTAACACTCTGACCAGTTAATGATCCTAAAAGATTGGATAAAGAACCTCCGGAAAAATCATCATAAATCTCAATACTTATAGTAGCTCCTGCACCTCTTACATAAGTACTGATTTTTGTAATCTGTTCATCAGCACTGGGAACGATCTTCACCAGGCCGTAATCATCTCCATCACCATACCCAATACCGCTTACAAGGCCAATCTCATCATAATGGTACAAACTTGCAGTTGCATCATAGGCAATAGGATCTTTGAAATAACCAACGGTCCAAAGTGCTTTGGTATCCTCATAAGAGATATAGAAATAACCTGATTCTCCCCAACCGGTTCCCCAGCTATTTTTTACAATCCAGGCACCATCATCAATTGGTGTGTCTTTGAAATTATTTTTGGAAAAATCATCATCCCATCCAACCAGCAGTACACCATGATTTGTTGATGAGTCTATAGGATGCGTGCAATAATAAGCATCGTATGTATAATCCATAAACGCATCAACATACCTCATGTTACAGTAGGCTGCACCATTATCATAAATAGCTTGTTTTACAACAGAAGCATTATAGCCGGCATCATTTATACCGGGTAAATGCACAATATTCTGCATCCAATATACAGGATCCCCGCTACCACATGTTGCATCACAAATAGCCTGTGAAGTTGCCGGATATGGTTGATCAGTTTCATCTATAGGGCCAGCAATTCTTGATGCATAATTCGTAGCCACATTCAAATTTCCACCCTCACAAGGTTCCCAAAGATGTCCATGACATGCTGACATATTAATTTCAGAAAAATCATAAGTTCCTACACTCGTGTATTTTAGTGTAGATTCTATTGCTCCAATCGCGCCAAAAGCCCAACAAGGTCCGCTTGCTATCTGGCTACCAACTGGTGTTGTCCCGCCCTGCGTTCTAAGATCAAATGAAGCATCCAGTTTGGGCACATTAATTTGCATATGCGCCAATGCATCAAAACTATATTTTGTAAGTGAAGGAATTTCTCCCAGAGGATAGCCATCTTCAGAATAAGCTTGTATTAATCCGGCATTCTTTTTCAATAAATAATTAGTAAACTCAGGATTAACGGGAGCTTTCTCTTGTGCAATTGCACTTAAACAAATAATTGTTGATATTAATAATAGGATTTTTTTCATAATGTATATTTTTTAATTTATTTAAACAATTCTTTGTACGTTTCATACAAAGAAAATGTTTCATAATTTAACCTCATTTATGATAAATGTATATAATTTAGACGTAAATATCTATTAAATGGTTGCCGATACAAATAGTTTTTTTATCAATGTTTTAATTTCAAGCAATTCCTCAATTTAAAAACACTTTAGTTTTTTTGCTCATGATAATTCAAAACAGGAATATTTAATTGAAGAATTGATAATAGAATATCCTGCATTATATATGGGATTAGGAGAAAGATTTGATGTATATACAGGAAATGTAAAACGATCTCCAAAATTATATATAAAATTAGGTTTAGAGTGGTTATATCGTTTATTATTACAACCAACCAGAATAAAAAGACAAATTGTATTGATAAAGTTTTTTTTTAATTGCATTTTGGCAAATTGTAATACATTTCCTGAAAATTTTCTCAATAAAAAATAATATATATACTTGCTACACATTTTGCGTAACGCATAATGTGTAATACAAATTGCGTAAAATATAATAAAATAATAATATTAATGAAATAAAATTACATTAAAAGTAAAGGCAAGCACTCACGTAATAAACCCAATCGATTTCCAAAATTTTTTTATACTTTTGTTATTTAATAGAATTTAAATTATTATGAAGATAATTAGTCTTATTGGAGCACGACCAAATTTTATGAAAATTGCACCATTTATTCGTGCAATTAAAAATCATAATAAAAAATCAGATGAGAAGATTGAACATATTCTTGTACATACAGGTCAACATTATGATATTAGAATGTCGCAACAATTTTTTAAGGATTTAAATATTCCTCCTGCTGACATTCACCTTGAAATTGGTTCAGGCACTCATGCCGAGCAAGTTGGTAATACAATGATTGAATTTGAAAAGGTTATTAAAAAAGAAAAACCAGACTGGATTGTTGTTGTTGGTGATGTAAACGCAATTTGTGCCGGCTCAATTACTGCAAAAAAGGAACATATTAAACTGGCTCACATTGAAGCAGGTCTTCGTTCCGGGGATATTACCATGCCCGAAGAGATAAATCGGTTAGTTGCAGATCGTTTATCAGATATATTATTTACTCCCGACAGAATATCAGATAAAAATTTATTGAAAGAAGGAGTTCCAAAAGAAAGAATAAAGTTTGTTGGCAATATTATGATTGATACTCTTGAAAATGAAAGGGAAAAAGCTTCAGCCCTTGAAATTAGAAATATCATTAAAAAAAATCTGATTGATGAAAACCATAGTTTTACCGTTCCAAATATAAACAAATTTGCAATAGTAACACTTCATAGACCTTCAAATGTTGATCATAAAGAAATTTTCATTCCTATAATTGATTTTTTACTAAATGATGTTGCTAGTGATTTTCATATAATTTGGGCAATTCATCCTCGTGCGTTTAAGCAATTAGAAAAATTTGAATTGCTTGAAAAAGTTAAATCCTGTTCAAATTTAATTTTATTACATCCAATCGGTTATCATGAATTATTGAAATTAAATATGGATGCTAAAATTGTTCTTACAGATAGCGGTGGTTTACAGGAAGAATGTACAGTGCTTGGCACACCATGCTTAACTCTGCGTTGGAATACCGAACGTCCAATAACTTTAAGAGAACATGGAGGAGCTTCTGTATTGGTAGGCAATAATGTTGAAAAAATCAGACAAGAATATAAAGATACATTATCAAAAAATACCATTCCTTTATCACCTGAGTTATGGGATGGAAAAACAGCAGAACGAATAGTCAAAATTATTGCTGAATATTGATAAATTATGAATATCCGTATATTTACCTAGTAAATGATTAAAATGTTTATCATTCCTGCGAAAGCAGGAATCCAGAATTATATTGCAGAATACAACTGGATTCCGCACTTTTACTTTTTGTCTTTTGGCTTTTTGACTTTACTTTTTTTTACTCTGTTTTAAGGACTTTAAATTCAACACGTCTATTCAACTGACGACCTTCTTCATCAGAGTTAAATGCAACAGGTCTTGACTCTCCATACCCTTTTGATGAAATTCTACCAGCAATAACACCATTGTTTGTTAAATATTCTGCAACCGATTTTGCTCTTGCCTGAGAAAGTTTTAAATTAAATTCATCTGAACCCGTATTATCTGTATGTCCGGCAACTTCTATTTCAATTTTTGGATTATTATTCATAAACCCAATAGTTCTATCTAACTCAGGAAATGATTCCGGCTTAAGAGTAGCTTTACTGTATTCGAAAAATATATTATTAAGTCGAACAACCTGTCCAACTTCAATAGGAGAAAGACGTAAATACTCATCATCAATTTCCATATATTCATCAATATCAGTTAAGTCAATATTCTTATTTGCTTCAAAAAATCCAAGTCCAATTGCTCTAAAACCATATTTTTTTCCTGCAGGTAAAATAATTTTAAATTCCCCTGTATTAGGATTGGTACGAGCAACAGCCACTTCTTTACCTGAAGGCAATTCTTCAACAATTATTCTTGCATCAACAGGCTCATTTGTTTTATTATTTAATACTTTTCCTGAAATCAACACAACAGGCTTTGGCTTAACTTTTTGAGGCAAAGCAATTCTGAAAATATCATTTTTCCCAACCGATTTATTTGTACTGGAAAGATATGCGTATTCACCGGAAGCAGGAATATTATATTTTGTATCTGACTCAGGGCTATTAATTGCATCTCCTAAGTTCTGTGGCTCTGTCCATTTTTGCCATGTATCATCAAGCCTTTGAACAACAAAAATATCTTCCATTCCATATCCTGCATGACCGGAAGTAGAGAAATAAAGACTTACTCCATCTGCTGCAAGAAAAGGACTATAATCATTTTGTGTTGTATTAATAGTTGATCCTAAATTTTTTGGTTTCGACCACCTGTTTTCACCCTTCATAAAACTAACATAAAGGTCAAGTCTTCCATAACTGTCTTTTTGTTCTATTGCCATTAATAATGTTCTTCCATCATTTGAAAGAAAATAATTAGCAAACTCATTTAAATTGAAAAAGCCATCAATTAACTGTTTCTCGGGATATGCCCAACCTTCACGAGTTCTATATGTAAAAGAAACACCTTCCGACATTGTTCCATCTTTATTATATGCATTACCTAATAATAGAGAATTACCATCGGGTGTTATAGATTGAACAAAATTATTGTATTTACTATTTAATGGTTTTCCAACATTTCTTGCATTCTTCCATTTTCCGTTCTCATCAATTTTTGAATACCATATATCATCAATATCCTGAAATCCACCTACATTCTCCGGATGATTTTTTCTGTCAAATAATAACAATTTACCATCTGGTGAAATCATTGGTGCTATTTCGTCATATATTGTATTAATACCTGTTCCCATACTTTCCGGCTTGTTGTTAAAAACAACATTTGGTATTAAATTTATTTTTGCTTTTACTGAATCTTTACAATCAGAGATAGCAATAGCATCAATCATATTCCAACCCGGTACTGCCTCAGGATTCAGATAAACTGCTACTTCTTTTACATAAAAATCAGTTGGAGCAGTAAGAAATATATTTAACATTCTGGATTTTACATTTGCTGTTAAAGCAAGTTTATCATAAACCTGAACCTCCAGCCCATCCGTACTATACATAAAAACCTTAGTTATAGCACCCGGGTTGAAACTTTCAGCAATTGCAATTTGTTGTATTCTCATAGGAGCAACATATTCAACTCTAATAAAAGCTTCGCCTGATGTTTCTTTTCCACCCTTAGCTTTTACTGCCCAGGCAGTTGGAGAATCGCCTCCCATTGGTAATACATTGGGCTTTCCTAAAATCTGATTAGCAGATTTATCTTTTTTGCTGTATTCAGATGAGAATTTCACAACTTTATATGCCCATTGCACATTGCATATAATTGAATCTTCTGAATTTCCAGCTTTAATTAAAGTTTGTTCCCACAACACTTTATTACTATCAAGTGCATTTTTTGCATTCTGATCAATAATTTCAACTTTATTACTATCATTTGAATCAATCTCTTGTGAAAATAAACTGCTTACTAATAACAATAATATAAGACTTAATGTAATTTTTAAAACTTTCATAACAATTTAATAATTATAAAATTTAAGGCTTTAACTATAATAATTTAGCAAAAATATGATAAATTTTTTAATACTTGTTATTTTTTTGCAAAAAAAATCTATCTTTGCAATCCTTATTTGCGGATGTGTCGTAATTGGTAGCCGAGCTAGACTTAGGATCTAGTGCCGTGAGGCGTGGGGGTTCGAGTCCCTTCATCCGCACAAATTTTATTTGGCCGTTGTATTTTTACAACGGTTTTGTTTATTTTTAATTTAATTTTTTGATTCCCATGAATATTACAAAAAATATTATTGATAATTTGAATATTGAAATTAAGATCAATATTGTTAAAGATGATTATACTTCGCTAGTAGATAAGAAAATAAAAGAAGTTAGCAGGAAAACTAATATGTCTGGATTTAGACCTGGGAAAGTCCCTATTGGTTATGTTAAAAAAATGCATGGCAAACAAGTTCTTATTGAAGAAGTTTCCGGTATACTTTCAGAATCATTAAATAAATACATAATTGACGAAAAATTAGATGTTTTAGGACAACCTCTACCAAGCGAAAAAACAAATATTAATTGGGATAAAGATGAAGAATTTGATTTTTTATATGATATAGGGATAATTCCTGAGTTTGAGTTAAATTTATCAAAAAGCAATAAAATTGATTATTTTAAGATCAAACCCGATGATGAAATGATTAATGAAAAAATAAACAATATTGCTCTACAACATGGTAAAAATGTTGATGTTGATAAAATTGGGGAAAAATCAATGCTTAGAGGTGAATTTATTCAATTAGATGAAAAGGGAAATACTTTGGAAAATGGAATAGTTACAGAAGACGCTAATATGCTCTTTGATGTGATTAAAGATGAGGAGATAAAGAAAAATTTAAAAAATAAAAAAGTAAACTATACAATAGTTTTTAATATTAAAAAAGCTTTTCCAAGCAATACCGAAATTGCCTCATTACTTAAAATAAATAACAAACAAGCAGAAAATATAGATTCTGATTTTAGATTTAAACTAACAGGGATTTCAAATTTTGTACCTGCCGAAATTAATCAGGATTTGTTTGATAAAGCTTATGAAAAGGGTGAGGTTAAATCTTTAGATGAGTTAAAAGGAAAAATTATAACACTTTTAGAAAACGAACTTGAGCATAATAGTAATTATAAATTTCATATTGATATTAGAGAAAACCTTATTAAAAAAATTAAAATTGACTTACCTAATGAATTTCTAAAAAGATTTATTTTTTCTACCAGAACAGATGAAAAATTAACCAAAGAAAAAATAGAAGAAGATTATAATTTATATCAAGAACAATTTAAATGGGAAATAATTAAAAACAGGATAATTAAAGATAATGATATAAAAGCAAGTGAAGATGAGGTTTTTAATTATACAAAAGGTATTATTCAATATCAATTTATGCAATACGGTATGCAATATGTTCCTGAAGAATATCTAGAAGAACAGGCTAAGAAAATGCTTGAGAATAAAGATGAAAAATTTAGGATATTTGAAAAGGTATATGAAGATAAAATTGTCAAATATATTAGAGAAACAGTTATGTTAAACGTAAAAAAAATTAGTTTAGGCGAATACAAAAAACTTGTTGAAAAGAAATAAATACATTTTAACTTATACAAATTCAAACTTATTGCATTTACTTCCATTTTAGACTTAACTCATACATGGGTTTAAATTTATTTTTACTAATTTTACATTCTGAAAATCATTAAAACTATTTTATTATGACTAATAATAATGAATTTAACAAGTATGCAACAAAGCATATAGGAATAAGCAGTTTAAATCTTGAAAAATACACATCTATTTATAATAAGAGATTTTCTTCAATATACGGAAATTATATTTCACCAACAATTATTGAAGAAAGACAAATGAACATTGCTACAATGGACGTATTCTCAAGATTGATGATGGATAGAATAATCTTTTTAGGCTTACCAATAGATGATTATGTTTCTAATATTATACAGGCACAATTATTATTTTTAGATTCATCAGACCCCTCAAAAGATATTCAGATATATTTTAATACTCCGGGAGGATCTGTTCATGCAGGTCTTGGTGTTTACGATACAATGCAGTATATAAATGCAGATACCGCAACTATTTGTACTGGTATGGCTGCATCAATGGGAGCTGTATTATTAACTGCAGGATCAAAAGGCAAAAGATCTGCATTAAAACATTCAAGAATAATGATACATCAGCCAATGGGTGGCACTGCCGGACAAGCTTCTGATATTGAGATAACAGCAAAAGAAATACAAAAACTCAAAAAAGAACTTTACGAAATTATTGCTAAACATTCCGGAAACGATTATAAGAAAATTTGGAAAGATTCTGATCGTGATTATTGGATGACTGCTCATGAAGCAAAAGATTACGGAATGATTGATGAAGTTTTAATAAGAAATGACAAGAAAAAATAAGCTTATGGATAAATGTTCGTTTTGCGGAAGAAATAAAAAAGATACAAATCTTTTAATTGCAGGAATTTCGGGACATATTTGTGACGAATGTGTTGAACAAGCTTATGATATAATAAAAGAAGAAGGGAAAAAGAAACCTGATGATTTTAGCATAAGTAATATAAAACTACTTAAGCCAATTGAAATTAAAAAATTCTTAGACCAATACATTATTGGACAAGAAGAAGCAAAAAAATACTTATCTGTTGCCGTATATAATCATTATAAAAGATTACAACAAAAAATTAGCAAAGACGACGTTGAAATTGAAAAATCGAATATTATTCTTGTAGGAGAAACCGGAACAGGAAAAACATTAATGGCAAAAACAATTGCTAAAATGCTACATATTCCTTTTACAATTGTAGATGCGACAGTCTTAACAGAAGCTGGTTATGTAGGTGAAGATATTGAAAGTTTACTGACAAGATTATTACAATCGGCAGATTATAATATTGCAGCAGCAGAAAAAGGAATTGTTTTTATCGACGAAATTGATAAAATTGCCAGAAAGGGAGATAATCCTTCAATTACCAGAGATGTTTCCGGCGAAGGCGTTCAGCAGGGTTTATTAAAATTATTGGAAGGAGCAATTGTTAATGTTCCTCCTCAGGGTGGAAGAAAACATCCTGACCAGAAAATGATACCTGTTAATACACAAAATATATTGTTTATTTGCGGAGGAGCATTTGATGGTATTGAGAAAAAAATATCTCAAAGATTAAATTTACAGGTTGTTGGGTTTAATGCAAAAAAAGAAATAGAAAATTTTGAAAGAGATAATATTCTCCAATATATTGCACCGCAAGACCTAAAATCTTTTGGATTAATTCCCGAAATAATTGGGCGATTACCAATTCTAACTTATCTAAACCCTCTTGACAAAAAAGCATTAAGGGACATTTTAACAGAACCAAAAAATTCAATAGTTAAACAATATGTTAAACTATTTGAAATTGATGGTGTTGAATTAATATTCAAAAAAGATGCTTTAAATTATATTGTTGATAAAGCAATTGAATTCAAATTAGGAGCAAGAGGACTGCGTTCTATTTGTGAAGCAATTATGATGGATGCAATGTTTGAAATACCAAGTAACCAAAGAAAAAAAATGGAAATAACTGTAAAATACGCCACCGAAAAACTGGAAAAATCTAAAATTAAAAAACTTAAAGTAGCATAAAAAAAAGCCTCACAAATTGTGAGGCTTTTTTTTTTGGAAAATTTTATCTCAAAATTATATTGTAGGTCTTATTCCCAATTGTAACAGTTGCTTCATTATCGCAATTGCCATCACCATAATCAACTGTTCTGGTTTTAAGGTCTTCTGGTACAATTTCCAAAACTCCTTTAGTTATCCATCTGCAACCAATTTTTACAATTAGAGGTTCAATAATTGTTACTGTAAAATTAAGTCCATCACGGTTTACACCACTTGCATTACCGGTAATTGAATAAACATCATCAGTAATACCATCAATTCCAAGTATATCACCATTACCGTCAAGTGTAAAATACCCCGTTTCTTCTCCTTCTGTCCATTCTCTTGTTCTTGTAGATTCCCATGTAATTTCATCACCATCGGGTGTTGTTACTTTTGCATTAGTAACTTCAATAGTGTAACTTAAATTGTCGTTTGAATTTCTTCCATTATTAGTAACTGTTTTATTACCTTCTACTTTATAATCGTTAACATAATAATCATCAGTAGTTGCTGTAATAACACAACCGGTGTTTCTGTACCTGTCAGATATTGTATACTCAATTTTTCCTCTTCTGAGTTTAAGATCTGTTCCTGTGCAATTTGTTGTACCAAAATCAATAGTAATAGATTTAGGAAATGTTGTATCGGGCCAAGCAGGGGTTACTGTTACAGTTGCACAGTTTCCAAAACTATACGCAGTTAAACTTTTATTGCTGCTTTCGTCTTCGGCTGTTTCGTTAACAACTTTATATACATCGTTAAAAGCATTTTCGGCTGTACTATTATCTGCCGAAGAAGTTGTTGTTCTATTTAATTTATACTTTGAACACGAGTTAAAAACAAGTAAACTTGAAGCAAAAAGTATAATTGTTGAGATCAAAAATAATTTTTTCATGATTCTTAAATTTTAATTAATAATTAATTGTTCATGTATTTAATACACATGTAATTTAAAATACCCTTATTATTTTTTCTTCAACGTTAAATACGAATAATCAAACGGAACACTATCGTCATCATTTACAAAAATTTCTTCAATTTTTTCCCATTCATCAAAGTTAATTTCGGGGAAAAAAATATCTGCATCAAAATCTTTATGAACTATTGTAAGATATAATTTATCGGCAACAGGCAGAAATTGTTTATATACCGAGCCTCCGCCAATAATAAAATTTTCATTTTCCTTATCCATTAGCTCAACAGCATCGTTAATAGAATATGCCATTTTGCATCCTTCAATTATTTCGCCAATAATATCGGTAATAACAATATTTGTTCTGTTTGGCAAAGGTCTAAAAGGCAAAGATTGGTAAGTTTTTTTGCCCATAATAATATTATGCCCGCTTGTTAATTTTTTAAATCGCTTTAGGTCATTAGGAATATGCCACAAAAGGTCATTATTTTTTCCTATTGCATTATTTTTTGCTATTGCTACAATTATTGATATTTGCTTTTTCATAAATTTTATACTGAAATTTCTCCTTTTATATGAGGATGCGGATTATAATCCTCCAAACGAAAATCCTCAAATTTAAAACTGAATATATCTTTTACTTCTGGCTTAATAATCATTTTTGGCAATGTTTTAGGCTCTCTTGATATCTGTAATTTGCATTGCTCAATATGATTAAGATATATATGTGCATCGCCAAGTGTGTGAACAAAATCGCCAAGTTCTAAATTTGTTACTTGTGCAATCATCATTAATAAAATGGCGTATGACGCAATATTAAAAGGAACTCCTAGAAATGTATCGGCACTACGTTGATATAAATGACAGGATAATTTTCCGTTTGCAACATAAAACTGAAATAAAATATGACATGGAGGTAACGCCATGTTATCAAGTTCACCAACATTCCACGCACTTACAATATGTCTTCTGGAATTTGGATTATTTTTAATTGAGTTAATAACATTTGATATTTGGTCAATATGAGTTCCATTGGCAGATGGCCATGAACGCCATTGATAACCATAAATATGTCCAAGCTCACCATTTTCATTTGCCCATTCGTCCCAAATTTTAACATTATTATCCTTAAGATATTTGGTATTTGTATCGCCTGCCAAAAACCATAATAATTCATGGATAATTGATCTTAAATGCAGTTTTTTTGTTGTTAATAATGGAAAACCATCAGCAAGATTGAAACGCATTTGATGACCAAAAACTGAAATTGTTCCTGTTCCTGTTCTGTCTTCTTTTTTAACCCCCTCGTCTAAAATTCTTTCTATTAAATTGATGTATTGCTTCATTTATATTTATGATAAAATAACCCCCACAATTGTTGCCGAAAGCAAAGATGCTAAAGTTCCACCAAGCAATGCTTTCATGCCAAGTTTCGACAACATTTTACGTTTACCCGGAGCTATTGCTCCAATACCACCAATCTGAATACCTATTGAACCAATATTTGCAAAACCGCATAAAATATATGTAGAAATAATTACTGATTTTTGACTTGCAAATGCAGAAAGGTCAATATATTCTTTTAAACTTTTATATGCAATAAGTTCATTAAGAATTATTTTTTCGCCCAGCAACTGACCAACCAGAGCCATATCGGCAGAAGGAACACCTATCAGCCATGTTAAAGGTGCAAGCGAATATCCCAAAATAAACTGAACACTTAATTTATCGTATTGCCCACTGGTAATATCCATTATCCATGCATTTAATGAAGTATAATCGCCAATTTTATAAAATATGAAGTTTACAAGGGCTACAAAAGCAATAAAAACAAGCAACATAGCAGCCACATTTACGGCAAGTTTAATTCCTTCTGAAGTTCCATTAGAAATGGCTTCAAGAACATTTGAGCCAATTTTATCTTTACCTACTTTTATTGATGCATCAACTTCTTCCGTTTGTGGCACTAATATTTTAGCTGCAACAACAGCACCTGGTGCTGCCATTACTGATGCCGTTATCAAATGTTTGGCAAACAGCATTTTTTGAACAGGGTCATCTCCTCCCAGAAATCCAATATAAATTGCAAGAACACCCCCTGCAATAGTTGCCATACCTCCTACCATTACTAACAATATTTCCGATTTTGTCATTTTTTCAAGATATGCTTTTATCAATAATGGAGATTCTGTTTGTCCAAGAAAAATATTGCCTGTAGCCGAAAGGCTTTCTGCACCCGAAAGGTTCATTGCCTTTTTCATAAGCCATGCCATTCCATAAACTACTTTCTGGATAATTCCATAATAATACAGAACACTGGTAAGTGCCGAAAAGAAAACAATTGTAGGCAGTATCCAAAAAGCAAAATTTATAAGCGGACTTTCTACTTTATCAGAAATAAAAGATTTAAATAAAAATGTGCTTCCTTCTTTTGTGAAATCGAGAACTTTAATAAACATTTTACCAACTATCTCAATACCATGCTGTATAAATGGCACTTTCAAAACCAATATGGCAATTACAATTTGAATTAATAAACCTACCAATATAGCCTTCCAGTTAATTGCTTTACGATTACTGCTAAAAAGATATGCAATAAAAAGAACCACTATTATACCCAACAATCCTCGAAGCAGCGTAATAATAAACGAACTTTCTTTTACTTGTTGCAATGGCACAGCTACATTTTCTTCTGTATTGACATACAAATAACTAACACCTCTGTCGTTAATTATTAATGTATCAGAATTGCAATAATCGATATTAAATTCTCTTATAAATTGCTGATATTGTATTTCGTTTTGTCTAATCTGAGTTACAATTTGCCCATTGTAATAAAATATTAATTCAGGAACATCATCAATAACTTTAAAAGCAATAGAGTCTATATTTTTTTCAAGTAATTTTGTAGTAAATGAAAGTATTATTGTGCTATCGTGTAAAATATATGAGCCCGAAACATTGGGGTTTTCGCGTACAAAATCGAATTGAAAAGTATTGCTGTCTTTATCAAAAATAAGAAAATCATTTTCTTCAAGTTCGTGAATAACTCCGCTATTGCCACTTGTTACAGATATACATTTCCATTTTGTTTTTATAAGGTCAGAAAAATTTGCTTTGTCATTTGCATTTGTCTGCAAACCCACAAAATGAAAAATACTTATTAATAAAAAATATTTTATAAAATTCATAATACTTTGAGAATTACAAATGTGAGGAAATCACAATTTTATTTTCTTAAATTTATTTCGTCTCTAATTTTAGATGCTAATTCATAATTTTCTTCAGAAATAGCTTTATTTAACTTTTCCTTTAACTTTTTATTGTTATATCCTGAAAAATCATTATCGCTATCACTATCATTTTCTTCTTGTGTGGTAATAATTTCTTTTTCTTCGTCTATCTCCTTTCCAACATCAAGCACTACTCCGGCTTTTGCCATAATTGCTTCTGATGTATAAATTGGGCATTTAAAACGCAGAGCTAAAGCAACAGCATCAGAAGTACGGGCATCAATAGTAATTATTTTGTTATTAAAAGAGTAAACTATATCGGCATAAAACACCCCCTCTTCAAGTTTACTTATTACAACTTCTTTTATTTCTACATTAATATTTTTTGCAAATGTGTGAAACAGATCATGAGTAAGTGGACGAGGAGGAGATAATTTTTCCAAAACAATTGCTATTGACTGTGCCTCAAAACCACCAATTATTATTGGGATACGTCTTTTGCCATTTTCTTCGGCAAGTACCAAAGCATAAGCTCCTGCTTGTGTCTGACTATAAGATAATCCTAATACATTCAATCTGATTTTACTCATTATATTACCAATATCTGGAAAATGCTTGTTTTACTCAATTTGATAGACAAATATAATAACTTAATGACTATTTTTCTAATATGTTTTATAATTAAATTTAACAGAGTTATACACATGTTAAAGTTCATGCACACAAAACAAAATAATGTATGACAAAGCTCGTTCTTTCCTTACTTCTTTAATAAGCTATAAGACTGGCTTTTCTTAAACTATCCTTATGTTCAGTACTTAAGCTATAATCGTTTTTATAAATAGCTTTTTCCCAATCACCATACATAGGATTTGGTAGAATAATGTATTTTGTTCCAAAATCATTTTTATTGGCATCAACAACATCCAATGCCAATTTTTCATTTCTTGATTCATAAATATCAGAAAAATCAGCCAAATTATCGCCAATTAAAAGTACAATATCATATTTTTTTAAGATTTTTTCTCTTCTTTTTGTTTTACTGCTTTCTTCTGTTCTTAAAAAGAAATTAGCCTTTTCCACAAAAGGAAAACCTAAATTTTTCATATTTTTCATTGTTCTTTCTAGCTCTTCCTCTCTCCTATTTGAAACATATATTGCTTTTACTCCTTTTGCTTTTGCATGTAATAAAAAGTCAATTGCACCCGGCAAAACTTTTGCTGAAGCTAAGTCAGTCCAGTTTTTCCAGTTTTCACCGGTATATCCAAGACCTGTTTTTATACACATTGCTTCAAAAGGGCTATTGTCTAATATGGTCTCATCAATATCAAGAATAACAACAGCTTGCTTGGTTGAAGATGTATCTAACTTTGTCAGATTGTTTTCAAGAGCTAATTTTGCAAAATTATAAGCTTGATAATAAACGGCTCTCATTTCTGCCGATTGTTGAAACCATAAAGTAGACATTACTAAATGTTCCTGCTCCAATCTATTATTAATATCCTCACTTTTAACTGATAATAATTCTTTATTATTTTCAATTCTCTTACAGGATACAATATTTAATATAAAAGCAACTAAAAAAATTGCATAAAATTGTGTTTTCATTTTAAAAAGTATTTGATTTTTAACTTAATATTAATAATTTTACATCATAAACATTAAGGTAAATTATTTTTTACAAAAATATGTTTTTGTTATCAAACATCTAACTAAAATATCATTTCTCTTAATTTATTTAAGTTTTATATTGCCTCAACTACATGGGCAAACTATAAACGATATAGGTAAATCTTTTATTAAAAACTACTTGCCGTCAGAATACGGATCTAATCCTCAAACTTGGGCGGCTATTCAGGATAATGATGGTATAATGTATTTTGGTAATAATGATGGAATACTCGAATTTGATGGTAAAACATGGAGAAAAATAATAGGACCCGTTGATATAAGAGCTTTTTTTAAAGATTCAACAGGAATTATTTATGTAGGAGCACAAAACGAAATTGGGTATCTTGAAAAAGATGAATTAGGCTACACAAAATTTCGATCATTTACTGAGCAATTAAGTGAAAAAAAGAAAAATTTTTATAATATCCCCAGTATTGTTAAATATAAAGAAGGTGTGTTGTTTATTGGATTTTCACACATGTTTTATTTTAAAGATAAAAAACTTGAAAAGTTTTGGGAGTCAGAAAAAGATTTCAGTTTTGGATTTAATATAGATGAAAGAATTTTTGTTCGTAAAAAAGAAGTTGGATTAATGGAATTAGTTAATGATTCACTTCAATTAATACCAAATGGAAATAGATTTTCAGAACAAGCTGTTTACACAATGTTAAAATATGATGAGAATAGGATTTTAATCGGCACTCGTAATCAAGGCTTGTTTTTTATGAATATAAATAACTACTCAATTACTACTTTTAAGACAAATATTGATGATTATATTATTAAGCATAATTTATATCATGGCATTAAAATATATGAAAAATATTTTGTATTAGTTACAAGTTCCGGAGGTGCAGTAGTAATAGATAAAAAAGGGAGGCTTATTCAATTATATAACAAATACTCTGGACTTGATAATAATAACACTCATTTTGCTTATTTGGATTATGGAGAAAATTTATGGATTACATCAAATAATGGCATTTCATATATTGAAACATATTCTCCTATTTCATTTTTTGATAACGAAAGTGGATATTCAAACATTCCAACCATTGTTAACAAATATGGATTAAATTACTACTTAGGAACATTGCAAAATTTCTACACATTAGATATTGATACAATATTAACTGAATCCAGCAACAACTTTTACTCTTTTAATCCTTTACATAAAGAATCCACTAGTTTTATGGATATAAAAATTATTGATAACGAACTTTATTCTGTTTTTCGCAATGGTATTTATAAACTTGAAAATAGCAAATTAAAATTAGTATTTTCTTTTAAGGTAAGTTATTTATTGCATCAATTAATTTCTAAACCAAACTACTTATTACTTGGAACAAGTAAAGGTCTTGTTCTAATAAAAAAAGAAAATGATAAATTTATAGATCTTGGAATGATTAAAAATATATCTGAAGAAGTAAGAGTAATAATTGAAGATAAAAATGGAGATATTTGGTTTAATACTTTAGAAAAAAATATTTACAAGCTTAAATTATTTCCTGAAAAACAAGAATCTGAAGTAATACAATATGATATTTTAAAAGGCTTGAAAATTGAAAGACCTGCTGTTCCAATATTACTTAATGACACAATTTATGTAACTACAAAAAACAATGTTTTTCAATATGATTTTAATAATGATCTTTTTCATAAATGCAACTCTTTTCCGTTAACTATCGGAGATAATGATTCAATAAAATATGAGAGTTTTACACAACTTAACGATAAAATCATTTTTACTACTACAGCTTCAGATGGCATTGGAATGTTAACTAAAAATGAAAATGGAGAATTTACTGTCAATTTTACTCCTTTTTTAAGAGAACCTGCTTTCCCTGTTTTCCACACTTTTATTGATACTGTAAACAAATGGTTCTGGTATACAAGTACAAAAAAGATTTATATTTATAATTATCAATATGAAAAAGATTATGAAAATAATTATAAAACTTTAATGAGAAAAATTACAATTAATAATGATTCTGTTATATCCTATGGTAAATATGATAATAATAATGTTCCCATTTTTAAATTTTCTGAAAACACTTTATGTTTTGAATTTTCCGCAATTCAATTTGAAAATAATGATGCAATTATGTACTCATACTTTATTGAAAATTTTGATAAAACATGGTCAAAATGGTCAAATGATAGTAAAGTCAAGTATACAAATATTCCAAATGGAGATTTTACATTTAAAGTAAAAGCTATTAATTGCTATGGTATAGAAAGTGAAATTGCTGAATATAAATTTTCAATCCTACCTCCTTGGCACAAAACTTTTTGGGCTTATTTACTTTATTTGGTTTTATTAATAATTTTAATTTATGGAATAGTTTATCTTAATTCAAAACGCTTAAAAGCAATTAACATTAAACTTGAAAAAATTATAGATGAAAGAACTTTTGAAATTAATCAAAAAAATGCTGAATTAAATAAACGGAATAAACTTATAACTGACAGCATCAGATATGCTAAACATATACAAGAAGCTGTTTTACCTAATGCACATATTTTAAACAAGTATTTTCCAGAATCATTTATTTATTTTCTCCCTCGTGATATAGTTAGTGGTGATTTTTATTGGTTCTCACAACAAGATAATAAATTATTCATCGCAACAGGTGATTGCACAGGACATGGTGTACCTGGTGCCTTAATGTCCATAATGGGAAATACCCTCCTTAATGAAATTGTTAATGAAAAGAAAATTCATAAACCCTCTGAAATATTTGATCAATTAAATAAGAGAATTGTAGCTTTATTAAAACAAAATGAAGAAGATAATCAAACAAGAGATGATGGAATGGATATATCTTTATGCTGTTTTGATAAAAAAAATAAAACAATTCAAATAGCTTCTGCAAATCATAAAGTACTAGTAATTAACAATGGGGGAACGGACATTATTGAAGGTGATATATATTCAATTGGTGGGTTGTTTTCAAATAAATCTGATTTTGGCTTTACAAATTACGAGTTAGAATACAGACCAAATACAAAAATTTATCTCTATTCAGATGGATACCAAGATCAATTTGGGGGAAAATATAACAAAAAATTTATGGCTAAAAAATTTGAGCAACTAATTTTAAACAATGTCCATCTAACTATGAACGAACAATATAATACCATTAAATCTACTTTTGAAGAATGGAAAAAAGATGTTAAACAAATTGATGATATTCTTGTTATTGGAATCAAAATATAATATAATCTAAACGACAAACAATAATAAATATTCCAAATTTCACTAAAAACAATAATTTTTCAATAAAAGAAATTTATCTTTACACTATAATTAAAATTAATACAAAACCCCATGATAATAAACAATTATAGATCTATGACAAGTGTTAAACTGCGTAGATTTATTTTATCAGTAATCTTTATGCTGTTGGTAATATTGCCGTTAATGACAAACTTGTTTGACTTTTTTGAAAACAGTGAATATTTTATCCCTATAGTAGCAGGTTTTCTTTTTATATTATTTTATTTATACGAGTATTTTTTAAATTACTACTACATATATTATAATGATGAAGGTCCAAAAATAATTATTCGTTTTTATTCTATGAGAATATTTCAAGGCTTAAAAAAAGCTGTTGAAATACCAAAAAATTCTTTAGTTAAGTTTGAAATAGAAACTTCATTTTTAAAGAAAAAAAAATTGTTGTTTTTATACCAACAGCATAAAAATGAAGTAATAAAATATCCTTATATAAGCATAACTTTATTAAAAAAAACCGATGTAAATTTATTGAATAAATCGCTCAGCAGATTTGTTGAAAAATCATAAAACTAAAAATATTATAACTAAGATTTAACTTTCTTTCAAAATTTAAAATTGTATTTTTGCATTTGATATTGAATAAAATAAATAATGGAAAAAAGAATAAAAGTCTCTGAATTACTAAATTCATCTGAATTTGATGCAACTGTAGTTGTAAAAGGATGGGTAAGAACTAAAAGAGGAAGTAAAAATGTTACTTTTTTAGCATTAAATGATGGTTCGACAATAAATAATGTTCAAATTGTTGTTGATTTTGAAAAAATTGAAGAAAATTTATTATTAAATATAAATACTGGTACTTCAATATCTGTTATTGGAAAAATTATTGAATCGCAAGGAAGTGGGCAAAAAATTGAGATTATTGCTGAAAAAATTGAAATTCTTGGAAAAACTGACCCTGATAAATATCCTTTACAAGCCAAAAAGCATTCATTAGAATTTCTCAGAGAAATTGCACATCTAAGATTTAGAACAAATACATTTGGTGCAATTACTCGTATTAGACATGCTATGATATTTGCGATTCATAAATTCTTTAATGACAAAGGTTTTGTTAACATACATACCCCCATTATTACGGGTTCTGATGCAGAGGGTGCCGGTGAAATGTTTAGAGTAACAAGCTTAGATATTAAAAATACTCCGCTTGATGAAAAAGGTAATATTGATTTCAAACAAGATTTTTTTGGTAAAGAAACGAATTTAACTGTTTCAGGACAACTTGAAGCAGAACTTGCAGCTTTGGCTTTATCTGATGTTTATACTTTCGGACCTACTTTCAGGGCAGAAAATTCAAATACATCTCGCCATTTAGCAGAATTTTGGATGATAGAACCGGAAATGGCATTTTATGATATAAATGATGATATGGATTTAGCTGAAGAAATGTTAAAATATCTCATCAGTTATGCTCTTGACAATTGCGTTGATGATCTTAATTTTTTAAGTAAACGTCAGCAAGATGAAGAAAAAACCAAACCTCAAGAACAACGAGCAACAGAACTTATAGAAATGTTAAAATCTGTTCTGAATAGTAATTTTGAAAGAATAACTTATACAGAAGCATTTGACATTTTAAGAAATTCAAAACCAAATAAAAAGAAAAAATTTCAATATATAATTGAAAATTGGGGAATTGATTTACAATCTGAACATGAAAGATTTTTGGTTGAAAAACATTATAAAAAACCTGTTATAATTACCGATTACCCTAAAGATATAAAAGCATTTTATATGAAACAGAATGGTGACGGGAAAACGGTTAGGGCAATGGATGTTTTGTTTCCCGGCATAGGCGAAATTATTGGCGGATCTCAAAGAGAAGAAAATTATGATAAGCTTTTAACCCGAATGAAAGAAATGAATATTCCTAAAGAAGAAATGTGGTGGTATATTGAAACAAGAAAATTTGGAACTGTACCACATAGCGGTTTTGGTTTAGGATTTGAACGCTTAATGCTATTTATAACAGGAATGAGCAATATAAGGGATGTTATTCCGTTTCCAAGAACACCAAAAAATGCTGAATTTTAATTAATTTACTATAACGATGTTAAAACAATCATTACAACAAAAATTACTTCAAAAATTATCTCCTCAACAAATTCAGTTGATTAAACTTTTAGAAGTACCTACAATATTGTTAGACCAACGAATAAAAAAAGAAATAGAAGAAAATCCTGCTTTGGAAGAGGGAAATGAAGAAGAAATTGAAAAACAAGAAGAAGAAACTACAGAGGATGAAGAAAACAAAGAATTAGAAGAATTTTCTATAGATGATTATATTAATGAAGAAGATGTTCCATTTTATAAACTTTCTGCAAAAAATTTCTCAAAAGATACTGAAAACAAAGACATTCCATTTTCAATTGGTTCAACTTTTCATGAAGAATTAGAACGACAAGCCGGTTTAAGAAATTTTAACGAAGAACAAGAATTACTTGCAAAGTACATAATAGGAAATATTGATGAGGATGGTTATTTACGACGAGAACTTGATGCTATTGTTGATGATGTGGCATTTACATTAAATATAAATGTTAAAATTAATGACCTGGAAGAAATTCTAAAAACAATACAAGGATTTGATCCTCCTGGTGTTGGGGCAAGAAATCTTCAGGAGTGTTTAATCCTACAATTTAATAAAAAAACAATAGATACAGAATCAAAAAAACTTGCCAAAAAAATATTAAAAAATAATTTTACAGAATTTACAAAAAAACACTATGATAAAATAACCAATAAATATAATATTTCTGAAAATCAATTAAAAAATGCAATTAATGAAATAGTAAAATTAAATCCAAGACCGGGAAATACTTTTAGCAATCCTCATAATAAAACTTACCATCACATTACTCCCGACTTCATATTAGATATTGTAGATGGGGTTTTTCAATTATCATTAAATAGTAAAAATGCACCGGAATTAAGAGTAAATAAAAAATATTTTGAGATGTTGCAAGAATTTAATCAAGCTAAAGGTAAAGCAACAAAGACACAAAAAGAAGCTGTTACTTTTGTCAAACAAAAACTTGATTCCGCAAAATGGTTCATTGATGCAATAAAACAAAGGCAGAATACATTAATGATGACTATGAATAATATAATGGAGTTTCAAAAAGAGTATTTTTCGGAAGGCGATGAAACTAAGTTAAGGCCTATGATTTTAAAAGATATTGCCGAAAGAACAAATTTAGACATATCTACTATAAGCAGGGTTGCCAACAGTAAATATATTCAAACTCATTTTGGAATATTTTCTTTAAAATATTTTTTCTCAGAAGGTTTACAAACAGATTCAGGAGAAGAGGTTTCAACAAGAGAAATAAAAAAAATATTGCAAGATTGTGTTGATAATGAGAATAAGAAAAAGCCTCTTACAGATGAAAAACTTGCTGCTATTTTACAAGAAAAAGGATACCATATTGCCCGCAGAACTGTAGCAAAATATAGAGAACAATTAAATATTCCTGTTGGAAGACTTAGAAAAGAGTTATAACATTACAATTCAATACTCTGACTTATTTTAAAAGATACTTCCTTGAATTCTTCATCAGTAAATTTTAGTTTTGGTCTTGCAAAATTAATATCTTCAATATTATTAATTGGAATAAGGTGAATATGGGCATGTGGCACTTCCAGTCCAATAACAGCAATTCCAATTCTTTCACATTCAACAACTTTTTCAATACCCAAAGCAACTTTTTTAGCAAATATGTTCATTCTTCCAAGCAAATTATCTTCAATATCAAAAATGTAATCTATTTCTTTTTTAGTAATTACAAGGGTATGACCTTTAGCAAGAGGGAAAATATCTAAAAAAGCCAAGAACTCATCATTTTCAGCTACTTTATATGCAGGTATTTCGCCTTTAACTATTTTAGAAAATATTGAAGACATTAAGCTTTATTTATCTTGAAATTTCAATTATCTCAAACTTCATTTTACCATTTGGGACTGTTACTTCAACAACATCTCCTACAACTTTCCCAAGCAATCCTGAAGCAATTGGAGTATTTATGGATATTTTTTTTTCTTTAAAATCTGCCTCGGCTTCTGATACAATTGTATATTCCATAATTGAATCATTATCAAAATTCTTAATTTTAACTTTTGATAGTATCTGTACTTTTGAATTATCAAGTTTTGATTCATCAATTACTCTACAATTTCTAATTACTTCTTGTAATTTAGATATTTGAAGTTCTAAAAGACCTTGAGCCTCTTTTGCAGCATCATATTCAGCATTTTCAGATAAATCTCCTTTATCTCTTGCTTCAGCAATTTGCCCTGATATAGCTGGTCTTTCAACGTTAGTCAATTGCACCAGTTTTTTATGTAATTTTTTTAAACCTTCTTCTGTAATATAAGAGATTTTTGCCATAACTCTTACCCCCTCCTTATTAATAATAAAAAAGAATCCCAAAAAGGAACTCTTTCAAATACAAATATATAAAATTATTTATTAACTACAAAGTAATTCTTGCACCTATTGAATGTGTACCATTAAATGGTTGTGTATTTCTGTATGAATAATCAATAGAGAATACAGAACCCTTTTCTTTATTCATTGGTACAATAATAGAGATACCTGCTGTTGGACCTGTATATACAGAAATGTTGTAGTCCTTATCTCCAGGCTCTTCCTGATAAACATAACCGCCTCTAAACATTATCAAGTTTTTATAACAATATTCTAATCCAATATGGTATTGGTCTTGTATAAATGAATTTGCAGTGAAATTTGCAGCAATTGTAAGTTTATGATCAGAGGTCATCTTATCACTAACTGTATCAATTTCCTGTGAAATCATAAAATCATAAGCCACACCTATTTTAATTAATGAAGGTAATTCAAATTCTGTTGACCTGTGTTCAACTGTCATTACTATTTCATCAGGAGGAACCCAGCCTCTAAGCGACATACCATCACCATTATATTTCATTGTTGGTCCAACATTTTTCATTGAAATACCAAATTTAAAATTATCTCTAATCTTTTTACCTGTTTTATCTTTCCCTATACCTGTAACATACTGTATTCCTGCATCAAGAGAAACTCCTGATGCTGCAAGATCAGAAATACCTTCATTTATAACCTTAACAACCAATCCTCCAAATATACTATTAGAGAATGCTTTTGCAAACGCCAATGAAATGTTTGTATATGTAGGATGATAGGTTCCTAAACCGCCTTCGGGAACACTAACTGTTGTTATGTCAATTTTTCCAAAATCCATTGACATAAACGCCAAACTCATTACTCCTGTTTCTCCAACCTTTTGTGAAAATCCAAAAGAATTAATATTTATGCCTGCTCCGGACATCCATGATGTTCTTGAAAATATCAACTCTGTTCTTTCTGTAAATGCAGTTCCTGCAACATTAGAGTATATTGCTTCCAAGCCTTTTATAGAGGCCGTGTTTGCACCACCCCAACCGGAACTCCCTGCCCATGGGTTTATTAACAATTCTGAAGCACCTGCCTGGCCTGCTCTTTGCTCATTTCCTGCAAATGATTGGTTTGAAAAAGTAATTAATACTATTATTAAACCTGTAATTAAAGCTAATGAAACTTTTTTCATAATATTTAGTTTTCAAATAATCAACAAATTAAAAATTAGTTAAATCAATTGGTCTAAGTGAACCAAACCATTTAAGGATTTTCTCACCTATTTCCGGAGCATCTATATGTATAATATATACTCCACTTGCAATATCAATATTATATTGATTTTTCAAATCCCAATCGATATAAGATATTACATTATCCTTTTCAAATCTTCTAATTAAAATACCATTAATTGTATAGATTGAAATATTACATTTTTGTGGAAGATTAGTAAACTTCACAACCTTGTCTAATTGAGTCCTTTCATATTCAGAATATCCATAATAAGGATTTGGAACAACTCTGATAAGATCAAGTGCTGATTTTGCAGTTTCCATGTCACCTTTTGTTGGAGCCAAATCAGAAAGATCAAACCTGTAAAGTGGATTGTTTTCATTTCTTGGGTTCTCAACATCAGCAACATATTTACCTTGCTGATATGGACTAGATACTCTCAACTTAACAGTTACGTCTGTTTCTAAAAGTTCATAATCTTGATTCAAAACAGGAATACTAACCCACATAACATTCTGATAAACTCGCTTTTTATTTAAATCTAAGGGGTCAACCGGATCTGCTTGAATTAGTTTATCATATATTACTTTTCCTTCATCATAAGCAGGCATGAAATCATTTGGTGAAAGACAGTCATTGTTACCCATGATATAAATAACATGTTTTCCTCCCCAAACAATATCTCCTGCTGTAACACCACCAAATCCTCCACCAATATAAAAATCGGTAGTATATCTTGTTGAAGGGTTCCAAATTAAATCCCTACCATTATCGTTTATAAATTTTGAATCTTCTCCAAACATTATATTTAAGCGTTTTCCTGTATTAATATTAATTGCATAACCAGGGAACCAACCCATACCTATAATTGGTGTTCCTAATGTATCCGTCTCTCCATCAGGACTTCCATTCTTATCAACAGAAGGACTATTTCTTAAACTAAACTTTAGTGTATTATTTTCAGCCAATCCACTTGCAGCAAAACCTCCTGTTGTATCATATTCACACATTTCTATTACGGGAGACCTTGTCCATTTCGATTTATCTGATGTTATTACAAGGTCAACATTCTGTATTTGAAAATATTTTGGATTAATTCCATTATCATTAAAAGAGCTATAACCATCGTTAGGGCTATCATTATATTTAGAATTATAAGCTAATCCATATTTTCTACTGCAAATACTTATAAGAGCACCTGTTGCGTCATTTTCCACTCCTATTCGATATTCATCTTTTGCAACAAGTGAATATGGTGCCCAGGTACCGTATAAGATTTTCTCATAATACTGGTCAACATCTGCATATATAGAACTATAATCATTACAAGCTCCACAAGCTTGTTCTACAAGCGATCCTGATTTTATCCAATCAAATGGGGAACAACCATCATAATCAGACACAAAGCCTAACCACGGTTTAGTATTATCCTCAAATTCAATTGTTGCATCTATAAAACCATCTTTATCTGCCGTATTTTTATTTTCTAATGGAAAATCAACCTGATTAAATGTTATTGAAATTCCATAGTCAGCTATTAATTGTTCAGTATTTTTTGATGTTCTTTTACCTGCATCATAATAAGTAATCCAGTCATTAGAATAAACGGTACCTGCTGATGGGTCTGCAGGTTCCCAAAGCTTCCATTTTCCACGCATAACTTTTGCCTTATGAACACCTATTAAAATAACAGAATCCATTGCAAGCATTAATTCTTTTTCAGGAACATTTAAGGGGTCAATAACTTTTACACTTATTGGTCCATAACCTGCCTTATATACAATACTGTCTGTTTCCCATGGCTCTCCTGCCATTATTCTTTCAATTGTTTCGTCTGTTAAATTAATTAAATTTTCTCCATTGCCATGTCCTTCCAATTGAACAACTTCAGGACTATCACCAAATTCAGAGTTTAGAATTGTTCCCATATTTGCCGGCTCATATTTATGAGGAATTGCTTCATAAGTTTTAATTGAACCACTTACTCCTTTTCTACCCGCTTTAAAAGGTTGTTTTTGACCATTTAATGCATTCTCATCTGTTGGATCATATTTTTTATAGTTATTATAAGCGTAAGCCATCACAATAAAATAATATTTTTTATGATTTACCAACTTCTTATCTGCTGTTGCAAATTTGTCTTCAGTTATTTTAAACGTATGCTTAATGCCCTCATTTTCACCCTCAACCATTAATTGTGGAACACTTGCCATAATTTGACCATCCCAATTATAATTAATAAGTCTGTTAATTGGCTCACCATTTTCGTCAACGTTTTCAATATCACATTGGAAAACTAATTTTGACTTGTCAATATTATAAATATCAGAAACAGATGTATTTTTATCTTTTAATTGATATACCATATAACCTTCAAAACGATAATAAATATCACAATCATCAACAATACCATCACCATCATCATCGGGACATACAATAAAAGGGTCTTTCTCAAGATAATCTTCAGGAGTATCTTTAAAATTATTTGAACCCCTATCATTATAAATATGGAAAATCAATTCCTGATCAAACTCAATAATTTTTAATTCAGGTGAATCCGGTCCATCAACAACTTTAAAACAATTTTCAAATAATTTTTGTGCTTTATCGTCTGCTCTCTGTACTTCTCCAACCGAAGCCCAAGCTCCACCTGACGAAGCTCTTGCCCAAACCAATCCAACTGTTATATCATTAACTGCACCGGGTTCAAGAGTAAAAGGTCCTGCAGATTGCACAATCCGTTTGTCATCAATAGGAGTATTTGCTAATTCTTCAGACCATACATCTTGCGGATTTCCAGCAGTTCCCCATCCGCATACATCTGTATTGGGATCACCTGGGAACACGAAATCAGTTGGTGTAGATCCACCATGCCCATCTCCTCCATAAGACAACCTTGTTCCATCTCTCCAGTATCCCTTCAAATAATAATAATATTCCGGTGCTGTTTCTGGATCTCCCATATCACCTCCAGCATTATTATAATAAATAAACCTTCTCATTCCCCATCTTTCATTGTCAATAACACCATCTTCAAAATTCAAACCATTAATACTACCTTCTTCTAATGGTGCTCTTGTACAATTTAACTGGTCTGTAAGAGGATCCCAGTTTGACAAATTATCCTGACCATCAGCATCCTGATACGGTCCTTCAAAAAAATCAACACCTATTGCAGGTGGCTGTTTACCGTATGTATAACCACTTCCATCACCATCATTATCATCTCCATTATATATATAACCGAGACCTCTTTTCACATCACAACCACAATAATCATCCCAGGCATCACCCATATCACCATCTGTAAAAACTCCAAAATATGTGTTATATAATGTATATGTAGAACGATTTATCAATTCATAATTTCCAAAAGTCATATTGTTTAATTCGTCATTTGTTGCAAAAGCAAATGCCTGTGCACGAATTTCCATTCCAATAGCTGTTCCGTTTGATTCCTGATGTACATTACCTTTATCGTTATACACCCACCATAATGTTTGGTCACCATATAAACGAGGTTTTCTTAATTCTCTTGAAGTACCACAAGGTAATGATCCGTCTAAATCAAAAAATGGATAATCACCGGCAGCAGGATTATAAACGTCATCATCATCAGCATCAAAAAATGGAGCAAGATGATAATCATATCCAGCAACTACATCTCCATGTGCAGGCCATTCTTCAATTATTTTAGGGACTGTATATCCTTCAAATTCATCACTGTTTAAAATATTTGAGTTGTTTTCTAATTTCGCATTTATATAAGTTCTGTATTTAGAAACATCATATCTGAAAACAGAAAAATGTCTGTCATATTTTGAACAAACATCAGATGTAACGTTAGCTTGTTCAACTCCACCAACAACAAGTGGTCCCGGCCAGTAGTCAACACCACCTGCACGATATCTTACAAAACAAGATCTTAACTGGTCGTTTACGTCAACTCCTCCTATCCATATTCCTCCAACAAAAAGAGACATTTTACCTGAACCCTTTGGTACTTCATATCTTGGTTCTCCAATTAAATCCCACCACATATCTCCTCCTGTATGAATTAATGCCCTAACATTATTCAACTCCATTTCAGTTGATGCTGAGGCAGGAACGCAACCTGCAGAAACTGACTTTGGTTTTCCCTGCTTTTGGTCAACACTCTTTCTCGCAAAAGTTGAAAAAACAATTGAAAGACCTATTAGCAAGCAAGTAAATTTCAAAATTGATGTTTTCATTTTATAATTTATTTTAATTTTTATCTCTTTTAATAATTATAATAATAGTTAATATTTTAAAAACTTAATTGTAATCCAAACCTGATTGTTCTTGGCAAAGTATAATTATACGGACTATTCATTATCATAGAATAATAATTTCTGAAAGCCTCAGGGTCATTTTGATTCTCAATTAATGACTGATTACCTGGAATTATTAAATATCCATCGTCATCGGGATTACCTGTTTTATCATATACGTCTAACACATTTTTGGTATTTAAAAGGTTTGAAATATCAAAATAAATGCTCAGATATGCAACTTTCTTCTTGTCGCCCTCACCTTTGCCCCATTCTAATTCAATGGTTTTATCAACTCTCATATTAACAGTAACACGTGCAGGTTTTCTTGAACCATTTAATGAACCAACCAAATAATCAGTAGTAAGGTCTTTTCTACTATATGGAGAACCTGTTCCATAATTGACCGTAAAATTTGCTCCTGTATTCTGAAAAATATCTGTACCAAACCATTTAGGACCGGTATACATTCTACCACTTAAATAACGATAATCAAAAGAGGCAACAATAGCATGACGTTGGTCAAAATCAAGAGGAATAGTTGTTCTTAAATTTGGTTGTCCGGTTTTAATTAAACTAAGTCCTGACTCAGCATTAGAACCTGTACCATTAGCAAACTGTAATGTATAACTTGTTCTTAAACTAACATTACCTGTTCTTCTAAGATCGTAAGTTACAGTAAATCCTTTAACAGTACCAAAATCAATATTTGCATAAGTAATATAATTAACAGGATATGCTCCATATATATATTGCGACTGTATCATATCACGCATTTCACGATAGAATGCAGATAATTTTAAAGATGAAGTATTTGTTAGCTTTTGTTGAAATCCTAATTCATAATCAATAGTTTTTTCAGGTTTTAAATTAGGATTATTAATTGGGTTCTGTCCTTTAGACTGAATAAATAAATAATCTAAGGGGTTTAATCTTGAAAAACCTGAAGGTCTCTTTGAAAGCACATCATAATGTGCAAAGAATAATGCCACATCAGATATTGGGAAAGAGAAAGAAACTCGAGGCATCATTGTTATCTGCGGCTCATAATCTTCAAAACCTTTATCATTCAAATCTATATCTGGCTCAACAAGACATGGAGAAATACCAGTAGTAGCAGCAATATCGCTATAATTATCAACCTCAACTCCATTTTCATTATACCATTTTACATTAGCAGGATTATTACCTGTACGGTATCCTAAAATATCTGTTGGAGAACCAATATTATCAACATATACGACATAGTCGTCACCAATATTGCTCGGAATAATGTAGCCATCACTTTCATAAGCAGCATTATCAGAACTTAGCATTCCGGGAACAAGTTCGGGAAAAACGCCAGCCATATCAGATGCTTTATAAGTTTCAAAAAATGAATAGCTGTCCATTAAAACCTTCTGATTTGCATCATATCTGTCAACACGAAGACCAACATTAAAAATAAGGTCGTTAAATGCAAACTTATCCTGAATATATGCTGCAGTATAACTAGGTTCAAATGGTGCAATTGGTCTTAAATATCTTCCATTTTCATCTTTAGAATCAAAAAAATCTTTAAAACTTGGTTTGCTTTTTAATCTGTTACCATGATGGTCATACCCATAATATGCTACATAAGAATTACCATTATTTAGTAATTCGTCGGCACTAAAATAATCAATAGAAAATTCTGATGGATCATAAGCATCAATATCAATCCATTCTCTACTATCAATATCAATTCCAAGATGCTCTCTGAATTTTTCATCAAACTGATATTGTCCGGATTCATTGTATTTTCTATTATAATGAATTGTATCCTGAAGCACTCCTGCACCATCCCATGTATAAAGAGGATCACTAAAATCCAATTCAAGAATATGGTCATTAATATAACCCCTGGCAAGTGTCCATAATCCCACAGGTGCAACACCATAATATCTGTCGCTTCGTTGTTCAAATTCAAAACCAATTGAAATTTCATGGTCTTTAACATCTGCTGCTCCACTTGCTGAAACTCTGAATTGAGAATTATCTACAATATTATAAGAATTGAATTGAGTCCCCGGCGAATTCCAATTCATTCCATAAGATGATCCTAATCCATAAACTGATTTTGGTACATCTCCATTTAATAATCCACCTGCATACTGGACATTCTCTTTATTCAAATAATAAAAACGTTGATTGTGTAAAGAATAATAGTAATCATTATATTTTGATAATGTGGGATTTATATCTGAGTGTTCAAAATCATATAAAGTATCTCTAAAACCATTTTGTATAATTATGCCGTCAGAAAAACCTGATACAGTATCAGTCCATTCGTAAGATTTCATTTTATATGTTTCAAATTTACCAACATAGCCATAATTAAATAAATTGTCTTTATGAGAATCATCCTCTTGTGTTCTGTCTGTTTTTGAATAATCAACCTGAATTTGATAATAAGCATTTTTTATCAAAGCTTTTTCAGCTTCTTCAGGACTGGCAGGTGTAAATTTTTGAGTATATCTTAAATAAGTTCTCCAGTTAGTATATTCTTGATATCCATTATTGTTCCAATTAAATAATTGATTAGATCTATTAATCATGTGTTCATTATAATAATCAAAAGTTCCGCCTAGTGTTAGATTTGTATTTCTTGAAGGTTTATAATCCACTTTACCTGATAAATTAATTCTGTATCGTTTAATATTTTTTTGTGCTTTAATATTTTCAAAAACATCATTACCGTCAGCATCTTTTTCCTGTAAATATTCAGCATTTGATTTTGAAACAAGACTACCAGGTTCTGGTACACGCAAAGGATTATCTATAAGCCAATTTAATGTATCTTCTTTAATTGACCAGTTGCCAACTGCCGAAGGATATCTGTCTTTTTGATAATTAAAACTTGCAGAAATAAAATACCCTGCAATTGGTTCTTTTATAAATTTTGTAGAATCATTTGGGTCTGTTCTTTTCTTAAACATCATTGGTCCTGAAACCGAAATCTCAGCTAAGTTATAATCATAAGGATCTAAGAAATGAGATGTTACAAACTCTATACCACCAAACATTTTTTTCGAAGGTCCTTTTGTTGTAATACTTATAATACCGCCTGTAGCATCACCATATCTGGCAGGTATTCCTCCTGTTATAACTGTAACCTGTTCCATAGCAGATTTTGGTACAGCACTTGTTCCTCGTACTTTAACACCATCAACATAATAAACAGTTGCATCAGACCTTGCTCCACGGATACTTCCAATTTCTCCATTTTCAGAATATACACCTCCAACTGTAGTAGCAACAGCAGCAGCAGAACGCCCCGGCATTTTTGCTATATCTTCAGATGTTACAGTTCCACCAGATTCTGTTTGGTCTTTACTGATTAAAGGCACTCTATATTCCTTAATTTCAACTTCCTGAATTACCTGAGCAGAAGAATTAAGTTTAAAATCCTGAAAAGTAATTTTTCCGGCAATAATCCTCAATCCATTCAACTGCAAGGATTTATACCCCATGTAAGAAGCTTTCACAGAATATTTACCCGCCGATATAGGTTTGATAGTATATTTACCATCAAAATCAGTCATGCCTCCTGTAACAACACTCCCGTTTTGAATAATAGAAACATTCGCAAAGGGTATTGCTTCTCCATTCTGTGCATCAAGAACTTTTCCTTTTAAAGTACCACTTTGAGCAAATACTCCTCCGGAAATTAATAAAATTAATAATGTTGATAATAAATTTCGCATCATAACAATTTATTTATAAAGTAATTATGTAATTTTCGCAATAATTTTAACATTTTTTAACAAGTCGTAAATATATGAAATCTTATATTATAATCCCAAAAAAAATAATGCAAAAAATACATGCTTTATAATAATTAATTAACATTTTAACATCTTTTCATATTGAATGTTTTTATAATCAATAATTTAATTGATTTATTATATTGTTTAATTTCTATATAAATTTACTGCATAAACTTAAAAAAGTTGCTTGAGAATTTTTAAACAGCAAGTTTCAATTAACAAATGGTATTAATTATGCTATGAATTGAAATGGGGAAATCAGTATATACTTTCTGAATTTGAAGTTTTCATTGCACCAAACCATTTCAACACTTTTTCTCCAATTTCAGGTGCATTAATATAAATAATATATACTCCACCGGCAATTTTATTTCCGTATTGATTTTTCAAATCCCAATCAATATATGACAACTCGTCATCCTTTTCAAATCTGCGTATTAAAATACCGCTAATGGTATAAATTGATACTGTACAGTTTTGTGGAAGATTAATAAATTTTGCAATTTTATCTGACCAATTATTTTGATATTCGGAATTTCCATAAAACGGATTTGGTACTATTCCAATAAGATCAAGTGCTGATTTTGCAGTTTTAAAATCACCTTTTGTTGGTGCCAAATCTGAAAGGTCAAACCTGTAAAGTGGGTTATTTTCATTTCTTGGATTCTCTACATCAGCAACATATTTACCTTGCTGATATGGACTGGCAACTCTCAACTTAACAGTTACATCTGTTTCTAAGAGTTCATAATCTTGATTTAAAACAGGAATACTAACCCACATAACATTCTGATAAACTCGTTTTTTATTTAGGTCCAACGGGTCAACCGGATCTGCTTTAATTAGTTTGTCATATATTTCTTTTCCTTCATCATAAGCCGGCATATAATCATTAGACGTACCAGAATCATTATTACCCATAATATAAATAACATGTTTTCCTCCCCAAACAATATCTCCGGCTGCAACACCTCCATAATCTCCCGGAATATATAGGTCTGTTAAAATTCTACTTGATGGATTCCAAATTAGATCCCGACCATTATCGCTTATAAATCTTGAATCTTCTCCAAACATTATATTTAAACGTTTTCCTGTATTAATATTAATTGCATAACCTGGGAACCAGCCCATACCTATAATTGGTGTTCCTGATTCATCTATCTCTCCGTCAGGATTTCCATTCTTATCAACAGAAGGACTATTTCTTAAACTAAACTTTAGTGTATTATTTTCAGCCAATCCACTTGCAGCAAAACCTCCTGTTGTATCATATTCACACATTTCTATTACGGGAGACCTTGTCCATTTAGATTTATCTGATGTTATTACAAGGTCAACATTCTGTATTTGAAAATATTTTGGGTTAATTCCATTATCATTAAAAGCATTATAACCACTGCTAGGGTTATCATTATATTTAGAATTATAAGCTAATCCATATTTTCTACTGCAAATGCTTACAAGAGCACCTGTTGCGTAATTTTCTACTCCTATTCGATATTCATCTTTTGCAACAAGTGAATATGGTGCCCAAGTACCGTATATGATTTTCTCATAATACTGGTCAACATCTGCATATATAGAACTATAATCATTACAAGCTCCACAAGCTTGTTCTACAAGCGATCCTGATTTTATCCAATCAAATGGGGAACAACCATCATAATCAGACACAAAGCCTAACCACGGTTTAGTATTATCCTCAAATTCAATTGTTGCATCTATAAAACCATCTTTATCTGCCGTATTTTTATTTTCTAATGGAAAATCAACCTGATTAAATGTTATTGAAATTCCATAGTCAGCTATTAATTGTTCAGTATTTTTTGATGTTCTTTTACCTGCATCATAATAAGTAATCCAGTCATTAGAATAAACGGTATCTGCTGATGGGTCTGCAGGCTCCCAAAGCTTCCATTTTCCTCGCATAATTTTTGCTCTATAAACACCTATTAATGTAACAGAATCTATTGCAAGCATTAATACTTTTTCAGGAACATTTAATGGGTCAACAACTTTTACGTTTATTGGTCCATGTCCTGCTCTATAAACAATACTATCTGTTTCCCATGGCTCTCCAGCCATTATTCTTTCAATAGTTTCATCTGTCAGGTCAATTTGATTTATTCCATTTCCGTGACCTTCTAATTGTACTATTTGAGGACTTCTTCCATAAGTTGAATTAAGAATTGTTCCCTGATCTATAGGCTTATATTTATGTGGATATGCTTCATAAACTGTAACATTGCCAAGTATTTCTTTCCTACTTGATTTATACTGGGTTTTTTGACCATTATAAGTAAATGGGTCATTTATGTCGAACTTTTTATAATTATTATATGCATAAGCAATTGCAACATAATAATATTTTTTATGGTTTACAAATCGGTTATTTTCAGATAAAAATTTATCTTTAGTTAATCTAAAAGAATGCTTTATACCATTATTGCTACCCTCAACCATTAATTTTATTTCAGTATTCTGAATATCTTCATTATAATCATAATTAAAAAGATTATCTATCGGGGTTCCATTTTCATCATAGTTTTCAATATCGCATTGAAAAACCAACTTCGACTTATCTGTATCATAAATATCTTTAACTGTACAATTTTTATCTTTTAACTGAAAAACCTGATAACCTTCAAAACTATAATAAACATCACAATTATCAGATAGTCCATCATTATCATCATCAGGGCAAATAATAAGTGGGTCTTTTTCCATATAATCTTCAACTGTGTTTTTATAATTATTAGAGCCCTTGTTATTATATATATGAAAAATCAATTCCTTATCAAGTTCAACTATTTTTAGCTTAGGAGGCTCAGGTCCTTCAAGTAATTGAAAACAATTTTCAAATAATTTTTGTGCTTTATCATCTGCTCTCTGCAATTCACCAACCGAAGCCCATGCTCCACCGTTAATAGCTCTTGCCCAAACAACACCAAATGTAATATCGTTTACAGCACCCGGCTCAAGTGTAAATGGTCCTGTTGATTGCACAAAACGCTTGTCATCAATAGGAGTGTTTTCTGTTTCTTCCGACCAAGCATCCTGTGGATTTCCGGCAGTTCCGAATCCACATATATCTGTATTAGGGGAACCAGGGAACACGAAATCAGCTTGTATAGAGCCTCCATATCCATCTCCTCCATAAGTTAAGGGAATACCATCTCTCCAGTATCCCTTCAAATAATAATAATATTCCGGTGCTGTTTCCGGGTATCCCATATCACCTCCACCACCATGAAAATACATAAACTTTCTCATTCCCCATCTTTCATTATCAACAATTCCATCTTCAAAATTTAAACCATTAATACTGCCTTCCATAATCGGAGCTCTGCTACAATTAAGATTACAGGTATCGGGTTCCCAGTTTGACAAATTATCTTCTCCATCAGCATCCTGGTAAGGTCCTTCAAAAAAATCGATACCTATTGCAGGAGGTTGATTTCCATAAGTATAACCACTTCCATCACCATCCATTTCATCTCCATTATATATATAACCGAGACCTCTTTCCACATCACAACCTACATAATCATCCCAAGAATCACCTAAATCAGCATCTGTATAAATACCAAAATATGTGTTATTAATTGTATGTGTAGAACGATTTATAAGTTCGTAATTATAGAAAGTCATATTATTAATTTCATCATTTGTAGCATAAGCATAAGCCTGTGCGCGAATTTCCAGTCCTATAGCTGTACCATTTGATTCCATGTGAATATTTCCATTATCATTGAACACCCACCAAAGAACCTTATCGCCATGTAAACATGATACTCTGTTTTCCCTACTTGTTTTACAAGGCAATTCATTGTCAATATCAAAATAAGGATAATCACCTGCATCAGGATTATATATATCATTTCCATCTGCATCGTAAAATGGTGCCATATGATAATCGTACCCGGCTGCTACATCGCCATGTGCAGGCCATTCTTCAATAATTTCAGGAATAACATAAGAATTAAACTCATCGCTATTTAAAACTTCGGTATCGCTTTCTAATTTAGCATTAATATATGTTCTGAATTTTTCAACTTCTGCTTTGGTAATTGAAAAATGTCTATCGTACTTAATGCAAACATCAGAAGTAGTAGTAGATTGATTTGCTCCACTTGTAATTAATGGACCAGGCCAATAATCAACACCACCGGAACGATATAGAACAAAACAAGAGCGTAACTGATCATTTTCATCAAGACCTCCTATCCATATACCACCAACAAAAAGAGACATTTTTCCTGAACCTTTAGGAACCTCATATCTTGGTTCTCCAATTAAATCCCACCACATATCACCTCCATTATGAATTAATGTGCGAACATTATTTATTGATAATTCTGCTGAAGCACTTGGAGCAGAACAAGCGGAGGCTATGGATTTATTAGATTTTATATTTTGTGAAAATAAAGCATAAGGGCATGAAATACAAAACAATAAAATAATAAATTTAAAAACAAAATTTCTCATAAACTAATTGAATATATTTTATTTAAAATCGACAATAATGTCAATTTGTAAATATAATAAATTTCTTTATAAACTTTATAAAGTTATAAGAAAATTTTCAAACAGTAAATTTCAACTAATAAATGGTATTAATTATACTATGAATTGAAATGGAAAAATTTATTTCATAATTTCATTCCAAATTACATCATCGGGAGGATTTGCCTCAATTTTTATTTTTGTATTTTGAACGGGATGGATAAACTCAAGGCTTCTGGCATGTAAATGAATACTTGCATTTTTATTAGAGCGAGGAAAACCATATTTTAAATCACCTTTTATAGGGCAATCAATTTTTGCTAACTGACATCTTATTTGATGATGACGACCGGTTAAAAGGTCTACTTCTAATAAAAAATATGTTTTGGTATTTTTAAGGATATTATATTTCAGAATTGCTTTTTTTGTTTTTAGTTTTTCATTATCGTAAGCATAAGATCGATTTTTTTCCTGATTTTTAACTAAGTAATGAATTAAAGTATCTGATTTTTTATCCGGTTTATTTTTTACAATCGCCCAGTATTTTTTTTCAATTTCCTTTTCCTTAAACATATTGTTTAGTCGCGTTAATGCCTTGCCTGTTTTAGCGAACAGTATAATACCACTTGCAGGTCTGTCTAATCTATGAACAAGTCCTAAAAAAACATTTCCCGGTTTATTATATTTCTTTTTTAAATATTCTTTAATAATATCTATTAAAGTAATATCACCTGTTTTATCTCCCTGCACTAATTGTGAAGGCTGTTTATTTACGGCAATTATATGATTATCTTCATAAAGGATTAAGAGATTTTGCATTTAATACTGTTCTTTTTCATTTGGAAAATCTCTTGTTCTTACATCTGTAATATAATTTTTAACAGCACCTGTAATTTCCGCATATAAATTATGGTAACGTCTTAAAAATCTTGGGGAAAATTCCTGTGTTATACCAAGCATATCATGTAAAACAAGAACCTGTCCATCAACTCCTGCACCTGCACCTATTCCTATAATTGGTATCTGAACACCTTTTGAAACACTTTCTGCAAGTTTTGCGGGAATTTTTTCCAAAACAATAGCAAAACAACCGGCTTCTTCAAGCTCGTGAGCATCTTCAATCAATTTATTTGCCTCATCTTCTTCTGTGGCTCTTACTACATATGTTCCAAACTTGTGAATTGACTGAGGTGTAAGACCCAAATGCCCCATAACAGGAATACCTGCTGATAATATTCTCTGAACAGATTCAATAATTTCGTGTCCACCTTCCATTTTTACTGCATGAGCCCCTGTTTCTTTCATAATTCTAATTGCAGAAACCAAAGCTTCTTTAGAATCTCCCTGATATGTCCCAAAAGGTAAATCTACAACAACTAAAGCTCTTTTTATTGCCCTAACCACTCCTCTTGCGTGATAGATCATTTCATCAAGTGTAATGGGCAATGTACTTTGGTTGCCTGCCATAACATTTGAAGCTGAATCACCTACCAATATTACATCAATACCGGCATTATCTAAAATTTTTGCAATTGAATACTCGTAAGCAGTTAGCATTGCAATTTTTTCACCTTTCAGTTTCATCTCATTCAACACATGAGTTGTTACTTTTCTAACTGATTTATGAATTGACATTATATTTATTATTAAATATTAATAAACTTTGATTATTTTTGTTTTTCAATACAAAATTACAAATTTGAGAAACAAATAAAATGAAAAAATTACTTTTTATACCACTTTTAATTATTATTTCTTTTTTTAATTCGTGTAAAACCGATTTTGAAGTAAATGCTGACTGGGAAGATATTAGTATAATATATTGTCTTTTAAACCCAAGCGATAGTGTCCATTATGTAAAATTAAACAAATGCTTTTTAGGAAATGAAAGTGCTTATGTAATGGCACAAATTAGCGATTCTTCAAATTATGCAAATGCTAATGTGATGTTAGTTCCCGGAAAAATAAAAAAATCAGGTGAATTTGAAGAAGAAGGACAAGCTATTACACTGGAAAAAACTACAGAAATTATTAAAGAACCCGGTGCTTTTGCCTCAGATGTTAATGTTTTATATAGAACACCTGGTAATAATAATTTTTTAGATATTAGTAAAGATTACAAATTAAAAATAGGAATTGACGGTAAAGAGACTATTGAGGCTTACACTTCTTTAATTTCCATTGATAATTTAAATTTACCATATTATTCCTTCAATTTAGCAGAAGGCACAGGAGTTCAACTAAAATGGTTAACAATTGAAAATGCTAAATTGTATGAACTATCAATATTTTTTACTTACGTTGAAATTGCGAATAATGACACAATAGAAAAAACTATAAAATGGATGCAAAAAAGTAAGATATCACAACATACTGATGGTGGTGAAACAATTACTCTTTCAATTTCGGGAGATGCATTTTTACAATTTGTTGCTTCAAAAATTAAAAGTGCTTCTGACTATAACCCAAATGCAATTAGAATAATTAAACAATACGTTCCTTCACCCGGAGATATAAATAATAGTATAAATAAATTTCCTTTAGAATTATATTTTTATACCGGAACTGAAGATTTACACACATATATTCAGGTTAGTCAGCCTTCAAACACAATAATTCAGGAAAAACCAAGTTTCTCAAATATAACAAATGGAATAGGAATATTTTCATGCCGAGCAAATAAAACTATTTCAAAAAAAATTATTACAGATAATGCCATTGATGATTTATCAGAAAGTGAAATAACAAATGGTTTGAATTTTTATAATTCTAATGAAACTGTTACATACTGGCAGATAATCAACTAAAATACTAAGAAAAAAAATTGAAATACTTCAGGCTTATATTATTATTCTATTTATTCCTGATAAATAATTATACATTTTCTCAATACGATAATTATGGTGTACCCGACTTTGATGCTAATGAAAAACAAACAAAATTCAGATTTAACTTTGATCTTGGATATGGCAACTGGAATAAAACTATAAATAATGGCACACAGGATTTTATTGTTGATTATTATCATGGGCTAAAAGATGGTTTTGACATTGAAGCCGGTGCAATTTATTTTCCAAACAAATTTATTGGAATTGGGCTTACAGGATTACGATTTGATGCGTACGCCAGATTAAATAATGTGTATTTAATAGATGATACTACCGGTAATGTTATTGCTATGGGGTTTCTTGAAGACGATATTGCAATTTCATTTATTGGTGCAACATTTTGTCATCGCTTTAAACCCATAAATAAAAAATATATAATTCAGCTTGCATTAACTCCCGGATATTTCTATTACAGAAATTACAAAAGCTGGGTAATATATAATGATAAAATAACAGGCACATCTTTTGGAATTAACTTTGCATTAAATCTTGATTTTCAATTTTCTGACAACTTTGGTGTTGGATTTGGCACAAATATACTAACAGGCTCTATTAAAGAAGTAGAAATTAATGGAGAATTACAGCAACTTGATAAAAACGAAAATTTAACCCGTATTAATTTTACTATTGGCTTTAAAGTATATATTTAATAATCTATCCTGCCAAAGCTTCTTTTTTCTCATGTACTTTTCTTGAAATTTTAATACTAAACTCATACAAAAGATATAATGGAATTGCCACAAGAAACTGACTAAACACATCGGGAGGGGTTATAATTCCAGAAATAATTAGAAACAGAACAATGGCATGTTTTCGATATTTTTTTAATTTCTGAGGTGTAATAATTCCTATTTTTGATAAAAAGAAAATAAATACCGGCAATTCAAAAACAATACCCGTAGTTAAAGCCAACATTACAACTGTGGAAATATATGAAAATAAATTTATTGTATCGCTTACTTGTGAACTTACTTCATATTTATTTAAAAAGTTTATTGTAAGTGGGCTAATAATATAATATCCAAATAACACACCTGTAATAAACAATAAAGTTGTTGAGAAAATAAAACTGTTTAAACCTTTTCGTTCTTTTACACTTAATGCCGGCTTAATAAAACGAAGGATTTCATAAATAATATAAGGAAATGCCAAAATAATACCCGATACAATTGCTACAAGAATATGAGCTCTAAATTGTCCAGCAAGTTCAATATTAATAAGGTCTAATGAAATATCATTAATACAAATTGCAGAAATATTCACATATTCAGAAAGTTTACATAACCAGTAGTTTGTAAAAAAAGAAGGCTCTTTAGGGGCAAAAATTATTTTATCGAAAAGAAAAGATTTGAATATAAAAGCAAGGGTTGAAAATAGCATAATAACAATTGCTATACGAACAATATGCTTTCGAAAAACTTCAAGATGTTCCCAAAAAGTCATTTCACCATCTTTTCTTGACTTTTTCAGAAAACTAAACATATAAAATCAGAAATGAAATTATTTATCGTTCTTATCAACTGCATTATCATTGGTGTCGGGCTTATCGGAAGTAGCGTCCTTAAATTCTTTAATGCCTTTTCCTACTCCTTTCATCAAATCCGGAATTTTTTTCGCACCAAAAAGAACAAGAACTATTAATAAAATTATAATAATTTCTTGTGTCCCAATAATACCAGCTATAACAAAATTATTTATCATGATTAAAAATATTTATTTTACAAAAATACAAAAAAAGTTGACAATTGACAATTGACAGTAAGCAAAAATTATCCCCGAGTACTCGAGATAAACATTTGTAAAAAATTAAGCATGCTTAATTGCATGATAACGGCAAACATAAATACACTTATCACATTTTGTACAATTTTGATTATCAATACTTGCAATCTTTGTATCTCGCTCTATAGCGTCATAAATAATACATGCATGAACATCAATACAATTATTACATGAAGTGCATTTTTCCTGATTAATTTGTGGTGGCTTATAATCGTCTTCAGTTGTTTTTATAATAGCACCGAATTCACATGCATTTTCATCTACACAAATTCCACAACCTGTACAATAACTCTGATTAATTTCAGGCTGAGCATAATCTACCGGAATATCTTTATAAATATCACCATATTGACAAGCATTTAAAGTAATGCAATCGCCACAATATGAACACATATCAGTATGGATTATTGGGTCATGATAGTTTGATGGTGTTTCTTGTATAATAGCATTATAATTACAAACGTTTGAAGTATAACAATCACCGCAATTTGTACAAATATCATCATGAATTACTGGAGCCTGATGACCAACAGGAAACGTTTGGGTTATTGCATTATATGTACAAGCAGAATAACATTGTCCAGATGTAATACAATTTGTTTGATTAATTTGAACTGTTGAAGGAATTATTCTATTCCATTGACAAGAAGGAACACACTCTCCACAACGCACACATAAACTATGATTTATATGGGCAAAACCTCCACTTAAATATATTGCATTTTCGGGACAGGCATAATAGCAATCTTTAGGGCCACAACCCAAACATGCTGATATATCGTACTGATCACTTCCTCCAACATAGCTAATACAATCACCCTGAGTCTGACAAGCATCGACACAATCTCCACATCCAACACAAGCATTATTAACAGTATATGTTGGCGAATGAACTTCTATAGCATTTACAGAACAAGTAGGTACACACGCTCCACATTCTACACAGTTACTTTCTTCAATATAATAATTTAATGGTGTAATATCAATAGCTCCCTCCGGGCAAATCAGTACGCATTGCCCACAATCTCTACAATTAACATCATCAATTTTATAATCACAAACCGAAATATTTATTGCATTTTCAGGGCAAACCGGTACACACCTACCACAATCTCTACAATCATCTTTTTCAATTACATAACCAATAACAAATATTTCAAATGCATCAAATTCACAATGCGGAACACATTCTCTACATTCAATGCATTTATCAACATCAATAGTGTAGATTGAATTTTGAGGTAATTTGATTGCGTTATAATAACATGCTTCCAAACATTCGCCACAACCAACACATTGTTTTGGATCAATGTTTAATTTAGAATACTGGTCGGCTAGTTTCCTGCAACTGTTTAAAACCGGTGATGATAATACAGCAGCGCCAAGAGTAAATAATGATGCTTTTTTTAAAAATTCTCTGCGTTGATATTTTTCATTATCATCTTTTCCCATATAATCTTCTAAAATGTTATTCTTAACTCTGCTCTTGCCATATAATAAGTTTCATCCAAAACATCTGCCTCCATCCTGCTAAACATTGTTGTTAATTTTGCGCGTTTGAAAAATGTTTTTCCAATAGCTAAATCATATTCCGAAATATTTTCATCTGTAAATTGCTGAGTAGCTTGCAATTTAACATGCAACTTCCATTTAGGTATTCTGTGTTTAGCCGCAAATTGATATAGTGGTATATCCATCATATCCATTCTCATTACTTCGCCAATAAATAAATTACTAAAAGATGTATAAACCATTGCATTATCGTCAATATCAATTTTATTAAAATACCCAAGTTGAATAAACAACTGTCCTTTTGACGCAAAATTGAATTGTTTGCTTGCTTTTACATGATAAATAACAGCTTTATTGTCAATAGCATTCTGGTTTAGGATTTCATATTTTACTTTTATTTTCAAGGGTAGCTCTATCATTGACATAAGCCCATAATGCGTTCTAAGATTATCGATACCTGTACCAAATTCATTATAAACCACTATCCCTAATTCTTTTAACACTTGTTTTTTCTTCTTAGAAGAACTAAATTCATTAAATTCATCATCACTACTTGATTTTTTCTTTCCGGAAGGCATCCATTTAAACACAAGTCCTGCAAAATTTGTTTCTCCTACCCCTTGCCCAACATACGCCAATTCTCTATCATACAGTATATTGTACAAATAGTGAACACTACAAAATGATCCAAATCTTGAAAAATCTTTTAAAACGGAGGCTCCTGTTACATTTAACTGAAAATCTTTCACTTTCTGGATATAGGATAATCCCAGTCCTCGTTCATTTACTAAAAGATAATCGCCAAAATTCATTGAATGAAATCCAAGTGTTAGAATTTTGTCTTTTTTATTGTTATATCTGTAAAATCCTTCACGAATACCAAATCTTTGTTTTTGAAAAATTTTCATTGGACCCTTTTTACTATTATTTGAATATTGATCCGGTCCGTTTAATGAATTACCCCAAGCCTTAGTTCCTCCTTCAAAATAGAATTGGTAATTTTTTTTAGAATAGTCTGCTCCTATAAATATCATTGCATTTTTTATAGAACGATCTGTCATAAAACCATAACCAAAAGTGGTTTCTGCTGCCCAGAATAAGTGAGATTTTTTTTTAATTGGCTTTAAATATCCCCCCAACTTACTTCTGCATGTCCATTGCGAAAATATTGGAGAAATCAATAAAAAAATAAATATTACTATTAAAAATTTACTTTTCAATTTTACATTCATTTACACATTTAACGATAGTAGGATATTTTTTTGATTTTCTTAAAAACTTAAAACTTCCTTGTGAGCATGAGTCAATACAATCACCACATGCAATACAATCGGTATTATTAATAATGCTTAATTTCTCATCACGAACAATTGCCTTATATTCGCATGATTTCTCACACATTTTGCAAGAAATACATTCACCTTTAATACCAATTACAGAAGCTCCGGGAATTTTGGTTATCAAACCCAATACCAAACCAACAGGACACATTGTTCTGCAAAATGGGCGATATATAAAAAGAGAAGAAATCAGAACAAAGACAACTAATGTTATAATAATTATTAATTCAAGATCGAAATATGTAACATTAATTAGCATATCGTAAAATCCCTTAAACCCAAAAATATTAATAAACGGATCTATTCTACACCAATATTTTGTTCCCATTATTGCTACCTGTATAATTAATGCGCCAAGCAAAACATATCTTATAATACGAAAAATATTTTGAGCTTTTCTAGTTTGAAGTATTTTTATTTTTCTAGGCAAGTATAAAAATTCCTGTATTGCTCCAAGATGACAGATCCACCCACACCATACTTTTCCAAAAAAATATGTAATAGGAATTATTGCTATAAACCATAATATATATATCCAACCCGTTTTATACCCAAAAATTACCAGTAAAAAATCTTGAAACCCGCCAATTGGACAAACCGTGCATCCACCCTTATAGAATCCAAGTACAAATAATGATATTAATAAAAACAAAACTCGTAGATTTCTTGTTGTTTTATATCTTACAAGGACTCCTGCAATTATTGTAAAAATTAAAACACCAATTATCCAATATAACCCAATCTTTTTGTTTTGTTTTCTTTTATTTAAATGTGGACAAGTTTTTGAACAATCCTGATTACTATGTTTAACTTCATTAAATTCAGAAAATTCGTCATCCACACTGCCCTCATCAAACTCTTTAAACTCGCCAAATTCATCATCCGTTTCTTCTTCTTCAAAGGACTTAAATTCACCAAACTCATCATCTACTTCTGCATTTTCCTGAGAATAAAGGGAACTAACAAATAAAGGAGTAAAACTAATTACTCCTACTAGTATTAAAACTCGAAATATTTTTTTCAACATACTCTATTCAGGAGTTACCGTTTTTAATGTAATTGAACCAAATCCTCCCATTTTATCACATGTTCTAGTCGCTGAAAGAGAATGTTCACCTTTTTTTGTTTCTTCAACTTTTACTTTTAATTTCCTTTCCCAAACACCATGTGAAGTTTCTTTCCAATCTGTAGCTGTTAAAATCTTAAGTCCTTTACCCTCAAATTCTGTTTGTTTAATACCAATTGTACAAACTCTATGAGTAAAGGTAACTTTTACTTTTATTACAAGCTTATCACCAACATCATAAACCTCTTTCTTACTAGATTTCTCTACTTCAAATTCAATTTCGCAAGCCATTACCTGGCTTAAACTGAAAAACATCAATATTAATCCTGCTAATAAAAAACTCTTGCTTAATAATCCAATACTTTTCATAATTTAATGATTTTAAAAATTTCAATTTATTTAATACAATATTAATGCAAAAACTAAAAAAATAATCTGCAATAATTTAAATAATAAAAACCCTTAAACATATACAAATATCTACATACGTGTATATGTGTAAAATGCAAATGCTTGTGATGCTATTTAGAAACATTCTAAATTAATTAGACTCTTTTTAGCACACAAGGTTTAAAACTCAACTTTAGGGGCAACATCAGTACCTTCTTTTGATTCAAAATATCCTTTGGTTTCAAATCCAAACCATGAAGCAAAAATATTATGAGGAAATTTTCTCACATAAACATTATAGATTTTAGCAATTTCATTAAAAGCCATTCTTTCTAATAAAATAGTATTTTCAATTTGCTCAAGTTGATTTTGAAGTTTAAGGAAGCCTTGATTAGCTTTTAAATCCGGATATTTTTCAATTACAACCATTAATTTTGATAAAGATGAAGATAAACCATCTTGTGCATTTTGAAAATTCTGAACTGTTTGTTCATTTAATTTTTCAGCATTTATATTTATTGATGTGGCTTTAGAACGTGCTTCAATCACATTTGTTAAAGTTGTTTGCTCATGTGTTGCATATCCTTTTACTGTTTCAGCCAAATTAAGAATTAAATCTGCTCTGCGTTGATAAGTATTTTCAACTTGAGCCCACTGTGCGACAACTGCTTCTTCTTTTGTTACCATGCGATTATAACTTCGGTACATCCATATTCCCAAAATTAATATAATAATAACTAGCGGTATACCTATTAATGTCGTTGCCAAACAGCCTGTGCCTTTTATTTTTTCCTTCTTTGCCATAATTTATGTTTTAAATGATTAGCAAAATTAAGAAGAAATAATACTATATAAAAAAAATATTGTGCTAATAAATTTCTATTTTTGATTTTTAAAATTTATATTTTTATTTAGAATGTGTGGAATAACCGGCATATATGCTTTTAATGAAAATGCTTTTAATTATAAAAATAAAGTTGAAAAAGCTGTATCATCATTAAGGCACAGAGGTCCTGATGACAATGGGATTTATATTCACAGCAATGTAGCTTTAGGTCATTCAAGATTAGCTATTATTGACACTTCTGCGGCTGCATCACAACCTTTTACAGATGCATCTAAAAGATATACAATTGTATTTAATGGCGAATTTTATAATTTCAAAGAGCATCGAAAAATTCTTAAAGAAAAAGGCGTTCAATTTAGATCTAATAGTGATACTGAAGTTCTTTTATATTTATACATTAAATATGGTGTTGATTTCATTGCAAAAGTTAACGGATGTTTTGCATTAGCTATTTATGATAATGTAGAAAAATCGCTTTTGTTGGCAAGAGATAGAATGGGAATTAATCCTTTGCATATATATCAAGATGAAAATAAACTGATATTTGGTTCAGAAATTAAAGCTATACTAGAATATAACATTAATAAAGAAATTGATTATGAATCTTTATATACTTATTTGCAATTAAATTACATTCCCGGGCCTCATTCAATATTTAAAAACATATACAAATTAACACCGGGTACATATTTGAAAATTAAAAATGATAAAATTGAGAAAAATGTTTATTATAAGATTAAATCGGAAATAACAAATAAGATATTATCTTATAATGATGCTAAAAATTCACTAAATACACATCTTGATAATGCAGTTAAAAGCAGATTAGTATCAGATGTTCCATTAGGAACCTTTTTAAGTGGAGGGATTGATTCATCGGTAATTACAGCCATTGCATCAAAATATACAGATAAGCTAAAAACATTTTCTATAGGTTTTAAAGATGAGCCATTTTTTGATGAAACCTATTATGCTAATTTGGTTGCAAAAAAATTTAACACAGAACATACCGTTTTTTCTTTAACAAATAAGGAACTTTTTGAGCATCTGTTTTCAACAATAGATACTCTTGATGAACCCTTTGCCGATTCTTCTGCATTAGCTGTAAATATTTTAAGCTTTCATACACGCAAACATGTAACAGTTGCATTATCAGGCGATGGAGCTGACGAGATGTTTGGCGGATACAATAAACATTATGCTCATTTTAATGCTTTAAATAAAAATTTTAGAAATTCTGCAATTAAAAACAGTAATTTTATTTTCAATATATTACCAAAATCAAGAAATAATAAATACGGAAATAAAGCAAGACAAATTCACAAATATTCAAAAGGCTTAAACCTTAACGATAAAGAAAGATATTGGTTATGGTGTTCAATTTCAAATGAAAATTACGCATCTAAAATATTAAATTATAATATTAATCAACAAATTTATAATTCAAGAAAAAATGAAATTCTTGAATACATTAACAATGACTCGAAAATTAATGACATTTTATTATCTGATATGCATTTGGTGTTACAAAATGACATGCTTGTGAAAGTTGATATGATGTCTATGGCAAACAGTTTAGAAGTTAGAACTCCTTTCTTGGATCACAATGTTGTTAATTTTGTTTTTTCATTACCTGATTCGTATAAGATAAATAACAATATTAGAAAAAGAATATTACAAGACACATATATAAGCACATTGCCTAATGAACTATATAATAGACAAAAACAAGGATTTGAAGTTCCTTTATTAAAATGGTTTCAAAATGATCTTAATTCATTTATTTTTGACAATTTATTAAAGAAAAGCTTTATTAAAGAACAAAATATATTTAATATTGAACAAATTGAATATATGAGAAAACGTTTATCATCTAATAACCCAGGTGATATTACTTCTAAAATATGGGGATTATTAGTTTTTCAGTACTGGTGGAATAAATATTATAATTAATCATCTTTTTTAAACCATTCGCAAAAATAACTAGTACATATTAAAATAATTGTCGTATAATTGAATAGAAATAAAGAACTAGATGCCAAAAATATTAAGAATAATAAATAGATTTAATTTAGGAGGTCCAACATATAACGCTACATATCTGACCAAATTTTTAGAACCAGAATTTGAAACATTATTAATAGGTGGTCAAAAAGATGAAAGTGAGGACAGTTCTGAATTTATTGCAAAAAGTGTAGGTTTAAGACCATTTGTTATTTCTGAAATGCGTAGAGAAATTAACTTTAAAAATGATATAATAGCCTACCAAAAAATTAAAAATATTATTAAAAAATTTAAACCAGACATTGTTCATACTCATGCATCAAAAGCTGGAATACTAGGAAGAAGAGCTGCTTACAAAATGAATGTACCTGTTATTGTCCACACTTTTCACGGACATATTTTTCATTCATATTTTAATTCTTATAAATCAAAAATCTTTCAAAAAGTCGAACACAATTTAGCAAAAAAAACCACAAAGATTATAGCGCTAAGTGAACAACAAAAACATGAACTTTCTAATGTTTACAATATAACATCTACTGAAAATATTAAAGTAATACCATTAGGTTTTGATCTTGACAGATTTAAGATTGATATGGATAAAAAACGCATTCAATTTAGAAAAGATTATAATATCTCTGAAAATGAAATTGCTATTGGAATTATTGGAAGATTAGTTCCAATAAAAAATCATAATCTTTTTCTTGAATCAATTAAACAAGTAACACAAAAAAGTTCTAAAAAATTACGCATATTCATTGTAGGTGATGGTGAAAACAGAGAACATCTTATAAAGAAAGCAAAAAAACTCAAGCTTGATTATGCTCAAAATGGTGAAAGTAAAATTAAAAATGCAACATTAACTTTTACCTCATGGATTACCAATATTGATTATGTATATGCAGGTTTAGATATTTTAGCATTAACATCGTTAAACGAAGGAACACCTGTTAGTCTTATTGAAGCACAAGCATCAAATACACCAATAGTAAGTACAAATGTTGGTGGGATTAAAAATATTGTTATTCCAAATGAAACTGCAATTCTCACAAAAAATGGAAATATGAATGAATTTTCAGAGAAATTATTATCTGTTGTAGAAAATGATGAATTAAGAAAAAAATTAAGCCTTAAAGGCAGACAATTTGTTAATGAAAGATATCATTATACTCAACTTGTAAAGAACATGAAAGAGCTTTATTATGAATTACTAAACAATTGATTTTCCTATTTACATTTTACTAAGCAATATATTTTTCATCTTTCTTGAAAAAATATTAATTTCACTAAAATAAATTCTTATCAAAATATACTTATGGGGACTTCTAAAAATTAAATACTTGTATATCAGTTAAGAATTTGTATTTT
>CAYTWH010000016.1:0-73127 GCA_964442075.1 uncultured Bacteroidales bacterium
TAATGGGTTCTACGATTTATCTTGAAAAAATGAATTTTTAGAACCCACCTTAATTCCTTATAAATCTCAACAGATTTGTCATAATATTCAAATGCTAATTCATAATTATCCTGATTTTTATAAGCAATTCCAATATACAGATATGATTGAGCCATACCATCGTAAAAATCAATATCTTTACTTAATTTTAATGCTTGTTTGGAATATGATATAGCTTTTTTTGGGTTATCATATATTAATTCCCAAGAAAGTGAATTAAGGATTTTAATTTTTGTTGTGTCTTCTTTTGTGTTTTTTAATTCGATTAATAAAGAATCTATTATAGGCTGATTCGCAAATATGTAAATACTAAAAATAAAACAAATTGCTGTTGTTAAAACTATTTTTTTCATTGCTTAAATTATTTGCTGATTATCATTAATTCCTTCTAATCTTTGACTGAAGTATTCAATCATATTTTTCATAGAATTAGCAAATTAGTTTTATACAAAGAATTAACAACAAAGATAAAAAAAAAGTTGAATAAACTCTCAAAACTAACATCTTTGACTTTCAAGCGATATTAGGTATTGGTTATTAAAAATAAATAAAAAACTATTTTTGTATTATTCCGTAGTCTTTAGTATAATTGCTTTTATTAATTCTTTTAAAAAATGACATATTACCAAGAATTAGACAAAATTGCTATAACTGTTAAATCTCACAAGCTTTTACAAAAGTTGCTTGATGAGAATCCAAAACTTGAAAAGATAATGCGTTTTGCAAAAAACGAAACCGAGGCGCTGATTGGTGTAAAAGAATGGGTAATGGAAGAACTAAAATCGAGTAAGGAAGCGGTTAAATATTATAAAGGGGAATATCGGGGACATAATGTTTTTAAAAAAATAAAGTGGAAAGAAATTGCTGAAATTAGAATTTTAGACTACATAGATAATGCAGGAAAAACATTTAAAGATCTAAATTTACGAGGAGAAATTGCTGTAAGCAACCCTATTAAATTGATTTGGCTAGCTGTTAATCATGGAACAGGAGGTGCAAAACCTTTCTTTTTTGAAGATATGTTGCACTTATTTAGACAATTTACAGGCAAAGAAAAACGCAAATTGCCAACAAAGGTTCAATTAGAAGAATGGATGGAACGCTACCCTTCCGGTTTAGACCCGAGAATTGTTAAATTAAGAGAGGAAAATAGAAATAGAATTATAAATATTCTTATTGATAAAATTGATAAGGGTGAAATAAAGGATTCCAAATACTATTTTGAGTCAGGAATGACTAGACAACAAAAGTTCTTAAGAATGCTTGAATGGTGGAAAGAACATTTGTTTCATTTACGGTTTGCTGTTAAATCTCCAAAGTTATTAAATGAACTACTCGGAGAATCTCTTGATCCTGATACAATGAAAGTTTTGCACCAAGCCGAAAAACAAGGAATTCCATTTTTTATAAACCCATATTATTTGTCTTTACTACATGTTAGAGTTCCATACTTTGCTATTGGAGCCGACCTTGCTATTAGATATTACGTGCTTTACAGTCAGCAATTATTAGATGAATTTGGAAATATTGTTGCGTGGGAAAAAGAAGATGTTGTAGAACCAGGAAAACCTAATGCTGCAGGATGGATTTTGCCATCGCACCATAATGTTCATAGAAGATACCCAGAAGTTGCTATTTTAATTCCCGATACAATGGGACGTGCATGTGGCGGATTGTGTGCATCATGTCAGCGAATGTATAATTTTCAGAACGGACATTTAAATTTTAATCTTGATAAATTAAAACCTGATGGAACATGGGAAGATAGATTGAAAAAATTCATGGATTATTTTGAAGAAGATTCACAGCTTAGAGATATTCTTATTACAGGTGGCGATGCATTGATGAGTACAGATAAAAGTTTGAAACGTATTCTTAATGCAATATATGATATGGCAGAAAGAAAAATAAAAGCGAATAAAAAAAGGAAAAACGGAGAAAAATATGCCGAAATGCTACGAATAAGATTAGGAACTCGTATACCTGTATATTTACCTCAGAGGATTACCGACAATTTGATTAGTATGCTTACTGAATTTAAGAAAAAGGCTTCAAAAATGGGCTTTAAGCAATTTATTATTCAAACACATTTTGAGGCTCCGATGGAAATTACACCCGAAGCTAAAACAGGAATGAATAAATTAATTTTAGCAGGCTGGACTATAACAAATCAACATGTGTTTACAGCAGCTTCTTCAAGAAGGGGCCATACTTCTAAGCTAAGAAAAGAGCTAAATGACATAGGAATTTTACCTTATTACACTTTTTCTGTTAAAGGATATATGGAAAACAGCTTTAATTTTGCTACTAACGCAAGAGCTATTCAAGAACAGTTTGAGGAAAAAATATTTGGAAAAATTCCTGTTAAATTCCATAATGAAATTAAAGAATTTCCTTTAAAGCCAGAAAAGATAAAAGACAATATTGCATCATTAAAGAAAAAAGCCAACTTACCTTTTATAGCAACAGACAGAAACGTTCTTAATTTGCCCGGAGTTGGAAAGAGTTTAACATTTAGGGTTATTGGAATAACAAGGTATGGACGTAGAATACTTGAATTTGATCATGATGCAACAAGGATCCATAGCCCAATTATACATGAACTGGGAAAAATTACAATAATAGAATCAAAATCTATAGCTGAATATCTTCAACAATTAAGTGATTTAGGCGAAGATGTAAGCGAATATGCAAGCATATATGGATACTCAATAGGAGAAACCGAAAATAGATTATCAATATATGAATACCCAGACTACAACTTTAAAGTAACCAACAAGATGACTAATCTTAATATTTAGAAAATAATAGAAGCCCTCATAAGATTATAATTAGTTTAAAGTTATTACTTTTGTCATCCTTAATTTAATCAGGATAAAATCAATCTAAATTTATGTCTAAATCTATAAAGCTTGAAAAAGTAATTGTCCCGATTAGATCTATTAATCTGCTTAAAAGATTTATTAACGAAAATCCCGAATTTGAAAAAATATTTGTTAATTCAAAATCACCAGAAGAAGCTAAAAAGGGAATAAAAAACAGAGTACTCCCTGTTTTAAAATCAGACAAGAAGGCATATAATTTTTATAAAGAAAATAAGAAAGTAAACGTATCTTTAAGTGAAATTGAATGGAGTAAAATTGCTGCAATTAGAATCCTAGATTATATAGATCACTCGGGAAAAGTATTTGAAGACCCTAACTTTAAAGGTTTAAAGATAGAGAATGATCCATTTAAGTTGGTTTGGTTGGCTATACATAAAGGAACAGGAGGTTCGAGACCTGATTTTTTTGAGGATATGATACATTTGCTTAGACAATACAATGGAAAAAGCAAAAGAACAATACCCACAAAAGATGAAATTGATAACTGGATGGATAGACATCCATCGGGATTAGAACCTAGAGTAATAAAACTAAGGCAACAGAATAAACAAAGAATATTAAACATTATAATTAACAAGATTGATAATGGCGAAATAAGAGATTCAAAATATTTTTTTAAAGGAAATTTAGATAGAGAACAGAAGTTTGATGTAGCATTAAAATGGTGGAAAGACAAAACTTTTCATTTAAGATTTGCTGTAAGAAGCCCCGAGTTACTTGATGAATTATTGGATAATTCGCTCGATCCAATTACAATGAAAGTTCTGTATGAAGCAAAAAGAAAAGGAATACCTTTTTTTATAAATCTGTATTATTTGTCGCTTTTAAATGTAAACGCTCCTTGGTTTGCGGTTGGAGCCGAATTAGCAATTCGCGACTATGTTTTTTATAGTAAAGAGCTTGTAAATAATTATGGGAAAATAATTGCATGGGAAAAAGAGGATATTGTTGAACCTGGAAAGCCTAATGCAGCTGGCTGGATATTGCCATCGTATCATAGTGTTCATAGAAGATACCCTGAAGTTGCTATTTTAATTCCCGATACTATGGGACGTGCTTGTGGAGGTTTGTGTTCATCGTGTCAACGAATGTATAATTTCCAAAATGGATTATATAATTTTAATTTAGACAAACTAAAACCCAACGAAAAGTGGGAAGAAAGACTTGATAGGTATCTCGAATATTTTGAAAACGATTCGCAATTGCGCGACATCCTTATTACAGGTGGCGATGCTTTTATGAGTTCCGATAAATCGCTGTGTAAAATTCTTGATGCTGTTTATGAAATGTCTATACGTAAGATTGAAGCAAATAAACATCGTTCTGAAAATAATAAATACGCCCAGATGCTTAGAGTTAGACTTGGAACAAGAATTCCTGTTTATCTTCCTCAAAGAATTACTCATAACCTTATAAAAATATTAACCGAATTTAAAGAAAAAGCCTCTAAAATTGGAATTAAACAATTTGTTGTACAAACTCATTTTGTTTCGCCAATGGAAGTAACACCCGAAGTAAAAAAGGCTGTAAATAAAATTTTATCATCAGGGTGGATAGTAACAAATCAACATGTGTTTATTACTGCTGCATCGAGAAGAGGACATGCGGCAAAGCTTAGAAAAATAATGAACGACATTGGTATAGTTCCGTATTATACTTTTTGTGTTAAAGGATACAAAGAAAATGTTTATAATTTTTCTACAAATGCCCGTTTAATACAAGAACAAACCGAAGAAAAATATATAGGAAATGTTCCAGACAAATATTATAACGATATTAAAGATTTATCGCTAGATGCAAACAATATGGTTGATAATATTAATAATATAAGAAATAAATTAAACCTGCCATTTATTGCCACCGACAGAAATATTCTTAATATGCCCGGTGTTGGAAAAAGTTTATCGTTTCGCACAATAGGAATTACTCGCAGAGGAAGAAGAATTCTGGAATTCGACCACGATAATTGCAGAGAACATAGCCCAGTTGTAGATAAAATGGGAAAAGTATTAATTGTAGAATCTAAATCAATTAATGATTATTTGCAACAATTAGAAAAAATGGGCGAAGACCCTTCCGATTATAAATCTATTTGGGGATACTCAATAGGAGAATCAGAAAAAAGACATTCATTATATGAATATCCTGAATTTGATTTTACTATAACAAAAGAATATACTAATATTATGATTGATAAATAATATTAATGTCATTCAAGTGTTGAGAATATTTGTCAAGTGTAAATTTTAAGCAAGCATTCATCTTGTCAATACCACTCTATCTGTTACCCTATTAGTTTAAATATCCATTTTTTAGATTTTTAATCCTAATATAACAATGTCGTCAATCTGTTCCAAATCTCCTTTCCAATCCTCAAAAATTTTATCAAGTATTTCTTTTTGTTCTTTCATTGGTTTATCCGCATTATCAAGTAACATTTGTTTAAATGGTTTATACTTAAATTTTTTACCTTTCGGTCCTCCAAACTGGTCTGCAAAACCATCAGAAAACATATATAGTTGATCGCCTTTCTCCAGTTGTATTTCGTGAGTAGTGTATTTGTCCATTCTTACATAAATGGATATTGGCATTTTGTCGGGTTTTATTTCTGCCCCTTCTAAATCCTCCCCAAAGGGAAGAACTCCTTCTGGCCATTTTTTTCGATTTGGATTTATTATATATAACGAATTATTTGCCCCCGCATATTGCATTACATTTGTTTCGTGGTTTATTGAAATTAATGCCATATCCATACCGTCTTTCATACCTGAAACGAGTATGTTATCCATAGTTTCTTCTTTTTGTTTAAGGGCATTAATAATTTCCTTTCGGAGTTTGCGAAGTATTACTCCAGGATGTGTGATATACTCTTTTATTACTATTTCACGTAAAAAAGATATTCCCAACATACTCATAAAAGCACCGGGAACACCATGTCCTGTACAATCGGCAGCTGTTACTATTGTTTGACCTTCGATATGTGCCAGCCAATAGAAATCGCCACTTACAACATCTCGTGGTTTAAATAATACAAAATGCTCATTGAAATATTTGTTTAATATTCTGCCATCAGGCAATATAGAAGTCTGTATGCGCTTGGCATAATCTATACTTTGGCTTATTTCCATGTGTATTTCTTCAATAATGTTTTTTTGTAGCATAACCTTATCGCGCTGGGCTTCTATTTCGTCGCGTTGTGTGGCTATTTCTTCATTTTGCTGGTTTAGTTCTTCGTTTTTTTCTCCAATTGAATCTCTTTGTGCGGTAATTTCTTCTTTTTGCTGTTCAATTTCCGCAGTTCTTTCCCTTACTTTCTGTTCTAATACTTCCTTTGCTTTTTTCAGTTTCTTAGTCCTAAATGAAACATACATGTAAAAAGCAATAAGCACAATAATTACACATATCGCATAAAACCATATTGTTTGCCAAAATGGAGGCTTAATAATAAAATTGAACTCTGCAGGAATCTCATTCCAAATACCATCATTGTTCATTGATATTACCTTAAATGCATATTCTCCGGGCAACAAAGATGAATATGTTACCTCTGTTTTATCAGTTTCAGGCGACCAATCTTTATCGGCTCCAACTAATATGTATTTGTATTTTACTTTTTTGGGAATTGTTGTATTAATGCCAATATATTGAAATGTAAGATGATTATTTTTATAGTCCAATTCCATATTAAAAGGCATACCTGTCCATTTATCAATACTATCGGAATAGTTAAGCCAATTGGTATTATTAAAAAACAATTTTAGATTAGTGATGTGTACATGCGGACTCTTTGTATTTTGTATAACTATATCGGGTTTACATCTGGTTATTCCATATTTTGTTCCAATCCAAATATTTCCATCATTATCACAAACAAGTGAATTGTTGTTGGTTGCTTCAATATTGATAAATCCTTCATGTTTTCCATAAAACTCAAATTGAATCTCATTATCATTCAAAAAATTTTGATAATCTAAAACACATATTCCTTTTTGAGTAGCTATCCAAAGCTGTGTTTCATCGATATTAAAAACCATGCCATTAACAACATCATCTTTTAAACCATTTTCTGTTGTAATTAACATGATTTCAGGATTATCAGAATTTGGATTTTTTATATAATTAATACCGCCGCCAAAAGTTGACACCCAATAGTTCCCATAACTATCTTCAATAATTCCGGTAATATTATTACTGCTTAATCCTCTACTTGTATCTATAACATTTATTGTATCATTAATAATATTAATTAATCCGAAATCCCAGCCACCAAACCAAATATGATCTGATTTATCAATATAAAAAGCGTTTATATATGAATTCTGCGGAAATCCGTAGCTATCATCAAGTCTTGTAAAATCCTTGCCGTTAAATTTAATTATTCCTGTTCCCCAAGTACCAAGCCATAGTGTTCCTTTACTATCTACAGATATAGTTTTAATATTCAATAAAAAAGGATATCTAAAAGAATTGTATTCAGTAATTTGGTTATTTTCATATTTATATAATGCTTTATTACATCCAACCCATAAAGTATTATTATCGCTACATAAACTTAAAATTGATTTTCCTTTAGTCAAATGCTTAATATATGGATTGAAATTATCTTCATACTTAAGCAGATATTTTGAATTTGAGATAATAAGCTGACTATCACAAATCTCAATTGCATTAATAATGGATTTGCCTTTTAACTCTTTTTCTGAAAAATGAACAAATTTTTCATTATTAAACTTACTTACACCCGTACCCCATGTACTAATCCAGATATTTCCCTCATTATCTTCAAACTGATAATAAGTTACATCACTTGAAAGACCCGTGTTTGAATTTATATGTAATATATTTTTCTTGTCATTAGCATTAATTCTAATCGTTCCTCTTTTATTATCTCCAAACCAATAATTCATTTTCTGATCCTGTATAATATTGAATATCATCGGATCATTAAGTCCGGGAATATTATAATGATTAACAATCGGATTATTTAAGTCGGCATCAGCTTTTATATAACAAACACCGGCCATGGGACTAAACCAAATATTTGCTTCTTTATCTTCATATATTTGCATAACCGTATTATAAACCAGCCCATTCCTATTATTGATATGAAACAATGTTTCTTTATCAATACAATAAACTCCATTTTCCCATGATGTAATCCATATTCTTCCTTTGGAATCTTCTATAATTGACATTATTGCATTTTCTGCAAGATCAAAATCAGGTTTTTTAACAACTCCATTGCTATATAAAAACACTCCCTCAGCTGATCCAATCCAGAGTTGATTTTTTGAATCAATAAGCAAAGAGTAATACATTGATATATCATCTAATAAAGAATCTTTCAATACAATAAATTCCTGTCCATCGAAACGACAAATACCTGAACCCAAAGTAGCAATCCAAATACTCCCATCACTATCTTCAGCCAATGCTCTGATTGTATTATTGTTCAATCCATCTTTTTCTGTATAATTAATGAATTCTTTTCCATTAAATTTACTTATACCACCTCCGTAAGAGCCAAACCACATATAGCCTTTTTGGTCCTGAATAATACAAGTAATTTGAGAGCTGCATAAACCTTCGTTTGTTGAATAATTTTTTATATGAAATAACTGACCGAAGCTTGTCAGTGAAATACCAACAAATATTATAATCAGGTATATTTTAATTTTTACAATCATATTTTAATTTCACACAACAAAAATGGAAAAAATTCATGGTAAAGCAAAGCTTTAGTGTTATAAAAACATTAAAATTGGGCGTATTTTACTGCTTTTTGTTTTGAAAAGCAAGCAAAAGTCAGGTGAGAAAGCGGGCGCGATGATATGGACACGAGCTATAAGCTCACACCATAAGAGGGAGTTGCAAACGCCTACGAGATACAAACATTTCAATCTTATAATTTATGCTTAAATCTCCTACTTAAAATATTCATTAATTCTTTTAATATGATCTTTTTCTTCTCCATTTATCATCTGAAACACTTTTATTAAATCAGATTCAGGCTGTATATCCATAAATTTTTGATAATTATTTTCAACTAGTGAAGTTTCAACTTTTAATGCAATTTTATAAGCAGTTTCACGGCTTGGATTTTTCTTAATCTCTTCATTATATTGTGTAAATAATTCTATGCTTTCTTTAACAATATTTATATCATCAATAGAGATTATATTTAAAACTTCATTATTATCATTAATAAATGATTTACTTTTTCTAAGAATTGATGCATGATTTAATTCTTCATCTGCTAGCTTTTTCCAAAAATCAGCATCATTTTGAAATATTTCTTCTAATAAAGAATAAAGTTGATAAGCTTCAAACTCATATTTAATTGATTCGTTAATTAGGCTTTCAATGTTTTTCATTTATATGTTTTTTAGTTAAATCCCACCATAAAAATACTATTTTTTATTTAATTTATCTCAATACCACGCTAAATGATTAGCTCGGCAGCAGTGATAACTAAAACCTATATTTTATACAAACTAGCGAAACATTAGCTAGGTTTAAATTTGTTACTGTTTGATTAACATATTCTGTATGGTAAAAACTATATGTAACATAAGGGTTGAATTCGCTACCAACAGAAAAATGATTTGAAAAATTGTAATAAAAGCCTAATGTAAATCCTATGCCTCCAAATAGAGTGTGAGTAGATGTATTTCTTTGCTTTTCTGTTAATTGCGGATTATCTATAACATAATTTCTAAAATTATCTCCAAATAAAATATTAAAGCCTTTAATAATTTCATATTTTTCTTTTATAACAGAATGTTTATCGATACCTAGCAAAATATTTGAATTAATATTAATCCTAGCTGTTCTATATGTTGTAGAAACTAGTGGCATATACACTTGTCTACTTCCAGATGCCTGAAGTCCTATTTTAAACCAATACTTGTCTGAGAGCCTGAAAGCATATCTAAACTCAAACTGTTTCGCATAATAACCATTTTGTAAAAAAGTAATTTCATTTTTTATCTTGGTAGTATCTTTTTTCGTAGATCCAATACTATTTTGTATAGTCATCAATCCTACCATAAGCAATAATAATATTTGTTTTTTCATAATTTCATTTTTTAAACTTTAGGCACTTCTTACCCACCCATAAAAATACTATTTTTTATTTAATTTATCTCAATACCACGCTAAATGATTAGCTGTAACAGGGAAATTTATCCGACTCACGCTTAGATTAGTTGAAAGCTATTTTTTAAACATGAGAATAAGCCTCGCCAAAAAAAAGGTAGCTTAGTAAATATAATGCGCTTAGTGATATTAGACAAATTATTAGTATTTTATAATAAGGAGTAAGTATTTTTTTACTTCTAAAAATACTAACAGAACTTGTAATTGACCCAAATAATAAACCAAATATTCCTCCACCAAAGAAATAAACAACACCCCCTACTCCTAAACTTGGTAAAATACCAGATGCTAATAAAAAAAATGGAGCAAATAATCCACATACAATAATTGTTAGAGATGTAGCTAGTAATACTAAAAAGAGCTTTATTAATATAACTACTTTTTTATTATTAATTCTGTTTGATAATTCAACCATTTGCTTGTTTTTTTTAAACTTTAGCGCACTTTAGGCACTTCCCCTTCCTTTACCTCCAAATCAATCTGGCGGTAGCAGGGCTCCTGTTTCATCAAAAATTAATGTTTTATTTTTTTTATATAATTTTCCATTAATTTTCTGATCATTAGCTAATTTACATTCTTTTAAGCTCCCATTTTCAAACAGTTTAACACCTGCAAACGGACTGCTTTTGCAAAATATATTATTTATTTCAATATCATTACAAGGGTAAAAATTCCTCAATTTCCCACTTAAATAAAATGAAGTAGTAATTCCCATACTATACCACTTTGAATAATTTCCATTACAACAATAACCTTGTATTTTAGTGTCTTTAGCAAAAAAACAAGATGTAAAATCTTTATAAAATCTTACTCTTGTTCCTTTAGGTAGCTCTGCTCCATGCATAAAATGGTTTTCTGCTAATATAAAACCAACAAGCTTCCAGTTTTCAATAAACACAATATTATTATGACATGGATAACCCTCAATAATTGTTTGTTCTAACAATGAACCTTCAGCATAAGTTGTGTCAGTATCTTCAACAATAAATCGTATTTTTTTAAATTTAATGTTATAATAACTAACATCCTTTTCCCATTTAGTGTACTGCCCTTTTACTGAAAAAGAAAGAAAAAGAATTATTATTAATATTGAATTGCGAATAATATCTTTTGTTTTCATTTCAACTTTATTAAGAAATGTTTTTTGATGATTTCTTCGTTAACCACCAACCGTAAATATAAAGAACGGAAGGTATCAGGTAAATAAAAAGAGCATAAGTGAAGTTGGCTTCAGGATTAATTCCTACAAGAAAAATAAAAATAATAAAGCTAAACAAGGAAATAATGCCTCCTTTACCTTCCTTCCATAATGCTAAGATGAGACCAGCCAAACCTACAATAAAAAATACAAATGTTATTATCGTTAAAATGTCAAAACTGTAAAACGGAGAAACTCCATCTGTGTTGTAGCTCTCAAGCATTTCACCAACACCAATAATAAGAGTAATCAGAACTAATAGTGTCCCGATTATACGAGCTGTCCAACGAATGATGCTAATTGTAGTAGTAGTTTTCATTTTATTAAGTTTTTTAATTTGTAAATAAATATTTTTTTGTCTAAATGTTAATTGTAATTGTCAAAAACTATCAAAGTTAAACTTTAGCGGCTCTTGTGTCTGTACAATGCATTTTTTTAACTTACCCATAACACGCATATATCATCATTGATGATATATATACTATATCTACCCTAACTACCACACCCTTATTTTGTAGTAAAATGAAATATAAATTGATTTTTTTCTATACATGTTAAAGAAATATTATTTTTTCTAAAACTTCTTCTTAGACCATTTGATATAGTCGCTTGAAATGATTCGTAAACTGCCGATCTTAATGCAAGATCTTCATCTTCACCTTCATCAATATTATATGATATTTCATCGTAAATTTTAGCATCAAAGGTATAAGCATAAAACAGTTTGTCTGCTTCTCTGTCAAATATATAAACTACCTCTTTGGCATATCCATTAGAGTAAGTTCCCTCATCATCAACAATAGGTTTGATGAATTCTAAATTTTGGGCTACTATTATATATTTTGAGTTTAGCACCTTATTTAGATTTTCGCTTACATGAAATTTTAGTACATAATCGACTACTTCTGATATTGCACTAGAATCGAGATAGCCACACAAAAGATTTACATCTAATATAAAGTCGAAATCGGAGCTTTTATAACGTACACCTATTGGAGCATTGTCTATCATATTCTCATATCTGAGAAAAAATGCATTTTGTGGATAATCGCAAAGGTAAGATATAAGTGTTAATGATAGTGGAGTGGTATTAGTATCTGCCACTTCTTTTTGCCAGTTGTTGTTTGCAATATAGTTTTTGAATAGCTCATAATCTTCTTTAAATATAGCGCAAGAATCGGCTTTGTCGTTTACATATTTATGGTAAAGCTCTATTGGGCTAAGAACAACTTCTTCTTCTACTTCTACCTCTACATTTTTTGGTACAGGTGCTCCACAAGAGTATACTACTAATGCTATAATAATTGAATAAAATACTTTTTTCATTTTTTTTTGTTTGAGATTTATAGATGCATAAAAATACTATTTATTTATTTACCACCAAATACAAGCGCTAGGGCAATGTTATTAAGTTAAGAGTGGGGATGCTAATTATCAGTTGCCCCTATCTTTAGGTAGGGGGTTGAAGTACAAAAATTAAATGGGCTTCAGCCCAAAACGAATATGAAGAATTTATTAATGAAATATGGACTTAAAAAACTTTTGGGCTAAAGCCCTGTTTTTAGAATATTTATATCCCCGTCCTAAAGGACGGGGCAACTGATAAGCTTATACTTACATCTTAACTTAATGACATTGATCGTGCACCAGCGAGAAGGTTTTATTTATCAAAAACTAATTCATTTGATGCAGTAGTTTGGGTATTTTTTTTCAGGTATTTCAACATTTTTTCGGCTGTAGATTTTTTTGCATGTTCTATATCCAATCCTTCTACAATTTCTTTTATTCCAATAAGACTTTGGCAACCTGCATCTTCAAATATTTTCCGCACTTCTTTATTATTTTCAATATCCTCGCTTATAAAAGTACTAAGCTTGTCTATTTCAAGATATTTTTTATCTAGCTTTTTCAGACCTGTGTTTTGTTCTAGCAGGCGTCCTTCTGGCGTACCACTATTTGTAAGAAACAAAAAGGTGCGAACAATAATCATATTATCAACAATATCTATTAATAAATAACCTAGTTTTTTATCAGAAACTCTATATTCAATAAGAATATTATTATTTATATTCCTTATCACTTTTAATTCAAGAAAGGAAATATAAATGCAATAATGTAATGCAAATTCATTCAAAACATCCATTCGTTCGTGAAGACGATTAAAAGCATGTGACTGCATATACACTTTCATGGGTAAATCGTCAGTGGTATTTTCTATATTCAACTCTGAGGGTTTAACACTTATTTCTTCTAAGCCTTCGTATGGAATAGCCCAACATACTTCTGTTACTGGTCTTGAGATATTGTCTATAACAACATTTATAGTTTCGGGGGTTTCTTTATAAACTTCTATAAAATTTCTAAGACCCCAAATATCGTCTTCATTTGTTATATTGTGTTTCAGCCAATATAAGTTTTTGTCGATACGGCTAGTAAACACTCCCATTAAGTTAATTATTGATATCATCTCTTTATTGGCCAGAGGCAAATGTTTATCCTCATCGAGATATTTTTTAAATAATGGCTTTACTATTTCCGATTGTTCAAATTCTTCTTTTTCTACGGCATAGCATAATTTAATAAAAGTAAGACCTACCGATAAAAAATCGGCTAAGCTTAATTCTTTGCCAGAGCTTATCTCTATAGTAGTTGTCTCGAGCCTTTCTTTTATACCTCTCGAAAACTCTTTTAAATCATAATTTGGTATAACCTGTCCTTTGCCAGCTACTACTTTTACAGAATGATATCGCAAATCATAAGTTTTTTTTAATATATCTTGGGGAATTAAAAAAAAAATATCTTGGCTACAAGCATGTTTTATTATATAACGCAACTTTCTATAAAATTCGTTGCGGTGCTGTGCCTTAGCTATCTTCTCTTTCTGATGATGACTTTGCTTTTTTTTCTTCTTTTTGGCCATATATTATTATAACGCAATTGGCTGATGGTTTGTTCTATAAAAATAGACTTTTTTATTTACCACCAGAAAGATTCTGTCGGTAGCAAGGCTGGCTTTAAATCTATTTTCTATTTTTATAATGGCACATAATGCATATCCAGTTTACCTATAGAAATATATTCATATATCCATAATTCATCTTTTTTAAGCTTAGAAATACGTAATGTGTCTTTTATACCACTAAAATCAATTATTACATATTCTTTGGTATTATTAAATTGCCATGTACCATAATATGTTGTGTCGGATGTTGAGCTGGTATCAATTTTTAAAATGTAATCACCACCTTTTTTAAACTCAATGCTATTATTGTTTGCAGAGAGAATAACCTCTTCATTATTCAAATATCCTTTGTCTAGTTTCCAAGTATTAACAATACGGTCTTTTTTTGATCTTAAACTTATATCTGGGCCTTCATCATATTTACTGCAACTTATGCAATATGTAATAATAAAGATAATGGATATAATAAATATATATTTCATAGTTTCTACCCCATAAAAATACTATTTTTTATTTAATTTATCTCAATACCACGCAAAAGGATTAGTTAGTTAGCATTGTTTGACACGGATTACAAATCCGCGCCAGTTGGATTTTTTTTATTATTAATCAATAAGATCTTTAATCGAACTAACTTTTGCAGCAAAAGGGCAACTGTCTGAACTAGGGAATGACAATAAGGTTTTTTTATCCGAAGAAAGAGAAACCTTAGGAGAAAAAGACATCTTTTTCACAGTTGCTTTTACGTCCACATCTGTTGCATTCTCAAAAACTATTGAAACCTTTTCTGCATAATATAGATGTTCAAAATAGAAAAGCCCTTTAAACTTTTTTCTATAACTTTTGCCATCTTCTTCTTTCACCCGTAATACTATATCTTTAATTTTCTTTTTAATTTCACCCGTTATCTCTTTTGCCCGCACTCCTTCATAAATGTACTTAGAAACCTTATGGCTTTTGAAATTTCCTATTATTTCAGAGTTTAAATTAGGAATATCGGTCTCGATACCTATTTCTGTAGAAGATTCAACTTCTTGATTGGCTAAACCATGATCTAAAAAAGGAAGTTCTTTTATGGATTTTAAAAGCATATTTTTCTCATCATCTTCTATAGGAAGTTCACGAATTAGACTCATACCTTCTGGATCAACAGATTTTTTTATAAATCCATCATATTCGACTATCCCACAAACCTTATAAGAAGAGCTTGATGATAATAGCAGCTCAAGGTCTTTATCGCCTTGAGCTTTTTTAAATTTTCTGCTCAATTTTCTATTTCCACTCATATCCTAAAATTTTTATTTTTCTTCTCCTAAAATCCACTCACCCATTTCCAAAATTCTATCAAGAACTTCATCTTGGGTATCATTTGTAAAAGTTTTTGCAAGATTTATTGAAAAATCAATCTTTTTCCAAACTTTTGATAATTTGGAGTAAAATTCGTCCATATCTTTATTATCAGGAGTTGCTGATCCTTCAATCTTATTTCCAATAATGAGAACTTTTTCAAGTTTATCATCAAACTTATCGCCTGTTACCTCTAATATTATAGTAAAATCTAAAGATACTCTTAGAAATGGCCATATTTCGTTGAATATTTCCTTGTAGTTCATATTATCATTAAGCTCAATATCTTTGATATGCTTAAATTGTTCTACAACTGCATTGAATTTCTCATTTCTTTGCTTTTTTAATTCTTTTCTTTTTGCTTTCCTAGCTACTCTTTTGTCTTTTGACATAACTTATTTTTTTTGGTTGCCTACTCTATCTTAAGCTTTTCGGCTTTCGCTCTTAATATCTTTTTTTTCTATTTAATAGACTTAGTTTATATAATACTCTAGACTCTTCCTCGCATCAGTAAAAAGATTTACTACTTCTAGTTTTGTTTTTTTAGTTTCTATCTTTAAACTCAAAACATTAAAAAATAGCACGAATAATTCATTATCATCTAATAATATTTTATCAATTATCTTTTCGTCAATGGTATTATCATATATAAAGTCAATAATTATTTTAATTTTCCCTTTGTTATCCATGTCTTTCTGGTTTTGCCATTTAATATTTAATTAGCCACTCTCAGTGGCTAGTTTTTTCAATTTAATTATTAATCTATATTTTCTATTTGCTAATTCCTTTTTCGTTATTTCCAGCTTCTTTGCCATTTCTTTATTAGAACACATTTTCACTAGTAAATAAAGCAGTTTCTCTTCATTATTATTGAGTTTAGCTTTCAAAGAAATCGATTTCAGCTTTTTTATATAAAAATCTAAATTTGAATCATTTTCTTTATCATCCTCAATTTTACTAACATCGTTATCATCATCGAGTTGGATGAACTCAATTTTCTTTCTTCGATATTCATCTTTAGCAGCATTTATCACAATAAGAAATAAATACTTTCTTAAATCTTCTGGTTTTACTTTACCCTTTTCTATAAACTCATTAAGTTTATCCTCTGACGCAAGAAATTTAAAGATCTTGGTCATTACTACATCTCGTGCAATTTCTTCATCTTTAATAATACGTGTTGCATAGGCAACTAAATTTTCTAATAATACTGCTTCTAACAAATAATTTAAAATCATTTGATTGCTAGGTGTTGATACAAATTCTAGAATTTTCTTCATACTCTGAAATGTTTGTTAATATTGAGATTATGTGGGCAATGTTACCCCCCTGTTTGATTTTTCTGTCATTTTTCATATATCATAGTTTTAAAATTTTGCCTACTCTATTAATGCTTTTCGGCATTCGCATGATTCCCTTTATATTTACAACGTATTATTCTCAAGAATATCCCGTGAGATTTAATAAAAAATATTTCTTTAATAGATATTAATTTTTTCATTATGTAAAAAGGTATTTAAGGCTAAGCCCTTATACATGCTTACAAAAACCTTCATACCCAATGCCTATCAAGGCAATAGAATTACTTTGAAATATTAATAAATACTAAATGAAAGTGATTTAATTAGAAGTTTTGCGAAATAAACTTATAAGATCAACTCTCAGTTTTGTATTAGACGAAAACGTAGCCTGATGGTTGCTTATTTTTCCTTCTTTTTATTAAAAAGTTAAAAAGAATTTGCATTTATTATTATTTTACTAATTTAGCAGTGCGAAATAAACTTTAAATACTTTTTATTTGAAGATCTAAAAATCCAATTCATCCCGAATTGGATTTTTTTAATGTAAAGCAATATTGCTTTGTAATTAAATGAAAAAAAACGAGAGAAAAAAGATACATTGATATTATCTGCTTGTTTTGATTATACTACAACATTTTGACTTCCCTTCGACTCCGCTCAATGTAAACGCTCAGTAGAGCAAGTAGAGGGAGTTGTTATAAATTATCAATGCATACCCAAAAAGCAAAACTTTGCTTCTCTTCTGCCTTTTTATATTTGGCTTTTGGCTTTTGGCTTACATTAACAAACATACAATGTCTTAAAGACATGGGATATTTGCGAAAAGATTGCAATTAACTGCTTAATTTATGTTAATACGAAGCTTCGTATTGAGACAAACGACAAAGTTTACGTGCATACGAAGCTTCGTATTGAGGCAAACGACAAAGTTTACGTGCATACGAAGCTTCGTATGGAGGCAAACTACAAAGTTTATGTGCATACGAAGCTTCGTATGGAGGCAAACTACAAAGTTTATGTGCATACGGAGCTTCGTATGGAGGCAAATTATGCAATAATTATTAGATAAAAGCCCTTATTGTATCAAAATTATTAATTTTTAATTCTTAATGCTTAATGGTTTAGCTTGTGGGCAGGGAGTATTTATGCTTGTTCTCAATACTCACTCCTTATAATCGTGAACTAGAACTGACAAAAGGGGTTTTGTTTGTTTACATACCCGTGAAAACGGGTATCCAGTGTTTGCAGGTCTACTGGATTACCGCTTTTCCCGAGAAGTCGGGACAGGCTGCGGCAATGTTTTGACTTTTACTATGCCTGTTCTCGATACTCACTCCTTATAGTCGTGAACTCGAACTGACAAGGATGTCACTTCGAGTGTTCGACCTTAGGAGAACGTATTAAGAAGTGAGAAAGGGGATAATCTTAATCTAATCCAACAGTATTTCCTTTTGGAAATTTCACTTTATATTTCAGCTGCATTTTTTTTGTTGTAGATGGGTCTAATTTAAATGCCCAGGAAACTATACCTGTTGTTTCGTTTAATTTGCCATCGCTCATTTCTTCTTGGGTAATCACTACCTTACTATCTACCGACATAGGAAACTGATCTTCAATAATAATATCAATAGACTGTTGTTTTGCATTTCGTACACTAATATCCCAATCGCGATAAGCAATATTATCGCTACCTATCAACTGATTTCTTTTATAGTCTTTCGATTTTTTACGTTCTACTTTTATACCTTTATCTCTACCCAAAGATATCTCTAAAGTATCTACTAAGTATCTGGTATCAAAAAAAGTATTGCCAATAAAAGTTTCTTCAAAAAATACATTGGCTTGTCCTTCCAGCAAATTATATTGTTCCCAGTCAATTAATTGGGCAGTAATAAATACATCTTTATCCAAACGTGGTGCACAATAAAACTGATATTTTGCATCTGTCTGTATTCTTTGTATTGAAACTTTAATATTTTTTGGGTTGGAGGGTATAGAGTATTTTTCTTCAATAGTATATTCTGTACTAACAATATTTAATGTTTTTGTAGCAACAATTTGTTCTGCTTCAAGTCTTCTGCTCTCTTTACTACTTATTTTATTTACACTATATCTTGCACTTTCTAGTGACTCTGTTTCATACATTGCTTCCTCAGCCATGGCAAAAGCATATACACCATTGGCATCGGTAGCTATCATATCATATTCATCATTAACAGCAAGATCAATAGTAGGTAAAAGTCCGGAATAACCGGTATGAAAAATTGGTGACTGAACTGTCATTAATTGTTTTTCATAATCTGTATTTACAGTTTTGTTTAGTGGAGTATATTTTTTATAAAGTTTTACAGTTAGTTCTTCTTCAGAAAGATTTACAGTTTGTCGGTTATATCCTATTGAATAAACATAAAGATATTTTGCATTATTTGGTAGTACTAATGAGAAACTACCATTAGCATCGGCAGTAGTACCAATACTTGTACCGGAAACCATAACAGTACACCATGGAATTGGTTCGCCAGTTGCCTGATTAAGTATTACTCCTTTTACACGAGTAAACCTTGCATCGGTATATCTATAAAAACTATTTGGCCTTTGTGGCTGAATATAATTATTATTGAGGTACAACCACCATGCTTCAATTTTTGGTTTTTCTGATGATTGTGAAGGGTCGCCAGTTGATAATTTTAATTTAATATTATCCCAGTCTTCACCACTTTCTTGTGTAACATTTGCTTTATACTCTATTATCATAGGTTCTAACACATTCTTTACACGCAAATCATAAGTAGGATACCATCGTGCATTAGGAACAATATAATTTAAAGTAAAATTGCCTTTAACTTCTTTTTTAGCAGAAACTTTTACTACAATCTGATATTCTATACTTTGTTTTGGCGATTTTAATGCTACCAGATGTTGGCTTACTGTTTTATGTTCTTCAAAAAGATCTAGTATTTGACGCGATATTTTTAGTTTTGCGGTTTTTATCTGAGCCAGCTTTAGTCTAACCATCTCCTGTGCTTTTACAATCTGTTCTACAGTAACTCCTTTTGTTGTGGTAGAGATATTTGTTAAATTCATTATTGATTCTTCTTCCGATTTCAAAACCTGAATTTTCACGCTTAGGTCTTCCATCTGTTTCATCAGGCTCTTTTGTTTTGTTTCAAGACCTGCCCACTTTGATTTTTCATTATCTACATCGCTCAGCTTGGGCTGATAATTAACAGACATAATAATAAAATCGCCATCGCCATTTACCTGTATGCTTTCTTTTTTTAGCAGAGATGTAGCATCAGAAATTATTATTTCTGATTCTCCGGCAGGTATAATAACCGACCCGGTTCGATTTACTTGTGCACCACTCTGAAAAACTGTTACCTCAGTAATGCTGGTTTTTAAATCTATTTCTTTTGCACTTATTTTTATTGCAATAAGAATAAACAATATTGTGATAGTTCTCATAATATAATGTTTTTTATTATTCATTTAATCTAAGCCAATAAAAGTTCCCTTAGGATACTTGGCTGTATATTTAAGCTGCATTTTCTTTGTTTCGCTTGGTGTTAGTATATATTGCCATGTAACTATGCCTGTTTTATTATCGAGTTTACCACCACTTTTATCTACATGCTTAACTACAATTTTACTATCGCCAGATATTGGAAACTGATCTTCAATCATAATATCAATGTTTTGTTGTTTGCCATTTCTTACAGTAATATCCCAGGTTCTGTTAGCAATATTGTCATTTCCTAGTAAAGTATGCTTGTTAAAGTCTTTCACTTTTTTGCGTTCTACTTTTACACTTTTATCACGACCTAAAGATATTTCCAGAGTATCAGATAGGTATCGTGTATCTATAAGGGTACTTCCAATAAAAGTTCCTTCGAAAAAAACGCTTGCTTGTCCTTCAAGTAAATTATACTTTTCCCAATCTATCATTTGTGCTGTTAAAAACACATCTTTATCTAAACGTGGAGCACAATAATATTGGTAACTAACATCCGATTGTATTTCTTGAATAGAAACTGTAATATTTTTAGGGTTGGATATGATAGTATATTTCTCGGCTATACTAAATTCGGTGCTAACAATGTTTACAGTAGGAGTAACTGAAATCAATCGTTCGGCTGCTTTCTTTTTATTTGATTCTCCTTTTATACCCGAACTATAATATGCATCTTCATCAGCTTCAGCTCCATCTTTAAAATCCCAACCATAATCAACTTTGTCATATACTGCAACTTCATCTAACCGTACATTGCTCTCAAGCATAAATATTTTCATTTCTTCACGATTAATTGCTAGTGTCTGAGTATTATATCCTATATAACTTACTTTAAGATTTATTGCATTTTCGGGAAGTACAATCTTGAATTTTCCATCCATATCAGTCATTGTTCCAATATTAGTTCCGTCAACCATTATTGCACAATAAGGTAGTGGTTCGCCGGTAGCTTTATCCAACACTGTACCTTTTACTTTTGTGAACTTTGCATCGGTATAACGGTAATAATTTGATTGTTGGTGTGGATTAACATAAGCTTGGTTCAACGCAAGCCACCATGTTTCTATCTTTGGTTTTTGCGACGATTGCGAAGGGTCGCCAGTAGAAAGTGTAAGGTTTACATTATCCCAGTCTTCACCTGTTTGCTGCGATACATTAGCCTTATATTCTATAATCATTGGCTCGGCAATTGTTTTTACACGAAGATCATAGGTAGGAAACCATTTGGCATTAGGTACAATATAAGTTAATGTAAATTCAGCTTTTGTTTGTTTCTTAACCAGTACTTTTACTACAATCTCATAAGAAACTTTCTGTTTAGGAGTTTTTAGCACACTCAATTGCTGAGTAATTTTCTGATGTTCATCATTTAGCTCATACATCTGCCTACTGGCAATAAGTTTCTCACTTTTAATTAGTGCCAATTTTGTTTTCAACATTTCCTGTGCTTTTCCAACCTGTTCCACAGTAATACCTTCGGTTGATGTACTTACCGATTTTAGATTTAGAATTATAAATTCTTCGTTACGAAGCACATCTATCTTTACAGAAAGATCTTCCATTTTCTTTTTTAGCTCTTTTTCTTTAGCCTCAAGTACTTTCCATTTTGTTTTATTTTGTTCTCTATCGCTAAGGTTTACCTGATGATTTACAGAAATTATTGTAAAGTCACCATCTCCCCTTATCTGAATACTTTCTTTTTTAAGAAGAGCGGTGGCATCCCTTATCACTATATTATGCTCTCCTACATAAAGAGTAGCAGACCCTATACGTTTAACCTGGGCTCCGGTCTGAAAAACTGTTACATCAGTAATCTTTGTTTTAAGTTCTATCTCTTTTCCCTGAACAGTTAGTGCAAGAAAAAGTAAAAAAGGCAATATAAATTTCATATCTATAAATATTATAAAATAATTAGTTTTTTGCTAAAATTAAGGTTCTCAAAGATACAAATATTACGCCATAAATTATATAAAGAAATGTAATATTGTAGTTATAATTTTTTTTCATTGCAAGTAGCTAGATTGGGGCAATCTGTTTAAATTTAATCTATTTTAGATTACTCACAATATATTAACTTTTATTGTGTTCGTGATTCCGCTTCGCTTAGTTTACGATTTTAAATTTTTGTCTTTTGACTTTGTATCATGTCTGTTCTCGATACTCACTCCTTATAGTCGTGAACTCGAACTGACAGGAGGTTTTATGGTTGTTTTTGCATATTTCGCAAATAATAGGACAAAAAAACGAAATAAGGGCATATGTTTGACCACCTATGGCATTTGTTTGACTGTCGATAACGAAAAATTGAGTGTCGATAGGATTATTCTATTAATACAAACGCAGCCCAAAAGTATGGGTCGTACTTTGCTCGCATTTCTTTTTGTGTTTGGTTAAATGCTTGTTTAATCACGCAAGAGGCTGACGAGTTATCTTTTAGTTTTAGGAGTTTTTTATAGAAAGTTGTCATAAACTCTTCGGTTTCTTTGTCGGGTACTTGCCATAGGCTCATAATTAGGTATTGTACTCCTGCCATTTTAAAGGCTCTTTGTAATCCGTAAACTCCTTCGCTGCCTTTTATGTCGCCTAGTCCTGTTTCGCATGCCGACATAACGGTTAGCTTTGTATTTTGCAGATTCATATTTGATACTTCGTAAGCTGTAAGTACTCCATCTTCTCCTTTAATATTTGTTTTGCTCCACACATCGTTGGCTCTTGCCAATACTAATCCAGAACGCATTAATGGGTTTTTATTTTCTACAAATGTGCTTACTCCAATACCTGCTCCTCTAAACGAAACATTGCCCGATTCTGTAATCTTTTCTTTTTCTTCAATTTCAGGATCACTATAAAAGAATCCATGGGTAGCAATATGTAATATCTGTGGGGAATCTTCATTATCGATATTCTTAAAATTTTCTTCGCTTGCAAGCAATCCAAAATTATCATCTGTTTTTATATCATAATCATTAAAAATAGAAGTTATTTTCTCAGCTTCCGATTTTGTTCCTTTTAAATACTTCCATACTTCTACTTCTGTACTGTCGGTGCTATATTGTGCTCCGCCAAAAATTGAGACAGTAAGATCTTTATCAATAAAATTTTCATTCTTCTTTTCTAATATTTTCATGGTAGAGCTTAACATGTTTATGTTGTACAGGTCTGATAAATACTTATTGTTGTTTGTTGCTATTGATGCAAATGATACTTTGTGTAATAAGCCTGCCGAAGAAATATAAACTGTAGAAGCCTCACCCCAGCCTTCTCCAAAGGATAGGGAGTTTAAAACGGAGTCAATGGGTTGCCAAATTATGTTATATAATTTTGTGTTTTTAGAATTGTTGTTGCCATATATCGATTTTACATACTCAAGATTATTGCTACTGTGTTTTCCTATAAATTCTTCTAAGTCTTTTGCCTCAAAAAGCTTTATTATTTTAGGATTTTTAAATTCTCTTGTAATTATTATTGCACAATAGATATCTTCATAAGTATTGTCCATTTTTAAATTATTAAAATGCATAAACTCAATTGCTGCTTCGTTCTCTTCTAAGTCTTTTTGTATATCTGTCCATTTTGAATTATTAATATTAAGTTCGTTTTTAAAACTATAGGAGTTTTCTACTAATTCTTTTTCCAACACATTAGCCTTTTCTTCTAATTCTTCAATGCTTACATACCTTTCGTCATTTGCAATAGAATACAATTTTGATAATTGCTGTTTTATTCCAATCCAATTATTATAAGTTTGAATTAAATCTTGTTTTTTTGAACTTAGTATACTGTTCTTCATCCCATTTGAAGATTTCAACAACATACCTTTATTTAATAGTTCGTTATTATAAACCACTTGCTTTAGCTTGTCTGATTTGTTGTTTTTTAAAGCAAATGCTTTAATCCTATCATTATATAATTGAATAGAATTAAGATACTTCTCTCTTTCTATTTCAGATAAAAACGAGAAGTTCTTTTTTAAAAGAGCATATTGAATTTCATTACTTTTTATATAATACTCTTCTGCTTTATCAAAATTGTTTTTTGTTTCATAAATATAGGCTAGCATGGAAGCTACATCGGCAAAAGATGAATTCATTTCTCCAAACTTGTTTTTATAGATTTCCATAGCCAACAAAGCATACTTTTCTGCTTTATTATACATAAAGCCACCCCAATATAATTTAGATAGGTTATTGTACGATACTGCCAACTTCTGGCTGGTTTCTCCAAAATGTTTCTTTTCTATTTCTATTGCACGCAAATATAAGTTTTCTGCCTTGGGGAAATTGTCGGTGTATCTATAGAGTTCTGCAAGATTATTAAGGTTTGTAGCATAATGGGGGTGATCTATTCCTATTATTGCACTATCTATTTTTAATGATTGATAGAAATACTTTTTTGCTTTTTCGGCATATTCGGGTTTTTGCGTATCCATATACTCTGCAAGGTATAATGCCCCAACATTATTCAATATGTTTGAATATTCAGTATGGTTTTCGCCATATATTTTTCTTTTCTTTTCCAGAGCTTCTAAATAAAGTTTCTCCGATTTTTCGTAATTCGCAATTTCATAATAAAACATTCCCAAGTTATTAAGATTTGCAGCATAATCGGGATGCTCTTCCCCATAATTATCTTTAATTAATTTATTAGACCTAAGTAAATACTTTTCGGCTGTTTTATAATCATCTTTTACTATGTATAAATTAGCCAAATTGGATAAAACATAAGCGTTATTTGGATGATCTTTTCCGTATGCTTCATTTAAAATCTTTAGTGAGTTCTTTAATAGATTTTCTGCCTTTTCAATTTCTCCTGATTCTGAATATGTTTGTCCTAAATTATTAAGAATAGTTGAATACTCAGGGTGCATATCTCCATAAGTCTTTTTAAATATCTTTAGGGATATTATATAATATTCTATAGCTTTTTGATGATTACCCATTGTTGAATATAAATTGGCAAGACTGCCCAATACATTAGCATAACTGACATGCTCCTCTCCAACTGTTTTCTTATGAATTGCAAGTGCCTTTTGCAAATACTCTTTGGCAAGAATATAATCTCCGGTAATAGACAAGAGATTAGAATAATTCATATAAGTTGTTGCCAGTTCGGGATGTTCTTCTCCTTGTGTTGCAATTTTTAATTTTATAACATTCTTAAAAATTGAGACAGCTTTTTCATATTGTCCGATATCGGTAGTGTGAGTTGCATAATTATTTAGCGTGTTAATGTATCCGGCATACTTTTCTCCATACATTTCCTTTTGTTCGGCAAGACTTTTTATAAACAATGAATCGGCTAATTTTATTTTGCCGTTCTCGCTATAAAAAGCTGCAAGATTGCTTAATGCTGTAGTATAATTTATTTTATTCTCATCATCTATTTTATCATATATCTCAATTGCTTCTTTGTAATATTTTTCTGCTTCTTTATATTTCCCGGTTCTATCGTATAAAACGGCCAAATTCATAATAGATAAAGCATAGAAATTGCTTTCTTTTTTATAAACTTTCTCCTTTAATTTTAATGACTTAAGATGATAGTTCTCTGACATAGAAAAATCGTTTAGCTTTTCGTAAGCAACAGCCAAATTATTTAATGCCGTAGCGTAATCTGCACTCTTCTTTCCATAAAACTTCCCTGCTAATTCTAAATTCTCATTAAATATCTTTTGACACTTTTCGTATTTTGCAGCCAATAAATAAAACTCTCCCAAACTATTTAAAGTTGCTAAATATTCATTACTTACTTTTCCGTGTTCTTTCTCCATTAATTCTAATGCTCCTATAAAGAAAGGTTCCGACTTATCGTAATTTCCCGTAGATGTATAAAAGCTTGAAACATAATTTATCATTTGATAATACATTGTATCTGTTTCCTGATACAGACTTTTAACTATATCAAATGTAGATTCATATTTTTCTTCTGCCTTTTTATATACTCCTGCCTGATAATAGATATTTGCCTGCCATAAAGAAATATTAATATAGCTGTCATTTTCTTTTCCATATATTCTTTCAATACTTTTGGCTACCTCATTCATTAATGGTTCTGCTTTACTATACTCAGATATATAAGTGTAATAAACTGCTAAATTATAAGTTGCTGTTATATAATTTGGATGATCAATTCCTTGTACCTTTTTTCTGATATCGCGTTCTTTTTCATTGGCTTCAATAGCTTTGTAGTAATCTTGCGTGTAGTAATAGCAATATTCAAGATAATACAATGTGTTTGCGTAGTTTGTATCCTCTACTACTATTTCTTCTAATGTTTGGTTTGCCAGTTTAATAGCCTCTGTAAAATCTTGTGCTTGAAATTTAATTAGAAATTCGTTGTAGCTTGTTTGCCACTTCTGGGCATGCAATATTGATGAGTTGTGTATCAATATTAATGATAATAAAAAAATGAATAGTTTTATTCCTTTCATTATTATTTATTTTAATAGTATAAATTCCTATTTTTAAAATCTGAATCCATTAAAGATGAGTAAAATTAGCATTAATATCAACAGTACTAATATCATCGTAAATAGTATATTGAAAAGTCATTGTTGTAAAATCGCTTGATGAAACACCAAAGCCTTCAACAGAAACTGTAGTGGCACCAATAAATTGAGTTTCAATTCTAAAAGTGTCATTCTCCAATTTCATATAGATCTTTTCTTCGTAACCTTTATTATAGAAATTATAAATTGCATATTGTGTTTCATCACTGCTGCTTTTTTCAATATCAACAGTATAAACTTTTGAATTTAAAGAACCAAGTTCTTCGCATCTCCAGGAACCTGTTATAGATGTATAATCCTTATTTTTATCTTTACAGGAAAAAATAAACAAAATAAGAAAGATGAAATATATTTTATTGTACCTGTTCACAGTTTGAGATTATTTTATTCTTGCTCCACACCATTAATATATGTCTTCTTTTCAACACACTCTCCATCTTTATCAAAACCAGATGCTAAACCATCTCTAACACCATTTTTAAAATTAATTATGGTCATTATTTCGCCAGTATCATAATATGTTTTCCATTCTCCATCTTTATTGTCTTCGATATAACTACCCTCATTTTTTAATTTTCCGTTATCATAATACATTTTCCAAACACCTGTGGCTAAATTGTTATTGTATTCCCCTATTTGTTTTTCTTTTCCATTAGGGTGATATATTTTCCAAACCCCATCTAATTTTTCATCTTTATATTCTCCATAAGAGTGTAGTGTTCCATCGTCATGATAACTTTTCCACATACCTGTTCTAACATTATTTTCACACAATCCCTGCTCCAAAATTTGTTGTTCTTTTCTTTTTGTCGAATCAGCAAGGGCATAATAATAAATGTAGTTACCTTCTATTTTATTATCAATATACTTACATTTCAGCATTAAAGAACCATTAGGATAATATCCTGTAAAATCTCCATTTAACAGACCTTTTTTATAATAACATTTATTACTTACAGCTCCATCGGAATAATCTTTGTAGTAACTAATAAATAAGCTATCATACAAACCTTGCTTTTTATAACTTTTTTCTTTTATGTTCCCATTTTCATAAAATTCTTTACAATATCCATTTTCTCTGCCGTTTTGAATGTTTTTTATAAACTGCATGTTTCCATTTTCATAATATGTTTTAGCAATACCATGAATTGCATTCATATAATAGTTTGATTCTTCCATTAATTGTTCATTTTCATAGAACAACTTTACGGTTCCATGAATAAGATCATCTTTGTAGTTTATAATTTGCTTAATATTACCTTCTTCATAAAATATTTTAGTAGTACCTTCCAGTTTATTGTTTTTATAAATTAAAATTTGCTTTATATTTCCTCTGTAATAGTAGTCGTTCCAGATACTATCAAGTTTCCCGTTTATATATATTCCTTCCTGCCAAAGCTTTCCATTATCATGATAAATTTGATATAAGCCATGCTTAACAGCTTTGCCATTAATTTCAATTACCTGATATTTTTCACGTATATTTTCTTTATTATCATCATGCCAGGTAGTAATTGTTTGTTGGCAGATAAGATTACCCGTAATTATTAACAAAATGGATAAAATAAGACTATGCTTTAATGCTAAAGTCATTTTATGGAATTTTATTGTTCAATAATCATCTGAACACCTTCTATCGCTTTTCTGTGACCATAATCCATTATTACGGCAATTGCATATTTCCCGGGTTCTAAATTTATAGGTAAGGTAACTGTGATGATTCTATTATGTCCGGGATAAACAGTAAACTTCTTTCGTTTAAATTTTTGTTCTTTTGCTGTAATTATGTTTGCAACCGAAAGTGAAATTTTAGCATCAATTACTTTATCTCCATCGTTTATTAGTTTTGCTTCAAACTTTCTAAAATCGTCACCTTCTTTTGTAATTTCCTTTAAATCTTCAATTTTTCCGGAATAATTATTATTAGACTTTGGTGATTGTTTAACTAAAACAACTATTCTGGGAACAACAATAATTCCTGTAGCCATATCTTTATCAGCATCAATAGCCGTTTTTTCTTTTGCAACCTGCACATGGATCATGCCCCATTTTGTTCCTCCTTGTGCTTTGGGCACTGTCATAATAACATCAATTTGTTTTGATTCATTTGGATTTAATTCCATAAAAGAAGGATTTACAGTTAGCCAGTTTGCACAAGACCTGTCTGTTGTTCCTACAGGCATAGATTTTTTTGCGCCATTTTCATCAATTATATAATCAGATAACTTTAACTCAAACTTTTGTTTAATGTTTGCATAATTTTTAACAGTAAGTTTTGTGGTTTGAACTGTACCAGATTCTGCTTTGAAATTAATAAGCACTGGTGCTACTTCAAAATCCTGTGGCATAGCAAATAATGAAAACAATACAAGAACGAAAATAATTAAAATTTTAGCCATATTTCTTTGTTGAAAAATTCAAAAACAATCTCAATTTCAATGTAAAAATAATAAAATATATTTGAATAATAAAAATATTTTTATTAATTTTGTAACATATATAAAATTTAACCGTATTAAATAAAACAAACTTTAAAATTTTTAAATCATGAAAAAATTATTATTAATTCCTGTGGCTTTATTAATTTTTCAAATTAGTTTTGGACAGGCAGTAAGAGACAGGAATGTTATTCCTGTTGCAGTAAACCTTAATCAGGTATTAAGGATGACAATTTCTAATGGTGGAAACATTGAATTTACTTTCAACACCATAGATCAGTACAAATTAGGTATTTCTGGAGATCAGGCAACATCTGCTTCTGCCGGAGTAGCAGCTTCCGATCCTATGTATGTAACAGATTTCGTTGTAGCATCGTCTACACGTTGGAATATTACTTATGGAGCAGAACAAGCTACTTTTATTGGAACTGATAATCCTGCTAACACCCTGTTGCTTGACAACGTTGGCTTTAGCATAGTAAACAATGGTGTTCACGTATTTGAAACAGGTGGTGCTCAGGGAACTACTGCTGCGGAAGAACTTTGGAGTGCTCCAACGGCCTCTGCAACTGAAGTTGCTGCTTTACAGCAATATCCTGTAGTTATCATTGAAGACAATAATTCTGCTACTCAGGCAAATGCAGGTGATGAAACTGATAATTCATTTCAATTTGTATGGAGATGTGGTACAATTGAGGGTGTAACAACGCCAATGAATGCTCAGAATTTAATTGACCAACAACCTTCTCCTACTCCTGACCGTTATGTTATTAACGTATTATTTGATTTATCAATTGATAATTAATAGTTAATTATTTTACTATTAAAAAAAGTGCAAAAAGTACTGTAATTTTTGCACTTTTTTTATAAAAATATATATCAAGTAAAATAAATAACGTCAATGAATTGGTTATTAAAATCAATATTAATAATATATTGTTTATTCCTATGGAATAATTCATCTTGTCAATTCAATTCTGCAAGATTATCAGTAATTTATGGTGGTAATTTGCCTTTTAACTTTAATTCTATAGATGATTATAAGAGTGGGATACAAATTAACAATGGTACTATTTTGGGTATAACTATGGTTGATAATAATGTGCCTGGTGCAACACTTGAAGGTTTTACTTTAAGATTTAGGTCGTTTAACGCTCAGGCAAATATTGAAGGAGATGTATTTAATCTGCCATTAAATTCAATACAGGTTGAAGCTACTAATAATATTGGTCTTCCTCCTGCTGCGACTACTATTTATACAGGATTACAAGACCTTACAATAGCTTGGATTGACCTTGTGCAATATACTCAAAACCCTGTAACACCACCGGATTTTAATAACCTTGACTGGGCAAATCATCAAGTAAATATTTCTTATGAATGTGGTATCGCAAATGGTACACTTTTAGGATATCCCGGAGATTATTATACTGTAGAAATTGAATTAGAATTAATACCAACAGGTCCGGGATTTTGAGTTTTAATATACTATTTATGTTAACAAATGAAATTTTTTAAAAAATCATTATACATATTAGTATTTATGTCCTTTGCTTTAATAAGTAATTATTTATTAGGACAAGGGATGAGTATCGACTCCTTACCTCAAGATGTTGAACTACATTTTATTAAAGAAAAAATACACCAATCGCCGGATTCACTTTACTTCAATGTTTTAAGAATTGACAATAAAACAACAGGAGCTATTACAGGAAATCTGAAAATTATTATACCTGAATTTTTCAAACTAATTGCAATTCCCACCGAAAGTCATACAATACCCGCTGGTGAGAGTATTTATATTCCACTTAGGATATCAATCCCCCGTGATGTAATAGGAAACCAAACCTATATTATAAATGCAGATTTTAAATACAAAGAAAAAAATTATTCCGAAAACAATTACATAAGTATTCCTGCCAAAAGAGGGTGGGATATGTTTATAGATAATAAAAACATATTTTTTAATGAATTTAAGCAAACTGTTAACTTAAAAATAAAACTTAAAAACAGAGGAAATACCAATGAAATAATTAAGCTTGAATTTAAAATTGGCAAACTATTGGAAATAATGGAGTTTGACAACATCAAGAACTTCACATATATAGATATCCCTGCAAATACTGACTCAACTATAATTTACAAAGTAAAATATAATAGTAAACTAGGTTCAAATGAAGAACGTATTTTAAATCAAATATGGAAAGAATCAGCAATTCAGGTAAAAAGTTCAACAAACTTTTATCAAAGAACGGATAAGGCGTATTTTAACCGACTAGAAAGCAGCTATGAAAACATTAAAGACCAACGTTCTACACCTTTAAATATTGATGTGCAATTTTTGAATTTACTTTCAAATTCTCCTGCCAGATTTAATACTACTGTTTTTGGGCTTATCTTGCTCCCCCAACAAAGAGAAATCTCATATCAGTTTACAGGTAGAAATTTCATGTTTACATCATTTAATGACCAAAACATTACTTTGGCAAGAAACACATATTTTAATGTAAGGTACATTGATAAAGACAAAACAATTGAAATTGGCGATAATATGGGCGGCAACTCACTACATGGAATCCCGGGCAGAGGTATAAAAGCACATTACACATTGGATAAAAATAATTCATTTTCACTTTTGGCTACTCAAGGTCGCTTTAATCCTGATTATGGAGCTTCAATTCATTATTATAGAAAGCTTAATAATAGTTTATCTTTAAATACCGGATTAACTTACGAAGATAATAATGCAATAGATTACAATGCTTTTTCATATTTATTAGGTGGAAGTTATTCATTTTTAAAACATCACACAGTTGGATTAACCCTAATGGCAACTCAAACAAAATTTATAAGTCTTAATGATTACAGTTGGGCAAATGCTAATGATACAACAACTATAGGATATGCTTACAGTGCTTTTTATGCTTTAAATTTTAAAGATATCAGATTTAGAATCACTAATGTCAGCACAATTTATAATTATATTAGAAACAGTAATGTTTCCAGATGGGGTGCTTATGGTGATTATAAAATCAACGAAAATATGAATGTTAATCTTGTTTTTGACAGATATAAAATGTTTCAAACAAGATATCCACTTAAATTTTATCAAAGTCCAAGTTATAACATAAATCAAGTTGGAAGAGCAACTTTCGGATATTCGAGAAACAGGAATACATATTATCAGATTGGTCCTATTTTTAATTCAATATTGCAAAACAAATATAACTCAAATACAGGTTTTACCAGCAATTTTATTAATAACAACTATGGGCTGTATGGCTCTACAAGATTTAAATTATCTAATGAAAAATCTATTACTCCTTATGCAATATTTGGGTTGTTAAATGCTTCTTATACTTCTGATGACACTTTAATTGAACCAATTACATTACGATTTGAAAAAAATATCAGAGTTGGTATTAATTATTACAGCAAATACTGGAGACTTACTGTATTTTATTTAAATGGTCCGATGAACATTTCAATGCAGCAATTAATGTACGAAGGAGAAATGATTAATTCTGAGTCGATACAGGTAAGACCACAGTTTGAGAAGTATTTCAATAACAGGACTATTAAATTTAGTGCTTATGCAAATTATATTTACAGAATGCCATCGGGCAGAGAAAATATTAATTTGAATACAAGTCTTCATTTTTTCCTGAAAAAAGGATGGACATTTTATTTATCTAATAATATTTATTCAATTACTCGCGACGACGAAAAATACGGCAGAATTACTAATCGTATTTTCAATTTGTTTGTTGGTGTTAGAAAATCGTTTGATATACCACAACCACGATTAAAATATTATGACCTTGACCTTGTATTTTTTCACGATATAAACGGCAATAAGATTAAAGATGAAAACGAGCCTCCTATTCCCAACATCATGCTCACATTACAGCGTGACAGAAATATTGAGCAAATTAAAACAAACTTTATTGAAAAAAGCCTTATTTCAAACCCTGATGGAGTTATCACATATAAAAACTTACCCGAAGGAAAATATATTATTAACTTGTTACCTCTTGAAAACCTCAAAGACCTTTACATCTTAAACGGAGATGTTCAGGAAATTGATGTTAGTGAGGATAAAACCCGAATGATACCTTTAGTTGAAAGTTTTAAAATCCAAGGAAAAATAGTGATTAACCGCGATGAAAACAGTAGTGAGGGCAAGGTTGACATTGAAGGGATAAGAGTAACTGCTGTTTCTCCCGATGGAGATACTTATGCAGTATTAAGTGATAAATTCGGATATTTTATTTTAAGCATTCCACAAGCAGGAATATATAGTGTTAAAATTAACAATGTACTGGATGAACATTACATATTAGAAAAAGATGAATATGAAGTTAATTTCAATGGAGTTAAAAGTATTATAATAGATTTTATATTCAACGAAAAGAAAAGAGAAATTAATTTTAACGGGAACAATTTATACGATTTTGAATCAATTGATAATAATAATACTGAATAACACTGATTAAGACACCTTACATTCGTTAAGATTAAATCCTTTCAAAAAATCACTAATTTCCATTCGTTTTTTTCCCTGCAATTGAATATCTTTAATACTTATTAACCCTCCGTTTGCGGTAATATATAAATAGTTTTTATGGTCAGTAATTATTTCTCCATAAATAGAATTATGGTCACCATCAATTTTTTCAGATTCAAAAATTCTAATTACCAAGCTCTTATTATTGTTGTTGTTGTTTATAATTTCTGTCCAAGCAACAGGATAAGGACTTAATCCTCTAATTAAATTATGAATATCTGTAATATCATTACTCCAATCAATTTTACAATCCGGTTTAAATATTTTAGGAGCTTTTTTTATCTCGTCAATTTCTGCAATAATTTTTTCCTGTTTAATATTCTTATTTGATCCATTAATAATTGAATCAACTGTTTTCGCTAATAATTGTGCTCCTTTTTCCATTAATATATCATGCAATTCTCCTGCATTCATATTGTTTGTAATTGAAATATTCTCCTGTAAAATAATATCTCCTGTATCAATTTCTTTTTCAATAAAAAATGTAGTGATTCCTGTTTCTTTTTCTCCATTAATTATAGCCCAATTTATAGGGGCAGCACCTCTGTATTGTGGCAATAATGATGCATGAAGATTAATTGTTCCCTTTTTTGGCATTTGCCAAATAATATCAGGCAACATTCTAAATGCAACAACAATAATAAGGTCAGGTTCTAATAATTGTAATTCTTTTATAAATTCTTCCGATTTTAAATTCTGTGGTTGAAGAACATTCAAATTATTTTCAAGGGCATATCTTTTAACAGAAGATTCCTGAATTTTTTGTCCTCTACCGGCAGGCTTGTCTGTTGAAGTAACTACACCTACAATATTAAAATTACTTTCATATAATTTTTTTAAGGAAGCAACTGCAAAATCAGGAGTCCCCATAAAAGCTATTTTAAAGTTTTTTTTGTTCATCAATCAATATGAAAATAAGTTTCTAATGTCAATCCAAAATTAATTTTATAATCTGTAAATCTATGGCTTTTTTATTTCTTCACCCAGCTAGTATCAAAAATTATAGCCGAACAAAGTTAATGTTTAAAAGCAAGTTATAACATTTTTTTAATAATTTTTATTTGCAAATTGATTATTATATATTTGCAGACTGAAATTTTTAATATTTTTATGAATATGGAAAATAAATCAATTTTAAATGGTGGTGAATTTTTAGTAAAAGAAATTGCTGCACAAGACATCTTTATATCAGAGGAATTTGATGAAGAACAAATAATGATAAAAGAAACCTGTAATGATTTTATCGAAACTTCAATAACTCCAAATCTTGACAGAATTGATGAACAAGAAGACGGATTAATGCTAAGCATGCTTAATCAAGCAGGAGAATTAGGTCTTTTAGGGGTTGCTATTCCTGAGAAATACGATGGTTTTGGACAAAATTTTAATACATCAATGATAGTATCCGATTATATCGGTTCAGGACATGGTTTTGGGGTAGCATTTACTGCACATACAGGAATTGGTACGCTTCCTCTTTTATATTATGGAAACGATGAACAAAAAGAAAAATATTTACCAAAATTAGCAGTTGGCGAAATGGCTGCCGCATATTGCCTTACCGAACCAAATGCAGGTTCGGATGCAAACGCAGGAACAACAAAAGCAATTCTATCAGACGATGGAAAACATTATATTATTAATGGTCAGAAAATGTGGATAACAAACGGTGGATTTGCAAATCTATTAACCGTTTTTGCAAAAATAGAAAACGACCGTGTGCTTAGCGCATTTCTTATTGAAAGCAATTGGGAAGGCGTTTCTCTTAATCCTGAAGAAAAGAAAATGGGGATAAAAGGTTCTTCTACACGACAAATATTTTTTAATGATGTAAAAGTTCCTGTAGAAAACCTGCTTGGAAAACGTGGACTTGGATTTAGAATTGCTTTAAACATATTGCACGTAGGAAGAGTAAAACTCGGCGCAAATGTATTGGGTGGTGGAAGAATGACAATGAAACACTCTATTAATTATGCAAATGAAAGAAAGCAATTTGGTAAATTTATTTCAGAATTTGGTGCTATAAAATTCAAATTGGCACAACAAGCAATTAAGCAATACACTACCGAATCAGCAGTTTATCGTTGTAGTGGTGATATAAATTCTGTTGCGGAACAAAATATTGCTAAAGGGATGGATAAGGGTCAGGCTGAAATTGATGCTATTTCAAAATATTCAATAGAGGCTGCAATTTTAAAAGTTTATGGTTCTGAAGCATTAGACTATATAACAGATGAAGCAGTTCAGATATTTGGAGGCATGGGATATTCTTCAGAATCGCCGGTTGACCGTTGCTACAGAGATTCCAGAATTAACAGAATATTTGAAGGCACAAATGAAATTAACAGACTTGTAATTATTGATACTATTTTAAAATTTATTAAACGCGGCGATTTTGACCTGTTTGGAATTGGTGAAAAATTAATTACCGATATAAATAATATTAAATACGAAAAACAAACAGGCAATTATTACGAAGCTCTTAATTATCATGTTAAAAATCTTAAAAAAGCAATTATTATAACTTTAACATCTGCACAAAATAAATTGCAAAAATTATTTGCTACCGAACAGGAAATAATGATGAATATTTCTGATATGATAATTAATTTATACATGTTGGAATCAACACTTTTGCGAGTTCAAAAATTAGAATCAATAAATGGAGAAGAATCTGTAAAATACCAAAAAGATATTCTGAATGTATTTTTATATGATGCTTCAAATGAAATTTATAAAGCAGGAATTGATGCAGTTAATTCTTTTAATGGCGAAGAAAACCTAATACATGCAATAAATGAATTAACAATAAGCACAATGTTTAATGTTAAAGATGCAAGAAGAAGATTAGCGGATAAAATGATTGAGGAAAATAAATATTGTTTTTAACGAATTTTGGGCATTTATTGATAATTAAACCCGATACAATCATTACATAGGATCGACATTTACCACAATCTGCACCGATTTAAATCGGATATCAGTTTTAATATTGTTAATGGCATTGTACAATAATATTTTTGCTTTTTGATGCGATATTTTCTTTTCAATTTTAATTAATATACTTTTTAAATACAGATTTTGTATTCTGCCAATTAAAGGAATTTCGGGTCCTAAAACTCTGTTGCCAAACATTTGCTTAAGCTCAACTGTAAGTATTTTTGAAGCATGGTTAAGAATACTGCTGTTTTTATGTTTAAGTGTAATATTTAATAGGCGGTAAAAGGGAGGATATTTAAAACATTTTCTTTCTTCAAGCTGCTGTTTATACATATTTTGATAATTGTTTTCCTGTACATCAACAATAATTTGATGAGTAATATCTGAACTTTGTATTATTACTTTCCCTTGCTTATACTTTCTACCTGCTCTGCCGCTAACCTGTGTCATTAATTGAAAACTACGTTCAAACGATCTGAAATCGGGAAAATGCAACATATTGTCGGCATTTAAAATTCCAACTACACTTACATTATCAAAATTTAATCCTTTAGAAAGCATTTGTGTTCCAATAAGAATATCAACAGCCTTAACTTCGAAATCGCCAATAATACGCTGGTAAGCAGTTTTAGTTCTTGTTGTATCAAGGTCTAACCTTGCAACTTTACAATTGGGGAATATTGCAGATATCTCATCTTCTATTTGCTCTGTACCAAATCCCATTGTTCGCATTGATGGCATACCACAAGCTTCGCAATTTTTTGGCAAACTTGTAGAGTATCCGCAATAATGACAAACCAATCTGTTAATTCCTTTATGATATGTAAGGCTAACATCACAATTGCTGCATTTAGGCACCCATCCGCAAACATTGCATATTAAATAACTTGAAAACCCCCGCCTGTTTTGAAACAAAATTATTTGTTCGCCATTACATAGTGCTTCATCAATATATTCGAGCATAATTGGAGTAAAAATACCCCGCATTTTTTTCTTACGTTTGGCTTCACTAACATCTGAAAGAATAATTTCAGGCAGATCAATATCTTTATATCTCTGTGTGAGTTTTACAAGTCCGTAACGATTGTTTGTGGCATTATAATATGTTTCAATTGCAGGAGTAGCTGTACCAAGCAAAACTTTTGCCCCATGTTCTTTTGCAAGCATAATTGAAGCATCGCGTGCATTATACCTTGGGGCAGGATTATATTGTTTGTATGTGTTTTCGTGTTCTTCGTCAACAATTATTAATCCCAAATTGCTATAAGGAAGAAAAATGGAAGAGCGTACTCCAAGTATTACCTGATAGTCTTTTTTTTGCCTTACATTTTGCCATGTTTCAACTCTTTCGGCATCACTAAATTTTGAGTGATATATTCCAATTTTATTCCCAAAAACTTTTTTCAGTCTGTTTATGATTTGTGCCGTTAAAGCAATTTCGGGAAGCAAATAAAGAACCTGTTTACCGCTTTTAATAATTTCCGATATCAGATGAATATATATTTCAGTTTTTCCACTCGATGTAACACCATATAACAATGTAACATCATAATCGTTAAAACTTTGTTTTATTTCCCTTAGTGCCTTTTCTTGATATGTATTTAGTTTGTTAATAGAGCTTGTTTTTTCTACAGAACCAGTTAATCGGACAACTTCAGATTCATGTTCTTCTATAATACCTTTTTTCAAAAGTGTTGTTAAAATATTTGTGGAAACACCTGCTTTGGTTAGTAAAGTCTTTTTTGCAACTTCTTTTTTATTATCACTAAAGAAATCTGATAATTGCAAATAGTAAAGAAGTATTTTTAATTGTTTGGGAGCTTTTTCAAGTTCGCTTAATGTTTTGTCTAAAATTATTTTATTTTGGCACTTTTTACTTAGCGATATATACTTTTCTGTTTTTGGTTTGTAGCTTTCTTTAAGTCTTTCTAAAACTACAATTGCTTTTTTATCCAACAGCGATTTTATAATGTTAATGGCATTTTGTTGATCAAACAAATTATTTATCTCTTTTACTGTTAAGGTATTTTTATTTGTAAGAACATTAAAGACTATTGTCTCATTTTTGTTAAGTTTTGATGTATCGGTAAAATTATTATCAATTAATATTTTGGCTTCGCTTTCTAATTTCAAGCCCGATGGCAAAGCAGCTTTATAAACTTCGCCCAGCGAACACATATAGTAATTAGCTATCCATTCCCAAAATTTAAATTGCTTTTCACTTATTATTGCGTCAGTATCCAGTATTGATGTAATTTCTTTTACTGCATACTTTTCAGGCTTATTTTTATGAATTTCTTTTACTATTGCTGTATAGAATTTTTTTGCTCCAAACTGAACTACAACCCTCATTCCCGGTTGCAACTTATTGATATGCTCATTTGAAATACTATATGTAAATAATTTTGGTAAAGGCAGAGGGAGTATTACATCAGCATATAATAAATTGTAAGGCATATTTTATACGTTCAATATTTCTATTATTTTAAGCATCTGCTTATTGATTGTTTTATGATGTTTTGTGGTTTTTGCAAAAGATATGTTTACAATTTCCTTATCAACATAACCAATCATTACGCTTTTTTGATCTTCAAGTAATGCATCAATAGCGCCAATGCCAAGAATACTGGCAAGATAACGGTCGAAAGAAGTAGGTGAACCACCGCGTTGTATGTGTCCTAAAATTGTAACTCTTACATCATAGTTTTTAAACTCTTTTCTAACTTTTTTTGCAATTTCAAAAGCACCTCCTGAATCGTCTCCTTCAGCAACAAGAACAATATTACTTGATTTTTTTCTTTCAGCATCTTTTCCAAGATACTTTCTCAAAGTATCAAGATGTGTAGGGACTTCAGGGATTAATACCGCTTCAGCACCACAAGTAACCCCGCTTCGCAAAGCCATAAAACCTACATCTTTTCCCATTACCTCAATAAAGAACAAGCGATTATGCGAGCTGGCAGTATCTCTTATTTTATCAACAGCATCAACAATAGTGTTAAGTGCGGTATCATATCCTATTGTCATATCTGTACCATATAAATCATTATCAATGGTTCCTGGTAAGCCAACAAATGGAATATCATATTCATCAGAAAAGGTTTTAGCTCCTTTAAATGTTCCATCACCACCAATAACAACAACAGCCTCAATGCCATTTTTAATTAATTGATTGTATGCCTTTTTCCTTCCGGACTTTGTTTTAAATTCCTCGCAACGTGCTGATTTGAGCATGGTTCCTCCACGCTGTATTATATTGGATACATCTGTAGATTTCAATTCTCTAATATCGCCATTTATCATACCTTCATATCCCTCATAAATTCCAAATATGCGTATTTCATTATAAATTGCTGCGCGTACAATAGCTCTTATTGCAGCATTCATTCCCGGAGAATCTCCTCCTGATGTTAATACTCCTATTTTTTTAAATTTTGGCATTTTATTGAACTGTTTTATTTTAATTACATGCTCAAATTTACAAAAAATAATTATAAGCACTAATAAATTTTATGTTGATATGGATTTCAGAGAAAGTCAATAACTCCCTATTCAGTAGCCCCGTCCTTTAGGGCGGGGTATAGATTTAAGCGGCACCCACCTCTGCGAAATTTTGAAAATTTTATAAAATAAAATTTTCAAAATTTCGCAGAGAACATCGTGCCTTTATCCTTGTCCCCGCCCTAAAGGACGGGGCTACTGACTTTTTCATTTTGCTTAAATTTCTGAAATCAGTTTAAACTTACGTAAATTTTTATACTGATATGGATTGAAAATATAATTACTTAAATATCTCTAATTCTAATTTTTTAGCAATTTTTGATCTTGAGTATTAGCAGGAATGAGAATTTTTTGGAAATTACTAATAATATCAGAATATTTATAACTAAAATTTCTCTTTGCCCAATCAATTAGTTTTGTAAAATCGGTTTTACTTAGCCATTTTACTGATTTTTTTAATTCTTTGCTGAAAAGCTCTTTGCTAAAACTCACTTTTTTCAGAATCTTTTTTTGATATTCAAGCATATTCATAATAACATCTCCCAATTAAAATAATGTTTATTATTAAAACTTCATTAACGAGGATTTATTATCAAATTAAATGCCTTAAAGTTTAATTTTTTTCACAAAAACAGTATTCCTCTTACTTTTTGACAATTAAGATTTAGGTCCTTAAGGTTTTTTAACATATTATGACATTATAGCAGATAAATAAAAAACATCCAATGTATTTAAGACATCGGATGTTTGTAAATGTTTTATTATTTAAAACCACCAGAAAGGATTCTGGTAGCGGTGAGGTAAATTTTAAATAATTAATTAGTCCTTTACACAGCGCACGGAAAAGCTGTTATAAATAAAGCTGCTGTCCTGGTACACTACGGCGTCACCGTAGTACAGGGAGTGTACCCATGCATACATGCTACTTGTAGCAGCTGCCCACCAGTGGCCTTCGTAGCCCAGATCATAAAACGAGCCGCTGTTACCTCTGTAACCACTAGCTAAGCCTGTAAAACCACTTGAGTTTGTTGCACCTTCATTTGGGCTACTCCAATGAATTGTTCCTGTTTCTTTCATTTTCCCGCCTGCAACACTTTCGCCACCAAGATAATCGGTTAAAGTTGTCCATTCTGCATTATTTGGCAAATGCCAACCTGTTGGAGGAGCCAGCACGTGTGCTGTCCACCAATCATATAAATAACCATAAGTAGAAACATTGTTTTCATTATGATCATAAGCCCAACAATAACAACCAGCTGAATCAACTTTATAAGCTAAGTTTTCAGACATCCACCACTGGTTACCAATTTTTACGGTATTATATGTTTTGCCATCTCTACTATCGGTAAATGTTCCTGTTTCGTTTCCTTCTATAGTTATTGTTGATGTTTTATCATCTTCTTTTTTCTCGTTTTTAGAATATGCAATCAGTTTTACAGAATATGTTCCTATTGCTGTATAAGAATGTGTTGCATTTTCATCAGTTGAGGTTAGTCCGTCTCCAAACTCCCAACTGTAGCTATCGGCATCTGTTGAATTGTTAGAGAATGTTATACTCTCATCAACACCCGCTGTTATTTTTGAAGCTGTAAAATCAGCTGTTGGTTGTTTTTGGCAACTGGTAAAAACTATTGCTACAACAATAACTAAAAGTAAACTTTTGATTGTTTTCATAATCTAAAATTTAATAAATTAATATTCCATTTAACTATTACATTACCATGTTAATTCATGACCGATACAGCTATTAGCTTTAAAATCAATATTTCCATTCCATATCACAATTTCACCAGTTATTGAGCTATCAGTCTCATTATATTTATAACCTTTTACGGAATATGAGTATGATTTTGTTTTAACATTACCTAAATTTTTATTGAAAGTAATGCTATTTTCATCATCACAAGAAGGTGCTATTGTCCAATAGTCTGCGGCAATCCACGATGCAGAATTTACGTTCCCCACTTCACCATTGACATAAAAATTCAATATTAGGAAATTATTAGCTTGCAAACTATCTGCTGCTGTTTTTCTATAATAAAATACAGCACTTCCATCGTACTCACAACTTTCATCATCTGTTTTACAATCATCACAATAATTTGTTGCAAGTTGGTCTATGCAACCTTCTTTTTTTTTGCATCCTGTAAATGCAATAATACCAATAAACACAATACCTAAAATTAAATTTGTAATTTTCATAACATAAAATTTTAAAAATAAATAATAAATATACTTCGACAAGGGGATTAATCCCCTTGTTGGTTCTAAACCGTAATAATTTTCACAGCACTGGCTTTGCCTATTTCTTTATCTTTTATTACTGCCCATAGCTGATATTGGTATGTGGCATGTGTGTCCATTTCTTTGGTGTCGATATAGGGGCTGAAGGTATCGTGTGCCAAAAATACAAAGTCGTCGGTGCTTTTGTCAAGTCGGCGATAAATATTTACTCCGTCGGTCTGGCTTTTGTTAAACGAAATTTCTACACCACTGCTCACACGTCTAAGACTAATATCGGGGCTAAATGTTTTAGGGTCGAATGGACTGTCGGGAGCAATAATATCAAATTTGCGTCCTATTTTTTCGGTATAGTCCATACTATTCTTAATCATTTGTGCCATTTTTCTACAATACTTTTCGGCTGCATCCTGGTCTTTTTTAGTTTGTTTGAATTGTGCCAGTTTACTATTAAGCAGCTTTAATTCGTTAGAAATATCTACACCAAATACGTCTGCAAAGCTTTGCAGTGCTTTTATTTCTTCCTGGTTAATACCATAATGATTTACATTTGCTATTGCTATTTCCAAAAAGTTTCTTAACCATTTTAAAAATTCATCTTTGTTTTGCGGCATATAGTCCGAATTGTTTGACATAATAATTTAATTTTTAGTTAATATTAATAATAATAAAAGATAAAGTGCTGAATAAAAAGACACTGGCTGTTTCACTGTAGACAGTAAATGATTTACTGTCGACAATAAATGACTTACTGTCGACAATGACTGGCTTGCTGTCGACAATGAACGGCTTGCTGTCGACAATGACTGGCTTGCTGTCGACAATGACTGGCTTGTTGTCGACAATGAACGGCTTGCTGTCGACAATGACTGGCTTGTTGTCGACACAGAACGGATTGCTGTCGACACTTAAGGACTTATTGTCTTTACTGAATGACTTATTGTCGACATTGAGTAAATTGCTATCGACACGAAATGTTTTTCTAAATTTATTTTTTAGCTTATAAAGCCCCCCCCCCTACAACGTCAAGGGTTTGCGGGCTTCTTGGGTTTTGTGGTATATTGTTTTGGTGATTCACTTTGTAAAGGTAGGAAAAATATTTTAATGCTACAATGGTTTCAATGATTAAATGATAGAATGATTTTTACTTCGTGTCATTTGTAGTCGTTAGTTCTCTGCCTTGTAACAAAACCTATACATCAATAAATAATAAAGTTTATTAATCATTTTATTACATATCAACTATTTTTCCTTCTACATATTCTTCTTTAAATCTAATATTCCCATTTTCATCATAATATGACCAAATTCCTTGTTCCTTACCATTCTTATATTCGCCAATTATTGCTATTTTTCCTGATTTATGATAATTCTCAAAAATTCCATTTTCTATTCCATAATTATACTCAACTTTCATCTCCAATTCTCCAGTTTTATAATAAATTTCTATAATTCCATGACGTTTATCATTCTTTACTGGAGATATACTTAGTATAACACCATCATCATACAACATTTTCAATACCCCTTCTGAGTCATCATTAGGTTTTGCAGTATAATAGAAAATTGCTTTTGGCTTTTGATTTTCTTTATTATAATAGGACTTAATCTTATATGGATAATCTTCAATATTTAACTCATCTTTAGAAGAGCATGACACGCAAGAAACTATAATTATTGCCAATATTACTGACCTATTAAACTCAAACCTATACATCATAAATAATAAAGTTTATTTAACAAATATAAACAAAAAAAGGAGAAAACTCTCCTTTTAATTTTAAAATTGTTTATCCGCTAAGCGGTTTTAAACCGCTAAGCGGGTAATAAGGCTTAAATTTGAGTTTTACTAAACAAGTTTATTCTGTTTTCTCGGGAGGTTCTGCTTCTTTATTTGAATTTTCTTCAGGCTTTTCAGGTAATGGAATAGTATCTTTTTCAGTGCTTAGTTCAGGGTTTTCATCAATTTCTATAATACCTTCTTTTTCAATTTTTATTGTATCATTTAGTAAGGTATCGGCAGTAATAAAATTAAAATATCTTGTAAAACTTGTCCACACAAAAATATCTTCTTTTTTAAAAGGTCTTAGGTTTTCGAGCCATAAAAAGCCTTTAAATTTCAGTTCTGCAGCAGGCAAATGATCAACAGGGTTTAGTGTGCCCAAGGGTGCAGTTAAATACATAATCTTATGTGGTTCGCTATCTTCTAAATAAATTACAAGCTTGCTTGCTTCGGATTTGTTAAGGCCTATCAGTTTTTCTTTATTGTCTTTTTCGTCGCGTTCTTTAACGTAATAAATAGACTGCCCGTTACCATTAACATCAACCCTATATAAACTATCATCTTTAAAGTACCCTATCATATCTTTTCCTTTTATCTGATTAAAACGCGAGCTATCTTCTTTAGAAATAATAAATGATGCTTTTTCCATAACAATATAATCGGGCTTATCGTTTTTTGTATGTAGTTCGATATATTCTGCCGTTAATTGATTTTTTTCTGACCATATCACGGGTTCGTGATACATTTCAATAACAGAATCGCGCATAACATAAGCCATGCTGTCGCATTTCGATTGCATATCGGACTTAAATATCTTAACTCTGTAATATGCCCACATTAATTTTGATTTAGCAATTGAACTCTGCTCAATTAGAAGCGAATCGAAAACAATTAACAGGGTGTCAATATTTACAGAAAAAGAATCGGGAGTAAAAAATAAAGTATCGACATATAATGCCGTTGAATGAGAAATAAAGTTTAAAGTATCGTAACTGAATTTTATCGAATCGGCAGTATATACAATTGTATCAATAACGGCAACATTAGAATCTAAAAGGATAGAATCATTAGTTGCGACACAAAAAGTTGAAATAATTGTATCAATTAAAGTCTTATATCGCAAAGTATCGGCATGCAAAAACATTGAGTCTTCATCTGTTACCTGAATAAATACAGCACTATCGGTAAACATACTGCGTTCCGGATTTTCGTAATATATTCCGTAATGCCCCAATAGAATTACATTTTCAACAGTGTCGGTAAGTTCGACATTTTCAAAGGCTTTGCCAATGCCTATCTTTCTATCATAATACAAACTATCTCCTTGCAATTTCTGTGTGTTATTTTTATAATATGCATTTTTATTATACTGCGAAATATCTGTTTTTGTGTTATACCAACCATTTTCACAATATATAAGATTAGAATCGCTAACAATGGTTGTTGGTCCGAAAAAATACAATATTTCTGTATTGATATTATATTTAAGTGTATCGGAATACATTGTATAATCGGGATTAACCAAAACAACACTATCTATTGCAATATAATCTTTGGGTACTGTATAATAATACCCATAAATACTTTCCAGTACGTTGTCGCTGTCAACAATTTTACCATAATCGAAATAATGTGCATAATCTTCCATTCTGTAATAATCAAGCGAATCTGTAGTAAGTATTGATTCATCTTGTGTAAGTCTTACATTATACCTTACATGAGCAATTTTTGTTGCACCATCGTACATAAGCGAATCGCCATATAGATGTAATGTGTCGCCCTGATTAATGTGTATATTACTAAATGCATACATAATATTATGCACAGTATTAAAATAAGCACTGTCGCAGTCCATTATTGCATCGTTGTGTTTAAATTTCACATTTCCTGTAAGTCGTTTTATTTCGGGTCCAAGCAGTTCTTCATCATAATCAATCATATCGGCATGTAATATCTCAATCTTTTTTACTTCCTGAGAAAAAGTAACTGAAATAAAGGAAATAAGGAATATTGTAAAAAATATTTTCATATTATTATTAGACGCAGATTAACGCAGATTTTTTAAATCATAATTATCAGTGTAAATCAGCGTCAAAAATTTGAATTATTTAAGCAACTCATTAATAATATCTTCTACTGTAACACTTTCTGCTTCCGCTTTATAGTTTTTAACAAGCCTGTGTCGTAAGACTGCAATTGCAACTGCTTTAACATCTTCAATGTCGGGAGAGTATTTTCCGTTAAGCACAGCATGTGTTTTTGCTCCAATTATTAAATATTGTGATGCTCTTGGTCCTGCCCCCCATGTTATATACTTATTTATCATATCGGTAGATGCCTCTGTATTTGGTCTTGTTTTAGTAACAAGCGAAACAGCATATTTAAGAACATTATCGTTAACAGGAACTTTTCTTATAATACTTTGATAATACAATATTTCTTCGGCAGATAAAATTTTCTCTAATTTTATATCAATATCGGAAGTTGTATTTTTAACAATCGTAAGTTCTTCTTCAAAACTGGGGTAATTTAACCAGAGATTAAACATAAACCTATCTAACTGGGCTTCGGGCAATGGATATGTTCCTTCTTGCTCAATTGGGTTTTGAGTAGCAAGCACAAAAAAAGGTTCTTCAAGTTTATATTGCTTACCTGCAGCCGTAACAGAGCGTTCCTGCATTGCCTCAAGTAAAGCCGATTGTGTTTTAGGCGGAGTTCTGTTTATCTCATCGGCAAGTATTATATTTCCAAATAAAGGTCCTTTTATAAATTTGAATTGTCTGTTCTCATCTAATATTTCAGTTCCTATAATATCTGATGGCATCAAATCAGGTGTAAATTGTATTCTTTTATATTTTAATCCAAGTATATCGGCAAGAGTATTAATAAGCAAAGTTTTTGCAAGTCCGGGAACGCCTATCAGCAAACAATGTCCATTACTAAAAATAGAGTTTATAACACTATTAATAATTTCCTCCTGCCCTATTATTACTTTTCCAATTTCGTTGAATAATCTTGCTTTGGCTTTAAGTAAATTGTCAACAGCTTCAACATCATTTTTGTAATCCATAGCATTATTTCAATTTTCGTTAATTTTCAGGTGCAAAATCTAAAATTATTTTATCCACCCTTTCATATTAAAATTACAGTTCTGATATGATTCATCAATATGGATATATGTAGAAGTTTGTCTTTGTTTTATCCAATTATTCAAAACTTTTTGTTTTTTATCCGCAAGAGCAACATCCTGAACTCGCTGATAATCATCTTTTAAATTTATTTTATGAGCATTTGTTTTAGATTTTAATCTTACAATTTTATATACCGTTTTTCCTTTTTCATTTTTCGATTCAAAAGACTTTGAGATATCTCCAGTTTTCAAGTTTTTTATATTATAATAAGTGTTTACATCTAAATGTTCTTTTTCAAACCGAGAATTTCCTGTATAATAATTAACAACTAATCCACCTGTATTTTTAGAACTTTCGTCATCAGAAAATTTTTCAGCAGCTTTTACAAATGTTAAAGAATCTATTTTAATCATCGTTGAAATACTATCTAAAACATTTTTTGCCTTTACCATCTCACTGGGCGAAACTTTTGCGCTTAACAGTATATGACGGACATTTACAAGTTCACCTTTTTTCTTTATTAATTGAATAATGTGATATCCAAATTCTGTTTCTACAATTCTTGAAACTTCTTTTGGGTCTTTCAAATTAAAAGCAACAGCAGCAAATTCAGAAACGAGGTCTGCTCTGCTAACAAAACCAAGTTCGCCACCTTTTGGTGCAGAACCCGGATCTTCGGAATATAAGACTGCTAATGTGGAAAATTTATCTCCATTAATAATTCTTTCTCTTAATGATTTTAATTTTTCTTTTACTGCTTTTTTATCTTCATCTTTAATTTTTGGAATTTTTATTATTTGTAAGATCTCATATGCTTCATTTACAATTGGCAAACTATCTTCATGTAGTTCATTAAAATACTTTCTAACTTCTGTTGGGGTTATTTTTAAATCTTCTGTTATTTTTCCTTGCATTCTTTGAATAAGCAACTGATCTTTCATTTCATATTTTAAATCTTCTTTCATTTCAAGAATAGATTTTCCAAAATATTCTTCTAACTTATCTTCAGAACCAACTTGATTAATAATTTGCCTGAAACGATTATTCATAGCATATTCAACTTCTTGCAGAGTAATTTCAATGCTGTCAAGTTCTGCCTGATTTAACAATAATTTCTGATATAGAAACTCTTCAAGAATATCACATTTCAAATCGCTGTTAGAAATAGCTCCTTGCGACTTCATTTGCGTATATTGATTTTCAATATCTGATTGAAGTATAATATTTTTTCCCACAACAGCAATCACCTGATCTACAGCATCTTCTTGCGAACAAACAATATGGGAAGAAAGATAAAAAATAGCAGTAAGAATTAATAATTTAAGAAATTTGCTCATATAAATTGATTTTAATAGATTAGAATTTTCTTACTATTTAATGCATCTTGATATATGTTTTTTTCTAATTCTCTGATAATTTGCAATTTTCGTTTATTTATAATAATTTTTTTTAATTTATTCTTAACAAATATTAATGGTGCAGTATCATTTTTTAATTTATAATCTGCAATATTTAAGAAATAACAAAATAAAGAATCTCTTGTTTCATAAGACTTATTATATTTCAAAAACATCTCATTATCAGAAAAATGGAATGGAATTTCTTTAATTAATTTATTGAAATTTATCCAATCGTTATCAAAATCATTATAAGTTTCTGCATTTTTATTACAAAAAGAATCAAGTTTTCTTGATTTTTTCTCATCGTCTGAACGATACCAGTTTCTTATTTTATACAGATTTGGAACATCTTTAGAAATTTTAATAAACAAACCTTTAATAGCTTCGAAATCTAATTTAAAATCTTGTGAAAACTGCAAATAACATTCCTGTAATTGTTCTAGGCTAATTACAGTATCTAAATTTTGATTAATAAAATTTTGTTGGTATTTGAAAATAAGCAAAGAAGTTTTATAATCTTCAACTTGTTTTTCTATTTCATCCTGTTCTTCAGATAAGTTTTCATCTGCTTTTTGCATCATCAATTGCTTATTAATCCAGTTATCTACAATATTTTCATAAATTAATATACTGTCTTGTTCTGTCAAATTTTCAGAAAATAATTCAGCTAAATCTTCAAGATATAAATACTTATCGTAAACCCTAACAATAGGTTTTTTGTCTGTATCTAAATTTGAATTATTGCAAGATTGAATAATTAAAAAAATTGTTATTATATATAATATTGTTTTCAAAATTAGCAGATAAATGTAATTTCTATGATTTGGATTAGTTAGAAACTAAAATAAATAACAGATAACCTTAATTGTTTTTTATTGTAGAAAGTACTTCTCTATTTACAATAACTTTATATTTATTTCTTAATTCCTCAATCCATTTGTTTTCCAAAAAAGTTTGATAATCTGCGGTAACCAAGCCTCTTGATTCCACTAATGATTTTGGTTGAGGTTTTAAAACTTCATTTACAAAAATGATTTTATTTTCTTTTAATAAATATAAAAGGGTCTTATTTCTTTGAGTATTATCAAGTTTAAAAACAAGTTCATCAATATTATCATTATCGCCCTTAGAATATTTTTTACTTTCTACCAATTCAAGGTTTGCAGTATCTTTTTTATTAGTCATTTCAATAATTTTCTCAATAGTATATAATTTCTTATCTTTTTGACCAAAATATTTTTCCGCAATAGTTTTAGCATTATCGTCTTTATATTTTAATATTGCAGCATCAACTCTTTCTCCCCACATATAATTATTTTTATTTTTATCGTAAAATGCTTGCAAACCAACAGTATCTTTCACTGCTTTTGACCATACTTGTTGGTCTGTTAATTCAAATAATAAAATACCATCATGATATTCTTTCATTAAGTATTTAAAATCAGGATGTTTTTCTTCCAAACGACTTTCTTCATGTTCAATAATCTTATCGTCAGCATATTTACTGAAAATCACATCAACAACAGATTTTATTTCACCTTTTTTTCTTTTTCTTGCATTATTGGCAATGAATTCGGCAAATTCCTGTTGGTTAATTGTTACATTAGAAAAAGTGATTAAAACTTTATTTAAACCTTTAGCCTTTTCTAATTCCCATGTACCGTCAAAAATAGTAGTATCAATTACTCTATAAAAATCGCTTAATGCTTTTTTATCATAATTAAAGTTATATTCTTTTTTAAGTTTTTCAATAACAGCTATTCGACTTTTTTTAGCTCTGGCATCTTTTGATATTTTATTTTTAATTTCATTTTTTAGTTTCTCAATATCTCCTAATTCTTTTTTATCAATTAACTTAAGAATATGCCATCCAAACGCCGTTCTAATTGGATTGGAATAATCTCCTTTTTTTCCTAGAGCAAAAGCTACTGTTTCAAATTCAGGCACCATTTTACCTGTACCAAACCAAGGTAATTCTCCCCCATTTTTAGCCGATCCTTTATCATCTGAAAATTGTTTTGCAAGTTCTGCAAAGTCTTCTCCTGCTTTCAGCTTGTTGTAAAATTCTTTGATTTTTTCTTCCGATTTCTTTATTTTTTCATCATCGGAATCTTTAGGAACAGTTACCATAATATGTGCTACTTTAACTTGTCCTTGTGCTTTTCTTTTATCTGTAACTTTAATAATATGATATCCAAATCTTGTTCTTGCCGGCATTGAAATATCGCCAACTTTAGTATTAAATGCTGCTGATTCAAAAGGATATACCATCTGAAAAACAGTAAAATATCCAAGATCTCCACCATTTTGCGCTGCTGATGGATCTTTTGAAAATTCTTTTGCAAGTTTTGCAAAATCTTCTCCTTTCAATATTCTTTCTCTTATTTTTATTAAATCATTATATACTTTTAGAGTATCCTTTGGAAATGCATCTTGTGCAATTTGTATTAAAATATGACTTGCCCTAATATCATATTGCATACGCTCAAATGCTTCAACAATTAATTTCTCATCAACAGAAGAATCAACAAAATATGGTTTTGTAAGTTGTTTTCTATATCCTGCGAGTTCTTTAATAAAAGACTGTGTGGTGTCCATACCAAGAGATTCGGCTTCAATAACTTTAAGTTTAAAATTAATAAACAACTCAAGATATTCATTTACTGATTTATTGTCAATTACATTATTTCGATTATTGTTTTTATTGTAAATTCTTTCGAATTCAGTTTTTGTGATTTTTTGATCATTAATAGTTAAAAGTATTGTTTCATCATTACTTTGAGCATTAATTAATATACTCCCCAATAAGATTAGGCTAACTACAAAAAATATTTTTTTCATTTCAATAATAAATTAAATCTACCTTAATCGGTAAACAGGTTAAACAATTAAAATTCTCTACTATAATTAGGTGCTTCTCGTGTAATTGTAACATCATGAGGATGGTTTTCAATTACTCCAGCATTTGTAATACTTACAAATTTAGCTTGCATTAAACTTTCTATATTTTCTGCTCCACAATATCCCATACCTGCACGTAATCCCCCAAGCATTTGATATACAACTTCACTTAATGTTCCTTTATATGGAACCCTCGCTGCAATTCCTTCAGGTACAAGTTTACTAATATCATCTTCTACATCCTGAAAATATCTGTCTTTTGAGCCTTTTTGCATTGCCTCAATTGACCCCATGCCCCTATATGATTTGAATTTTCTTCCATTAAAAATTATTGTTTCTCCGGGAGATTCTTCAACTCCCGCCAACAACGAACCTATCATAACTGAACTTCCTCCGGCAGCAATTGCTTTTACAATATCACCTGAATATCTGATACCCCCATCAGCGATTACAGGAATACCTTTATTTTTAACAGCTTTCGCCACATTATATATTGCAGAAAGCTGGGGAACTCCCACTCCTGCAATTACTCTTGTAGTACAAATTGAACCCGGGCCTATTCCCACCTTAACTGCATCGGCTCCTGCTTTTACCAAATCAATAGCAGCTTCTGCCGAAGCAATATTTCCAACAATAATATCTATATTATTATATTTCTTTTTAGTATTTTTCAGCATTTCAAGCACTCCTTTTGAGTGCCCGTGAGCAGTATCAATAATAATTGCATCAACATCGGCACCAACAAGTGCATCAATTCGTTCCATTGTATCATGTGTTACACCCACACCTGCAGCTACTCGTAATCTGCCTCTTTCATCTTTACACGAATTTGGTCTGTCCTTTGCTTTTGTAATATCTTTGTATGTTAGTAAACCTATTAATTTATTATTTTTATTTACAACCGGTAATTTTTCAATCTTATATTTTTGTAAAATTTGTGCTGCTTGTTCAAGGTTGGTAGATGCAGAAGTAGTTATAATATTGTCCTTAGTCATTACGTCAGAAATAAGCTCATTCATATTTTCATGAAAACGCAAATCACGATTTGTAACAATACCTATAAGTGTCTTATCTTTAGCAACAACAGGGATTCCTCCAATTTTATATTCTTTCATTAAATTCAGTGCATCACCTACGGTTTGTTCTTTACTGATAGTAATGGGGTCATATATCATTCCGTTTTCAGCACGTTTAACACGTTTAACCTGAATTGCCTGTTCTGCAATTGACATATTTTTATGAATAACACCAATTCCACCCTCACGGGCAATTGCAATTGCAAGAGATGATTCGGTAACTGTATCCATTGCGGCCGAAACAATTGGTGCATTTAATGTAATATTTTTTGAAAATCTTGTTGAAATATTTACGTCTCTCGGTAAAACTTTTGAATAAGCAGGTACTATAAGTACATCGTCAAATGTTAATCCGTTTATTGCTATTTTATCTTCTAAAAATGACATTTTATGTAAAATTTCCTGTTTTAAAAATTGCGCTAAATTATAAAAAAATAACAGACTTATAAGGTTTTTACATTATTTTTTGACCTTATTTTAACATTTTTTAACTGAAAATATATTTCAAGTTAAAACATGAAATTTTACAAAATATTTTGTTCAACTACATATTTGTTTTTAAAAACAGTTAAATATGACCTAAGGCAGATTTAATATCTTTTTGAATATCAAAAATACTGTCTAGTTTCATAAGCTCTACAAGTTCCATAACTTCTTTGTTTATATTGCATATTAAAAACTTGCTTTCGGATTCTCTACTGGCTTTTAGCGCTGATATTAAGGCAGCAAACCCTGAGCTGTCGATAAATTGTATATTTTCGAAATTGAGTATTACTTTAGATCTTTTAATTTTAAATAAATCATTTAATTGTTGTTTTACTTTGTTTGCAACAGGAATATTTAATCTGTCTGATTCAATAAATGAAGCAATTTTAACATCGTTTTTATCAATAATTTTAAGCATAATATATTTGTTTTATCGTTTGTCCCTTAGACTCCGCCCAGGGCTAGGAACACTTACTAAGTTTATTAATAATTTCATCAAATTCTATCAAAGCTTCTTCACATATTAAATTAAACTTATTCACATATTTTTTATATGTTTCAACTTCCTTTTCTTCTTTTGCAAGGGCTTCCAAAGTTTTAATATCTTTTGCCAGTTCGTTTAAACCCATAATAGCCAATGATGATTTTGCTTTATGTGCTAATAATGAAATTGCATTATAATCTTTTTTTTTTAAATGTTTTTTAAATTCATTTTTAAATTCAGGATATTGTTCTTTAAAGATTTCTATCATTTCAATTATTAGTTCATTATTACCATCAGACATTTCCTTTAAATATGTTAAATCAACTAATTTCATTCTAATTTTTATAATCGTTTATTGTTTGTCCCTTCAACTACATTTCGGCTCCGCTCAATGTAAACGCTCAGGGCTAGCGTTTGTTATATATTTCCACTGAAATTTATTGTGAGCTGGTACTTTTTTTTTCATTTTTTAAAACTTCGATAATTACATTTGTTAACTTTTTAGGGTCAAAAGGTTTTGCAATATATTCATTCATTCCAATTAAAAAGCATTTTTCCCTTTCATTATCCATTGATGCACCTGTTAATGCAATTATTGGAATATTCTGTTTATTATCTTTTAATTTTGTCCTAATATATTTTGTTGTTTCAAATCCATCCATTTCTGGCATATGAAGATCCATTAAAATAAGGTCGTAATTTTTTTCTTTTAAAAATTCTATTGCAGTTTTTCCATTTTCAGTAATTTCAACATTAAAACCATTTTTATTTAATATCTTTTTAGTAAGAATTTGGTTAAGTTTATTGTCTTCAACAAACAAGATATTTATTGATTCAACATTATCAATAATAGTAGGAGTTTGGTTACTGTCATCCTTTGATTTTGTTTTATCTTCATTTTTATTTGTTTTTTTGAAAGTCAGGTAAAATGAAAAATTACTTCCCTCATTTGAATTACTGTAAACATAGATTTTTCCATCCAATAATTCTACGAGGTCTTTGCTTATTGACAAACCCAATCCTGTTCCACCATATTTTCTTGTAGTATCGCTACTTGCCTGAGAAAAACTCGAAAAAATAGTTTTTAATTTACTTTTTATTATACCTATTCCTGTATCAATAACTGTAAATAAAATTGAAATTGTTTTATCTGTTTCATTTATCATTTTTGTTTCAACAGTAACACTCCCTGTTTCAGTAAATTTAATACCGTTTCCAATCAAATTTAAAAGTATCTGATTTAATCTGTATTTATCTCCAATAATATGCTTAGGTGTATCGCCTGAAATATTAAGAACTAATTCAATGTTTTTCTCATCTGCCTTAATGCCAAGAACTTCCTTTATTTCAATCAATAAAGTATGTAGATTAAATTCAATTTCTTCGACTACAATCTTTCCTGCTTCAATTTTTGAATATTCCAAAACATCATTAATCAAAACTAAAAGACTGTCTGATGAATTTTTGATGTGTTTTATATATGTTTTTTGTTCTTTGTTGAGATTTGTATCGTTTAATAAGTATGACATTCCTATAATTGCATTCATAGGGGTTTTTATTTCATGACTTATATTTGCAAGAAACTGTTCTTTTATTTTTGCCAAATTTTCTGCTTTTTCTTTAGAATATTCCAGGTCAACATTTTGCCGTTCAATCTGTTCCAGCATTTGGTTAAAGCCTGATATCAAAGAACCTATCTCATCATTTCCTGCCTTTTTGATTCTTACAGAATAATCTTTATTTTTAGAAATCCCAAGCATTATATCTAACAACTTGAATATCGGTTTTGAAATTATTTTTTGCAATTGCATTGATATCAATATTGCAATTAATAAAGCTGATAAAATAATTATACCAATTACTTTGATCAATCTGTTAATTTTTTCTGAATATTCAGTAAGATCTGAAAGAATAATAATATTGCCAATAAGTTCTTCTTCATATATTATAGGTTTTATTACAATAATTGAACTCTCTCTTGAAATAATACTGTCTTTTTCAATAAAGGAAAATTCATTTAATATATTTGAATTATCCTTATTGTATTGTGTTAAAATATAATTATCAGGCATTATTATTTCAGCATCTCTAATATGTTTATTAAACCTTAAAGTATTTAGTATTTCATTTGCTGCAATACTGTCATTAAAAGTCACAGCAGCAGAACTATTGTGTCCGATAACATCGGCAAGAATTGATAAATCTTTAATCGTTTTTATTTTAAACTCTTCTTTATCATAAATGAAAAAAGTAATACCTGATAACAGTAATACAATTAAACTTGTTGAAATTACAACAAAAATTATTTTATATTTTATTGATATGTCTTTAAAATTTAATCTCATCTTCTGTAATAATTATAGACAATGCCAATAGTTTAGAACTTATTATAATTTTCATGCGTTTAGCTGCATTATTATTAATATGAAACCTATATTTTGAATGTTTGCTTGTAAAGTTAATTATTCCACCCAATTCACAAAAATCTTCAATATTATTCCCCACTGTCAAAATAGATTTTTTCTGTATTATTTTAAATAAATTTTTTAATTCTAATCTTGATATTTCAGATACAAACAATATGTGGCAGCGTTCAATATCTTCGGGAGCATCATAACAAATTACCACCCAGTTTCTGTTAAGTATTCTCCTGTCTTTTAGCACTTTTTCCAAAACTCTTTCAAAAGAATCATCCCCATATATTCCTATAATAAATGGCGAAGTTTTAGAAGTGAATGCATTATCAGGCCAAGTAACAAATTTTGAAAAATTATATAAATATCCTGCTTTAAGCTCATGTTCTGTATATCCCTGAGCATTGACAGACATGGAGCATAACAAGCTTAAAACACTAATTAACAGCTTAAATTTTAATAAATAATATTTTATGTTTTTAATTTTTATCAAAATGCCTTTTTCTAATTTGTTTTGTATAATAAAATTTCTACTCTTCTATTTTCTGTTCTGTCTTTTTCAGTTTTTTCATTTAATGACCTGCTTTCTCCAAATGCTTTAGTTAATATCCTGCTTTTACTTACATTTTTATTTAATAAATATTTCATTACCGAAATTGCTCTATTTTCTGATAAGTTTAAATTATATTCACTATTCCCTTGTGTATCCGCAAAACCATGCAACTCAACATCGAGTTTTGGATTATTTATTATTAAACTAACTATGTCATCAATTTGTTTATAATATTTATTTTGTACTGTTGTATCGGCAAGCTCAAAAAGCACATTGAATTGCACAATACAAAATCGTTGACCTTTAGTTTCTATCTCCTCTGCTACTTCATCGCTTTTAACAGTATTTAATGGAGGGAGAACCCATATTGTATCTTGTCCTACCACCAACATTTTCATATTAGTAGAATCCGAATTTGTATTATAAAAATATGATTGAGTGGATTTATCTTCATAAATAGCAGTTTCATTCAAAATATTTAAAGTTGTTGTATCTGTATTTTCAATAGCATTATCAATAAGATTTAACAATTCATCATATTTTTTTATTTTGCTTGAATCATTAATAATTTCTTTATCTTTTTCAGAGTATTCTTTAAGATTATCGAAACCAACAGAATCTGTTTTTTCAATAATCTCATTAACTATTTCCAACAATTCAGAATAATCTTTAAATGAGACAGAATCACCTTTATTAATATCTAAATCATATATATCATAAAAGATATTATTAACGAAAATCTTTTCTCCTATTGTTTTTCCAATAGCATCTATAGAAATTGCCGACAAATGAATTTCTTGAAATAATTCGTAGAAATAAGTTTGATTAGGAATATAGATATTTAATAAATGAGGTAAAAAGTTGTCTGCTTCAATTATCATATCATAATTTTTCCCGGGAGGAAATATCATTAAATATTTTCCGGTTTTAGGATTTGAATTATAAACATAATTAATCTTTGAACCTGTTTCCTTGTCTATAACTTTAATCTTAGCTTTAACAGGCTTGGGCGGATCACCAGCAGTAATTATCCCCTTAACCAGTGTTAATGGGATAGATTTATTAATAAATACCTTGTAAATATCGTAAGAATCATCTTTATTATTTATTGATGATGAAAAATATCCATAATTTCCATCGGCTGATAATACAAAGTTATTATCGTCTTTTGTAGTGTTTATTGGATAGCCAATATTTATAGGATTTGACCACTCGTTTTCGAATATGTAAATGGATTTAAAAATATCATATCCTCCCATTGTGTTATGTCCTTTTGAACTAAAATATAAAGTTTTGCCGTCAGGATGAATAAATGGAGAATCTTCATCAAATTTTGTATTAATTAACGCGCCAAGATTAACTGGTTTGTCCCAGTCTCCTTTTTCATTTTTTTGAGTTTTGTAAATATCTTTGCCTCCATAACCACCGGGTCTGCTACTTGAGAAATAAAGGGTATTACCATCGGGTGTAATGCTAACATTGCCTTCTTGAAATACAGAATTAATATTTCCATTAAGTTTTTGTAAACCTTCACATTCGTTATTATTTACTTGACAAGAAAAAATATCAGAATTATGTTTATTTATTTTAATTAATACAAACATTGTATTACCATCGGGTGAAATACCGGCAATTGATAAATCTTTATATTTATTTTCAGATTCAATATGAATACTTAATACCTGTTGCCAAATATTATTTTCATTCCTCGAAATATAAATTTGATGTGCAGTATCTGCAATTACATTATCCTGCGTTGAAAAATAATCTCGCGTAAAATACAAACTACTTTCATCTGCAGAAATATGCGGTGAACATTCAGAGAACCTTGTATTAATTTGAGATTTTATTTTTTCAATCTCAACTTCTAATGAATCTGATCTTATAGTTTTTGCGTAACTACATATGTCAATCATTCTAACAACTGTTGATATATCTTTATCATCTTTATCTGCAAGTTTTAAATATCTTTTGAAAAAGACTTCCGATTTTTCAAATTCATAATTAAAGTGATAAAGTGTACCCAGTTCTTTAAATACATCTTTTGGTATTAACGATTCTCCTTTTTCCAGTGCATATTCTAAATATGGTATGCCTTTATGTTTTTCATATTTTGTATTCAGATAACAAACACCAATTTGGTATTTTAGTTCAAAATTGTCTTTTTTTACAGAATCTAATGGTAAGAATAATTTAAGTGCTTCTTCAAACTCTTCGTTGTCAAAAAGCTTAACGGCTTCGTTATACTTTTTTCTGTCAAAATTATCTTCTTGTGCATTTAAATTAATAAATGATAAAATATAAATTAAGCAGAATATTAATATGTTTAAAGCAAATTTCAACATATGCAGTTAATCAACAATCATTTGAAAGTAAATAAAATTTAATGTAATACTAATAATTAAATATAAAATTATAAAAAAAATTATAAGAGCCATATTAAATTTAATATTTTGCTCCTACGGAGCTTTATAATTACGGTTATAACTATGTTCTATAAATATTTCACTCCTAACTGAGTTTAATAAATAATCCCATTCAACTCGCAGAGATTGGGTGTTGCCTAAATCTATACCCCGACCTGAAGGATCCCGAGAAATCGGGACAGGACAGAGCTACTGATTTTTTAGTATTATTATATGTATTAAAAATACAAATATTTTTACTATTTTTAAACGTTAAAATCTGGGTTACTTTTTAAAAAATATTTTATTAAACTATATAATCTAAAATTAAAAAATCATGAAAAAAACGTATTTATTTATTGTAGTAACATTGTTTATTTTCTTTATTAGCTGCAGTTCATCTGGCAGTGATATGTTTTCTTTAAAAGAATCGATAAGCAATATGGATGCCAGCACAGAATATTCGGCTGATTATGATAAATCTGAAAAAGTATATCTTGAAGAAGAATATGAAGATAGTGAAAGTGATGATGTAGTGAGTACAAATGCTAATGATATTGCAGAAATTAAGATGCCCGACAAAATTATTAAAACGGCAAATATTAGCATTGAGATTGAAAATTATCCTGAATCTATTAAACAAATTAAAAACACAATTGATAAATGGAAAGGCTTTATTTCGAACGAAAATGAGAACAGCTATAGTTATATGGCTTCTAATATACTAACAATAAGAGTAGGGAATGAGCATTTTGCAAATTTAATTGACGATTTAACTGCAAATGTTAAAAAGGTTGAAACAAAAAGCGTTAGTGCTACTGATGTTAGTGAAGAATTTGTGGATATCCAAACCAGATTAAAAACTAAAAAGGAAGTTGAAAAACGATATATTGAACTATTAAAACAAGCATATACTGTTAAAGATATATTATATGTTGAGGAACAAATACGTGTTATTCGTGAAGAAATTGAGGCAAAAGAAGGACGTTTAAAATATTTAAAAGACAGAGTTGCTTTTAGCACAATTACTATTGAAATTAAAGAATATTATAAAGACGATATTTATGAACCCGGATTTGGCGAAGACATGGGCGATGCTTTTGGTGGTGGATGGGAAGGATTTTTAGTACTGCTTATTGGTATAACTTATTTATGGCCTCTGTGGTTAATAATTGCTGTTACATTCTTTATTCTTTTCAAATTTGTTTTTAAGAAAAAGAAGAAATAATCAATTAGATTTAATAGGGGCTTCTGCCCCTTTTTTTATGTGTGTTTGATTTATTAATTTTTAAAATAGTAGTTCCACAAACGAAAATGTGTGTAAGACTTATTATAATTTGCACCGTAGATGCAATATTATGATAAAAAATTTGACAATATATTTTTAAAGCTTCGTAGAAGCTATATTTAAATCTAAAGTGTGAAAAAAAATCCCGAACTGTTAAGTCCGGGATTCTGTTATTTTAATTATTTTAATAGCAGTTTAATCTAATATTCTGCTTTCGACATTCTGAGGTAGTTATTATACCTACGCTTAGCGTCATTTTCTGCAATCACTGACAATTTTTTAGCAGTATCGGGAAATGATTTATGTAGTGAAGAATAACGTACTTCGCCCATTAAGAATTCCTGAAACTTGTTCCAATCGGGTTCTTTAGAATCTAAAATAAAAGGATTTTTTCCTTCTTCTTCTAATAGCGGATTGTAACGATAGTTGTGCCAGTATCCGGATTCAACAGCACGTTTTTCTTCTTCTTGCGTTTTTCCCATTCCTGCTTTAATTCCGTGTGCAATACATGGAGCATATGCAATTATTAATGATGGTCCGGGATATGCTTCAGCCTCTTTAATTGCTTTAAGATATTGCGACTGACTTGCACCCATTGAAACTTGTGCAATATAAACATAACCATAGGTCATTAACATTGCTCCAAGGTCTTTTTTGCGAGTACGCATACCTGCTGCAGCAAATTTAGCAACAGAACCAACAGGAGTTGCTTTTGAAGCTTGCCCGCCTGTATTTGAATAAACCTCTGTATCCATTACAAGAACATTTATATCTTGTCCACTGGCAAGTACATGGTCTAATCCTCCGTAACCTATATCATAAGCCCATCCGTCACCACCAAATACCCAAACAGATTTTTTAACAAAATACTGCTCTAATGAAAGAAGTTCTTTTGCTTCGTTACAGTTTTCTTTTTTAAGTAATTCAATTACTTTTTTAGATGTTACAACAGATTCATTTGCATTGTCTTTTGCAGCAATCCATTCTTTCATTGCAGCTTTTGTGTCAGAGCTTATATTTGTTTCTTGTGCTTTTCCCATTCTGTCAACAATTCTTTCTCTAAGCTTATCTGTACCAATTGCCATTCCAAATCCATATTCGGCATTATCTTCAAACAATGAATTTGCCCAAGCAGGACCATGTCCTGTTTTAAGGTTTGGACAGTATGGTATTGCCGGTGCAGAACCTCCGTAAATAGAAGAACAACCTGTTGCGTTTGCAATCAACATTCTTTCCCCAAACAATTGTGTTATTGCTTTAATATAAGGTGTTTCACCGCAACCTCCACAAGCTCCTGAGAATTCGAATAATGGCTGTGCAAATTGACTGTTTTTGACGGTTTTTTCTTTATCAACAACAGTATCTTTATATCCAACTTTTTCGTGCATATATGTCCATCTGTCAATTTCTTCCTCTTGTGTGCCAAGTGGTTTCATTACAAGTGCTTTTTCTTTTGCTGGACATACATCAACGCAATTCTCACAACCCACACAATCAAGTACACTTACTTGCATTTTAAATTTATATTCTTTAGTTTGTCCAATACCCTGAATTGTTTTGGTTCCTTCTGGAGCTTTATCAACCTCTTCTTCACTCAATAAGAACGGACGAATTGCAGCATGAGGACATACATAAGAACATTGATTACATTGAATACAATTTTCTGAGATCCATTCGGGAACATTAACTGCAACACCACGTTTTTCGTAAGAAGTAGTTCCTGTAGGAAATGTACCGTCTTCTCTTCCGTTAAAAGCACTAATTTTAACATCATCACCTTTTAGTCTTAATATAGGATCCATAATATTTTTAACAAAATCGGGACGATCACTATTATCAACTACTTCTTTAACATCAATATTAGCCCATTCTTTAGGAACTTCTACTTTAGTTACTTCACCACCTTTATCCACAGCAGCATTATTCATGCTTACAATTTTATCGCCTTTACTTCCATAAGATTTAACAATAGCTGTTTTCATTTCTTTAACAGCAAGTTCGTAAGGAATAACTTCACTTACTTTAAAGAATGCAGATTGCATAATTGTATTAGTTCTGTTCCCTAATCCAATTTCTTCAGCAATTTTTGTAGCATTAATTATATAGAAACTAATATTACCTTTTGCTAATTGCTTTTTAAGATTATCTGGTAAATGATTTTTTGTTTCTTCAATATTCCAGATACTATTTAATAAGAAAACTCCACCTTCTTTAATTCCTTTAAGCATATCGTATTTTGTAAGATATGCAGAAACATGACAAGCAACAAAGTCAGGAGTTCCAACAAGATATGGAGATTGAATAGGATTATCACCAAATCTTAAATGCGATACTGTTATACCTCCGGATTTTTTAGAGTCATAAGCAAAATATGCCTGACAGTATTTATCTGTTGCACCGCCAATAATTTTTATTGAGTTTTTATTTGCACCAACTGTTCCGTCTGCACCAAGTCCGAAAAATTTGCCTTCGAAAGTTCCTTTTGGAACAACGCTAATTTCCGGTAATACCGGTAATGAGTGATTTGTAACATCGTCAACAATGCCTACGGTAAAATTATTTTTTGGCTTATCTAATTTTAAATTTTCAAATACAGAAATCATCATTGCAGGAGTTGTATCTTTTGAACTTAATCCGTAACGTCCACCAACAATTACAGGATTATTTTCTCTTTCGTAAAACAAGTCTCTTACATCAAGATATAATGGTTCACCATTAGCACCCAATTCTTTTGTCCTGTCAAGTACAGCTATTTTTTTAACTGATTTTGGAATTACATTAAAGAAATATTTAGCTGAAAATGGTCTGTACAAATGCACAGAAATTAAACCTATCTTTTCTCCTTTATCATTTTGATAATCTACAACTTCTTTTATTGTACTTGTAATAGAACCCATTGCAATTACAATGTTTTCAGCATCTTTATCGCCGTAATAAGTAAAGGGATGATATTCTCTACCTGTTTTTTTAGTAATTTCCTGCATATATCCTTCAACAACGTCAGCTACCGGCTCATAAAACTTATTTATTGCTTCGCGTGCCTGAAAATAGATATCAGGATTTTGAGCAGTTCCTCTTACTACAGGATGTTCAGGATTAAGAGCATTATCTCTGAATGCTTGTAATGCTTTATAATCAACTAAATCTGCAAGATCTTCGTTTTCAAAATGTTCAACTTTTTGTACTTCGTGTGATGTTCTGAAACCATCGAAGAAATGCACAAATGGAACTCTTGTTTTAATAGCTGTAAGATGAGCTACTGCAGCAATATCCATAATTTCCTGTACGTTTCCGGTTGCAAGAAATGCAAATCCTGTTTGACGAGCAGCCATAACATCACTATGGTCGCCAAATATTGATAAAGCTTGCGAAGCCAAACTTCTTGCACTAACATGAAAAACAGCAGGTAATAATTCTCCTGACATTTTATACATATTAGGAATCATTAACAATAATCCTTGCGAAGCAGTAAATGTACTTGTTAAAGCACCCGACTGTAATGAACCATGAACAGCACCAGAGGCACCTCCTTCCGATTGCATTTCAGAAACTTTTACAGTTTCATCAAATATATTTTTTCTGCCATTTGCAGCCCATAAATCAATATATTCAGCCATATCTGATGATGGTGTAATTGGATAAATAGCAGCTACTTCGCTAAACATATACGCCACATGTGATGCGGCATAATTGCCCTCACATGTAATAAATTTCTTTTTATTTGTCATTTTGAAAGTGTAATTATTTAGTTAATAATCCGTTATATTTTTATGAAATTGGACAGCTAATTTATAACAATAAATGTGTTTTTTATATGTTATATAAAATGCTTTTAATAGAATTTATTTAGTCTAAATAAGATTAAGGATAAAATTGTTTATTTTCACATAGTTTTTATATACCAATTCTAATGTTCTGAATATCTTTTTCAATTTTGTTGTATTTATTATTAATTCTTATAAATTTCTTACGCTTTGCAAAAGTGCATTAGAGGGAATTTCCAAAAACGCATCAGAGGGATTACTTTTAGGTATTTTATCTATAAATTCGGTAATAGATTTTTCTTTTAAATACAATTCTTTCAGAATGAAATAATTTTTACTGTACATATTGTGTAATAGCAAAAATGCATTATTCACATTATCACCAAATCTCTCTTTCGGGAATGAATTTACATTCTCCAAAATTGTATTGATTTCTTTTTGGCATTCATTATTCAGGCTGTCAACATTTCCAGAACCGCTATTTATTTTATAAACATAATTATTTATACATTGATAAACTTTTTCTGTGGTTAATATTTGGCTTTTTACTAATGTAGTATCTATTTCATTATTATTTTCGGCAAATTTTAATGCAAAATGATTTCCAATTACTTCACATAAAGCTTCCTCATAATTGCGTGGCATCCTAATTTTTTTCTGACGAATATAATTATGCATTAACTCATGGAAAACAATATGACATATATCTTCTTTTGATAAAAAAATAAGTGCATTATTTAGAAATGTGTTTGAATTTAAAAAGTTCTGAAAATATAATGTGTGATATCCTTTTTCCTTATTTTCCAATTCTATTTTTTTTACATTTTCAATATCTTTTCCACAATCAATATAAGGTATATCTATTAAATTATATCTGGAAAGAAATAATTCTTTGATACTATTTGATTTTGAAATATTAGGACTTTCAATTTTATTGGGTAAAGAAACAATGAGTAAATAATTGATATCTTCAATGTTTTTAGATTCTGTGTAAAAATCACCTTCTAATTCATATCCGATTTCTTGAAAGAAAAACTTTTTTAATTTCTTAAAGAAGATCGAATCTATTGCATTGTCAACAAAATCTGTACTGTCTATATTATTTAATTCAATTTTTGATTCTTCTTTATGGTCTTGATAAATACATCCATTGACTATAAGAAACAAAGAAAAAGAAATTATTGATATATACTTTGTCATAATAATTGCTTCAAGAGATTAATAATTTATTGAACAATAATTTTTTTGCTTATTGAACTATCTGTATTAAAATTGATTTGAATAAGGTATATTCCTTTGTGCAGATTTCTAATATCAATATTTTTAACAAAATTTCCTATTTTAATATTTATATTATTGCTTAAAACCAATTTGCCTGTTATATCAATAATTTTAATTGAAATATTTTGTTGTTTATCAGAAAATATGTTTACAAATAGTTCTTCACTAACAGGATTTGGATAAATATCAACAATAAATTTATTAATATTATCAATACCTGTTGATTGTCCAATATTAAAAATATGTGGATCAGGGGCACCTATATAGGGATGATTGGCTGTTCTTGGTGATGCATCTTCTGCATGAATATAATATCCAATTTCGCTATATTCGGGTAATTCAGGAATTATTCCCCTGTAAGAATTACCGGAAATATTTGTCATTGTAACACCTGTAAAACTTCCGCCATCAACCTGATAATAAAGCATTGACTGAGTAACAGCTTGCCCTGTAAAAGGTATTATATCTGCTTCAATTATATATTCTAACTGGTAAGGCACATTTCCTAATGTTGGCAAATGCTTAATATAAAGCATACCTCTGTCAGGTAGTTCATGTGTTCTACAATGCAAGGCATCGGTTTCTTCCCATGGAGCCAAAGTATTAGGTGTAAACCCAATAACCTCGTAACCAGGCATTGCTGTTTCATAGACAGTAATTGCATCATCGTTCCAGGTAGAACCAGTTCCGGTAACTATTGGTACAAGTACTTTATTATTTAAAATCAACGAATTCGTATATGGTTGTCCGTTTGGACTATATGTTCTGTAAACCTGATAATTATTACCATAAGATGATATTTGTCCTTCCCAGTAATCTGCCATTGCTTCATAATCAGCATATCTATAATCTGCTGAAGGGACTTCTGTAATAAGAATTTTATCGACATCTAAAAATTTACCCCAGCAGTCAATATGTTTAATATAATCATCTAATGGATCAGTTGTTATATAATAGTTTGTTACTCCCATAAAATCTTCAACAAGATTGTTGATATCAGGAATACTTAATGAAGTATTTTCTTCTTCAACTAATTCTGTTGATGCAGCTACTCCCATTCCATCACTCATCCAGTTTCCTCCTGTTTGCATTAAATCCATCCCATAAAGATCAACATTCAAATAGCTTGCAAACTCAATTGGCATTTCGTCATCATTAGGACGAAGTGGTCTATCATATGGAAAATCAACAATAGCAACTTCATTGTCAACAGAAATAAACCAAGGGCTATAATCTCTTGTCCAGTAAGAATCACTTGAAGCATGGATAAAATTACAATTTGAAAGATTTACTCCACCTGAAGTATAATCACTTAGAACATCACTTTCTTCAGATGCATCTTCAACAATTGTAGTAATAATAACATCTTCTGACATTTCGGCAATTAATGCTATTGGAATACCAAAGCCCCAGCCTCTATATGCAACAATAACACTCTCGTTATGTTCAAATTCGGCAATACTTCTGACAACTCCAACCGGTGGTGTAGTAGGAGAGAAGCTTTTACTTAATTGAACATCTTTTTTTAGCTCATCTGTTGAAAGCATGTGGTGCCTTCCTTGAAATGTGCTTTTAATTTTCTCTTGAGCAATAATGTTTGATGTAATAAATAGGCAAACAATAAAAATGAAGCATTTCATAGGGCAATTGAGTTTGAAAATTATAAAGAACCGTGTGAAAAACAAAGTTAGTGCAAATTTAACGGAAATCTATTTTTATTTATATAAAAAATATTCATGTTTAACACATTAATAGAAATCAGGCACAAAAATTGATATATTCCCAAAAACGAAAATTACATAAAATTATAAACTCATGAAAAAATTATTTCTATTTTTATTAAGTCTCACATTATTTATTTTTACTCAAAATTCAATTCATGCTCAGCAAATTTATACTGTTGAATATGAATCGCAAGCTGATGTAAAAGTTTATGTTGTTGATTACGAGTCGCAATGTGATTTGAAAGTTTATAAAGTTGATTATAGTTCACAAGCGTCAGAAAATGAGGGAAAATGGTATTTTGTTGAATATGAGTCTCAAGCCGATAAGACAATTTTTTTTGTTGATTATGAATCTCAAGCAGACCTAAAAATTTATTTTGTTGAGTATGAGTCGCAGGCAGGATGGAGAAACTCTTCAAAACAGCATTTGATGTATTAATTCCGTTATCTATACTTTGCCATGTATTAGATGTTTTGTAATTTTACAATATAATTAATAACCATATATGGTACAGAATAAAATATTTATTGTTTTTTTTATATTCATTTCAATTACATCTTTTTCTCAAACTCCCAAAAAAAATCTTGAAAAATATCAATTATACAGAGAAAGGTTAAAGTATTTTTATAAGTTAGGTACTAATCCTGGAGAATGCCAATATGCAAGTATCAGCGGAATGTTTCCTCAAAGAGCAAAACGTTTAAATTTTGGTGGAGATCAAACCATTGAAATGGCATGGTTTATAGGAGTAATGGCTACAGAATTCAAGTTGCAGGCTCACAACAAACAAGATATTGATAAAACATTAAGAGATCTATATTACGCATTATTAGCATATAAGCGTCTTGATGAATGTGAGGATAAGGATCCGTGGAATTTACCAGCATCCAGATTTGACGGATTTTTTATGCGTGGAGATATGCCAAGTAAAACTTTTATTAAAGAAAATGCTAAAGCATTTAATAAAAATATTACACCTGTAGATACTTTTGGTTCGGCGTCTGCCGGAACGCCTTTTTGGGTTGAAAACACAAGATTTCATAATAGTGAAATGAGTCAGGATCAGGCAATACATATTTTAATGGGAATGTCACTGGTAGTTAAATGTTTTCCTGATAAAAAATTTGAATTCATAGGTATTAATGGAGAGAAAATACTGTTTAATTTTCATGAATTTTCCAAAAAAATTGTTGGACTGATGATAAGTTATATTAAAAATGAAAATAAAACTTATGGAAAAAAAGAATGGATTATTTACGAGCCATCCGGTAAAAAACTAAGCCTTGGTGGTAATGCAACATTTTTTTCTTATGGATTTTCTAAAGTAGGTCAGAAAATAACAGGTAAAAATTATATTAAAGATATTAATAAAAAGATTGGAGCCAGATTACTTTGGGAATTAGCAAAGCTCCCTACACCAAACGAATGGAATACCTCAATGGCGTGTATTCTTGCTGCAATTGGAGATTCATGGGGGGGTATTCAAGGTACTGACAAAGCAATATATTCTGCATCAAAAAAATATTACTGGGATACATACTATACTTTATTATGGCAATTTATGAATAATAAAAGAAGCTCATATCTTAACAAAAATTTATTAAATAATCAATTAAATTCAGCACCTGAAAACGGAACTTATTTCTATGGCGAAGAATTTGGCTCAAAGCCGGAGGGAGGATGGGCTTCTAATAACAGATTCAGAAATACAAAAAAAGAGCAATTAGGCAGAGACCATTTTAAAGGTAATTATAACGGTCTTGATTTTATGTTGCTTTATAATTTATATCAATTAACAAAAGATTCTGTAAATAATTAAATAAAGTCTGCCTATAATTTTTTCAATTTTGAATAAATATAAAAATCGCAAATTTCAAGCATTAAAATACAAATAGCAATCAAATCTCAACAGCCTAAATATCAAACTGTTTTAATTATTAATTATTGAATATTGTAATTTATTTGAGATTTGTTTTTTGTTTTTTGTAATTTTACTTAAATATATTACGACATTATAGACAAACACTAAATAGTTTTTTAGATTATTAAATTATTTTTGTTGTTAAAATTGGAATGAAAAAATTCATATTAATAATATTATTCTTTTATTCAACAAATAGTTATTGCCAAACTGATAATGTTGAGAATATTAAAATGGTTAATGACCATTTGTTTATTGATATATTTTCAAACAATTGGCTCAGCACGCCAAAGGGACTTGAAATAAAACCTAATTCAATTTCTTCTGAGCTTTACTGGATGCTTGCTCCTATTGGAAGAAAATCAATTATTAGTTTTAATATTGGTTATGGTTTTAGTGCCCAAAGCATAAAAAGTAATGGTATTTTATATATGGATAGTGTAACAAATTCTTGTTTCAACACAAAAATGCTTGATACTGTCAGCTATAGGATAAACAAATTTTCGGCTGTATATATGGATGTTCCTGTTGAAATTAGAATACGTACAAGACCAAACTTAAAGCACAGAAACTTCACACTTGCATTAGGATTTAAAATTGGTATTCTTGTTCAAAGTTTTGTGAAATATTTTGGTGATGAATACAGATTTTTGGGTATTGATGAAAAGGTGAAATTTAAACAATATGGTGTTAAAAATATTTTGCCATATCGTTATGGTGTTTATTCAAGGTTAGGATATGGAAAATTTTATTTTTTTGGATATTATTCACTTTCCGGTCTTTTTAAATATAAAAAAGGTCCAAATGTAGTTCCAATTAATTTAGGTGTTGGGTTTGCTCTGTATCGGTCAAAAACGTATTAAATTGTTTTACGTCATGCCTATCGGTAGATAAATGTGTCGTTTGGTGTTATTTGTTAGCCTTGTGAAACTTGCCTGCTATACCTTCGTCAGGTAAATCGATAAACATGGATGCTTTTTATTCTCCTCCAAACTCCATCAAATAAGTTTTAATAAAATCATTAATATCTCCATCCAAAACAGCTTGAACATTTCCTGTTTCATAATTGGTTCTCATGTCTTTTACCATTTTATATGGATGTAAAACATAGCTTCTTATTTGTGAACCCCACTCAATTTTTTTCTTTGTTCCTTCAATTTTTTCTTTTTCTTCTTCACGTTTCCTAAGTTCAAGTTCGTATAAATGAGACCTAAGAGTTTTTATAGCATTTTCTTTATTTTTTGTTTGAGAACGTCCGTCTTGATTTTCAATCACAATCTCTTTTTCGCCTTTTGGAGCATACCTTAAACGCACTGCACTTTCTACCTTATTAACATGTTGACCGCCTGCACCACTTGCACGAAATGTATCCCATGATATATCAGCAGGATTTATTTCTATTTCAATGGTATCGTCAATAAGAGGAGAAACAAAAACTGAAGAAAATGTTGTCTGTCTTTTCCCTTGTGCATTAAAAGGTGAAATTCTTACTAAACGATGTACACCATTTTCACCTTTTAAATACCCATAAGCATAATCACCTTCAAATTCAAGTGTAACAGTTTTAACACCCGCCTCATCTCCTGCCTGATAATAAACTTTTTTAACTTTATAATTATTCCGTTCACCCCAGCGTATATACATTCGCATTAACATTTCTGTCCAATCTAAACTTTCTGTTCCTCCAGCACCTGAATTAATTTTTAATAAAGCTCCAAAAGTATCTTCTTCGTTGCGAAGCATATTTCTCAATTCAAGATCTTCAACAAATTTAAGAGTTTTGTTATATTGCTGTTCAACTTCTTGGTCATCTGTTTCACCTTCTTTTGCAAATTCAAAAATTATTTCCAAATCATCAACTGACGAAACAACATCATTGAAAGCATTTACCCATGTTTTTATAGCAGATATTTGTTTTAGGAATTTTTCAGCTTCTTTAGGGTCATTCCAAAAATCGGAGCTTTGAGTATTTTTCTCTTTTTCTGTTATTAGAATTATTTTATTGTCAATGTCAAAGATACCTCCTTAACGCATCTTTACGTTCTATAATATCTTTTATTTGTTCTGATGGAATCATTTTTATTTTTTTTAATTAGTGCTTGCAAGAAAATACTAATTACCGCTTGTAAATGTAATATAAATTATATTTTTATAATATTTTCAATCGTTTTTAAAATCAACTCGCTCTCAAAACCCTTGCTGACGGCATATCTAACAAGTTTTACTTTAGCATCATATTTATTATTTGATTTTAAAGTTTTAAGTTTTTTTGACAATTCATTAACAAGAATCTTGTTATATTCCTTTTCATCAATTTCATTATAAGCTGATAATATTAATTCTTCAGGAATATGTTTCTGTATAAGTTGGTATTTTATTTTTATTCTTCCCCATTTATTAAAACGATATTTATCACGCACATAAAATTTTGCATATCTTTTTTCATTTATAAAATCATTTTTCACAAGTTTTGATATTATTATTTCAATATCAGTTTCGATAAGTCCCCATTGTAATAATTTTTCTTTTATATCGTGTTTGCAATTTTCTTTTACACTGCATAATTGCATAGCTCTTAATAATGCTTCTTTATTTGATATTGCTTTTTTATTAAGCATAAATTACGCAATCGTTTACATGGTTTAAATAGCTGATTATAGTTTATATGTATCGAGACTTCAATATTAAAGCAAAAAGTTGACAATATACAATTAACAGTAGGCAAAAAAACTGCAAACTAAAATTATCCACGAATTCTATGGTTAGCTTATCTGCTTATTGTATGAATTAATATTTCCCCATATTAACATTTTGTCAATTGTTAATTGCTAACTGTCAATTTAAAACTAATTTACTATGTTATGTCCATTATTAATCTGTAAACAGTTACCAAATTGCTTTAATCATCCTTGGTTTATTATTAATATCATTTTTAATTTCAATATTCTTAAAATTATATTTTAGCAACATTTTTTTTGTTTCTAATCCAAGGAATTCATTTATTTCTAAATATAATGTCCCATTAGCAACAAGATTGTTCTTGCAAAATTCGGCAATTGCTTTATAGAATTTCAAAGGTTTATTATCTGGCACAAACAAAGCACTTGATGGCTCAAAATCCAAAACATTTTTATGCATAAGCAATTTTTCTTTTTCTCTAATGTAAGGTGGATTACTTACAATAATGTCAAACTTTATATTTAATTTATCATCAGAAAATATATCCTGATGTTTAAAACTTATATTAACACTATTGATTTTTGCATTTTGTTCAGCAATTTGCAATGCTTTCATGGAATTATCTATTGCATATATTTTAGATTCTGACAAATTCCTTGACAAGCTAATTGCAATACATCCGCTACCTGTTCCAATGTCTAAAATATTTAATTGTTTATTTATAGGTTTTGTATTTTTAATAATCCAATCAACTAATTCTTCTGTTTCCTGACGTGGAATTAGAACATTTTTTGAAACAATAAAATTTAAATTGTAAAATTCTGTTTTTCCCAGTATGTATTGAATAGGTTCATTTTTTTTTAATCTGGAAATTATTGATATTATTTTGTTTTGAATTTCGTTATTGAGTAAGCAATCATGTTTTAATAATAGCTCTGTTTTTGAAAAATTTAATACATGTTCAAATATTAAAAATATAATACTTTGAATTTCATTAGCAGGAATTGAAGTAGAAACCTGAGTTTTTATATGATTAATCATTTCTTTAATTAGCATAATTCAAATTTACTGCTATATTTTCATGTAACATTAGATATAATAGAAAAAAAACAGCCCTTGAAAATTAATATCAAGGGCTGTTTATATTATTAATAGTAAGTTTATTTATTTCTCAACAAATGGAATGCTCCCTGGAATTCGTATATTCCAATATCTGTCCCTTCTTTTGCATCTGCACCTT
>CAYTWH010000017.1:0-71688 GCA_964442075.1 uncultured Bacteroidales bacterium
TCCATAATTCATTCTTTTTAGTTTCGTATGTCTCTGTTGTTAATTGTTGCATAACATTAGTATAAACGGAAGTTCCGTTTATATCCATTATATATTTAAGTTAAAATTCCATATTATCCATCGGATTATTAATCTCGCTAAAACCAATACTGGTAATATGTGTATAAATCTCTGTTGTCTTGCTCGATTCATGTCCTAATATGCTTTGTATATACCTCAAATTTGTACCCTGTTCTAGCAAATGTGTTGCAAAACTATGACGCAATGTATGTGTTGTAACCGGCTTATTAATACCGGCTTTTTTTGCAGCATTTTTTACAACTTTCAATACGCTACTAGCACTATAAACCCCATTATAAGCACCGGCAAATAAATAATTTTTAGGCTTATATAATTTATAATACTCACGTAAAAATAATAATGTTTTTTCTGATAACAAAGTATTTCTGTCTTTTTTCCCCTTGCCTCCTCTAATTATTATTAGCTTTCTTTTAGAATCAATATCAACCACTCGCAGATTTATTAATTCACTAACTCTTAGTCCGGCAGAATAAACCAGTATTATCATACATTTATGCTTAATATTTGTTGTCGATTTTATCATTTTTAAAACCTCGTCCTTGGTAAGTACCACAGGCAATACCTTTTCTCTTTTTGGTCTGTCTAAATGATAAAACTTACGGCTTTCGCCCAATACTTTCTCATAATAAAACTTTATAGCATTAATTGATTGATTTTGGTACGACTCCGAAACACCTCTTTCTACAACCAAATATCTGGTAAATTCTATAATCTCGGGCTCTGTAATATCTCCTAACTTTTTTGTATTGTAATAATTAATAAACTCCTCAAAATTGCTCGAATAGGTTTTTATAGTATGCTTGCTATATCTCAACATCAGCATTTTATCAATAAACTCTTGTGGGCATTCTCTATAGTTTGGTATCTGCTCTTTTATTTGTCTCCCTTTTATTACCGATTTGGTCTGATCAAAATATTTAATCCTAATATCATTGCTCAAACAATACTGCTCTAGTTTTTCTATTACCTCGGCAGTATTAACAGTTGTCCACCAGCCATTCACATTGTCCCAGGTTCTGTACGGAAATCCTTTTACAAGCTGTACCAGACTCTTGTTATATTTAAATATTAGTTTAATTCTACCTTTTATATGCTCTACAATATGCAACTCATTTTTTCTGATACCGCTTGCCGCCTTTCGTGTAGGCAACATATCATTATCAATAGTTTTTAATCTGTTAGTAAAATACAGATTAATTTTTTCCATATTGTCTTTAGTATTGGTAATAAGCCACCTGTTTAGTTCAGCTTCATAATTATTATATCTCAGCGATTTAATAAACTTAATATCCTCTTCATCCTTTCTGAGTATCAATACTATTCTGTCTTTCGATAATGATATTAATACCTCATCCTTTTTTTCTTTTTCTTGCTCTATTTTTAAAAACTCAAGATATTCTTTAGGAAATGATTTCTTCAAACTTTCCCTGCTATCTATATTATCTGATATATGCCAGCATTTTTTTGTTTTACTCCATTTTCTGCCCGCTATACTTTTAATAGCCTCAATTGCCTTATTATCAAAACCAAAATCTAATGCTATACGCTTTTCCTCATTATGTGTAATTAATTTAATCATATCTACAATAGTGCTGTTTATCTACCAAAAATAGGTAGGTATCCTGACATTTGCAAATATATTGCCCTAAATCTTATTGCTTTGACATTATAATATAGTATAAGCGTTTATGCACGTATATTGGAGCTAAAGAATCATAAACAAAAAAAGTGAGCTAGGCTCACTTTCATTTTTGACTTTTGGCTTTTTACTTACTTTTCTTTTACTCAGTTTTGCGTAGTTTCACATCTCTGCGATAGCCTTTGTTTTTAAATATTTCAATATCTATTGTTAGTGTATCGTAGTTGTATTTTTCGAAAACAATATCGTAAATGCCGGGTTCTAATTTTTTGAATATATAGTTGCCTTTTTCGGTAGTCATTCTTACAGAATTGGCAATATCGGCATCTGCTTTAAATTTGGCAGTAACTGTAACATCAACAATAGGTTTTTTTGTTTCTTCGTCGGTAACTTTTCCGTATAGTGAATTTTTATGTGTTGGGTTATCGAAAATATTACGTGCTTTTACATACTGTTTGTAAAAAACAGGCTCTGTAAATTTGTATTGCATCATTTCGTTGTCTAGTTCTTTTTCGTAAATAGTTCTTAAGTTTTTAAAAAGTATTACAAGTTTTTGGGTTGCTGCTGCACGTATTGCTTTTGCTTCGGCAGGTTTGTTAAGGTAGGTTATATAACCATCGGCTTCTTTGCCGTATTTTTCCATAAGTGCATCGGTAAGTCCGTAATCTTTTAGAGCATCTTTGTTATCGGTGGCAAATTTTTGTGCTTCTTTAATAACAAATTCCATTTCGTTATCTTTTATTTTTTTAATTTCCGATAAGGACTTATTGTATTTCTCATAAATTGTTTCGTCGCCTGTATTTGCTGCTAAAGCCTTGAAAATGCCAAACAGAACATCGGTAGTTGTGTTTGCTAATTTGCGAAATTTATTTTTATCTTTTGCGTATCCCGAAATAGGTATTTTTTGCAAATCCCATGTTTTGCCTATGTCTTTGTGATTAGTGTGAACTTTTAAATTTGTTGCACTAATAACTTTGTTTGCTTCCCAAATTGGTTTATTGTCATCGAACAAATCGGTAATTTTACCTGAGTTTGATAACAATGCTTCTTGATTTGAATTCATAATTTTTAAGTTTTTAAGATTAATAATTTGTATTTTTAATAGACCAATAAAATAATAACAAGTAAAAAGACCAAACAAGAGTATTTCTACCCGTTTTTTGCTGAGTATTATTACTTGTTTTTTTAGGTATTTCTGCCTGAAATTGGCTGTTTATATAACTATTATTTGCAAATATAAAGAGGATTACTGCCTGACAAACAGACTGATGTTATGAATTTGCGTTTTTGCGACATTTATTAAATCATAGGCGTGAATTTGTTTTCAGTAAACGTCAATTTATTTTCAGGAAGCGTGAAATTATTTTCAGAAAATGTCATTTTATTTTCAAGAAATGTGATATTATTTTCAGAAAATGTCATATTATTTTCAGGAAATGTGGATTTATTTTCAGGAAATGTGGATTTATTTTCAGGAAATGTCATATTATTTTCAGGAAATGTGAATTTATTTTCAGGAAATGTCATATTATTTTCAGTAAATGTGGATTTATTTAAAGGAGGCGTGAGTTTATTTTCAGTTAAGGTGAGATTATTTTCAAGAAATGTGAAATTATTTTCAGACAAGGTGAATTTATTTTCAGGCAAGGTGGATTTATATTCAGTAAGCGTGGATTTATTCTTAGCAAGCGTCAACTTATTTTAAGTAAGCGTGGATTTATTTTCTGTTAGTAACAATTGCATGAAACAGTTTTGCTATATCACGAAAGTGTAAAAGAAAAGTTAGAAGTTAAATAACTTTAGGCATTTTAAATTCTATTTATCTTTAAAAATTTCGGCAAGTTTTGCACCAAGGGCAGCGCCTCTTAAATCTTTTGCTATAATTTTTCCTTCGGGGCCTATAAGAAAACTGGCAGGAATTCCTTGCACTTTATATAGCTGTGCAGGATACGATTGCCAGAATTTTAGATCGCTAACATGTTTCCATTTTAATCCGTCTTTCTTAATTGCCTCAAGCCATTTATTTCTGTCTTTATCTAAAGATACCTGATATATTTCAAATCCTTTATTGTGATATTTTTCGTAATTTTTTACAAGAGTCGGATTTTCAATACGACAAGGACCACACCACGAAGCCCAAAAATCTAACAATACATACTGACCTCTTAATGAGGAAAGCAAAATGGTATCGCCCTGAGGCGAAACTTCTGCAATTTCTAAAGCTTCTGCTCCTATATTTAAATGATCGGAACCCATATTTTGCATATCATGCATTTTTTTAACTTCCAATACCTGAGCATGCAGTGCTTTTGCATGTTGCGAGTTTGGATAAGTTTCCATTAATGAATTATCAACTTTTTTGAAAATATCAAGGTCTTTGGGTAATCGTGGGTCAATTATAGGGGTTCTAGGTACTATTTGCTGATATAAAGCCATAAAAGCAGCCAGAGATGTTTTGTTTTTATCAATAAATGAAATTAAATAATTGCGTTCATTATTATGAACCTTTTGAAACAGTGAATCAACAACATGTTTTAATGAATCTACATTGCTAACAACATCTTTTTTAGAATTAAATATCTTTCTTAAAGAATCTACTCTAAATCTGCTATTGTAATTATGCAGATTAAGTTCTTTTAATAATTTTGAATCATCAGAGCCATCAACACTATATGTTTTCAATAGGTCTGTTGCATTTCCATTAACTGTGATATTATCTAGGCTGTCAATAATCAGATAAACATAATTATTTGCATTTACTTTTAACATAAAAAACTCTTTGGTGCTTACATTTCCGTTAAATTGAAATTCTCCGTCTTCATTAACAATTACAGAGTCGAAAAGCTCAATACTTTTTTCAGTTAAAAGATTTAATGTAATAATTTGCCCTTCGGAAAGATTTTCCATTTTACCTTTCACAACAAATCCTTCGGGTTCATTAGACCCACATGCAACTGTGATTACAGCCAAAATAAAAATTAAAGTAAATATTCTCATCATTATCAAAGTTTAAATTGTTAATTGTTTGTCCCTTCGACTTCGCTCAGGGCTAGTGTTTTTCGTTTCAAATTCCATTATTTAGTTGTCATTTTTCAGTATTCCTAATTTCTATTTAATTTTAAGTATTTTAGTCATTTTAAATTTCAGTCATTTTTTTTCCTTAATAATTCGGGTCTCCTAAAAAGTTTGTATCATTATTGCCTGAATGTTCTTCATCGTATTTTTTGCAATCTGTTTCAACTGTTATTTTTTTGGACGGTTTTTCAAATTTATCTGATGTTTTATAAACCATTGTACTATCTGTATATACCTTTTGCATATAATATGCCCAAATTGGTAATGCCATGCTTGCTGCCTGCCCATAAAAAATTCCTCTAAAATGAGCAGCTCTGTCTTCACATCCTGTCCAAATTCCGGTAACCAAATGAGGTGTTAAACCCATAAACCATCCATCAGACTGATTTTGAGTTGTGCCTGTTTTAGCACCAATATCATTAGTAAAACCGTATCTAAATCTTACTCTTACACCTGTTCCTCCTCCCTGAGTTACTCCTTTTAATAAATTAAGCATTAAATAAGCTGTTTCTTCACTAATTGCTTCTGTTCTTTCGGGCATAAATGATGAAATAACATTTCCATTTTTATCTTCAATTCTTGTTACAAATATTGGTTGTGTATAAATACCTTTATTTGCGAATGTACTAAAAGCCCCAACCATCTCGTAAAGTTTTATGTCGGCAACACCAAGGCAAATAGATGGAACTGCCGGAATATCACTTTTTATTCCCATATCACGGGCAATTTTTATAACTGATTGTGGATTGAACTGCTTAATAACCCATGCCGAGATATAATTTATTGATTTTGCTAATCCCATTTTTAATGAGATCATTTTTCCTTCAAGCTTATTATCTGAAGAGTTTCTTGGTGTCCATGGTGGTTGTCCTTCTGGCATTTCAAAACTTATTGGAATATTAGGTACTCTATAGCATGGTGAATATCCTTCCTGCATTGCAAGAGTATAAACAAATGGCTTAAAAGTTGATCCTACTTGTCTTCGTCCTTGTGTAACATGATCGAATTGAAAATGTTTATAATCAATTCCCCCAACATAAGCTCTTACATAACCTGTTTGTGGTTCCATAGACATTAAACCTGCTCTTAAATAATACTTATAATATCTCATAGAATCCATTGGGGAAAGAACTGTATCAATTTCACCATTCCAGGAGAAAACGTTCATTCTAGTAGGAGTATTAAATATTGCCTTAATGGAATCTTCAGGCACTTTATTGTTTTTTAAAACACGATATCTTTCTGTCCTCCTCATGGAAATATCCATTAATCTTTCAATTTTTTTATATGTCATATTATAAAAAGGAGCTTTGTCTTTTTCCCATCTTACCTTTTGTTCTTGAAAAAATGTTTTTTGCAATGGAACTTCATTAGGGTAGGTTTCAGAACCTATTCCAAGATGTTCGCGAACAGCTTCTTCTCCATATTTCTGCATTTTAGAATTAATGGTTGTAAATATTCTTAATCCATCGCTATATATGTTATAAGATTTTCCATTTGCTTTTTTATTTTTATTACACCATCCATAAAGAGGATTAGTGTTCCATTCGTCCAGGTCTTCCCAATATTTTGCCTTGTTAATATACTTGCTTGAGTCAGGCTCTTTAGCTGTCATTGTTGTTCTGATATATTCACGGAAATAAGTAGCTATTCCTTCTTTATGGTCAACTTTCTGATAATTTAATTCAAGTGGTAAGATTTTTAAAGAATCATATTCTTGTTTAGAAATATGATTTCTCTCTTTCATCAAAAATAATACAACATTTCTTCTATTTTTAGTTCCTTCAGGGTTTCTATTGGGTAAGGGATTATACAAAGCTGGGTTTTTTGCCATTCCAACTAACATTGCAGCTTGTTCAATTTTAAGAGAATCGGGCGAAGTATTAAAATATACTTTAGATGCAGATTTAATTCCAACAGCAAGATTTAAAAAATCAAATTTATTGAAATACATAGCTGTAATTTCTTCTTTTGTATACCTTTTTTCAAGTTTAACAGCAATAACCCATTCATTAAGTTTTTGCAAAACTCTTTCCCAATTATTCTGGGCAGGTTCATGGAAAAAAAGTTTAGCTAATTGCTGTGTAATTGTACTTCCTCCTCCTTTTTTTCCTAAAAACACTATTGCTCTCGCCAATCCTTCTGCATCAATTCCTGAGTGATCATAAAATCTTTTATCTTCAGTGGCAATTAAAGCATTAATCAAATATGGAGATAATTCTTCGTATGAAATATTTGTACGATTTTCTTTAAAATATGTTCCCAAAAGCTCTTGGTCGGCAGAATATATTTCTGTTGCCAAATTACTTTTAGGGTTTTCTAATTCCTCAAATGAAGGCATATAGCCCAAAAATCCATATGATATAAATATAAAGAGAATTACAACTAAAACAACAGGACTTGCAAACAGTATTAATAATATTCTATTAAATAAACTGTATTTTTTTTTATTCTTTTTTTTACCTTCTTTATTAACCATCACTATCAATAATTTGAGACAAAAGTACTAAATAAATTTGAAAAATAAATTTTGAACTTAAATTGTTATTTTGCTTACTTTGTCAAATTTTTAATTTTAAAATAATTCTAAAATGGCAGAAAACATTGTTATTGTTGAGTCTCCGGCAAAAGCCAAGACAATTGAGAAATTCCTGGGAAAAGATTATATTGTTTTATCAAGTTTTGGACATATTAGAGATTTGGAAAAAAAGAATTTTGGGATAGATATTGAAAACGATTATTGTCCTCAGTATGTAGTAAGTCCTGATAAGAAAAAAATTGTTGCTGAACTTAAGAAAAAATCAAAATCAGTAAAATACGTATGGTTGGCATCTGATGAGGACCGCGAAGGAGAAGCAATTGCCTGGCATTTAAAAGAAGAATTAGAGTTGCCCGATAATAAAATAAAGCGTATAGTTTTTCATGAAATAACCAAAGATGCTATTTTAAAAGCAATAAAAACCCCTCGGGATATTGATTATAACCTTGTAAACGCTCAACAAGCAAGAAGAGTTCTTGACCGTCTTGTAGGTTTTGAATTATCGCCTGTACTTTGGAAAAAAGTAAAACCAAAGTTGTCTGCTGGAAGAGTACAATCCGTTGCAGTTCGTTTAATTGTTGAAAGAGAAAGAGAAATTAATGAGTTTAAATCAATTTCTTCTTATAAAGTTATTGCTAACTTTAATTTATCTGATAATAAAACACAAATAAAGGCAGAATTACCAAAAAATATTTTGAAAAAAGAAGATGTAATAATATTCTTGGAAAAATGTAAAGATTCTAACTTTATTATATCTGACATTACTAAAAAGCCTGGAGTAAAAAATCCCACAGCACCATTTACAACATCAACTCTTCAACAAGAAGCCAGTAGAAAAATGGGGTTTTCAGTTTCTAAAACCATGACAATTGCTCAAAAGCTTTATGAGGCAGGAAAAATTACATATATGAGAACTGATTCTGTTAATCTTTCCGACCTTGCACTTAATACTGCAAAACAAGTCATAATTAAAGAATTTGGTGAAGAATATTATAAAAGAAGACAATATAAAACAAAATCTAAAGGAGCACAGGAAGCACACGAGGCGATAAGGCCTACATATATTAATACTAAAAGTACAAATGGTAATAATGATGAGCAAAGATTATATGAATTAATTTGGAAACGCACTGTTGCATCACAAATGAGTGAAGCTAAATTTGAAAAAACATCCGTTACAATTGATATTTCTAAAACACAAGAAAAATTTATTGCTTCAGGTGAAGTTTTGATTTTCGACGGTTTTCTTAAAGTTTATTTAGAATCATCTGATAATGATAAAGAGGACAATAATAAAGGAATATTGCCTCCAATGAAAACAAATGACAAATTACAATTAATTAATATTATTGGTACTGAAAAATTTTCATACCATTCTGCACGATATACTGAAGCAAGCCTTGTTCGCAAACTTGAGGACCTTGGCATTGGAAGACCTTCAACATATGCACCAACTATTTCAACAGTTCAAACAAGAGGATATGTTGTTAAAGAAGACAGAGAAGGGGTTGAGAGAAAATATAATCAAGTACTTTTAGAAAATAATAATATTTCCGAAACAATTAAAAAAGAGATTACAGGTGCAGAAAAATCAAAGATGTTTCCTACTGATATTGGTTTAGTTGTAAATGATTTTCTTGTAAAATATTTTGAAAATATTATGGATTATAATTTTACTGCTAATATTGAAAAGGAATTTGATGAAATTGCTTTTGGAAAAATGCAGTGGACAAAAATGGTAGATAATTTTTATAAACCATTTCACACTAAAGTTGAAAACACCGTTGAAACATCAGAAAGGAATACAGGAGAAAGGGTATTGGGAAATGATCCGGCAACAGGAAGAACAATAATTGTTAGAATTGGCAGATATGGACCAATGGCTCAAATTGGAAATTCAGATGAAGAAGACAAACCAAAATTTGCTGCATTACGCAAAAATCAACACCTTGAAACAATAACACTTGAGGAAGCATTAGATTTATTTAAACTTCCTCGTACTATTGGCGAATACGAAAATAAAGAAGTAGTTATTGGTATTGGAAGATTTGGGCCATATGTAAGACATGATAACAAGTTTTATTCTTTGAAAAAAGATATTGATGACCCAATGACAATAGAATTAAACAGAGCTATTGAATTAATTGAGGAAAAAAGAAAAAAGGATAAAGAAAAAGTAATTAAGATATTTGATGAAAATAAAGATGTCCAAGTTCTAAACGGCAGATGGGGACCATACATAGCTTACAAAAAAAATAATTACAGAATTCCAAAAACCCAAGATGCTAAAGAATTATCATTAGAGGATTGTATGGCATTAATTGATAAAGCCGGTACTAAAAAGAAAAAATAGATGACTTAGAATGAAACGAGCCATGTCAATTAATCTTGACACACAGGAAAATGATTATAATGGCAAGTTACATCTGGCAATTAAAAAACAAATTATAAACAGATGAAGTTATTCGACTATTTTAAGCCTGTTAATGAAAAAATAATTGCAAAATCAAAATTGCTTTCAGAAAATTCTTTTGGAAAGAAAGCCAGCATATATTATATAAAAGATAAAAATATTCCCAATATAAATAGTTTCGACATTGCAATATTGGGAATACCGGAGAGCAGAGCATCAAATAATGACGCTTGCTCAAAAGCACCTGATATTATACGAGAAAAATTATACGAATTATTTATTCCTGATGTTAACCTAAAAATTATTGATCTCGGGAATTTAATTATCAGCAAAACTCTTAACGACACATATTTTGCAATTAGAGATGTATTAGCAGAATTAATTAACTCAAATACTATCCCAATTATTATTGGTGGAAGTGAAGATCTAAATTATGGACTATATCTTGCTTTAGAAAATATTAGCAATGGCGTAAACATAACAAATGTCAATTCCCGAATTAATTACACTTCTGATAAAAATAGGCTTGAAAACTATCATTTTCTAAATAAAATATTAAATAAAAAAGATAATAATGTAAATAACTATACCAATATTGGGTATCAACAATATTTCAACAATATTGATGATGTGAATACATTAAATAAGCTTTTCTTTAATACAATACGCTTAGGCGATGCAAAAAAAAATATTATTGAAATTGAACCATATATAAGAGACAGTAATATTTTCAGCATTAATGTTGCTTCAATAAAGCAATCTGATGCTCCTGCTAATATTCACCCTTCTTCAAACGGATTTTATGGAGATGAAATATGTTTACTTTCCAGATTCGCCGGTTTTAGTAATAATGTAAAAGTTTTTAGTATTTTTGATATAAATCCTAATCTTGATATAAATTTTTCAACTTCAAGTTTGGCAGCACAAGCAATTTGGTATTTTATAGAAGGATTTTACAAAAGAGATAATGATACCCCAAATAATAATAACAGTAAATTTTTAAAATTTACTGTTTCAATTGAAAATTGCCAACATTCATTAATATTTTATAAAAATAAAATTAATGACAAATGGTGGCTAAAAGTTCCAAATAATAATTCAACAAAAAAAAGCGTAATCATTGCCTGTACTCATAACGACTACAATAAAGCTTGTTCTAATGAAATTCCGGATAGATGGTGGAAAACACATCAAAAAATCAATAATTAAAATGCACCTACAGTGCTGGTATACTGCACAATAATCATTTTTGTTTATTTTAGAACAATAATAACCACAATATCTCGTTTATTATAATACCTGATTAACATTTATTATAAAATCTTTTTTATTATCTTTGCCAATAGATAAATTTTTAGACAAAAAAGTAACCTTTTAAAAAAATCAACGTAAATTGACAAACGGATATTTTAGACTTATTAACAAGAAAATTGTTAATAAAATTTGTTAGTTAAGATTATTTTTATTTATTTTACCTTTTTGTAGCTAAAAATAAGACATAATAAGTAACTGTAAAAGCAAAATTATGAGTAAATTAAAAGCTTTTGTTGTATTATTTTTAATAATATCTTCTTCTGTACTTGCACAAAGAGATCCGCAATATAGTATGAATTTTTATAACCAATTGGCCTTTAATCCGGGTTATGCAGGTAGTAATGATGCAATTTGTGCTGTTATGTTATATAGAAATCAATGGATGGGTTTCGACGGAACACCAAAAACAATGGCATTTAGTGTTCATGGTCCAATTGAAAGTATTAGTAGTGGAGTAGGATTATCTATTTTACAAGACAAAGCAGGATTTGGCAAAGATTTTCTTCTAAATTTAGATTATGCATATAAAATGGAACTTGGTGATGGAAAATTAGGTTTAGGTTTAGGCTTGGGTTTAATTAATAGATCACTTGATGGAGAATGGGAATCACCCGATGTTTTATGGGGTAATACACAAAATGCTTATGATGACCCATTAATTCCCCATAGCGGAAGCCATTTTTCTTTCGATTCAAATTTTGGAGCTTTTTATATTGTAGATGATAAAGATCATGCATATTATGCAGGTTTAAGTATTACTCATTTAAACAAGCCACAAGTAAAAATTGACAAAGAAAATACAGAATTTCATTCATATTTTGCAAGACATTTGTATCTGTCAGGAGGATATAATTATGCATTACCAAATGGAATAATTGACGTACAGCCAATGTTTATTTTACAAACAGATGGAGTAAGTGCACAATATAATTTTAATTTACGTGCTGTTTATCAAAAACAATTTTGGGGAGGTATAAGTTATCGTGTAAGTGATGCTATAGTTCCTATGATTGGTGCAAATTTAGCCAAACCTGCGGGATTAGGAATTGGAGTTGCTTATGACATTACATTATCAAATATAGCTGAATATTCAGATGGTTCTATAGAATTTTATTTGAGATATTGTTTTAATATTGAGTCATCTGGAGACAGAGGTACTTATAAAAGTGTTAGATTCTTATAATTTAATTATAAATTATTGCAAAGTCGCAATAATTAAATAAGGAGGTATTATGAAAAGATTACTTCTATTTAGTATTTTTATCGCAATAATTGCCACAGGTTGTTATAATGGCAGTGGTGAACTTACAGGAGTTCAAAATAGAGAGCAGTGGTTTATTCAACCACCTTTTGGTATGGTATTTATCAAAATGGGTAGCTATAACATGGGTCCAAACGATCAAGATGTATCTTGGGCAATGACTGCCGAATCTAAAACTGTTTCAATTTTTCCATTTTGGATGGATGAAACAGAAATTACAAACAATGAATATCGTCAATTTGTATTTTGGGTAAGAGATTCCATTGCTTACAAATTAATGGGAGCTCAAAACGATGAATTTTTAATAACTGAAAATGAATACGGTGAAGATGTAAATCCACCTTTCATTTTTTGGGAAGATTTTGGCGGGCCAAGATTATTGTGGCATGAAGAAGAAGAAAGAGAAGTTCTTGCAGAAATGTTTTTACTTGAACATGAAGAATTTTACAGAAGAAAACAAATTGATACTAGAAAATTGAATTTTGAATATTTTTGGATTGACTTAGATCAAGCTGCTAAGAAATTTGAATTTTCCGGTAGAAATGGAATGGAATCCAGAAGATCTTTCGATTATAGTGAAATGGAATTAAATAATAAAATCAAATATGACGGTGATGTTATTAATTTCTCAATAGGAAAAGAAGGTGAAAGAGAACAAGTAAAAGATCGTTCTTCATATATAATGAGAGACGTAATTAATGTTTATCCTGACACATTATGTTGGATAAGTGATTTTACATATTCTTATAATGAACCTCAAGCAAAAATGTATTTTTGGCATCCTGCTTATGACCACTATCCTGTAGTTGGTGTTGACTGGATGCAAGCAAGAGCATTTTGTATTTGGAGAACAACTCTTTTTAACGGATATAGAGATTATAATTTAGAAACTTATGTTCAAGATTGGAGATTACCAACAGAATCTGAATGGGAATATGCTGCTAGAGGAGGTTTAAAAGAATCAATGTATCCTTGGGGAGGATATTATGCAACAAACTACAAGGGGTGTTATATTGCTAATTTTAAGCCATTAAGAGGAAATTATGTGGCTGATGGTGGATTTTATCCAATAATTGTAGCCAATAATGAGCCTAATGAATGGGGTTTATATGACATGGCAGGAAATGTTTCAGAATGGACAGATAATGCTTTTGACGAATCAGCCTATAGTTATACTGATGATTTAAATCCTGACTATAAGTATTTTGCATTACCTGATGATTTACCTGTTAAAAAACGTAAAGTCATTAGAGGAGGTTCATGGAAAGATGTTGCATATTATTTGCAGTGTGGAACCAGAACTTTTGAGTATCAAGATTCCGCAAAATCTTACATTGGTTTCAGGTGTATAAGAACTTATTTAGGTCGTGATGCAAGTGATGCAGGATCAGGTTCACTAGTTTATTAACATTATTTTACTATTTTATAAATTTTTTAATATTAATACTTAAATTTAAATACTATGGGAATAACAGAAATTGTAGAAAGTAAGGGCTACAAAGCATTTATGACAAAACTTTATGGCTGGGGTGCAGCAGTTGTAATTCTTGGAGCATTATTTAAAATTATGCACTGGCCATTTGCAGGACCAATGCTTATAGCAGGACTTGGTACAGAAGCACTGATTTTTTTCGCATCTGCTTTTGAGCCTATGCATCCTCAACCAGATTGGACTTTAGTCTATCCCGAACTTGCAGGTTTAACTGATGAAGATGCCGAAGCTTTATCAGATGACCCAAAACTTTCTAAAAAGAAATCTGCTTTAGAAAAATTTGACGAAATGATAGAAAGTGCAGAAATAACACCAGAATTATTTGAGAAACTTGGTGATGGCTTAAAAAAGATGAATGTAACCACAGAGAAACTTGCTGATGTTTCTGATGCAACTGTTGCTACAAATAATTATGTAGATAATTTTGAAAAAGCATCTGAAAAAGTTAACCAGTTTGCTAATTCTTATGGAGAATCTGCCACAAAATTAAATCGAACATCCGAAGCACTATCTGAAACATATATAAAATCATCTGAAACTGTAAACAATTCTACAAATAAATTTGCAGAAGATATTACAAATTCGGGAGACAAAATTGCCGGAATAATTACTGGTTCTGCTGAAAATTCCGCTAACGTAATTTCAGGCTCAGCTGAGAAATTAGCAAGCATGGTTGTTTCAACTGGTGAAAGAGTAACAGAAATTGTTAGTAATGCAGGACAGGAATTATCTTCTTCTTATCAAAAATTAACTGAAGTTATGAATAAAGAATTTGAATCATCAACTGAAGGAAATAAAACATACGGAGAACAACTTGAAGTAATGACAAAAAATCTTACGGCTCTTAATGCAGTTTATGAATTGCAATTGCAATCTTCAAACGAGCATCTTGATGCTTCAAAAGAATTATATACTGGACTGGACGAAATGATGGATAGTTTGAAGAGATCTGCCGGTGATGCAGATGTCTATCGTGAAGAGGTTTCTAAACTTGGTAAAAACCTAGGAGCTCTTAATACTATTTATGGCAATATGTTAACTGCAATGAACGTTAATATTAACCAGTAATTAAAGTGTTTATTTATTAATTAATTTAAAACTTGAATTGTTATGGGTGCAACGAATTGTCCAGAAACCCCGAGGCAGAAAATGATAAGTATGATGTATCTAGTGCTAACTGCATTATTGGCACTAAATGTATCGGCTGAAGTTCTCAATGCTTTTAGTCTTTTTGATGAAGCATTAACCACAACAAGCAACAACTTTGTATCTAAAAATGAAAGTGTTTATTCAGCGTTTGTTGCTGCAGAAAAAGAAAATCCTGTAAAAACAAAAAAATGGAAAGACATAGCAGATAAACTTAAGCAGAAATCTAATGAAATGTGTGAATACATGGATGAACTTAAGAAAGAAATAATTGAAAAAGGAGGAGGAGTAGATGAAGGTGCCGACCCTATTGCAGCTGCCGGTATTACAAAGAAATCAGATTTGAATGTTGGAGGAGAAGTACTTGTAGGAGCTGATGAAAAAGGGAAAGGTCTTGTTCTTAAAAATAAATTTGACGTATTTAGGGAATGGTTGATTTCTCAAACTAGTGATGACATGTTAAAAGATGGTCTAGAAAAATCATTATCGACTCATGATCATACGGCACCTGATGGTTCATCACATAAATGGCATCTTTCTTATTTTGACCATATGCCACTTGTAGCCTGTGTAACAGGTTTATCAAAACTAGAAAGTGATGTGAGGAATGCTGAAGCAGATTTACTTGCATACCTTTATGGGCAAATTGATGCGGGTTCGTTTTCTTTTAATAAATTAGATGGGACTGTTATTGCACAATCTAATTACGTTATGTCAGGAGATGTTTATGAAGCAGATATTTTCCTCGCTGCTTTTGATACTACTAAAAGCCCTAATATTTTTATTGGGAAATATGATTCTACTAAACTTGAAATGATTGGAAAAGAAGGTGTAGATTATTTTAAACTTGACTCTATTATTGACGGAAAGGGAAAATACAGAGTAACAAAAGGTGTTGGGTATCATACAGTAGAAGGTTTAATATTTTTTGAGACAGGAAAAGGAAAAACTAAAAAAACTTTAAAATTTCCTTTCAGTAATGAATTCCAAGTAGCTGCAAGTAGTGTAGTTATTTCACCTACAAAAATGAATGTATTTTATATAGGCGTTGAAAATCCTGTTGATATTTCAGCTCCCGGTGTACCTTCAGATAAAATATTTCCTTCAATAAGTGGTGGTGGTGGTAGAATAAGAAGATCCGGCAAGGGATATGTTGTCACAGTATCAACTCCAACAAAAAATTGTAAGGTAAGTGTAGCTGGTGAAGTTAATGGATCCAGAAGAAGTATGGGAAGTATGCCATTCCGTGTAAAACGAGTTCCTGACCCTGTTGCTAAAGTAGCAGGTCAAAAAGGTGGAACTATTGCAAAAACAAAACTTGCCGCTCAACAAGGAGTTGTTGCCGATCTTGAAAATTTCGATTTTAAATTAAAGTTCAATATTATAAAATTTACTGTTTCTGCAACTATTGATGGATTTGAACAAAGTTCAACTTGTAATGGAAGTAGATTTAATGCTAAAGCAAAAAATATAATAAAAAAAGTTAAACGTGGTAAAAAATTATACATAGAAGATGTTAAAGCAAAAGGACCTGGTGGAAAAATTAGAAACCTAGGTTCAATAGCGTTTAAGCTTAAGTAAAAATTTATATTATGAAAAAATTAATTATTATTTTCTTAGGGTTTTTATTGTTAATTGGTTTCAATAATAAAAAATTACAAGCACAAGATGTTTTAGATGGTATATATGTAAAAGAACATGTTCCTGCTCGAAAACCAATTCCATATTATTATTTAAGAGAATCAGATGTTACGTGGAGTAAAAGAATATGGAGAATGCTAGACCTAAGAGAAAAAATTAATCACCCATTATATTTTCCTTCAGTTCCTTATGAAGAACAACCTTTAAATGATCGTTATAGCTTAATTTGTTTATTATTACATGGAGTTGAAAAAGAAGGATTAATTGTTTATGATGCAGCTATGGATGACCAGTTTCAAGTTCCACTTGCTCCAGATGAGTTACAATCAAATATGGGAGGTGGTGTAGATTCTATTGAGGTGGAAGATATGGAAACGTTTGAAATTACAATAAATGTTCAAGCAAGAGAACAGAGAGTTGATGAAGTTCAAAGATTAATGCTTAAAGAAGAATGGTTTTTTGATAAACAACGTTCTCAATTGAGTGTGCGAATCATTGGTTTATGCCCAATTAGAGCTTATTATAAAGAGGATGATGAGGATAAAGAAAATTTAACCATGAAACAGATTATGTGGGTTTATTTTCCTTCTGTACGTCATTTGTTTGCAAACCATGAAGTATTTAATCCTTTTAATGATGCAGAAAGGAGAACATACGAGGATATATTTTTTAAAAGAAGGTTTCACAGTTATATTTATAGAGAAACCAATGTATATGATAATAGAAGAATTGGACAGTATAGAGAAGGTTTAGATGCATTACTTGAGTCTGAAAAGATTAAAGAAAGTATGTTTAAGTTTGAACACGATCTTTGGGAATTTTAATTTTTCAAAATATTTAAAAAAAAGACCGTTTATTTTAAACGGTCTTTTTTTTATTCATGAAAATAAACTCGTTTTACACGCTGTGAAATACCTGTCATTATCTCATAAGGGATTGTATCAAGTTGGTCAGAAATTTCAGAAATGTGGTAATTATCTCCAAAAACAACAACCTCATCACCTTCTTTTGCATTAATGCTTGATATGTCTAACATGCACATATCCATGCATATATTGCCAACAATAGGAACGGGTTTTTCTTTTATGAACATTTTTCCTTTTCCATTGCTCAATTTACGATTTAATCCATCAGCATAACCTATTGGAACAATTGCGATTTTAGAACCTTCTTTAAGTTTTCCTTTTCTGTTATATCCAACAGTATCATTTTGTTTTAAAACTTTTACTTGTGAAATTGAAGTTTTTAAGCAACTTACATTATGTAATTTTTTCTGTTTTAATGCACTTATGCCGTATAATCCAATACCTATACGAACCATGTCAAACTGTGCATCAGAAAATCTTTCTATGCCTGCAGAATTTAGGATGTGACGTAAAACAGGATAATCAAATTCTTTAATTATTAAATTACTAATATTTTCAAATTGTTTTATCTGATTAATAGTAAATAAATCTTCATTAAGATTATCTGCTGCTGCAAGATGTGAAAAAACAGATTTTAAAATAAATCTATTATTTATTTTCAGTTTTTCTAATAATTCAGAAATTTCTTCCTCACAAAAACCCAATCGTTTCATTCCCGTATCAATTTTGATGTGAACCGGAAAAGAATTAATCCTGTTTCTGTCAACAGATTCGGAAAATAATTTTAGAATTCTGAAACTATAAATTTCTGGTTCCAACTTGTGTTCAATCATCAAATCAAAACTCTGTATTTCCGGATTAAGAACAATAATTGGTAAAGAAATACCGGCTTTTCTTAATTCAATACCTTCGTCGGCAAAAGCAACAGCAAGATAATTAACCCTTTGAAATTGTAAAAGATTAGCTATTTCGAACACCCCACTTCCATAAGAGAAAGCTTTAACCATTACCATTATTTTAGTTCCCTGTTTTAGTAATGACCTAAAATAATTAAGGTTTTTTGTAACAGAATTCAGATTTATCTCCAATACAGTTTCATGAACTTTAAGTTGTAAAATGTTAGATATTCTCTCAAATTCAAAATTTCTTGCACCTTTCAATAAAATAAGTCTGTCTTTAAGCTCATGTCTATTAATATTTTGCAGGAATTCCTCAGTTGTAGAATAAAAACTTTTTTCTATAGTGAAAAAATCTTTATGTTGAGAAATTACATCTCCAATACCAATAAAATGATCAAACTTTTTTTTCTTAATTAAATCTGCAACATCTTTATACAATATCTTTTTATCTTTTCCGCTTTGCAAAATATCAGATAGAATTAATGTTTTTTTAGTATTTTGTTGTTGTTGATTTGCAAAATCGAGAGCTATTATTAATGAATTTACATCAGAATTATAACTATCATTAATAATAGTGCAATTATTCAAGCCCTGCTTTAACTCAAGTCGCATTGCAACAGATAAAAGCAAGTTCATTCTATCACATATAAGATTGTTTGGGTACTTTAAATACAACATTAAGCACCAACAATGTATTGCATTTTCAATTGAAGCATTATCAATAAACGGGATATTAATTTGAATCTCTTTATTTTGATATTTTCCTGTTATTAATGTATGATCTTTTTCTTTCGTAATATCTTTTATAAACAGGTCTGCAGGAAATTTTGATGACCAGGTAAAAAATTTAAAATCTTCGAAAATTTTATTTGTATGTATTTGATGATCTATTAACTGATAATCTTTACAATATATCAAAATTTCGCAATTTTCAAATAACTTAAGTTTTTCTGATATTTTGTGTTTATGGTCAATAAAATTTTCCTGATGTGGATCTCCAATATTTGAAAATATTCCAATAGTAGGCTTAATTATTTTCTGAAGATTACTCATTTCTCCCGAAAAAGATATTCCTGCCTCAAATATTCCCAATTCTGTTGAATTGCCTAATAACCAAACAGAATGTGGTACACCTATTTGAGAATTATAACTTTTTGGACTTCTAACTATTCGGTAATCTTCATTTAGCAATTGAAACAACCACTCTTTTAAAACAGTTTTACCATTACTGCCAGTTATTCCAATAATTGGTATTTTAAAGTTTTCTCTATGAAAAGTGGCTAAATTATGAAAAGCTTTTAAAGTATTTTCAACTATAATATAATTAACATTAAACTTTTTATCCAGAGTACTCTGGACTGTAATATTATCAACAATAAAGTTCTCAACTCCCTTATTAACACATTCTTCAATGTAATCATGCCCGTTGTGTCGTTCACCAACAATAGCAAAAAAAAGGGAACTTGTTGCAGACACAATAGTCCTACTATCTGTTAAAAGATATTTTATTTCCTCTTCTCCGTCTCCGACAAGTTTACCATTAACAATTTGAGCAATCTTTTTAGAATTATATTTAATCATAAATTTAAGCAATTCTAATTCCCATAATTAAAATATCGTCTATCTGATCATAGCTACCTTGCCACTCTTCAAATTTTCTGACAAGTATCTCCTTTTGTTCATCAGTAGGTTTTTCATTAATATTTAAAAGCAATTCTTTAAATGGTTTAAACTTAAGCTTTTTGCCTTTTTCTCCTCCAAATTGATCGATATAACCATCTGTAAACATGTATATCATATCTCTGTTTTCAATTTTTATTTCATTATTTGTAAAAAGAACATCGTCTTTAACATAAATACTAATAGGCATTTTATCTGCTTTAGTTTCTATTAATTCATTATTCCTAATTATATATAAGGGGTTGTTTGCTCCTGCATATTGTATAATGCTTTTATTCGCATCAATAATACACAATGAAATATCCATGCCATCTGTTGCTTCTCCTTCTTTCCCTGTTTGATGCAAAGATTTAATTACATTAGCCCTTAATTTATTAAGAATTTCGTTTGCCGTGACGTTTTCATATTGATTAACAATCTCATTAAGAAAAGCCACTCCCAACATGCTCATAAAAGCTCCGGGTACACCATGCCCCGTACAATCAGCTACTGCAATAATTATTTTCTTTTCTTTTCTTGCTAACCAATAAAAATCACCACTAACAATATCTCTTGGCTTATCTAAAATAAAATGCTCCGGTAATACTTCATTTATATATTCAATGGGTGGAAGTATTGCAGATTGAATACGACTGGCATAATGAATACTATCTGAAATTTCTTGATTTTTTGCTGCTAATAAAATATTAGCTTTCTTTTTTTGGCGAAGTTGACTGAATAATAAAATTGAAAATATCAAAATAATAATTAATACAAGTACAGAACCGTAAATAAAAAACCGTTGGCGCTTATTTTCTTCTTCTTTCTTTTTCAAATCAAGTTTTTGCAATTCTTTTTCTTTTGCAAGAAGTTCTATTTGATGATCTTTTTTTTCTGCTTCATATTTTTCTTCCATTTCTGCAATTTGCTTATGGCTTTCAATATTAAATATCGAATCTTTCATTTCCGAATATTTACAATAATAATCAAACGCATTTTTAAAATCACCTTTCGAATAATAAACTCCTGACATTGACTTATAAATATTCTCCATTAAGTCTTTCATTTTTAACTCCATGGCTATTTCAAGGGCATTGTTTAGATAATTTAAGGCATTTGGATAATTTTCCATTTCCCTAAATACCAGTCCAATGCAATGTTGCGAATTTGCGACTCCGGCCTTATCTCCTATCTCATTTCGTATTTTAAATGATTTTTGATGATATTCTAATGACTTTGAAAAAAACTCCCACTTGCCATATACATTTCCAATACTTTGTAATGTTCCGGCATAACCATGTTTGTCTCCAATTTCTTCTTCAATTTCTAATGCTTTTTCAAAATATTCAATTGCCATTTTATAGTTTTCACCCTCTTTATTTCCTTCAATTTCATCGTAATTATCCCATTCTTCATAAACAGTACCTGTATTATTTAAAGCATAAGCAACTCCTTGTTTATTCCCAATTTCTTCCATCAATACCAATGCATTATCTAAATATTCAAGTGCTTTGATCTGATAATTTCCCCAATCTTTAAAAACAATTCCAATATTCATTATTGTATTAGCAATTGAATATTTATCATCAATCTTTTCAAATATTTTTAATGCATCCCTATTAAACTTCAATGCCTGTTCAAAGTCTCCCCATTCATGATATATTACACCTATTTTTTGCAAACAATTTGCTATTCCTTTTTTATCATCTAATTTCTTGTAAATTGCAAGAGATTTTTGATAATAATCAACTGCTTTTTCAAATCTTGCCCAATAAAAATAACTTATTCCAATTACCTGATATGTTGATGCAACATTTATTGTATCTTGTAATTCTTCATAAATATGCAGAGATTTCTCATAATTCTGAATCGCCTTTTTGTAACTCCCCTCGTTTTTGTATATTATACCAATATTATATAACAATGCAGCAGAGCCTTCCTTATCTCCAAGCTTATTTTTTAATTCAAATGATTTACTATAATTATTAAGTGCCGTTTTATAATCTTTCTTATAATAATAAATGCTTCCTATCGTCTTATAAGCTTTTGCTTCTTCAGTTTCATTTTTTATGTTTTTCGATATTAAAAGTGCGTTATTCGCATATTCATTTGCTTTGTCAAGACTTGAGGGCTTAAGATACTCCTGAGCAAGTTCATTTAACACAATTAGTTTTTTTCCCTGATTTTTTGTTAATAATAAACCCTCAAGACTATCAATTTTACTTCCTGTTTGTGAGAACATTGGAGAAGTCAACAGTAATAATAACAATATGTACAGAATTTTTTTCATTTGTTATTTTTTTTTATTGCATTATAATAACATAATCTACATAATGGTTCGTATTCTTCAATTTCTCCCAACATTACCAATTTTTCATCATTTGTTTTACGAAACGAATATTGAGCAAGATTTCCACATCTTACGCAAATAGCGTGAACCTTTGTAATATATTCTGCAATTGCAAATAACTCGGGAATAGGACCAAAAGGATTACCTTTAAAATCCATATCCAAGCCTGCAATTATAACTCTTATTCCTTGATTTGCCAATTTATTACATACTTCAACTAATCCTTTGTCAAAAAACTGAGCTTCATCAATTCCTATAACATCAACATCTCCTGCCAATAATAAAATATTTCCTGCCGATTCTACAGGAGTAGACCTAATTGTATTTTCGTCATGAGAAACAACTTCATCATCAGAATAACGAATATCTATTTTGGGTTTAAAAATCTCAACTTTTAATTTAGCTATTTCTGCTCTTTTTAAACGCCTTATTAATTCTTCGGTTTTTCCTGAAAACATAGAACCTGCAATTACCTCTATCCATCCACTATGTTTAAGATTTTTTATTTTGTTTTCAAGAAACATTATAATATAATTTGTATTTTTACATCAAATTTTCAACATTATTTTTACAAAAGTAAGAAAAATGAAATAATATTTTTACTTAATCAAATATAATCATTCATGAAAAAACAAACTTTATTAAATGAAATTACAGACCTTACAAATGAATGTAAAGTTTTAGTAGAGAATTTTAAAACATTTGATGATATTCCACAAATTGATATTGATTTAAGTATTGATAAAATTATTAAAATTTATGATAATTTACTTAAATTAAGAGATATCAATAAAATTGATGAAAAATTAGATGCTGAAATAAAAGAAGAAATAGTTGTTGAAAAAATCGCAAAAGAGCCTGAGTCACAAAGTGATATTATTGAAAACCATGAAAAAATCATTGAAGAGCATGAACCACAAAATGATATTATTGAAAGCAATGAAGAAATTGTTGTAGAGAAACCAATAATTGAAAAAAAAGAATCTCCGGAAAATGAAGAAGATAATTTATCTACAACACAATCAGGCTTATTTGAAACTGAATCAGGACAAGAAAAAATTAATAATAATCAAAATGTCGAAAGCGAAGAGATGGCAGAAGAAGAGATTGACAATTCTCCTGAAATTAACATACAAACTGATGAACTTACAGATGATACAAAAGAAACCAATATTGTTTCAGAGAATGAACAAATAACAACAACTTCTGAACTAAATCTATTTGGTAATAATGAAACAAAGCCAGATGAAATAAGTAATGACATTAATCAACCTGATGATACAGATATTGCAAAACCGGAAGAAAAAATAGTAAAAACAAAGGAAACAATTGGAGAAAAACTTATTGATAATAAAAAAACATTAAACGATATTTTTTCTGATTTTAAACAAAAAAAAGATTTAGCTACACACTTACAATATCAACCCATAGAAGATTTGAAAGCTGTAATTTCGTTAAATGATAAAATTCGTTTCATCAAAGAATTATTTAATAGTAATAGCGAGCAATATGCTTTATCAATTAACAAACTTAATTCTTGTAATAACCTTGACGAAGCAATGGAATATTTGAACGAAAAATTTGAATGGAATGATACTAAAGCAAGTTTTAAAGAATTTCTCGAATTAATTTATCGTCGATTTTTAAATATAACGCCCTAATTAAAACTACGGTTATAATGAAGTACAAATTTATTTTTTTCTTATTTATTTTCCCTTTTTGCATTAATGCACAGGACATTGAATATGCAAGAGAAGTAATTAAAATATTAAGCTCTGAACAGTTTCATGGCAGAGGATTTACAAATAATGGTGAAAAAATTGCGGCTAAATATCTAAAAGAAGAATTAGTAAAGTTAAATGTAAAGTCATTTAATAATAATTATTTTCAGGATTTTAATATTTCAGTCAACACTATTCCATCAAAAATTAATTTAATAATTGATGAAAATGAACTTATCCCTGGTGAAGATTATATTATTTCAAATTCATCGGGTAAATGCAAGGGAATTTTTCCGATAAAAAAAATAGACAGCACTTTTTTTACAAATTTTGTTTTAAAAGATTATTCAAAAACATTTATTGTAATTGACAAAAATGATTTCAAATCAGAAGATCTTAAAAAGGGATACAAATTAATTAAATATACAAATTTTGTTAAAGCAAGAGGCATTATTGATGTTGTTAATTCCAATACTCTTCAAACACAAAGCAAACTGGCTAACAACTGGGTAAATATTCAAATTAAAAAAGAAAAATTTGATTCCTTGTCTGAAAACATTACAATTAAATTTAAAAATAAATTTTATAAAAAATATCAAACTCAAAATGTAATAGGGTATGTTGAAGGAGAAGTAGATACTTTTATTCTTTTTGGTGCACATTACGACCATCTTGGAAATATGGGAAAACGCGCTTATTTTCCTGGAGCTAATGATAATGCTAGCGGTTGTGCAATGGTTTTAAATCTTGCAAAACATTATGTTAGTTCCGATTTTAAACCGCATTATTCTATGGCTTTTATTTTTTTTAGTGCTGAAGAAGTTGGGATACTTGGCTCTGAATATTTTTCCGAAAATCCAATAATACCATTATCAAAAATCAAATTCTTTTTCAATTTAGATATGGTTGGTACCGGTGAAGAAGGGATAAAGGTGGTAAATGGTTCTGTATTGAAAAAAGAATTTGAGATGCTTGTAAATATTAACGAAAAAAATAATTATCTGAAAAAAGTCAGTCCTCGTGGTGAAGCAATGAATAGCGACCACCACTATATTTACCAAAAAGGAGTTAAATCAGTATTTATTTATACTCTTGGAGGTTATTCCGAATATCACAATATTTATGATATTGAAAGTAGTCTAAAACTCACCAAATTTGAAAGCCTTTTTCGTTTAATTAGAGATTTTTCAGATATTTACAGATAATGTAATATTAGAAGAAAATTAAAAACCTCTTGATTTTTCAAGAGGTTTTTAGGTTGCGGAGAAAGAGGATTATGAACCTACTATTTTAACCGCTTATATTGTGAGTATTACAAAATTTTCAAATACTTGGACACGATTTGGACATATTACATGATGAAAATTCAAGTTACACTAAATTGCTTCTCATTACATCATTTTGTATTCCGCTACAAATGTACAAAACAAAGAATCAAAATGCAAATTGGGAGTGAAGGTTCAGGAGAAAAATGTCCACAAAATTTATTAACAATAATGAAAAATAATGTCAGGTAAATAACGGTATTTACATGACATTTACAATAATAAAAGACATAAATTTGATAGATGTAAATAGCTGTAATATATCTAAATAACTAGAATTTGTTTTTGCACAGATATATATTCACCTATGATGTATTTTTATCAAACTTCATCATAAACAAACATAATATCAAAATCAAATTCTTTAACAGAACCAAATAATTCAATTGAAATTTTTATTGGAAATTCATTTAATTTAACATTTGCTAATTCTATACTATATGGGATTCTAATAGGATTATTTAGTGTAAAAACTGGTTTGAAATTATGTGGGTTATTGAATGTCATCAAAGAGTATTTTTGACTAAAGAAATCTCCTCTTTTATTTAAACCTGTTATTTTAAAATAAAGTCCACTATTCATTAATTTTATTGACCAATCATCAGGTATTTTCCATTCAAACAGCGGAATTAGAATTATTTTCTTTATCTCAATGTATGAACTTGAATTCATTAATAGAAACTCCTTTATAGTTTCGTCTTTATGTAATTTAAACATTAAGTCTGGTTTTACAGGATTTATCTTTTCAGCAATATAATTTGTCCCGGCTCCAACTCCATGCTTTTGAATAAGTTTATTATTGAACATAGATGTAAGCACCTTTTTTACAGTTGACAAAGGAATATTAAGTTTCTTAGAAATATCACTAGACTTACTTCCTGGATAGTTTGCAATAAAACTTAAAATATTTTTGTCTCTAGGAGACAGGTTTGTTGATGATTTTTCTTGATCATCTAATTTCTTCATTAAGTTATTTTGAATATTAGATAGACAGTCCATAAAGAAGGAAATCCATTCATACACATCCTCATTTGGTCTTTGTTTCTGTGTATTCATCAATACTTTATAATATTCATCTTTTCGACTTTCTATTTCATGTTCAAAGCTAATATATTGAACCCAAGAATAACCATTTCTTAATAATAGAAGAGTTCCTAAGAGTCTGCTTAATCTACCATTACCATCTTGAAAAGGGTGAATGCTTAAAAAATCATAAACAAATAAAGCTGATTTAATTATTGAGTTTGTTTCATTGTCTGAATGATACCATTCAAATAAATCTTTCATTGATTGTTCTGTTGGCAAACCGGGTTCAGATGTTTTAAATATTAATTGTTTAGTTCCATTAGGTAGTTCAGCTTCAACTGAATTACTTAATTGTTTATATTTTCCTCTATGCCATTCATCTTTATCACTGAAACTCATTAGAATATTATGAAGATTTTTTATGTTTCCTTCAGTAATATCAATATCTTTATAAGATTCAGAAATAGTATCAAGAGCTTCAAAATAACCAGCAACTTCTTGCTCATCTCTTTCTTCAAGTTTTGAGACTTTTAGTTTATCTATTAATATCACAACTTCTTCATTAGTCATTTTAGATCCTTCAATACGTGTAGAAGCTCCAACACTATGAACAGTTGCAATTGATTTGAGTTGCTTTAAAGTTTGACCTTCTCTTTTCTCAATTTGAGTCCAAGAAGCATCAAATCTATCAATTTTACTGATTTCATTAATCAGTTTCATTGTAAGATTAAGCGAAAATGTATGTATTTTTTGCATAATATGGTTCGATTTGGTTCGCAAATATACGACAAAATATTCGATAACCAAATTTATTTTGGTTCGATTTGGTTCGATAATATACGATAATTAGACGGTGAGTGGCGTTACAGTACAAAAAAGAAGTCGCAAAAACAGCATATATTTACGACAAAATTTCAAAAATACTCTCCTATCAACATTCTCAAAACATTTCAAAATTGTTAATAAAAATTACTCATTATTAATCAGCACCTTAAGTTTTTTAGATAGATAGCAGACTGTATATCATACAGTAATAACTTATTAACATGACTCGGATTTTAGGATATTTGAGTGTAAATTTATGCAGTAGAAAGCAAGTCATTTTATTAACCTCAAATTACTTTATTGGCCTATGCAAACAAAATCTTACCAAAGAGATGATGTCTCTGTTTTTAATCAAATCTTACGAAAAAAATTCTGTCCTAATGATGATAGTGGAGCATCAAAAAAAGTTCTACTTGAGATGGTCCAGAAAATTAACAAAAAGGAAATCAAATTTAAGGGATTGGAAATTGATAAAAAAGAAGAACAAAACAAGATCAATATTTTAGAATATGGATATAAAGAAAGTAGCGATGTGAAATTTGAATTTGTTCAAGATGTATTTGAGAACAAATCTAAAATTATATTAATACCAAAGAAAATATATGAGCTTGAAGACAAAATAGAGCTTCCCTATCCTCCAAGTCATAAGGCGAAATTATACCTGGACTTTTTATCAGATACATTTGAGAGACTAAAAATTAAGGCTGTAAATGTTGTTAGAGAAACTCATGATACCAATAACATAGAATTATATGCAAAGAAAAATATTCAGATGGCACAAAGAATTTTCTATGATGCAAGAATGGTATTAAATAAAACTCAGATTAAAGGAGATAGAAATATTATTTTTTTAGTGTTTGCACAAAATGTGTTTATCATCAATGTTATTCTTTTTTATCAGAATATGTTCAGCTCATTCTATAATGAAAAGAAAATGACTAAGAAAAGTTTAAAAGCAGAATTATATGATTCTGTTGGAATGAATATTATGATGGAACCGGTAGCTAAATATGGAAATGCTCCTAAAGAAGAAAAGAATATTGATGCTGGATTTAAACCGATAAAATGGAATGGTCAGATTAATACCTTGATTACATATCATTATGATTTTATGAATGAAAGAATGATAAATAAAAAAACTTATTTTGAAGCAAGTATTGAAGAAATGGCTGAATTTATTCATAGAAGCTTTATAGATAAAAACGGAAATCCAATAAATAAAAACACAATTAGAATTTGTTTGCAAGATTATAGAGATGATAAAAGAGTAAAAGGGAAAAAGCGAATTGATATATCAAAATATGTTTTGATGGAAGAGTAACTTAAAAACATCAGAATACATTAAAATTCCAAGCTAAAAGACATAAATTTAATCAGATTGCATCTAATAGCATTAAAAGTAAAAAGGTATCAGAATTTCTGCTGCCTTTTTTCATTTTAATTTGATACCTTTTTTAAGCTAAAAATACTATGGTGCTAATATTTAAGCACATGAAAATAAAAAGGTATCAAACTACTCTGATACTTTTTTATTCCAAATAAAGTTTATTGTAAGATAATCAATCTCGTAATAATTAAAAGGTATCAAACTGCTCTGATACTTTTTTATTCCAAAAATAGTTTACTGTAAGACAATTAGACATGTAATAAAAAAAAGGTATCAAATTAAAAAAGATACTTTTTATACTTTTTACTCTCCATAACATTGCAAAAGTTTTTGTTGCAACAGAAACAATAAAAGAACTGGAAGTCGCGAAGCCAGATCAAGTATTGTTTAATTTTTAAAAACTAATGTAATGAATGTAATAACTATAGAATCCGATGCTTTTAAGCAAATAATGGATAAACTAAAAGGTCTTGATGACAAATTCGTAGAATTAAAAATGGAAGCTGATACTCCACTTAGTGAGCGATGGCTCGATAATCAAGATGTAATGCTTCTTTTAAAAATTAGTAAAAGAACTCTTCAATCATATAGAGATGATAGCAAAATACCATTCTCACAGATTGGGAATAAAATCTACTATAGGGCTTCAGATATTGAGAAGTTCCTAAAGAAGAATTATAGAAAAATACGAAGCTATTAAGGAGAGAAAGATATGACAGAGCTAAGTATATTTCAAAACTTCAATAAAGTTGTAGAGAATAAAACCTTTGATACCATTGCGGAGATTATCCGCAGTGGTAAATTCAAAGGACCAATAGAAAAACTCCAGACACTCTTAAAGGAAGGAAAAGACAAAGAATATGCAGCAAAGAAGAAATCTTTGCTTGCATTTACTCCATCGGCACAATATAAAGGTGGCAGAAAAGCTGAATTTCTTGAAGAGTACTCTAAAATTATCATTCTTGATATTGACAAGCTTGAAAATAATTTGCAAAAATTTAGAACAAAAGCTATCAAATGTAAATTCACATATTCTTGTTTTATAAGTCCAAGTGGCAAAGGATTAAAGATATTGGTTAGAACCGAGAATAGTGTAACAAAGCATCTTGAAACATTCTTAAAGGTCCAGGCTTATTATGAGAAGCTCTTAGGCATTAAAATAGATCCTTCGGGCAAAGATGTATCTCGTCTTTGCTTTTTCTCATACGATAAGGATATATACCACAACAAAGAGTCAGAAAATTTTAAAACCGAGATACCAATGAGTATTAAGAGTGATATAGAAAAACTAATAGAACAGATTGAAGGAAATAGAATTGATATTACAAGTAATTATGATGATTGGATAAAGATTGGTTTTGCTATTGAAAGTGAATTTGGTGAATCAGGCAGACATTATTTTCATGCAATAAGCAAATTAAATCACGATTATAGTGCTGAACACTGTAATGAGCAATATTCAAAATGCTTAAAGAATAATAATTCTGGGATTACAATTAAAACACTATTTCATTTTGCAAAACAGAATGGTATTGTAATAAAATCATTGAATAAGCGAGTTACACAAAAAGTTACTAAAAAGGTTAAAACTGAAATTAAAGAGGATAAAAAAATAACTGCAAATAAATTCAATATTACTGAAGAATATTTAAAGCAGAGATATGAAATTCGCTATAATACTGTAAGTAATAAGTTTGAATATAAAGAAAAGGGAACAAATGAGTATGAGGATTTAAATGAAAACAATCTGTATGTAAAGCTTCAAAAGGACAACATTAATTTAAGTCTAAATAATTTAGTAGCATTATTGAAGTCCGATTTTGTAAACCGACATGATCCATTTCTTGAGTATTTTGAAAGGTTACCGGATTGGGATGAAGAAAACGATTATGTAGAGCATTTATGTAGTTTTATTAAAGTAAAAGACCAGGAACGTTTTAATCATCATTTTTTGAAATGGTTGGTAAGAACTGTAAAAACTGCTACAGAAAAGAACTCATATAATAAACAAGCATTTGTACTTGTAAGCAATCATCAGAATTCAGGAAAATCAACATTTTGTCGATTTCTTTGTCCAAAAACATTATCAGGATATATTGCTGAAAATATAGGAACCGATAAGGATAGTCATGTAGCAATTACAGAAAATTTTCTTATCAACTTAGATGAACTATCACAAGCAGAAAAAGCTGAGATTAATGCTTTTAAATCAATGTTCTCAAAGGATAAAGTAAAAGCAAGGCTTACTTATGACAAGCGAGCTTCAGTACATATTAGAAGAGCAAGTTTCATTGGTTCAACAGACAAATGGGAATTTCTAACTGATGAAAATGGATCTGTGCGATGGCTCTGCATGGAAGTTGATTATATTGATTGGAATTACAGCAAAGATGTTGATATGGATAAGGTTTATGCTCAAATATGGTATTTAGTAAAAGATAAGGATTTTGTTTTTGATTTAACTCGTGAAGAAATTGCAGAAAATGATAAAATCAATAAGAAATTTCAGATTTCAACTCCAGAGAGTGATTTGGTAGATAGATTTTTTGCTCCATCAAATAATGAACAGACAGATTTGTTTTACAATGCTACTGAAATTTTAGAATATATAATGAGTAGAACTTCAGTAAAGTTATTACCTGAGAAAGTAGGCAAGGCTTTACGTTATTTAGATTTTGAAAGAATAGCAAGAAAAATAAAGGGGAAAGTAAAACATGGCTACTGGGTAAAAATATTAAATTCTAATAATTTAAAAAATGAACATTAGTAGTTGCAACCTATAACTATATTTTATAATAAATTAAAAATAAATAAGATATAAGAGTTATAAGTATTTCTTTAGAGCATGAAACCAACTTGCTACTTGTAACAGTTATAGGTTAACAGAAGGATGCAAGTAAAAAAAACAAAAACAGACTTGCTTGAACTATCTGTACAATTGGTGTATATGGCAAAAGGTTGCAGGGTTTCACCCAAAAAACGCAAAAAAAAGTTTTAAAATATTTTAATAAATAAATAAAAATGAGTTTACACGATTTTATAAAAGACAATGCAAGCATAAACGGAGTTTCAGGAGATGTTTGCTCTGATATTTTAAGAGATAAAGATTTTCCAATAAAAGATTCTGACCTAGATCAAATAAATTATATAAGAAGAAAAGCGATGTTTCATTCTCATATAAAGGATGAATTATTGGAAGTAATTTCTTCATACAAGAATCATCAAAATGATAATTACTATTCTAATAGGAAATCAAAATACCCTATTGAAATCCCCAAGCAATTTAATATTGAATCTGTATTGATTAAAGCTTATGATGACTACAAAGTATATTTATTTGATGATACACAAGATTATGTAATTGTTATTGATTTAAAATTATCATACTGGAGAAATAAAATAACAGTAATAAGATCTAATCAAATAAAGATGCGTGATTTTTTAGACGTTAAGATTAACCCTGCAAATGCTTTACAACAATTAAGAGAATGTAAATTTTCAAAAGTTATTAAGCCAGACCAAGAAACAGTTGAAAATGTTATTAGTATTTTGAGTAATACTAATTAAAGTAAGTTTGCTATAGTTTTATATGGATATATTGAGCATATTTATATCTATTCCAAATAATTATGTTTTGTATGCTCAAAATCATAGGATTATCACTTGGATTTTTGAGGAATTATATTAATTTTAGGTTTTGAATAAACATTTGAAATAATGGGAAATATATCCAAAGAGAAAGAGGATTAAGAAGAGGCAATGGAAAATTTATAAAAATAAATTCAAATGGCAGAATTTGAAAAATGTGTTTAATCAAATAAAGTTCTTATGAAAATAATAAATAATCAAGATACACTTTTAATCGATGAATTAATATCTATAGTTAGTTCAAGTTCTAACATCTATATTAGTTGCAATAAGTTTACTGCTTATGCAATTTTCGATTTAATTGACATTGCAAATAATTCTAAAAGTGTAAAAGTTTTACTAAATATTGATAATGATACTGAGAATGAATTTAGGTTTATTCAGAGCAACGACGAAAAAGAATTAAATTTATTATTAGATCGTAAATATAGAATTAATAAAACAATAGATTTATTAGAAAACAACCTAAAAATAAGAAAAGGAAGTTTAGCAAATCAAAATATTATTATTGTAGAAAATAATAATACATCAACTCATTTTTCGCTTACACCTCTTGAATTAGATTCGGTAGGTTTAGGTGTGTTACCTACCAAAATGCCAATATTAATAAATAAGGTTGAAGACGAAAACAATCCGTATTTGCAACTTTTTAAAGATACCTGGGAATATAGTTCTCAAATACTAAACGACACAATAATTGATTATTTAAAAACAGGAACTAAAAATATTTCAGGGGAAGATATTTACAAGTACAGTATTCGTGAAATATTTCATTACTCTACAATAAGTGAACGTGCTGATGAAAAACTACAAAAAGTAGGTTTTAAAGATTCTAAGGTATGGGATATGCTTTATAATTTCCAGAAAGATGCTGTTATTGGTGCAATAGAAAAAATTGAAACTTATGGCGGTTGTATTATTGCTGATAGTGTTGGACTTGGAAAAACATTTGAGGCTCTTGCTGTAATGAAATACTATCAATTAAGAAATGATAGAATTTTAGTTCTTGCACCAAAAAAATTACGTGAAAACTGGACTGTATATCAATTAAACGATAAAAGAAATATTCTTGCCGAAGATCGATTAAATTACGATGTATTAAATCATACCGATTTAACTCGTATGAAAGGAAAATCTGGCGATATTGACCTTGAAATGATTAATTGGGGAAATTATGATTTAGTTGTAATTGACGAATCGCATAATTTTAGAAACAACCCTAATAAACGAGAAGGTATTACTCGATATAAACGATTAATGAACGATGTTATAAAATCGAACATAAGAACAAAAGTTTTAATGCTTTCGGCAACTCCAGTAAATAACCGTATGAATGATTTAAAAAATCAAATTTCGTTTATTACCGAAGGAAACGATAGTGCTTATAGCGAGTATGGTATTGATAGCATTACTCAAACAATGCGTGATGCTCAACGTAGGTTTACGAGTTGGTTTAAAAATGGCGACCCCGATAACTTAGATGTAAATAATCTAATGTCCAAATTAGATGGTTCGTATTTTAAAATATTGGATATGCTAACTATTGCAAGATCTCGAAAACATATAATAAAATATTATGACACTACTGAAGTTGGCAAATTCCCTAACCGATTAGATCCAATAACAATTACACCAGAGATTGACACGCAAAATAGATTTAAGGATATTGAACAGATATATGACGAAATAAGTATGTTAACTTTAGCCGCCTATACACCTTTAGCTTATGTTAGGGCAGATAAACGAGAGTTTTATGAAGAAAAATATGATATCGATACTGGAAAAGGAGGTGTATTTAGACAAGTTGACCGTGAGCAAAGCTTAATTTATTTAATGCGCATAAATTTATTAAAACGTCTCGAAAGTTCAATTCACTCTTTTCAACTTACTATTGAAAAACTAATAAAAATAATTGATGAAAATTTAAACCAGTTAGAGCAACAAACAAATGAATATTTAGATCTGGAAATTACTGAAATTGATATTGACGACACACAATTAGAAGACTTATTAGTTGGAGGTAAAACAAAGGTTTTAATTAGCGATATTGACACAATTAGATGGAGGCAAGATTTACAACAAGACAAAACTGTTTTGTTAAATCTGTTATCTAATATAAAATTAATTGATGTAAGCCGAGATGCAAAATTGCATACACTTAAACAATTAATAACCAAAAAACTTAAAAACCCAATTAACAAAGGAAACAAAAAAGTAATTATTTTTTCTGCTTTTGCCGATACGGTTAATTATTTGCATAAAGAACTTAAAGAATGGTTACTAACCGACAACGGCTTATATTCTGCATTAGTTACAGGTTCGGGTAATAACAAAACCAATATGCCTAATTGCAGAACCGATTTAAACTCAATTCTTACCAATCTTTCGCCTAAATCTAAAAGCAGAAAAGATATTTTCCCTGATGAAGAAAACGAAATAGATATAATGTTTTGTACAGACTGTATTTCAGAAGGTCAAAACTTACAAGATTGCGATTATCTAGTAAACTACGATATACATTGGAATCCTGTTCGTATTATTCAGCGTTTTGGTAGAATAGACCGTATTGGCTCTACAAACGATAATATTCAGTTAGTAAACTTTTTTCCGAGTATGGAACTCGATAATTTTATCGACTTAGTAGCAAGAGTACAAGGTAAAATGGTTATGCTTGATGTTTCTGCAACAGGAGAAGACAATATTATTAGTAAAAATAGTAGAGAAATGCAAGATCTCGACTATCGTAAAATTCAATTAAAACAATTACAAGATCAGGTTATTGATTTAGAAGATGTGAAAGGTTCAATTTCTATTACTGATTTAACTTTTAATGATTTTAAAATAGATTTAGAAAAAAGTAGCGATCAACAGCTCGAAACATTAAACCATATTCCCCCTGCATCTTATGCTATTGTAAAATCTAATTTAGAACAAGTTAAACAAGGTGTTTTGTTTTGCTTAAAAGATACTAACGAACGAAGTCAGACCAAATTAAAAAATAATATTTTATACCCGTTCTTTTTGGTTTATATAAGTATGGATGGAGAAGAAATTGTAAAAGCATCGCAAACAAAATTAGCATTAGACTATTTTCGAAAACTTTGTATGGGAAATAACGAGGTAGATAACTCGCTAACCGAAATGTTTAGCAAAGAAACAACAGGCGATAAAAAAATGCTAGAATATACAACATTGCTAAAAACTGCTATGCACGAAGTTATTGGAGTGCAACAAGAAGTTGGTTTAGACTCTCTTGCTACACAAGGTGGAACTACAATGCTAAGCAAAGAGGTAAACAAACAAGAAAATTTAGAATTAGTAAGTTATTTAATTATTAAATAAATGAGTTTAGATTACAATAACATACTAAATATTTCTAATCGTAGTGTTTTAAATACTAAGATTACAAAAGCATTTTTTTTAAGAAATTTTCATTTATCGGCAAGTGAGAAAAAAACTCTTGCAAGCATTCAAAGCATGTTGTGGTTAGCAAGTATAAAGCCTCATGTTGCAAACATACAGCAAGTTGAAAATAAGCAGTATAAATACGAAGAAATACAAATAATGATTTGCACTGTTGCTGATAATAAATTAGACAACAATGTTTGGGAAAAACATCAAACTCTATTTCAAAAACATATTACTTATCAAATAATATTAATAATTGAAAACCATAACGAATTTGTTATTAATACTTGTGATAAACGTATAAACTTAAACGATACTTCAAAACGAACTATCGAAAACTACTATACTACACCTGTAATATCTAAACTATACAAAAACGATATTTCTTCTGCCTTTTTTAAAGCAATAGATTATTCGCAATTAAATAAAACAAATTTAGAAACTACTTACAAGTCATATATTAACGCAGTTATACAATACCAAACAGCAAATATTACTGGCTCGTTTATTAAACGACCACAAAAGCGTACTGCAAGCGATATGCAAAACTTGCTAAAAATTGAAACATTAGAAAAAGATATAATTAGTTTAAAATCACAAATAAAAAAAGAGAGCCAACTCAATAAAAAAGTAGAATTAAATATTACATTGCAGAGCAAACGTGCAAATATTGACGAAATAAAAAATAAACTTAGTAAATAATACTATGGATAAAATACAAAAAGGCGATAGCCTTACACAAAGCAAAGATTTAGTAAGCGAAAATATAGAAAAACTAAAAGAATTATTTCCCGAAATTACCACCGAAGGAAACATAGATTTTGATGTATTAAAAGCCGTATTAGGCGATTATGTAGAAACTGATGAAGAATATTACCGTTTTACTTGGGCAGGCAAAAGCAATGCTCGTAGAGAAGCCCACAAGCCAAGCACAGGAACACTACGCCCTGCAAAAGACGAAAGTGTAAATTGGGACAAAACACAAAACCTATACATAGAGGGTGATAACCTCGAAGTACTTAAGCTTTTACAAAAATCGTATGCCAATAAGGTTAAAATGATATATATAGACCCACCTTATAACACTGGTAAAGATTTTGTATACAAAGACAACTATAAAGACAACCTACGCAACTACCAACAAATTACAGGGCAAGTTGATGCTGATGGCAATAAACTAAGCACTAATTCCGAAAGTGAAGGACGTTATCACTCCAATTGGCTAAATATGATGTATCCTCGACTAAAACTAGCACGAAATTTACTAAAAGATGATGGCGTTATTTTTATGTCTATTGATGATAATGAAGTAGAAAATTTAAAGAAACTTGGGAGTGAAATTTTTGGAGAAGAGAATTATATAGCAAACTTGGCAGTACAGCTAAATCCAAGAGGTAGAAATCTTGATAAATATGTTGCTAAAACTCACGAATCTGTTCTTATTTTTTCAAAAAAGATAGATCAAGAAAATACAATGGTTGGGATTGAAAAATCAGGTGACATGGTTAAAGAATACAATAAAGAAGATATTAAAGGAAAATATAGACTTACTGGTCTTAGAAATAGGAATCAAGCTTTTAACCCGATAACTCGTCCAAATTTATACTACCCTTTATATGTTGATCCAATTACATTGAAGGTTTCGGTAACTAAAGATGTTAATCATACAGAAGAAACCGTCCCAATGACATCAGAAGGAGTAAAAACATGCTGGACTTGGGGAAAAGATAAAGTTAATAATGAAGTTGAATTATTAACAGCTGAAAAAATGGGTGATGAATGGAGGATTTATCGTAAAGATTATTTATTAGGAAACGATGGAAAAATTGCAACTTCTTTAGTGAAATCATTATGGTTAGAAAAAGAAATAAATAATGATTATGGTAAAAAATCAATAAAATCGTTATTTAATAAATCAATAATGGATTTTCCTAAATCAATTCATTTAATTACAAAGCTAGCTTTAACGGGTTTAGATACTAATGATATTGTGTTGGACTTCTTTTCAGGCTCAGCCACTACAGCCCATGCAGTAATGCAATTAAATTCAGAAGATGGAGGTAATCGTAAGCATATACAAGTGCAATTGCCCGAAGTTATAGACGAAAAAAGCGAGGCATACAAAGCAGGTTATAAAACTATTGCAGAAATAGGTAAAGAGCGTATTCGTAGAGCAGGCAAGAAAATAATTGAAGAACAAAAGGCTAAACTTATTGTTCAAAAAGAAAAATTAGATAAATTAAAAGAAGATACTAAATTGTTTAAAGACGATGAGAAAATAGCTGCATTACAAAAAGAAATTGATGCACTACAATCTATAATAGATAATTTAGATATAGGTTTTAAAGTATTCAAATTAGATAGTTCTAACATAAATGCTTGGGACGGCAATATAGAGAATTTAGAAGAAAACCTATTTGATGCAGAGCATAATATAAAAGCAGACCGTAGCGAAGAAGATATACTTTACGAAATATTGCTAAAATATGGTTTAGATTTAACATTACCAATAGAGCAAAAGCAAATAGAAGGCAAAACAGTTTATAATGTTGGTATGGGTGCATTATTTATTTGCCTTGCCAATGGTATTACCAGCAAAGTAGCCGAGGGTATTGGTGCTTGGAAACAAGAATTACAACCAGAAATTTGCCGAGTAATATTTAAAGACAATGGCTTTTCCGATGTGGAAAAAACAAACTCTACACAAACCCTAAAACGCTTTGGTATAAGCGAAATTAAAAGTATTTAATTTTTAACAATGTTTAAAATAAACAAAAAAATATTGTCTAATTCTTTGTTCATAACAAAATTGTCGTATATTTGCAGTAATAATACCTGTCACGCTTCCCATTTGAACAGCGCACCCCGACAGGTTTTCGCTTTTTATATAGGCAATGGAAATAATAATTGTCTATGAGGTACGCAAAACAAGCACTAAGTTTTACCGATCAAATTAATAAATTAGAAAGTAGAGGTTTAAGTTTTAACAGTAAAACTTATGCCGAAGAAATACTTTCTAGCATAAGTTATTATCGTTTGCGTGCTTATACATACTCGTTTCAAGATAATACTACAAGCAATCATCCTTTTAATGTAGATATAAGTTTCGAAGAGATAATATCGCTTTATAGGTTCGATCAAAAATTAAGAATACTAATTTTTAATGCAATGGAAAAAATTGAAGTTGCATTACGCACACAAATAATTCATCAGTTTGCTGTCGATTATGGTAGCCATTGGCAAACGGATAGTAATTTATTTAAAACAAATCGTAATCGAAAAGGAGAATTGTTTTTCGATGTTCATCAACGTACCTTAGAAATAGAAATAAGTCGTTCGGGCGAAACATTTATAGAGCATTATCAAAATAAATATGATACACCAAAAATGCCACCATCGTGGATGACACTTGAAGTAGTGAGTATGGGAACATTATCAAAAATTTACAAAAGTTTAAAAACTTGCGATGCAAAAAAACGAGTAGCTCGAAAATTTGCTTTGCCAAATCCATATATTTTAGAAAATTGGATGTTAAGTTTTTCGCATTTACGAAATATTTGCGCACACCATAGTCGTTTATGGAACAGGCGACTAACAACTAATATTGAATTTCCACGTAATCCACGTAATCCATTTTATAGTCAGGTCGATTTGCAAAATATATTACCTTATAAAATATTTGCCTCTTTACTATCAATAAACTATATGTTAAAAACCATTGATAGTAATAGCAGTTTTAATATAGAGTTAAAAGAATTAATGCAAGATTGTCCAGTAAATGAAGAAAGAGCAATGGGATTTCCTAATAATTGGGAAACTCATAATTTCTGGAACTAAAAAAACTAATATTAAATGAAAATACAATTCGATAGTGCCTTAGATTTTCAAAAAGATGCAATAAATGCTATTGTAGATATATATAGAGGACAAGAAGTATGTAAATCAAATTTTTCTGTTTTCTCACCAGATTATATTGAAAAACATTATGCCACACAGTATAAAGAAGAGGGTACAGGAAATCTTTTACATACAAATTTAAACGATGGTATTATACTCGAAAATGTTCAAAATATACAATTAGCTAACGGATTAAAACCATCTAGCAGAAATGAAATAGATCGTAAAAATTTAGATTTCACCATAGAAATGGAGACTGGTACCGGAAAAACTTATGTTTATTTGCGTACTATTATGGAACTATATAAGAAATATGGTTTTTCAAAACATATTATTGTTGTTCCATCAATTTCAATAAAAGAGGGAGTTTATAAAACTTTACAAATTACCGAAGAACATTTTAAACTTTTATACGAAAATATTAACTATAATTATTTCATTTACGATAGTGGAAAGTTAAATCAAGTTAGAGATTTTGCAACCAATAATAATCTTGAAATAATGGTTATAAATATTGATGCTTTTCGTAAAAGTTTCGAAAATATAGAAGATAATAGCAAAAAAGCAAATATTATACATAGGTATAACGATAAATTAGGTTATAAGCCATTAGACCTAATAACTAATACAAATCCAATAGTATATATTGATGAGCCTCAAAGTACAATGAGTACTGACATTGCAAAAAAAGCAGTACAAAGTTTAAATCCTTTGGCTATTATACGTTATTCGGCAACGCATAAAGAAAAAATAAACTTAATGTATAAGTTAGATGCTGTTGATGCTTACGATAAAAAATTGGTGAAACAAATTGAAGTTGGTTCAATCCAAACTGAAGGTGTAAGTAGTCAGGCATATATTAAACTCTTAAAAATAAATATCAGCAAAGGTAAACCTACTGCAAAGGTTGAAGTAGATATATTTAAAAATGGCAAAATATCGAGAAAAGTAATTACAGTAAAGCAGAATTCTGATTTAGAAGAATTAACAAACAGAACAGAGTATGAGGGCTATATTGTTAAAGATATGTATGCAAATAACAATATTAAATATATTGATTTTACAGGAAACGATACAGAATTAAAAGAAGGCGAAGCTGTTGGAAATATCGACGATACAGAGATAAAAACTGCAATGATACGCAAAACAATAGAAGAACATTTAGATAAAGAATTAGTATTAAATCCACAAGGAATAAAAGTACTTAGTTTGTTCTTCTTAGATTCAGTTAAGAATTATAGGATTTACAACGAAGATGGTAATAGAAGTAATGGTAAATACGCCGAAATATTCGAAAAAGAATATTTAAAACTAATAAGGAAAACAAAATATATTAGTCTTTTTAGCGAGATAAAAGATTATGAGCTTGATGCCTCGCAAGTTCATGACGGATATTTTTCAATAGATAAAAAAAGTAAAGCAAGTAACACAAAAGATAAATTTGAATATTATAAAGATACAACAGGAAACACCAATGCAGATGAAGATGCTTATAGCCTTATTATGAAGGATAAAGAAACTTTATTATCGTTGTATGATGGAAAAGATCCAAAAAAGAAACTTAGATTTATATTCTCGCATTCGGCATTAAAAGAAGGTTGGGATAATCCTAATGTATTTCAAATTTGCACCTTAAAAGATGCAGGAAACTCTGACATAAGACGACGACAAGAAATTGGTCGTGGTTTAAGATTATGTGTAAACCAAGATGGCGAACGCGTACAAGGTTTTGGAGTTAATACATTAACCGTTTTAGCATCAGAATCGTATGTGGATTTTGTTGATAATTTGCAAAAAGAAATTGAGAAAGATACAGGCATACGTTTTGGAATAATTGAAAACCATACATTTAGTAATATTGTTGTAAGTATAGATGGCGACACAACAAATTATTTAGGACAAGAACAATCTGAACTGCTATATAATTACTTAATCGAAATCGAGTATATCGATAAAAAAGGTAAAGTTCAAGATAAATTAAGAGTGGACTTAAAGGAAGGTGATGTAAATTTACCAGAAGCATTTACAAGCGATGAACATGTTGAAAAACAAATATTAACTAATCTTAAAAACTCTGCCGGCAAACTCGAAATTAAAGATGGGAACAAGAAAGAACGAGTGCAAGTTAACAAGCAGGTTTTATATAGTCCAGAATTTAAGGCATTATGGGATAAAGTGAAATTTAAAACTACATTTTCAGTAGATTTTGATTCTGACAATCTTATTAATGAATGCATAAATGCTATTGATGATAGAATAAAAATATCGAGGGGTAAACTACATTACACAAAAGCAGAGTTAGATATTAGCATAGGAGGTATAGATGTTGACGACGATAAAATTAAAACAAGTACTCAGAATTTAGATATTGATGTTGAAGTACTACCAGATATAGTGAGCTATTTACAGAACGAAACACAATTAACAAGAAAATCTATTGTAAAAATCCTGACAGACATTAATAAATTAGAATATTTTAAAATAAATCCACAAAAATTTATAGAAGGTTGTATTGATATTATTAACGAACAAATGCGACTTCATATTATAGATGGCATTTCGTACAAAAAAATAGGCGACACAGAATATTACAGTCAAGAACTTTTTGAGAATGAAGAATTGTTTGGCTATTTAAAAAGCAATTTAAAAGAAAGTTTTAAATCACCTTATACTTATGTTGTTTATGATTCGTCTATAGAATCAAAATTAGTAAGCGAATTTGAAAATAGTGGTAATATATCGGTATATACAAAACTACCCGATTGGTTTAAAATTGATACTCCTCTTGGATCTTATAATCCAGATTGGGCTGTCCTTTGGAAAGATGAAAACGAAGAAAAATTATTCTTTGTTGTAGAATCAAAAGGGAGTACCAGTTTATTTGATTTACGCCCAAAAGAGCAGGGTAAGATTGATTGTGGTAAAAAACATTTTAAAGAATTAGATAGTGAAATGATTGTTGCAAAAGATATGAGTGATATTGAAGATTATGCATTAAACAACAAGTAATAATTATGAAAATGATGACAGGTAGGGCTTTAATCATAAGCGAAGCAAGTGATTTTATAAAGATTGTAATTAAGGTTAAGTAAATATGTTTCTAATGTTAGAAAGTATTTTATTAGAGAAACAATAAATTCAAAAATTAGCTCATCCTAACCCCCTCCAAATAAACCTCTCCTATCCCATATAAACCAAATATCTCATTCTTCAACCTAACTAAATTAACAACATCCTCATAATTATATTTGAGGACTTTTTGCTTTTTATAAGGGTTTTTCCAATCTTCAACAAGCTTCCAAATATTGGTTTTGTATTCTTTTTGAGTACGTTTAATTTCAAACATTTCTTCGAAAGAAGATAGTTTGTAAGAGTCCATTCCTGGCATAATGTCCCGAAATACTTTTAGGAGGTTAATACAACGGTAATTATTGCGAATATCAAGTCCTGTAGATTTTTCAAGCATTCCGATATCGGGACCATAAAAATAGATATAACCATCTACTGGTTCCAGCATAGCAAGGATATTTTCCATTGTGAGTGTTTCATCATGGAGTAATGTTGTAGTTGAGATATTGTAGGCATATCCTATTAGATAAACTTCCTGGTTAAAAAACCATTCAAGGTCAAGATATAGATCTGTCATATTAGAATTAGGAATTAAAAATTTTGAGTTTTTAAAATTACTGCTTATCACAGGAAGATTGTTATTAACTGGTTCTTATGCACTCGTTTAGTCTCCTTTGCATTTTGAATAAATGTAGTATTGCTGTAATTTTGTAGGCATGGAAAATGGAAGATCATACACATTTCAAGAGCTTGCAGCACACTATAAAGTTGACTCAAGAACCCTTTATAATTGGTTAGCTCCAATAAGAGAAGAATTACTAGATATGAATCCGGTAAGGAAAAAAAGAATGAGGGTTTTAATACCAAAACAGGTCAGAAGAATAAGAGAATTTTTAAACTAAGAAATGAGTTTATTAGAGGTAAAAAAAGAATTTTCAAAGCGAGGAGCATTTGATGAGTTATATACTCCAGATGAAGCTGTGAAAATGATTTTACCTTTTATTCCTAAAAATGTGAAAATAATTTGGGAATGTACAGCAATAAAAGAAAGCAGAATTGTTAAAATATTAAGAGAAAACGGATATCATGTAATAACATCACATATTGCAGAAGGAATGGATTTCTTTAAATACGAACCGGAACAATATGATATGATAATTACTAACCCACCCTACTCAATTAAAGATAAATTTCTAAAAAGGTCATTCGATTTAAAAAAGCCATTTATGTTCTTACTTCCTTTGACTAGCCTTGAAGGAATGAATAGAAGTAAAATGTATAGAAAGAACAAAATCCAATTATTAATACCTGATAAAAGATTTAATTTCAAACCAAAAAAGAAAAGCGGAGCATGGTTTCAAACTACATGGTTTACTTTTGGCTTAGGATTACAAAATGATTTGAATTTTGTTGCTTTGAATGAATCGTATACTTAAAAATTGACAGTAGAATACTTAAACCGCTAAAAGATCATCTTTTTTTAATTTCAGTTTTGAATTATCCATACTATCAATTGTAAATTTTATGCGATTTCTTGATTCTGTGTTCAAAAATCTTGGAACAAGATTATTTAAATCAATATTTAAGAGACGACTAATTACAACTATATCTTTCATTGATAAAGGTGAAATACCATTTATAATTTCAGAAGTATAGCTTTTTGAATGGTCTAAAATATCTCCAAGTTGCTGTTGACTTATATCGAAATATTTTAATTTATTTTTTATAAGTATTTTTCGTTTTTGAAGGAATTCTCTTTCAAGTTCAGCTATAAATTCAGCTTTGTCACTTTCAATTAATTGTTCTTCAGTAACAGCGTCACTGTCTGACCAATGTTCATTTTCATATTCCTTAATAAGAGAACGTAGCTTTTTTCTCACAGGAATCAGATTAGGATCATCTTTTTCTAATAATCTTAACTTCCTATCAAAAACATAAGCTCTTTCAAGTTCAAGCTCGCTATTAAGTTGCTTTAACTCTTTAATTGTATTAATATCAAATTGATTTTCCATGTTATAAAAAATTAACTAATCCATTCATTATCTCTTAACCATTTTTTGATGGTGTTCTTATTATTTTTAAATATTCGTTCATAAGAATCATGATCACCAGTCCAAACAATTGTTGCTTCTCCATCATTATCAAACTCAACAAGTATCATAGTTCTATGAACGTTAATATCAAAGAAATAAAATCCATCATTATGAGCAAGGTCTGCATCTGGTCTGCTTTCTATGATGTCAGTTGGAGTTGTCCAATCAGCAGCTTCAATATCATCAATTAATTGATCAATTGCTTTTCCCAATTTGGTATTACCTTTATTCTTCGATTTTAGCTTTGTAAGCTTCTTCTTTCCTACTAATTCCAAAACTTGCTCATTAATATTTACGCAAAGATAATAATAAAGTTCGGAATAAATCAGAACTATTGATTTTTTTAAGAAATTACCATGAATTAAAAGAACTTACCTCTATTTAGCTCCGTTAAAGGAAAACACCATTTCAGACTGTCATAATATTGTAGTGAAATTTCATTGTAATTTATGTTCAAATTAAAAAATATCGTAATAATAGCCATAGTAATTCTAACATTTGGAATTGCATGGAAATACTACAAAAAACTACGAGAAACCGAAAAACTCAAAATCGGTGAAACTTCCCTATCAACTACAAAAAAGATAAAGACATTCAATGATCTGCTTGAGATATTCAGAAATGGTCTGAAATTAAAAGGCTTTGTTTCTGTCAGAAACTTTTCAGGACAGGACTTCACATTAAATCAGATAAAGCTTGATTGTTTTACTCCTCAAACTGATAAACTACTAGCAGAGCAGACAAATATCATTCAGAATAATATTGTATTAAAAGCAAAGCAAGTAACAAATATCCCCATAGAGTATAAAGTAGATATTATCAAAGCTCTTACACTATTCAAAGAAAGTGAAGTAATACCCGAAGATTACACAGTTTGGCAAATAATTACACATCCGGCACAAGCCTTTGAGATTGTTAAAATGAGTAATCTAAAAATGAAACTCAAAGGATTTATTCAAGCAGAAGGAATCACATTATCAATTAATGAAAAATACAATCTGTATGAATAAGGCTTATCAAATATCAGGTAAAAGCACAACATTGAAAAACTATGCCAATGTTCATGATACAATAGCTGCAATCAAAAGAATTGTAAATGAGAATTATCCTGCTGTAGAAGAATTAGCAGATTATTTACAAGGTAGAAACGATGAAGAAACCTTCCAAAAAATATGGAACTATGTTCGCAATACTATAAATTATCAAAATGATAAAAAAGGAACTGAACAGCTCCGAACTCCACAAAGAACCAGACACGATAAAATTGGAGATTGTGATGATATGAGCATATTGATTTCAGCAATTCTTAAAAATTTTGGATACGATCATGAATTAATTGTTGCAGCATATAAGAAAAAAGATAAATGGCAACATATTTATCCGGTAGCTTATGACAAACAAGGCAATCGCTTTGTTATAGACTGTGTTCCGGAAATTCCATATTTCAATTACGAGGCAAAACCTATTAAAAATAAAATTATAATTAATATGAACCGAGCCATTCATGGCGAGCAACATATCACAACTAAAAATAAAAATATAGATATGAAACTAGAAGAATTAGGAGTCATTTCAGATTCTGAAATGATAAGCGAATTAACTGAACCCTTCGACATAAACAGTCTTGAAGGTATTGCAAACGATGATGATGAAATTTCACTCGTTCAAGGTCTACTTGGAAATGTAGCAATTGTTGATGAAGATGAAGAGTATGATACAGTGCTTAGTGGATCTGAACTGAAAAGAAATATAATCATCAAACAGTTGGTTGATGCAAAGCAGGCATTGGAAACTGAATTAAAAAATCCAAGCGAATTATCACAACTCAATGATAATAGAACAGAACTTCAGCTTATCAATAATATCATTGGAAATTTTGATAATGAAGATGAGTTGAATGATGCAATAAATACTGCTATCAGAAAAGAAACATTGTATCAAAATTTTTACAAAGCTATTCAATATGGTTTGGATGATGCTGTTAATGGTCTTGCTGGTGATGAAGAAGACGATATCTATTACTTAAAAATAATGGATGATGATGGTCTTTTAGATGAAATGATTGAAGATGATTTTGATGAAGACGATATTGATGGAATTGATGAGCTTGGAAGAAGGAGAAAAAGAAAAAAGAGAAAAGGCGGATTCTTCAAAAGATTAGGAAAGAAAATTAAAAAAGGAATTAAGAAATTCAAAGAGAAGCATCCAAAATTGGCAAAAATTGGACATGCTTTGAAAAAATACAGCCCTGCAACATTTGCAGCAAGAAAATCACTTGAAATATTTATTCGTGCAAACACATTTCACATGGCGGACAAACTTGCCATTGGATATGCAACAGAAGCACAAGCAAAAAAACTTGGTTATTCAAAAACTGAATGGTTAAAGTTCGTTGATGGCAAGAACAAAGCTGAAAAGAAATGGTATGGTTTGGGAGGAAAGAAAAAATACTTCCAAAAAATGATTACCAAAAGTAAAGCAGGCAGACGAGCTGGGTTAAAAGGAGTTGATCTTGGAGTGGTAACCGCTGTAATTTCTGCTGTAACAAAAGTGTTTGGTGCAGTTATAAAGTTCTTCAAAAATATGAAGTTGAAAAAGAAAGATGGAACTGAGGTAGAAGAAACTGATTCACCGGAAGCTCCAGGTTCAAGCGAATATTCAACAAAAACTGTTCAAACAAATTTAGATGTCATGGAAAACGAAAATACAAATGCTGATACTCATGAAAAGTCAGGAGTAACAAGTGAAACTGTTATTGATGAAAGTGGAAAAGAAACGACTGTCTATAAAGACAAAGATGGTAATGAGATAAACAAGTTCAAGGCTTTCTTTTTAAAGAATAAGACTATGATAATCATAGTATCAATTGTACTTGTAGTTGGAATAATTGGATTGATAATCTGGAAAGCAAGGCAAAAAGCATTGAAAGGATTGGCAGCTGCTGAATTATCAAAACGCCAGGAGAATTACATAAAGAAACAAGGTTTGAACAATCGAGCTTATGCATCTCTTGTTAGAGAAGAAATCGGAAAAGATGGAAAGAATGATAACAAGACAAATAGAAAATCATATTACAAAAAGGTTTTCAGAGATGCTTTTAGCAAACCAATATCTGACAAGCAAAGAAGTGCAGCTTTGAATTACAATAGTATGTACAGAGAGGTAAGAGATCTTGCCAAACAAAAGGGTGGTGGATCAGCAGCATGGAAAGAAGCATGGGCTGAGGTCAAAAAAAAAAGCCGAGCGTAAGTAAAAATAATATTAAGGGCATAGGAAAGAAAAGAACTGTGAGAAAAAAACAAGGCAATACTGAAGCATCAGCACGCTTTAAAAAGATAACTGAAAGAGCTCAAAAGATTAGGGGAAAGCATCCTAAAATGAAATGGAAAAATTGCATAAAACAAGCATCAAAGGAGCTTTACCGATAAAATAGTATTTATAAATGTTTAATTAATATATCAAAAAAATGAAAGATTTTAGTAACGAAGAAATTATCCTTAGCGGATTAGGCGGTAATATTGAAGGTGATCTTGATGGTCGCAGAAAAAGAGCTCAATTTTCAAAGCTTGGTGCATCAATGTATCGTAAGCAGATGATTGAGAGAATACCTCAATTGCCAAAAAATGTGCAGAAACATTTGAAAGATGACAGAGCACAAATATCAGATAAAGAATTTTTTGTCATTAGAGAATTAACCGGAACCAGTACTGACATAATCAGAAAAAATGAGAAGTCAGAGCCAGGATTAAGAAATATTGATGATGCAGAATTAACAGAAAATCAATACTTTTTATTATCTGCTTTATCCTTACAATACAGAAGTGGTGATTCAGGGCGTTTTGATGAACTGTTCCCTGACTTTCTTGCAAATGCACAATTCACTTTCAAGATTGCATCAAGAGAGATAATGAGTGCAAATCCTGTAGATATGTTCCAAAATCCTGTTTTCGGGTACAATGTAACAAAAGACCTGGGCATGTTGATTTTGAACAATCCAAAACTTATTATTCCTAATAAAACCATCTCTTTTGAGATTGATGAAGCTCCTGCAGCAATGTCTGGAGAAGTGAAATTGAAGCTTATTGGTACAGAAGTGAAAATGTACTAATCAGTGATAGAATTCAAATGAGGGAATGAGTGATTATCACTTATTCTTTCATTTTTTATAAATCAATTTAAAAATAAGATATGGAAAATTTAGTAGTAAATGCAATAAAATCATTGGATAAGACAGGAAGACAAAATCTTGCAAAAATGGTAAGGACAGATCCTAATATTTGGAATGGTGTTCATGGAAATGGTGAAGCTTTAATTGATTTACCTGCTGGTAAGATTATAGGCATTGTAAAAAGAGAGAATGAATTACTTTCTGATGCAACAGTAATAGCCACAAAAGGAGAAGAAACTTTTGAAACAATTACAAATGCAGAAGGAATTTATTCTATTGAATTGGTTCCTGGTTCTTATGATCTTTTGTATCAAAAAGAAGGTTATTATGAAACACCTATTGCCGGAACAAGTGTAATTGCAGAAACAGAGAAAACTGTTAATGCTGAAATGACAAAACTATAATAGACTATGGACGCACAATATGTTTTTGGAATTATAATATCAATACTGCTTTCAGTAAATGTAATTAGTTTAAAATATTTCATTTCTTCAATAAAAGAGTTGAAAAAAGTCATTCAGGATTTGGCTCTTGCAGTTAGATCAAGTCAGAAAGATATTGAATACATACACAAGGAACTTGCATTACATGCGAAAGTACTTGATAAGCACGATGAAGAAATTGATGAACTAAAATTAAGAGATTAAGATGAACACAGACATTAAAATACAGCTTTTTGAAAAGGAAATTACCTCTGGAGAAACAGTTGAGATAAAAGAAGCTCTTGATAAGGACTACAAATATCTAGTAGGAATTGCTATTGCTGATGGAGTATGTTCAGATTCTGCAATTATTGAGATAGCAAAAATTAAAGGTTTGGAATTTCTTCCTTCCGATTTTGAAGCTGTAAATATTATTGCAACAAAAAATGTTAATCCAAACAAACGCTTTTTTACTCTTTTTAATATGGTAAAGATAAATGGTGACGACCTGGTCATTAATTTTATTGATTCAGCTTTTGCAGACAGTTATAATTTGAAAATTCAAGTGCTGTTAACTAATAATCCGGAGGGAATAAAGGATGCACTCAATAATTAAAATATTTAGTGAAGACTTACAAAATAAAGACTGCAAATCATTTTCATACACAGTCAAAGGATATGAAAAAGTATTTGGAATATTGGTCTGTGGTCAGGGTGAAGTGTCATTGGTATTCAATAAAAATAATCGAGTTTTTGCAAATTCTTTTGACATAAGCACAGGAAAGGATATTGAGCCAAACAAAAGAGCATTGACATTTAAAAAGAAACTGAAAGATGATTTTATTAGTGGGAATGTTACAAAAACCAAAGCAAACGGAATATTATCAGTTTATCTAATAGTTGAGTAAAATGACAGAACAAGGAGCATTATTAAAATTGATGATTGAAAATGAAATGGGGAAACAAAAGGATCTCCAGACTGAAATTTCTAATCATCTTTTTGATTTTCCAAAAACAATAAAGCTCGAAGCTGATGAAATTGCATTTATCTCTTTTATAAGAATTGAAGCAAGCTCAAACTTTGTTCTTAATTATAGTTCTACAACAGAAAGTAGAAAGATTGAAAAAACTATGGCTGCACCGATGATAATTGAAAATAATATTATCACAAAACATTTAAGTTCAATAAAATTTGAAATGTCAAACAGTGATAAATATCAGGTATCAGTAGTAAAAATAAAATTCATAAAGTAGCAATGCAGAATATTTTCGACATACACGATTTCGATGAACATTTTATAGACCAGTTCACAACTCAAACCTTACCGATTTTCGACAGGTGGATGATCAAGCCATTGCAAAACGAAAAGAAGATACTCACAAGTGGAAGTTCTGAGGAATCAGACAAGTTTGCTGAATTTATGAATGAACACTCAGAAAAGGACTATCCCCATCCGCTTTTAATTGTTGTAGGTATTACAGAAAAAAGCAATCCTACCAAAATGCTTAACTCAACATTGCAGTATCATAAATTGAAATTTGATAAATATAAAGGTAATGAAATTGGAACACCTTTACAGTTTGGATACAATCAAAATAATCAAAATAACAATCAAATGATGCCTTTGCAGATGCGAGGTTTTGGACCAAAACCAAATAATGCACAGGCTAATCAGGGAATTTCATTTAGTGATATTCAGGGAATTGTAGATAAGAATGTTTCAGATGCAACACGTTCCATCAAGGCAGAATATGATGAAGTCAGTGCAAAACGTGAAGTTGATTCTATCAAGAGGCTTGCCGAATTAGAGATGAAAATGGAGCTGTACAAACTTGATTTGCGAGCAAAGGAAGTTGAAGGAAAGGAAAAAAAGTTACAGGATGAACAGGAAGATTTTGAAATGGAGAAATCAGAAGGTATGGGAACAGTTAAGGATTATACCAAAACTATTGCCGGAGGATTGCTTGAACTTGGCAAAGTAGCTCTTGGTTTGGATGACGATAAAGATGATAAAAAAGATAAGAGCAAAAAGGACAAAAAAAACAATAAGGATAGCAAAACTGATGATAACCTGAAAGGAACACAAACTTCATCTATTGATGATGACGGTTTTACTGAAAAAACTGATACTGCTGAAGAAAATAAAGAAAACACTCAAAAAGAAAGCATAAAGGATCTGCAGGATGTCGTTGGAGATTTAAGCGAGGAAGAAAAAATGGCTTTGCTTGATGTGCTGATTCCTGAAGATGAGAATAATGAGGAAGACAATAAAAGCGATACTTCGACAAACTCAACACAAGAAAAAGAAGAAAATCAAAATAATGATAATCTAAAAACTGAAAAAGATGAAAACATACAAACTGACAATAACAATTAAAGACGGTGATTCTGAATTACAAAAAAACCTTCAGCTTGAGGCAAATGATTCAAAAGAATTATCTCAAAAGTTAAATGCTTTGAAAGTTCTGAATGAGGCTATTAAGCATGATGATTTGATGGCAACTGTTGAGATGATCCATGAAAAGCCAGATTTGATTCCTGTGGTCAAAGATATGCTTGATGATGGAGATAAGTATTCCGAAGCTCAAATGATGATGCGTTTGCCAAGATATGTAAAAAAGGTACTAAGAGTGCTTAAGAGTTAAAAATGAATAATTAAAAATTAAGAATAAATGCATCCGGGATTAATAAAAGCAGCACAAAATGCTAAACAGAGATATAATTCTGTTAGTTCGGAAAATAAGAAAAGGGCAAGGTATCTTATCATTTTCATTATTTTGTTTTTGCTTTTCAGAAGAAAAATTACCGGTGCAATCCGCAAAATGTTTCATAAAGATATAAGTAAACTTGAAGTTGACCAGAGTAACCTGAGCTATGATCGTGGGGAGTATTTTTCAATGTGCTCTACACTTGAATCTGCAATGGAAGGTTCAGGGACACAGGAAAATTCGATAATGGATGTTATGATGAGATTACAGACACAGGATGACTGGAATTTTCTGCAGAAATCATTTGGAATAAGAAAAAAGGACGGAGGAACATTTTATTCTGATATAACCGGAGATTTAAAAACATGGCTGTCGGATGATTTGGATAGTGGCGAAATGGAAGAGGTTAGAGATATTTTAAGACAAGGTGGGATTAATTATTAGTTAAGAATTAAAAATTAAAAATGAATAATTAAGAATGGGTAGTTATGAGTAAGAAAAAGAAAATAATAGCTGTAATAATTGTAGCCATAGTTGGAACAATAATATTTTGGAAAAGGAATTGGATTAAAGGCAAACTTGGATTATCCAATAACAATTCAGGAAGTGATCAACAGGAAACTGATAGTCCTGCTCCCTCATTGCCATCAGGTATTGTTTACAAGGAATGTAAATTACCGCCTTACAAAATTGGATGTAAGGGAAAATATATAAAAGTTATTCATTATAAACTTAACTTAAAACATAATGCAGGTTTAAAAGTTGACGGGTATTTCGGGAAAATGACAGAACAGGCTCTTGAAAAAGCTGGATACGGAAATTCACTTGATATTGAAGAAACAAAAAAACTAATAAAATAATCACTAAAAATTAAAAAAATGTCAGCACGATTAGATTACATTAAGAAATTCACAAATGCAGTAATTAAAGCTGCTAAAGGAACCGGCTTGTTTCCTTCATTATTTATGGCTCAGGCAATTTTGGAGAGTGGCAATGGCCAAAGCTCGCTTGCTAAAAAGTACAATAACCATTTTGGCGTAAAAGCATCACGAGGATGGAAAGGTAAAGTAATTGACATGAGAACCAGAGAGGTTTTTGATGGCAAGGATGTTTATATCAAAGATGGTTTTCGTTGGTATAATAATCCTAACGACAGTTTTAAGGATAGGGTTGCTTTTCTGAAAAATAACCCAAGATATACAAAGCATGGAGTGTTTTCAGCTAAGACACCGGAGCAACAAGCCGATGCATTACTTCGTGCCGGTTATGCAACTGATCCAAATTATGCAAGTACATTAAAATGGTTGATCAATAAGTACAACCTGAAAGCATTGGATAGTATGGCATTAAAAAAAAACGAATAGCCATTATAATAATAATCCTGACAATAGGAATTGCCTGGTACTTTAGAAAAGATATTAAGAAATGGATAAACAATTAATTATAACCGTCATTGCGAACGAGGAACGAGTGAGGCAATCTGCCAATATCAAAGTCAGATTGTTTAACATATTAATTATTTTAACAGTTCTGCTAATAACTTCATGTAGTCCACAAAGAAGATTACACAGATTAATCACCAAGCACCCGGAATTAACTCAAATGGATACTATTGTATTTACTGATACTACAATAATACCGGAAGTTAGAATTGATACTATTGTTCATCACTCAGCATTAAAAGACACAGTAATTATTACAAAAGACAAACTGAAGCTTCAGTTAATAGAAATAAACGATACCATCTACATAGAAGCTCATCATGAGCCAGACACTATAATTATTACCAAAGAGATTCCGGTAGAAAGAATTATTCATATAGAGCCTGAAAATAAGTTTTTGAAGTTTTGTAATGGGTTTAAGTATAATTTTTTGATTTATATCATATTATTAGTTTTAGTATTTAGTTTATAAGATAATTAACTTGAAGAATAAATCTTAATTATTTCATAATTTTTAGTTTAAGAGAAAATATTTAATCATATTTAATTATATTTAATGATTCTTTTTTTTATCTTTGAATTCTATTCTTTTAAAACAATAAATTATGAAAAACATTACAATTAAAACAATAATTTTACTAAGTATATTATTTGCAACTGTAAACCTCTCAATCGCCCAATGGACACAAATTGGAAGTGATATTGATGGTGAAGATTCTTTAGACTATTCAGGGTCGTCAGTAAGCTTAAGTTCTGATGGTTCTATTATGGCTGTTGGTGCACCTTATAATGATGGTAATGGAAGTAATTCAGGTCATGTAAGAATATTTGAAGATGTTGCAGGGAATTGGGTACAAATAGGTAGTGATATTGATGGAGAAGCAGACAATGATCATTTTGGCACGTCAGTAAGTTTAAATTCAGATGGTTCAATTTTAGCTATTGGGGCACCAGGAATTGATGCGGGACATGTAAGTGTATATGAATATAGTGGAGGTGTTTGGACACAATTAGGTACTGATATATATGGTGAAGCCACTGGAGACCATTCAGGTCAAACGGTATGTTTAAATTCAGATGGAACAATTGTAGCAATAGGAGCAGAAAATAATGCTGGTTTTGGCGGTAATAAAGGACATGTAAGAGTTTATGAATACAGCGGAGGAACATGGATACAAATGGGAAATGATATTGATGGAGAAGCTGAAAGTGAATCTTTTGGTAAGTCAGTAAGTTTAAGTGATAATGGATTAATTTTAGCTATTGGAGATTATAGAAATAGCGGTGGTGGAATTTCGGCTGGTCATGCTAGAATATATGAATTTTCTGGAGGAAACTGGATTCAATTAGGAATTGATATTGATGGTGATGCTTCAAGTGAAACAGGTAATTCCGTATGCTTAAGTTCAAATGGACAAATTGTAGCAATTGGTGCTCCTGCTTATGATGGTATTTCATTAAATGCTGGACTTGTTAGAATATATGAGTATTCTGGTGGTAACTGGATTCAAGTTGGAAATGATATTAATGGAGAAGCTCAAGGTGACGAATTAGGCTATTCAGTTAGTTTAAGTTCTGATGGAACAATTGTAGCTGCCGGAGCTTATTATAATGATGGAAATGGAACTTCTGCCGGTCATGTCAGGGTATATGAATATAGTGGAGGGACTTGGACACAAGTTGGTAATGATATTGATGGGGAAGCTGCAGATGATTTTTCCGGTAGACCAGTAAGTTTGAATTCTTTTGGAAATATTGTTGCTATAGGTGCATATGGAAATGATGGAAACGGAAATGAAGCAGGTCATGTAAGAGTTTATATGAAACAAGGTTGTGGCACAGTAACCGACTACGATGGTAATGTCTACAACACTGTAAGCATAGGCAACCAATGCTGGACAAAAGAAAATATAAGAACCACACATTATTCTGATGGTACACCAATTACAAAGGGCTCTATAATACATGGAGATGCAAGTTGGGGAACAGACCAGGCATGGTATTCTTGTCCTCCGAATAGTACAAATGACGGAGAAGATTGTGCAGCAGCAGCTTCTCTTGGTATGGTCTATCAATGGAGTGCTGCAATGAATGGTTCAACAATTGAAGGAGCACAGGGAATATGTCCTGATGGTTGGCATGTTCCAACAGATGTGGAATTAAAAACACTTGAAGGCTTTCTTGGTATGACTGTAGCCCAGCAGAATGCTACAGGATGGCGTGGTACAAATGAAGGTAGTAAAATGGCTAATAATGTTGCAGACCAAAACTGGACTATTGGTGTTTTAACAGGCGATGTTGATTTTAGTGTTTCGGGTTTCGATTTAGGTCCTTCGGGTTATCGCTTCACAAATGGCAGTTATAACACTCGAAGTACATACACTAACTTGTGGTCTTCTACTGGGAATGGTACCAATGCGTGGAATCGATTCTTTAGTTACGATCGTACCGATGTAAACAGGGACGAATACAACAAGGCGAACGGTTTTTCTGTGCGTTGTATTAAAAATCCACTTGATACTTGTTTAGGATTTACTATTGATACTTTAAACATACAAGATGCAACTTGCGGTTTAGATAATGGTACTGCCGAAGTAATTGTAAGCGGAGGCACATCACCATTTACTTATAATTGGAGTAACGGAGATACACTTGATATAGCTGATACACTTTCAGCAGGAATGCACTCCATTCAGGTAGTTGATTCGCTTGGCTGTTATGCAATGGAATATTTTATAATCAACAGTACAGGAGGACCTATAATAATAGTTGATAATGTAGTTAATGTTACATGTTATGGAGGTAATAATGGTTTAATAAACCTAACAACTACCGGTAGCATTGAAAGTTATGTATGGTCAAATTCGGCAACAACAGAAGATATCACTAACCTTACAGCAGGTAACTATCAACTTATGGTAACCGATTTCAATGGCTGTATGGCATCGTTTGATACAATTATTGTTCAGCCTCCTCCACTTGAAGTAACTTTTGATATTGTAAATCCAAGTTGTTTAAATAGCAATGGAGCAATTACTGCATATCCAACAGGAGGAATATCTCCTCCATTTTATAGTTTTAATTGGAGTTCAGGTAGCACAGCTCAAACAGCTAGTGGATTATCAGCAGGAACATATACAATAACAATAACAGATGACAGTCTTTGTACTCTTATCGAAAATATTGTTTTAACAACAACAGGAGGCGGTCCTGTTATTACTCTCGATTCTGTTATAATTGCAGGCTGTGGCGGAAACGATGGAGCTATTTATGTTTCTGTTACAGGAGGTACAACACCTTATGCCTCTTACTTGTGGTCGGAAGGAACAATAACCGAAGACCTTATTGATGTTAATCCCGGTATATATTACCTTACCGTAACAGATGGTGCAGGTTGTATTGCTGTATTTAGCGAAGAAATAATTGGAATAGAACCCTTAGAACAACCAATTTGCGTAGTAATGGTTGATAGTGCAACAGCAATGAACCTTGTTGTATGGGAAAAAGTGCAAACTACGGGTATTGAGCATTACAATATTTATCGCGAAAGTTGGTATGCAGGTCAGTACGATTTTATAGATGCAGTTATGTACGATGATATGAGTGAGTATGTTGACCCAACGGCAAATCCGGCAACACGTTCGTGGCGTTATAAAATTTCTGCCGAAGATGCTTGTGGAAATGAATCGCCATTAAGCGAGCATCATAAAACAATTCACTTAACAATAAACGAAGGCTTGGGACAAACATATAATCTTATATGGGATCATTACGAAGGATTCCCCTATTTTACATACTATATTCACAGATATATGAATGCTACGGGTTGGTTACTGATAGATTCGCTTCCTGCTAATTTAACATCTTATACCGATGATCCTGGAACAATGGGCGGATTGCTTTACAAAATTAGTATTAATACACCTAATGCGTGTATTCCAACAAGTACAGTAAAAACAAACGGAGGACCTTATAGTCATTCTGTTTCAAATCTTGAGGATAATGGAATTGCAGTAGGTATTAAAAGCATTATTAATAATATTGAAGCAGTAATTTACCCAAATCCAAATACCGGAAACTTCATTATTGAATCTGATTTTAATATAAATACAATAAAGATTTATGATATTGTAGGAGAATTAGTTTATGAAAACAAATTTAGAAAGGAAGTAAATATCACAAATCTAACAAATGGTATTTATATTTTAAAACTGTTTGATAAACAAAATACAGCTTTGGCAACATTTAAGGTTATTAAGCAATAATAAATAAAGTAATTCAATATAAAAAAATGTCTCTGTGAAGGGGCATTTTTTTTATCTATAACCTATTCTATCTTTAATATCCTTCACATTTTTTTCTTTAGTCAACTGTTCCATCTGGGCAAGTGGGTTTAATTCTTTTTTCCTGCGGTAATTGATATTTTGCCGGCATCTGTGCGTAGTATTTCCTTCTCAATACTATTATCCTGATCGTGAATACAGGGTTGATTATTCGGCTTATTAAAACCAGATAAAAATATTTCTTGCTGAATTTTATAATTTATATCTATTTTTGAGAGATATTTTAATATTATGGCAAAACAAATTAAAAAACTTTCAGAAGAACAAATAGAAAGGGCTGCAAGTCTTATAAAATCTCTTAGTAATCCTATAAGGATTTTAATAATTAAGTATTTGGAAAATGAAAAAGAATTATCGGTAAAACAGCTTCATAATTTGTTAAATATTGATAGTTCTACTACTTCATATCATCTTAAGATGTTAAAAGCAAAAGGTATTTTAGGTGCAAGACGAAAAGGTAAACACACATTTTCTTATTTAAAAGAAGATAGATTAGAATATATTATTGAGTGTATTTCTCGGCTTGCAGCTTCTTATTATTAAAATTTCAAAAAGCTAATTCTATCTATACCCAAATCTTTCCTTAATATCCTTAACATTTTTAGCTTTAGTAAGTTCATCCAAGTTGCCAAGAGGGTTTCTTCCACGTTTTCTACGATAAATGATATTCTGCCGGCATCTATGACAACAAGCATAAGAATCATATCTATGCGTTTCATAAGGAGTGCCACAAGAACAACAAAGCTTCAGGTATTTTGTTCGCAGAATATTTCCTTCAAGTATTTCGCCAGGAACTGAAGTTCCATAAGATCTGGTTTGCTTTTCTACTTTCACACCAATAGTATTCAAATCACAAAGATCTTCTTTCGGAATTAATTTTACTTTATTCATAATAACTTTTTATTTGCAATAATAAAGTATCTCAAAATATCACTTTCCTTTAAGTGTACTAAGTGTCATTAAAGTTTGTTAAATGCCTTTCATTTCCTCTAAAAGTATATAAATGCAAGATTATATTCAGATTTTAAAAAGAAGACATTTGCCTGACACAAGCTGGACATTCGTTAGGCATTAGCTGGACATTTGTTAGACATTAGGGAGACATAAGTCTTACAAAAGTGTGAGATATGGGGCGATGAAACATAGTGTTTATAGGTATTTGCACAGGTTTTCATGTGTATTTTATTTATTATAGATTACTGTGAAAATAGAGAAAATATATTGCAAGTCAATGCATCTCCCACCTTACTTGTTTTATGAGTGTTTTGGCTATTTTCATGAGGCTTTGTTTGTGTGTGGACAGCAGAGGGTATGTTAAATCGGTTTTATACAATAATCTTTTGAAGGGAAGAAATGGCTCAAGGTTCGGGGGTAAGAGCCAGCGGGGTCTGGGTGGAGCGGATTTCTTCCCTGCAAAAGCAAGAAAGAAAACTCATAAATATTATACTGCTATTTTTTCAGTTTTAGAAAACTCCAAAATATAATCAGCAGATTTTTGAGCTTGTGATGAAGCTTGAATAATAAACTGCTTATCATTTTTCATAACAGATAACCAATTATCAATATAATCTACATTATCAGTAATACGGTTTTCAAAACCAAGATAAGCACAAATAAAAGCAGTATTAATTTCTGCAATTAATTCTTCAAAAGCATATTCTTTAGATCCAAATTTGTTTCCCTTTGGTCTGTCTAATCTTGAATTGTGCCCTGTCCAGTGTCCCACTTCATGAAAAGCAATACTATAAAATGCTTCTTTTGAAACAAATTGTTTTCGTTCCGGTAAATATATTTTATCCTCACTATGTCTATAAAAAGCGGAATTTTGCGGAGAATGAACAATATTTGCTCCTGTGCTATTTAAAACGTGTTCGGCTTTTTCATCTTTTTCAAATTCTGTCAAATTTTCCAAATCATATAATTTGTAATATTCATCAGGTAGTTTTTCAATTTGTGATATATTAAAAACAGAATATTGTTTGAGGTAGCCAATTTTTTTATAATCCAAATGGTCAATACTTTGATTATTCTTGATAAGATATTCAACTTGCTTAGTAATATTCCTGCCTGTTTTTTTGTCAAGATATAAAACGGACTTATAAACCACCATAGAGGCTTTACTGCCTTTTTTTATTCTGCCTTCAAGTTTAGAAAGTTGTTTAAAGGTCATCCATGAGTTAAAAGTGTGGTTATATTTTCTTTTCAGGTAATTCAATAAAAGCTGATTTATACCGTTGTATGTGTGTTTAGATACTGCATTTTGAGCAAATATTGAATCTCCCGACAAACTAAACCAGGACTCTGAATAATTATTCTGTTTATGCTGTTCAAGCATTTCAATTATAATACTTGTAATTCTATCATATATATTTTGTGTGTTCATGATTTTTCAATGTTTATTAGTTGTAAATCGAATTTATTAATTAAGTTTTTCAGATTAGGATTTTGTTTTATCATCTTGTTAAGAATAGCTTTATCATGTTTTTTTATCTTCATGTTTTTTGATATGATTTTTAGTTTATTCATAATAAAAAGATTTAAAAAAGGTGGTCCATTTAGAACCACCTTTTCAGATTTAAAATTTAATTTGATTTTCAATTTCGCTGATTTTCTCAATCAGTGTTTCATTGATGGATTTTACAACTTTTGTAAAAACCTCAGAATTTGAAGTTTGAAACTTGTTGCCATTTTCATCAGTCAAAACAATGCTTTCATTGAATTGATTAGTACCAACAACAAAAGAGTTAAGTTTTTTACGACTTTCTTCTAAAAGTTCCCTTTTGTCAATAAGAGTTTTCAGGTTTTCAACTTTCTCAATTTTTTGGTCGAGACTTAAAACAGGTTCTTGAACTTCTTCAATAGGAGTTTCAACCTTTTTTTCTACTGTTGGCTTAACTTCTTCTTTTTTGACATTGTTAGGCTTTTTTTCAATAGGTTTAAAATTGGGTGAAGATTTTACAATTGCATCATCTTTTTTCCCTTTACCATTACCACTGGTTTTTTTAACTTTTACTGTTTCCATTTTATAAAAATTTAATGATTAATAAATAATTGAATTGTAAATAATAGCACTGCACAAAACCACAAATGCAGATTAAAAGATTTTGAGAGTGTTCAAAACCTATCTTTCTGCTTATTTCCTGTTTTTTGTACATTTCTATATGTCTTTTAAAATTTTTCATATGCATCTTAATGAGTTTATCGAGTATGTTCTGCCGGTTAATAGAAAATCAAAATAATTTCCAGCAACAGTGATAGTCCTTAGTGTTCAGAATTTCAATATTGATTATTAATAGTAGTGATGAAAGCTGTAATGGTTTTCACAGGGTTGGAAACAGATTTTGTCAGGCAGAAAATCGTAGCAATGTTTTTTCAAAAATTTTTCTTGTAATCGACAAAGGAGTGGAAAGAAAATTTTTGATAAATTATTGCTTTGCGTTGGCTTGTGTGAAAGATAAGTGTAAAGTGAATTATTAAATATTCTTGTAAATCCAAAAAGATATAATTAATAATATTTTACTTTACTCTTATCAGCAAAACGATTTTCTTGTCAGGCAAAATATGGAGGGTAGGTGGTGAAAACCGTTACAGTGAAAACTTAGCAATATGTATATTTGAAGTATTATAATTCTGAACACTTAGGAATATCTATTTATCTTCTGTTGTGGACATTATTTTGGTTTTTAAGCTTTGCAGATACATACCGATACTCATTCAGTTAGCAAAAACCGATTTTACAAGCATTTTAATTGGTGCAAAAAGCAGTAAAAAATAAGCAGGGAGATAAAAAAATAATTCTAAATTTAAAGGTGCGTTTATTTCTATATAGGAGAGATAACAATACTTTTTTAGTTTAACAAAACATGTAATTGATTAAAAATAAATGGATTTTGAAGCACAAACTTTTTTAAATTTGATAATATTTATATAATTTTGATATTAAATAATTATTAATGCGAAATTAAAAGGCAGTAATTGAGCATCTTACGGAAAGGTGTTGTTGCTCGGATGTTAGGCACAAGCAAAACAGAGACCAGAGAATGACAAATTTGCTACAAGAAAATATTGAAATGAAAAGTCCACGGACAAATAGCACATTTGGTTTTTGCCGACACAAAAAAAACCAACCCAAAAAAACCAAAAGAGCAATTTCTTGCCACCGCACGGAGAAACAGCAACAGTATCAACAAATATGAAAGATATAAGAAAATATATTGAAATATTGACTGAATTTGCTGAAAGGAAATTAAAAAATCATTTTCAAATTGAAAAATTAGAATTAGATAATTTTGAGACAATAAATTCTTACTTGATTTATCAAACAATCAAGGAAAACAAGAAGCAGAAAAACACACTAATCTACGTACCTGATAAAGAAACAAAATCACAATTTTATATTCCTGCAATTTTCACTCTTGCTCTATACAATTTTATTGACAATTATTTAGACGATTCTACAAACTATGCAAAAGGCGATATTATTCAAAAAAAAGGTCAACGTTATGAAATAAATAAAATTTCAACGTCTCATATTGAATTAATAAAAAAAGATAAATGCAATACTAAAATAACTATCAAACCTAATGCAGTTAAAAGTTATATCATTACGACAGCAAATTTAAAAAATAGGCAAGTAAAGTTGAAATTTGATTTTTATAGAGATTTTTTTAATGATATGTTGGCGGTTGGAGATAAAGAAATACCATCAAAGTTTAAATACAAATCGGTAATCGTAACAGATAAAAGCATTGAAAAAGAATTGAAGAAACATACAATTAAAGATAAAAGTATTCACAAAGCTTTCCCTTTTCAATACATAACAAAAACTGGTAAAAAGACCGACAACTTACCAATTGACCCGATGATATACATAGTCAATGATTATGAAACCGCACGTAAACAAATTTTTGATAAAGGAATAAAAGTGCGTAGTGTAACTATTATCGGCTCAAATAAATATAAAGATTGCCACCTTCAAATATCAGAAGATTTGAACAATAAAAGAATTGAGAATTGTCTGATGGTAGGAAGTGCTGATATTGCTGAAAATTCTATTCCTGATTTACTCAAATGGAAATGGACTTTGCCAGAATTAAATTACTTCAATTATTTTACAACATACCAAATAAAAAAGATTGTTGTTGAAAATGATGAATTTACTAATTATCTAAAAGATTTTGATTCCATAATTGCTCGGTTAGAAAATGAATATGGAATTAACCTGAAAGAATTATACAAATTTGTAAGAAATCTATTTCCAATTATTATTCCATCAGACCAAAGTAGATTAATTACGCAACTTGATAATTTATTGATTTATTTTGAAAAAGAAGGAAAGGATATTGTTGAAACTGCATTTTATGAAATAGACGAATATGATTACGAAGAAATATGGGATGATATTTTTGAAAAATTCAGTTCTTTAATTGATTGTAAAAGAGACAGTCGGACAAAATCTGAAAAAGTACAGGAATTTTATAGAATTGATTATTTAGTTGTACCAAAAGAATATTTAGGTATTTGGGACGAAGAAGTAAATAAAAATATTATTAGAAATATTATCTCTTTTAAGGATTTTGAAAACCTTGATATAACAAATAAAACAATCGTTTTCTTAGGTTTTTTCGGGTACAATCATTTAAAGTCAATGATATACAATTCAAACCAAATAAACATAATTTTATACCCACAAGAGAAAGAGCATTTTGATAGCAATTTCAATAGACTAAAAAGGGAAACATATTTTGAAATTAGAAATTCTGACAGAACTACAATATCTGGCATCTCATTCAAAGAAACAGAAAAGATTGAGAATATTTCAGAATTAATCTCACGATTATTTGAGCAAGATGACAAGAGTAAAATAAATCCTGATTATTCAGAAGTTAATTCATCAAATATTATTAAAGAATTAACATTTGAAAATGACACAGATATTTTGGAGCTGGATGAAAATAAAACAGTCTTATTAAAAATCAACCAAAAGGAACGCTTTGAGAAAGTTAAAAACCTAACCATTGGCGACAAAATCCGAGTTTATGACAATTCATCAAAAGAAGAACTTTATCAAGTTGCATTAGAATTTGATACTGATGGAATGTTTACAAAGATTGAAAAATTTTCAAAACTATGGAAAAATGAGTTTCAAAATTTTTATGCAAAATTTAATTTATTGAATGAGTTACACCAACATCTGGTAAATAATGGACTATCTATTAAAAATGAACTCACATTAAAAAATTGGCTAAACCCTGACAGTGATGTTAAGTTCCCGCAAAGCAATAAGGATTTATTTGTTTTAAAAAAGTCAATTAATTCTAATTTGATAAATGAAAGTTTTAGTGATATACTGAAAAGCAGGCGATTATTCAATGGAATTATGATAGCCTTAGGCAGAGATTTTAGTGATGAGATTACCGATTATTTTCAAAACAAGATTAAAGGAAAATTACTAAAACAATTCTCAGAAAAACAAATACAACAATTTGTTGACCAAAATCTTAAAGAAAGAATTATTAAAACAATAAAAGTAATTAATAATGAGCAATAATCACGATAGTATAGCGAGAGATGTTTTTCAGGCAAGAATAAAAAAAGGTCTTTTGGGCCCTGGCTCTGATATTTTTGCTTCCGAAAAAGATATAAGTGATGAAATAATTGCAGATTATCCGTTGCAAAGATATTACACAGGTGTTCTTTTTCCTGAAAGAGAAAGAGTTAAAACACTTGACGAAAAAGCTGATTCAGAACTTAATAATGAAACTGAAAGTGACGAAAACGCAGTGTTTGAAACAGAAAATGAAAATTCTGAAAATAATCCAATTGATAATAGCAATGCCAACAAAAATAAGGAGACTAATGAAGATGATGAATTAAAAATATCGCAAAACACATTTTTTCCGTCTAACATCGGCTTAACTTTTTGCATTGCTAATAATATAAAGGAATTTAATGTTGAATTTTGTTTTGGTTTGTATTCTCAAATAAAGACAGATATTAAAATTAAAATATCAAAAGAAGATTTTGATGAATTTATAAACCATCCTACTTTCCCTTTTAAAAGTATTTTAACCTATGATGAAGGATATATGGTTTTAGAAAGGAAATTAAAGGGTAAAAGTAGGCAACCAAGAACAGAAGAATTTGCAAGATCTGATGAATTTAAGAAATCTGATGAATTTAAGGATAGCTCTTTAAAGTATAGGTTTCATTATTTTGAGAAGCTTTTAGGAAGAACGTGGAAAAGAGAGAATATTGTTATTAAAAGAACTATTCCTGTAACAGAAATAACAAAACCTGAAACAATAATTGAAATAAATCTTGCAAAAAAAAGCGATACATTTTTTCGAGCATCTTATACTGTCAGAACTTACAACTTTCCAAAAAACCCAAATAATACTTATGTAAAAATTCAATTAGCAAATACTTCTGATAAACACCCTGCAAACAAGTTTTCTAATGCTAATGAGCGTTTGAATGCTAAAGCTATTTTTCAGGCAGAAATAAAGGTAAACACAAAGGAACTAAAACCTTATAAGTCATATGTTGAGCTAAATCCATTAGACCAAGAAGCCGAAGTACTAAATTTCCTGTACAAAGATAAATTCAGTTATGGTATTGGGCATAACTGCTCTGTTGTTTGGGATAAATCAAAAGACACAATCCAAACAACCTTTTTGCCTGAATATGATGTAAAAGACACAAAAAACAGTTTTTCAAAAGAAGATTTTAAAGATAATTTAGATGACTTTCTTTCATTAAATGAAAGTTTAGATATTTACAATTTGTCACATTTTTCAGGTAAAAACCAAACTGAAATAATTGAGCGATTAACGTCTTTTGTTGATTTATATGGACAATGGATAGATTCACAAAAACAAAAGCCATCGGTAAATCCGGAAATTGAAGAAACTATTTTTAAGGATTTGGATTATAATCTCAAAAGGTTAAAAACAAATATAGAACTACTAAAAGAAGACGATATTTTTAGGGCATTTCAATTAGCAAATTCTGCTATGCTTATTCAAATAATCATCTCAAATGATAGTGATTTTTCAGGCAAAGAGAAGGATTTAAATGAGTTAAATTCTGAAATAAATTATCAAGATATAGATTTTTTTAAAGATTATAATTTTGCTAAACTACCTTTTAATAGACCAAAGTATCGCCCCTTTCAATTAGCATTCTTATTATTAAACATTGATAGTATAACGGATTTAAATTCTGATTCAAGAAATAAAATTGTTGATTTAATTTGGTTTCCTACTGGTGGTGGAAAAACAGAAGCATATCTTGCTGTTGCAGCCTTTACAATTATTTATCGTAGGTTGATGAATGAAACAGGATTTGAAGGAACATCGGTAATAATGCGTTACACATTGCGACTTCTCACAGCACAGCAGTTTGAAAGAGCATCAAGATTAATAGTTTCGTTAGAGTTCTTACGAAATCATTTCACAAATGAGTTACGAGAAGAACCAATTGATATTGGAATGTGGGTTGGAATGTCTTCCACACCAAATACTTTTAAAGAAGCAGAAGAAAATGTAGAAGAAATAAATGAAGAATGCAATAAGAAGAATGGTAATCCTGAAAGCAAAAATGTTTTCCAAATAAGTTCTTGTCCTTGGTGTGGAACAAAATTAATGACTAAGAATGATTACGGGAAATGGGATTACGGATTTGAAATTATTGGTAAAAAGAAAAATGCTGAGTTTAAAATTAAATGTTTAAATAAAAGTTGTCATTTTCACGATCAACTGCCTATTCAGGTAGTTGATGAAATGCTTTACGAAAATCCACCAACATTGCTTTTTGGAACAGTTGACAAATTTGCAATGTTAGCTTGGAAAGCTAACGGACACAGGTTTTTCAATTCACTTGATGATGATAAATTACCACCTGACTTAATTATTCAAGATGAATTACACTTATTAACTGGTCCGTTGGGTTCAATAACTGGTATTTTCGAGAGTGTAATTGAAATGCTATGTACAAAAGATGGAAGAAAACCCAAAATAATTTCATCTACTGCAACAACACGAAATACAAATGAGCAAATAAAAGCATTGTACGGTAATGAAAGGAAAGTAAATATTTTTCCACCATCTGGTTTAAGTTACAGCGATAGTTTTTTTGCAAAGGTCTCAGATACTGACAGTAAAAGAAGATACTTAGGATTTATCCCAACAGGCAAATCAACAATTGATACGCAATTACAAATGATTGCCAATTTGTTTGTTGCTCGATTAGAAGCATATAAAAAACTCATTCAAAAAGGTGTCAATGATTATGAAATATTTGATAAATATTGGACAATTGTTTCATACTATAATAGTTTAAAGGATGTTGGGAAAATTCACAATAAGGTTGGTGATGAAATTTCAACTTTTACATCAACATTACAAAATAAGTTATTCGGTGATAATCCTAATTATAAATTTAATCACGCCTATTTATATAACAGAGATGAAGAACTTACAAGTCGAATTGACAGTTCAAAAATTAAACAGACATTAAAACGGCTTGAAGAAAATACATTTAACGAAAATACGATTAAAAAAGATAAAAACGGAAACACTTATGTAACTGACATCATTGATTTAGTATTGGCAACAAATATGATTTCGGTAGGTATTGACATTGATAGGTTTAACATTATGCTTATAAATGGACAGCCAAGGAATATTGCTGAATATATTCAGGTTTCCAGTAGAGTTGGACGAAAGTATAAAGGTTTGGTTATTGATTTATTAGATGCAAATAGAGCAAGAGACAAATCTCATTTTGAGCATTTTGTTCCATTCCATCAAGCATTTTATAAAAGTGTAGAGCCTGTAAGTTTAACACCGTTTACCGAGAATACCCTTGAAAAGATGCTTGCAAGTATTATGATAACTTATGTTAGACATAAAACAACTGATGTACCAATGGCTTCAAATGATTCTGCTCAATATTTCCAACCTGAAATGTTAGATGGTTTTAAGTCTGAAATAAAAAGGCGTTTTTCAAATAATTCCAAAATCTATCAATTATTTGAGCGTAAATTGGAAAATTTGTCTGATGATTGGTTAGACCAAATTGAAAATCACGAATTAAAAAATTATGAAGCTACTAAAACAGAGATTGGATTACTTGTAAAACCTGCTGAAAAGAATTTTGATAAAGATGATTTATGGTCTGTTATGCAATCAATGAGAGAGATTGATACAAACTCATTTATCAAAGTTAGATTACCAAAAATTAGAAGAAATGGCTAAATATACAGAATTACAAACACGAAAATTAATAAGTTCATATGGTGGCGTTGGGTCTATCATTGAAACTATTGAAGGTGCTTTATTGATTAAAGATTTTGATAAATGGAAATTTTTTTATTTAATTGAGAAAGGGAAAATAGAAGTTCAAGAAAATGAGAATATTAATGATGACCGTCTATTGAGAAGATTGAAATTTTACTTTCCTGATTTAGCACAAATTGTAAAAGTTCCTGCTAACTATTCTGTATTTTATAATGCTTCCTTACCAAAACTAAAAGACCACATCATTGATGCTGAATACTTCCCGAAATGGATGTATTGTTCAAAGTGCAATAGTTTTAAACATATTGATGATTGGTATAAAGGCTGGAAAAATGTTTTTCATAGTAAGGAAATCAACAAAATAAATGATTCATTTACACCGCCTAAATGCTATAAATGTTATCAAAAAGCAAAGAAGAACAAGGAAAAGAGAAGATATTATCCATTAGAACAAGTGCGATTTATACTAACAGCACCAAATGGGAATATCAAAGATTTACCTTGGGATAAATGGACAAATTTATCTCACGAAAAAGATGAAAATGGTCAACAAAAAATAGTATTTAATGGTAAATGTTGTACCAAACAAGATTTAAAATATTTACGCTCAGATACTTTTTCGGATTTTTCGGGAGTTAGAATACAATGTAAAAATCCAGATTGTAAAACAAAAGGTAAGCAGGTTTCACTTGCAGGTCTTTTTGGTTTAAGAGTTCCTGATTTTGATAGAAATGGTGAAATAAAAATTGTTGCTGATAACGAAGGTAATCCAGTTTTAGATAACAAAGGGAACGAACAGAAAATTTTTTATAAACCAGTCATCCGAACCAGTAATAGTGTTTATTATCCATTAATAACGAATAGTTTATATCTGCCAACAGCAGAAATAAAAAAGGAAATTAAAGATAAGATAAAAACACTTTATAAAGATGCTGAATTTTCTGTTGAAAAAATACAAGGGAAGATTAATAATGATGAGATTAAACTTACGATAAGCGAGATTAAAGAAATTGTTAATCCACAAGAACAAGATTTTATCAAGGAAGTTGATTATCGTCTAAAAGAATACAATTATCTAACAACTAATGATAGTCCCGATGATAATGACCTTGTATTTGAACAAAAAACATCAGAATTACTTAATGATTTTGGAATTAAGAAACTCTTAAAAATCAATCGTTTAAAATTGACATCTGTTCAAACAGGTTTCAGCCGTCAGGAACCTGTTGACAAAGACTTATTTGCAGACAATACTATGGGCGATTTTATTAGAGTAAGTAAAGAAGCTGTAAAAGCAAAATATACATCTTCAAAGGGGAAAGCAACAAAACTATTACCAGGTATTGAAAGTTTTGGTGAAGGAATATTTATTGATTTTGATTTAGACAAAATTACTTCGTGGTATAATGAACAATCAAAGAATAAGGATTTTAAGCATAGAATAGAAACATTACGAAACAATGCAGAGAATTCTGAATATAGGTCTTCGGAAGAAAAGACAAAAATGTTTTCTGATTTAAGTTATTTAGCCAAATTCATTTTTATTCATACATTCTCACACATTTTAATAAAAGAATTGGAGTTTCTAACTGGTTATTCTGCTTCATCAATTTCAGAAAGACTTTACATAAATGAAGATGATATGCAAGGTGTTTTGATTTATACAATGGCGGGGGCAGAAGGAAGTTTTGGGGGCTTAATTTCACAAGCAAATTCAGATAGATTTATTAAAATTGTAGAATCTGCATTGGCAAGAGCTAAAGATTGTGCTTCTGACCCTATTTGCTATAATTCAGAAGGACAGGGGGTTGGTGGACTAAATCTTGCTGCTTGTTATTCTTGTACTTTATTGCCCGAAACATCTTGTGAAGAATTCAATAGTTATTTGGACAGAGCATTATTAATAGACAATAAATATGGATTTTATAATGAATAATAATTGCCAACCCCAAAAGCCATACACATTGCCAAGTCGCTCGAAAAAGGGAGCTTAATTGCCCCCTTATATATTAAATAGCGATATTGTATTTATCATTTAGATGTTGCATATCCTTACCTACTTTTTTATCTAATAGTCTTGCATAAATTTTTGTCATTTCTATTGATGAATGTCCAAGCATCTTAGAAACAGTTTCAATAGGGACATTATTATTTAGTGTAACAGTAGTTGCAAAGGTGTGTCTAGCAAGATGGCTTGAAAAGTGCTTATCTATTCCACATAAATCGGCAATCTCTTTTAAATAAGCATTCATCTTTTGATTTGATTTTACAGGAAGTAATACATTATTTAATACACAATCATCATGATTTTTATATTTATCAAGTATTTGCTGAGTAACAGAAAGTATTGGGATAGTACTTAAATTATCAGTTTTTTTTCTTTTAATTTTAATCCACTGACCACCATCAGTACCTGTAACAATATTTTCTTTAGAAAGTCTTTTCAAATCGGAGTGTGCTAAACCAGTAAAACAAGAAAACACAAAACAATCACGAATTTGTTCTAATCGAGTTGTATTAAACTTTTTATTAATAATAGAACTTAATTCTTCTTCTGAAAGAAAACCACGATCAACTTTTTTTAATCTCATTTTGAAATTAAAGAAAGGGTCTCTACTTAAATATCCATTTGCAATTGCAATACGAACTATTTTTTTGAAGTTTTTTAAATATTTCATAGTAGTATTATGAGAACATTTACGAACAGTTTTAAAATATATTTCATAATCTACCATAAACTCATGATTTAGTTCTGTAAGATAGAGATCATTACGTTTGTATTTTGATTTAATAAAGTTCTCGGTGAAGCGTAAAGAAGTTTCATATCGTTGAATTGTTGATGGAGAAAAATCAATATTAACTAGTGTTTTTATTTTTTCATTATGTTCTCTGTACAATTCAAGAGTTTTCTTCCCTTTATTCTCTTCAATACCTAAATACATATTTTTTACAGTTTGTGGAGTTACTGGATTTTCACTTTCTCTTAAGTATTTATAGTGTTCGTATATTATTGATTTAGTAGAGAATAAATAGGCATTTATCTCTTTAGCTATTTTGTTGTTACCTAGGACTATTCCAGCATTAGGGTTCCAATCCCCGACATTTATATTTCTATTCAATGACATTTCTGTGGCTTTCCCATTAATCGTAACACGCAGATAGATAGGTGCTTCTCCGTCTTGATTAGTTCTGTGTTTCTTCAAAAAGAAGAGTTGTGTAAAAGTGTTCCTGTTTTCCATAATTTTCACTCATTTAATTAATACAAAATTAGTTATTATGGAATACTTTTAAAAATGCAAAGGACTGTATAAGAGTGCAAACGCATCTAAATCGTGTCCACGATTTTATTTTTTTTGTGGACACGATTTGGACATATTAATATGTCGAAAAACGCCCTTTTTTGCAGAAGTTGATGGAAACAAAAATGCCTGATTACTTTCGTTATCAGGCATTTGCGCTACTTTGCATTTTCACTTGGCGGAGAAAGAGGGATTCGAACCCCCGGTACGTTGCCGCACAACGGTTTTCA